>CAADGG010000033.1 GCA_900696485.1 uncultured Pseudomonadota bacterium
ACGCGATCGGCGGCTTCGTCGGCCCGAGAAAGCGCACACTGCGCCAGCGCCTCGCCGGCGACCACATCGAGGCGGACCTCGGCGCGACGGTGGAAGTGCTCGACACGAGGCCGGCCAAGTGAAGGCGGCCGTGGTGCTGGCTGCTCTTTGCCTGTTCGGTGCGCAGCTCGGTTGCCGGAGTGAGGAGGCCGAGCGGAGCGCTTCGGCGCAGTCTCCGGTCGCGGAGACCGGAACCGAAGCGGCGCCCGCGCGAGTGCCCGGCGACACCGTTCGCGGACCCGAGCCGGAGCGCGCGAGCCGGATCGCACGCATCCGCGAGCTCGCGGCCGAAGAGGCGCGGCGGCGGGGTCTCGATGGAGCGCCGGAGGTCCAGGCGGCTCTTGCACGCCTTCACGACGAGACCCGGCAGCGCGAGGAAGAGCTGCTGCGCGACGCGCTGTTCGCGGCGATCCGCGACGGCCTCGTGCTCGAGGAGGACGAGCTACGCGCGCACTACGAGCAGACCCGCGTGCGCTACACCGAGCGCCGGGTGCGGCTGCGCCGGCAGCGGTTCGCTTCGCAGGCGGAGGCCCGTGCTGCCGACGAGGCGCTCGGCGCGGCGGGTCGGCTCGATCCGGCGCTGGCCGAGGAGCTCGATCCAATGCCGAGTGCGGCGGCGGCTGCGGCGGTCGGGCCCGAGACGCTCGCGCTGACGATGCCGGGCGAACGCGTGCTCGTTGCGGAGGGCAACGGCAGTGCGCTCGTCGAGCTGGTGGACGTGCAGCCCGCAGTGCAGCGGCCCTTCGAAGACGTGCGCGTGCAGGTGGAGAAGAGCCTGCGCATCCTGCGCGCCCAGGTCGCATTCCGGGAGGAGATGGAGCGACTCGCCGGGATGGGAGAGAGGATGGGAGAGCGACTGGAACCCGACCGATGACGGACTCCGTGTCGGGCGATCACGTCGGCTCGACTTGGACTCTCGGCCATGACGCTGCGTGAATCTCAGTTCATGCCTCCGACGGAGACAGAGCCCGGAGTCGCCTCGTTCGAGACGGCGATCGAGTTCGATGCGCAGAACCCGGGGCTCACCGGTGGCGCGCTGGTGCTCTACGGTGGGTATCTCGACGAGGAGCAGGAGCTTGCATGCATCGCTCCCGATCGTCGCTTCTGAGGACCTCAGCGCACGGATCACAGCCGTCCGCCCAGTGGTTGTGAGCCTCGGCCCGGGCAGTCTCAAGGTGCCGCTGGAGCCGCCCGATCAAGCCTTCACGATCCCGCCTCTCACGCCGTAGGAGCTCAGGCATGCGAAGCCGGCCGGAGCTGATGGCATTCGTGCTCGCGCTCGCCTGCGCGCGCGTAGCGTCCGCGGCGAGCTGGCAGGAGGTGGCGCCGCTCCCCGAGCCGCGTTGGATGCACGTGGCTGGTTGCGACCTCGCGGGTGCCGTCTACGCCTACGCCGGCTACACAGCCCCCGTGCCCGATGGACGCAAGTACGGGATCGGCAAGCGGGCCCTCGACATCTTCGATCCCGAGGCCAACGCGTGGCGGCGGGGGCCGGAGGTGAGGGCGGTTCGTGCCCGCAATCGAGTCACGAAGAGTCTTATGGCTTCCAACGAGATCGGCGCGAAGCCGATCCGCGAGTGGATCGAATGGCAGGAGTACGACGGTGGCCTCCGTTTCGAGAAGCCAGCGGGCGCAGCGGGACGGGATGGGCTCCTTTACTGGTTCGGCGAGGCCGCCCCGGTCTTCTTCGATCCGAAGCGCGATGTCTGGGATCAGCACGCGCTACCGATCTCGGACAACGCCACGCACACCTGGCTCCCGCCGGTGCCGCGGATGATCCGCAAGTCTGGTCTCACAGCGACGGCTCCCGACGGCAAGATCTATCTCGTGGGCGGGGTCGGCCACCCGCTAAACCGCCACGAGCGGGATCCCCGCTCGTGGCATCAGTGGCAGCTCGTGGACGTTGTAGAGGTTTACGATCCGGCCGAGAACTCGTGGGCCGAGCGCAGTCCGATGAAGACGAGCCGGAGGCTGGCAGCCGGTGCCTTCGGTCCAGATGGCAAGCTCTATGTCTTCGGCGGCTACGGACACCGCGGGTCCGTGCACGAGGAGGACTACGAGAGCGCGGCGGAACTCGAGGCGGCGGCGCGCGAGATGCGCGCATTTGGGAAGGAGGCGCTGCGCTCGGTCGAGGCCTACGACCCTGCGACCGACACTTGGAGCGAGCGCACGCCGATGCCGAAGGGCCGCCACGCGATGGGAGCGGCGCTCGGCGCAGATGGACGCATCTATGTGATCGGCGGCGCCGTCTCGTACTCGAACCCCATCGGCTCACGCCGCGTCTTCGTCTACGACCCGAAGACGGATCGCTGGGCCGAAGGCCCGCGGCTGCGCCACCGGCGCTTCCACCACGCCGTGGCGGTCGATCCGGCCGGAAAGATCTACGCGGTGGGCGGCATCACGAACCCGAGCCCCTTCCTGCGCCGCGGCACCGCCTCGGTGGAGGTCCTGGACACCGCCACGCCGACCCCGACGCCGGTTCCGGCGCCACCGGATCGCGGGTGAGAGACACCGAGGGTGCGTCCCTGCCCCGATGGCATCGGAGAGCAGTGGGCGCGGTGCTCGCTCTGTGCCTGCTCGGCGCGCAGCTCGGGCGCCGGAGTGAGGAAGCCGAGCGGAGCGCTGCGGCGTAGCCGCGGGCGTTGGCCCGTGCGAGGGGGCCTCAGCCCACCCCGTCCATGTAGGCGCGGGCGCCGTCCATCAGGGCCGTTCCGGTCGGAGTGAGGCGCCCGTGTCGGGCGACGACGTCGAATCCCTTCTCGAAGTTCTCGTGATCGGTCGCGCGCGCCTTCCGCGCTGCGGCGGTGGCCGCGCCGTCGAGCACGGACGCGTCGAGGAGTCGGGACATCGCCCAGTGCATTCGGGCGGAGACGAAGGTCGCATGATAGATCCCGTCCATCGGGCGCGGATCGCGGCGCAGGGGTGAGTCGAAGCGTTCGTCGGTGGGATTCTCGACGAGGAGTTCGTCGATCGTGAAGCCGAAGAGAAGGTTGTGGGCGCCCTCGTGCGCGAGGAGCTCGATGATCGCGACGTCCGTCTCGTGGCTTTCGGCGTTCAGGAAGAGCCCTCCCCAGAGCTGGTACGAGGAGCCGCCGTCGAAGGTGTAGCCGCGCGCCGGCGTCCCCACGGTGAGGATCACCTCGCTGACGATCGCGCGGATCTCGGCAGCGAGCTCGGGAATGGCGCGCTCGAGCAGCGCGAAGCCCCGCTGGAAGCGGGCGCGGAACGCCGCCGCCGTGTCTGGCCGCGGCGGGAGGAATGGGAACGACGAAGTCGGATCACTCCCCATGATGCGCTGATAGCGCTCCGTGTGGGCGGCGAGCGCCGGCTCGCCCAGAGCGACCATGCGAAGCCCGTCCGAGGCCGGGTCGATCGGACGCTCCCGCGCGAGCGCTGCGAGCAGCGTCTCGGCCTCGTCGTTCCGGCCGTCGAGCAGCGCGCCGGCCGCTTCGTAGTAGAGGCCGAAGGTCGGCGGCAGGTGGCGCGCGCCGGTCCGGATGCCGTCGGCGACACGGACGAGGGCGGCTTCGTCGATCTCGATCCCCCTGCCGCGACAGCGCTCGACGATGTGCATCAGGCTCTCGGCGAGCGCCCGATGCATCGCGTGATCGAGTGCGCGCGCGCGGCGCGCGTCCGGTGCGAAGCGATGGTGGAGGGTCATGGTCCGGTGGCATCGACGGAGGACTCACTCCGCACGTCGAGCGTAGGAATCGGGGGTCGCTCGCGGGCGCCCTTGCGCCTGTGAGCGACTCCCGCTCATGGCCGGAACGGGTCCGGCGGACCGAGGCTCAATCCCGGGTCACGCCGGCTTGACACCGATCTTCGGCCCCATGGGTCCCGAGACGGGTTTCTCGCCGATCTTCGGCCCCATGGGTCCCGAGACGGGCTTCTCGCCGATCTTGACCTGCGGCAGCACCAGCTTGAAGCCGAGCAGTTTCGACGGATCGAGATCGATGCGGGTCTTGCGCTGAGTCATGTGGTCCCCCCCATTCTGCGTGCGGTGGAAGATTCTGCGGTGGAAGATGAGTCGAACGGCCGGAGGATACTTTGATATACCTCCATCTCCAACCCTCGCTCCCTGCAGGACTCCGGGTCGGCGGCGAGACGGAGTGCCCGATGATCTGCTTCGCGATGACCCGGTCGAAGATGGTCACGCACGAGCCGCTGCTGAAGCTCCCCGGGACGCCGGACGTCCGGCTGTGGAGCTACGACCGGATCTTCGCCGCGGACTCGCTGCCGCGCGCGACGTGGGTTTTCACCGACATGGATCGCCTCGGCTTCTGGGACCTCGAGCTGGCGGCGCTCGCGTACCGCCTGCTCGAGGCGGCCGGTGTGAAGTGCCTGAACGATCCCGCGCGCGCGTGTCAGCGGGCTTCGCTGCTCCGCCGCCTGCGCGGAGCCGGCCTCAACCGCTTCGGCGTCTGGCGCGTCGCCGACGGGGAATGGCCCGACGCGTGGCCGGTGTTCCTGCGCACGGACTCCGGCCATCGCGGACCGCTGGGCGATCTCCTGTACGACCGCACCGCTCTCGAGGGCGCCATCGACGGGGCCATCGCCGCCGGGCACCCCAGCCGCGAGCTCCTGGTCGTCGAATACTGCGCGCAGCCGATCCGGGACCAGCTCTTCCACAAGCGCGCCGTATTCCGGGTCGGCGAGACGATGGTGCCGACGCTCGGCGTGTTCGACGAGTACTGGTCGGCGAAGCGGGGGAAGCTGGGCGTCGCGGGACTCGCGCTCTACGAGGCAGAGTTCACCGAACTGCGCGAGAACCGGTTCGGCGATCCGCTGCGGCCGGCCTTCGAACTCGGCGCGATCGAGTACGGGCGCGCCGATTTCGCGCTGGTCGACGGCGCGCCGCAGGTCTACGAGATCAACACGAACCCGACGATCGGCCGCGTTCGCGAGCATCCCCATCCGCCGCGCATGGAGGCTGCGCGCCATTGCGAGCGCCGCTTCGCCGAAGCGCTCCACGGGATCGACTCGCCGCACGGCGGGAAGGCGGTCGCGCTCGACACGCGACCGTTCGACAAGCAGCGCCGCAAGGACTCCCGGCTCGGAACCGCGCACTGGACGCCGTGACGAGGCCCGTGGGTCTCCCCAGGAAGCCGGTCGATGACCGCAGAGCGCGAGTCGCCTCGGATCCCTCGCGGGTGTCGACGGTCTACACGACGAGTCCGCCAGCTTCGGACCAACCCGAGTCGTTCAGTCCGGTGGGCGCAGCCCGTCGTCGAGCCAGCGGAGCAGCCGATCGCGGTCCGCGTCGAGCGCCGGTGCGGCTCGCCGCGTCGGCGGGTCCGGCGTGTCGCTGAGCTTGATCGGGTTGCCGGGTACTGGGAAGCGGCCGACACCGGGTTGGTCCACGTCGACGATCATGTTGCGGGCGCGGACCTGGGGTGTGGCGAGAACCTCCGCGACATTCTGGATCGGTGCGCACGGGATGCCGGCGGCGTCGAGGACGGCGATCCATTCGGCGCGGGGCCGGGCGGCGAGCCGTTCGGCCAGCGCGGCGTGCAGCGCCTCGACGTGTGCGTTGCGCGCGGCGGCGCTGGCGAACCGCGGATCATCGGCGAGCGCCGGGGCGCCGAGGACCCGTGCAAGGCTTCGGAACAGCGCATCCGTGCCGCAGGCGATCACGAGCGGGCCGTCCGCGGCGGGGTACGCCTCGAACGGCGCGATCGAGGGATGCCGCGTGCCGAGCGGACCCGGGATCTCGCCGGTCGCCGCGAAGCGGGCGACGGCATTCTCGAGCAGCGCCACCTGTGCGTCGAGCATCGCGACGTCGACGCGTCGCCCGCGACCGGTGTGCGCGCGCTCGGCCAGCGCCGCGGCGATGCCGAGCGCGGCAAACAGACCCGCCGCGAGGTCGCCGAGCGACGTGCCGACGCGCACCGGAGGACCGCCGACCGGGCCGGTGATCGACAGGAGCCCGCCGAGCGCCTGCGCCACCAGGTCGTAGGCTGGACGCTGCGCCCACGGGCCCGTGTGCCCGAAGCCCGACACCGACGCGTAGATGAGCCGGGGATGCCGCGCGTGGACGGCGTCCCAGCCGAAGCCGAGGCGCTCCAGCACGCCGGGCCGGAAGTTCTCGACGAGCACGTCGGCGCGCGCGAGCAGCCGCTCGAACAGCCCGCGGTCGCCGGCGTCCCGCAGGTCGAGCGCGATGCTCTCCTTGCCGCGGTTGAGTGACACGAAGTACGCGGACTCGTCCGCGACGAACGGACCGATGTGTCGCGCGTCGTCGCCGCTTCCGGGCCGCTCGACCTTGATCACGCGGGCGCCGAGCTCCGCGAGCTGCAGCGTGCAGAAAGGGCCGGCGAGCACACGGCTGAGATCGACGACGACGGTGCCAGTGAGCGGACCGGCGGCGGGAGCAGGGGACGGGCGCATGAGGGCGCGGAGGGTATCGTCCCCGGCTCTCGTCGTCGTGAGGCCGGCGGCTAGAGGAGGCCCTGTTCGATCATGGCGTCCGCCACCAGACGGAAGCCCGCGATGTTGGCGCCGAGCACCAGATTGCCCGGCTGGCCGAACTCGACTGCCGTGTCGCTGGCGCGCCGAAAGATGCCCGCCATGATCGCGCCGAGGCTGGCGTCGACCTTTTCCATGCTCCAGCGCGTGAGTCCGGCGTTCTGCTGCATCTCGAGCTGACTCGTCGCCACGCCCCCGGCGTTGGCGGCCTTACCGGGTCCGTAGGCAATACCGGCTTCGAGAAACAGCTCTACCGCACTCGCCTCGCTCGGCATGTTGGCCCCTTCACTGACACAGGTGACGCCGTTGCCCAGCAGGGCGGCCGCATCGGCAGCCGTCAGCTCGTTCTGGGTGGAGCAGGGGAACGCCGCCTGGGCCGGGTATCGCCAGACCGCATGGCCGTCGGCCGGGTAGTCGGCGACGGGCGTGAACTCCGCATCGGGATGAGCATCCAGGTAACCGATGAGAGAGCACCGGTCTCGTTCCTTCAGGGCTTTCAGGACCGTGAGGTCGATGCCGCCGGGGTGGTGAATGGTACCGGTAGAGTCAGAACAGGTGACCGGGATCGCTCCCATCTGGAGTAGTTTCTCGATGGTGTATAGGGCCACGTTCCCGGCCCCCGATACCAGGCAGATGGCCCCCTGCAGGCCCTGGCCGCGCTCATTGAGCATGTTCTCCGCGAAGTAGACACAGCCGTAGCCCGTCGCCTCTTTGCGGCCGAGCGAGCCACCCCAGGTCAGGCCCTTGCCGGTGATCGCCCCGTCGAAGCGGCCCGTCAGGCGGCGATACGTGCCGTACAGGTAGCCGATCTCCCGCGCACCAACACCGATGTCGCCGGCGGGCACGTCGATCACGGACCCGATGTGCCGCTGCAACTCCGTCATGAAGGACTGACAAAAGCGCATCACCTCGCCATCGCTGCGCCCCTTCGGATCGAAGTCCGCACCACCCTTGCCGCCCCCGATGGGAAGTCCGGTCAAGGCGTTCTTGAAGATCTGCTCGAAGCCCAGGAACTTGACGACGCTCGACGTGACGGTGGGATGAAAGCGCAATCCGCCTTTGTAGGGGCCGAGCGCGGAATTGAACTGTACGCGGTAGCCCTTGTTGACCTGAACGCGGCCATCGTCGTCCACCCAGGTGACGCGAAACAGGATCTGGCGTTCCGGCTCGACGATGCGCCGGATGATGCCGTGCCGGACGTAGCGCGAGTCTGCTTCGAGCAGCGGCTCGAGGGACTCGAGAACTTCCTCGGCGGCCTGGTAGAACTCCGCCTGCGCAGGGCTGCTGCGCCTCAGGCTTTCCAGGATGTCGTGTACGTATGACATTCGTTGTGACCCACGCCTCTGCAGCGGCTGAAGAACGGTTGGGATGGCGGCGATCAAGTCGTCTGCGCCGGCGCTGTCGGTGGTTCGCATGCCTCCGGCCCCGCGTACGGTATCCGAGGAATCCCGAAATCTCATCCGAACCGCATTCGCGCGGCCGGTAGGGCGGACCGGCGGGCGCATGAGGCGGCGAAGGGTATCGTCCCCGGACTCGTGATGTCAGAAGTCGATCGCATTCCGGTGCTCGTGGTGGCGGGCTTCCTCGGCGCCGGCAAGACGTCGCTGGTCCGGCACCTGCTGGCGGAGGCCCAGGCGGCGGGCGTCCGCGTCGCCGTGGTCTCGAACGAGTTCGGCGCGCTCGGCATCGACCGCGCACTGCTCGCCGGCGCCGACACGGCCCCGGGCGGCGTCCCGATCCGGGAGCTCGAGGGCGGCTGCGTGTGCTGCGAACTCACCGACGATCTGGTGAATACGCTGGAAGCGCTGCGGCGTGAGGTGGCGCCGGATCAGATCGTCATCGAGACCTCGGGCGTGGCGCTGCCCTACGATGTGCAGCTCTCGCTGTGGCGGCCGCCCGTCTCGGAATGGATCTCCGATGATCTCGGCATCGTCGTCGTCAATGCCGAGCAGCTCGCCGAAGGGCGTGACCTCGGGCCGACCTTCGAGCAGCAGGTGTCGGCGGCGGATCTGCTGGTGCTGAACCAGGTCGACCGCGTCGACGAGGCGCGCCTGCCCGCGCTCGAGACGCAGCTGCGCGCGCTCGAGCCGGACGCGGTGATCGTCCGCGCCGTGCACGGGCAGGTGGATCGCGCGCTGTTGGTGCCGCCGGAAACGCCGCGCGGCGGGCGCGTTCCCCGAGACGGTCACGTCTGCGGCGACGGACACGTCCACGAACGCTTCGCCAGCGAACTGATCGACGTCGAGGCCGGAATCGCGCCGGATACGCTGATCGCGCGGCTGCGCGGGCTCGGCGCCCTGCGCGCGAAAGGATGGGTCGAGACGCCGGAGGGAACGCGGCTCGTGCAGGGCGTCGGCCGCCGGATCGAGCTCTCGCCCGGTGCGCCCCCGGGTCCGGAATGGGCGCGTCGCGTCGTCGTGATCCGGCGCGTTGACTGACCCGCGGCCCCCGCTCTCGCCCGTGCGAATCGAGATCCGGCGACTGACCACGCTCGCGTGGCCGGTCGCCGTGACCCAGATCAGCACCATGATGCTCGGTGTCGTGGATACGCTGATGCTCGGGCGCTACGCGGTCGAGGCGCTGTCGGCCGCGGCGCTCGCGAATGTCTGGGTCTGGGGCACGTTGCAGCTGGCGGTCGGCACGCTCTACGGTCTCGATCCGATCGTCGCGCAGGCGCACGGGGCCGGCGACGGGCGGCGCGCGGGGATCGCGCTCCAGCGCGGACTCGTGCTCTCGGTCGTGCTCAGCGTGCCGCTCGCGCTGCTGTGGTTCGGCACCGAGGAGTTCCTGCGGGCGATGGGGCAGGATCCGGCGCTCGCCGCCGCGGCGGAGCGCTACACCCTCGTGCAGCTGCCGAGCCTGCCGTTCTTCCTGGCGTTCTTCGCGCTTCGCCAGTATCTGCAGGGACGCGAGATCGTGCGGCCCGCGCTGTGGGTCCTGCTCGGCGCGAATCTCTTCAACGTCGTCGCGAACTACGCGCTGATCTTCGGCCACTTCGGGTTTCCGCGGCTCGGCCTCGAGGGTGCCGGCATCGCCACCGGTGCAACGCGCGTCGCGTCGCTGGCGGCGCTCGCGACCCTGGTGATCCGGTTCCGGTTGCACGAGGCCGCGTGGGTCCCGTGGTCGCGCCACGCGCTGGCATGGCCCGGCTTGCGCGAGGTGCTCGCGCTCGGGATTCCCGTGGGCGTGCAGACGTCACTCGAGGCGTGGGCCTTTCTCGGCGCCGCGCTGATCGCCGGCCGCCTCGGCACCCATGCGCTCGCAGCCCACACGATCGTGTTCAACCTGGCGGCGCTGTCGTTCATGATGCCGCTCGGCGTCGCGCTCGCCGCCGTCACCCGGGTCGGGAACCTGATCGGCGCGCGCCGGCTCGACGACGCGCAGCGCGCCGCGTGGGTCGCCATGGCGATGGCAGCCGGGCTGATGGCGGCGGCAGCCGGCGTCTTCCTGGCGCTCCGGCATCAGCTGCCGCTGCTCTACACACCGGATCTCGTCGTCGTCGGCCTCGCTGCGTCGATCCTGCCGATCGCGGCCGCGTTCCAGATCTTCGACGGCCTCCAGGTCGTCGGCTGCGGCGTGCTGCGCGGCATGGGACGGACGCGACCCGCCGCGGTGTTCAACGCCGTCAGCTACTGGCTGCTCGGCATCCCCCTCGGCGCGTGGCTGGCGCTGTCCGCCGGCTGGGGGCTGGCGGGGGTCTGGTGGGGCCTGTGCATCGGACTCGCGCTGGTGGCGGCCTCGCTCGTGGTGTGGCTGCGCTTTCGCGGGCCGGCGCACGCCGCGCGGGAGCTGGTGTAGCGTCGCGCGTCGACGGAGGAGGGCGGATGGAAGTGCGCGAACGGGTCGTCGTCGTCACCGGCGGCGCCAGCGGCATCGGGGCGGCACTGTGTCGCCGCTTCGCCGCGGAAGGCGCGCGCGGCGTCGTCGTCGCGGATCGCGACGAAGCGGGCGCCTCGGCGGTGGCGGATGCGATCGGCGGCGTCGCCGTCGGGTGCGACGTCGCGGACGAAGCGCAGGTCCGGGCGCTGGTCACACGTGTCGAGGGTCGGTTCGGCGCGATCGATCTGTTCTGCGCGAACGCCGGCGTCGCGCTCGGCGGCGGGCTCGATCCGATGACCGCCGGCCCGTTCGCGCCCGACGAGGCGTGGACCACGAGCTGGGCGGTGAACGTGATGGCGCACGTCTACGCGGCGCGCGCCGTGCTGCCGGCGATGCTCGAGCGGGGCGAGGGCACTCTGCTGACGACGGCCTCGGCCGCCGGCCTGCTGACGGATCTCGGCAGCCAGGCCTACTCCGTCACGAAGCACGCCGCCGTGGCGTTCGCCGAGTGGCTCGCGATCGCCTACGGCGAGCGCGGGATCCGCATCTCCTGTCTGTGCCCGATGGGCGTGCGCACGCCGATGGTCGAGGGCGCCGCGGCCGCCGGCATCGGCGCGCATCTGCTGCCCGGCGCCCTCGAGCCGGAGGCCGTGGCGGACGCCGTCATCGAAGGCCTGCGCGAAGAGCGCTTCCTGATCCTGCCCCACCCGCAGGTCGCGGACTTCTTCCAGCGGCGCGCTGGCGATCCGGATCGCTGGCTGCGCGGCATGCGCCGGCTGCGCACCGCGCTCTACGGCGCCTGACAGGCTTGCCGAAAATCGGCCGACGATGTTCGGAGCCGGGCGGGAGGCGCACACCCGGCGATGCGCGTTCGCCAGCGGCCGATTTTCGGCAAGCCTCTGAGAGCCCGCGTGGGATAGCATCGACCCGACTCGCCCGCCGGAGCAGCGGCGGCTGGAGGATCGCGTGCGCTTCACCTACGCCGAGTCCATGTGCGACCCCGAACAACTGTTGCCGCTGGCGCTCGAGGCGGAGCGCGCCGGCTTCCACTCGATGACCGTCCCGGACAGCCTTTGCTATCCGGAAGTCTCGGCTTCCCGGTATCCGTACACCCCCGACGGAAACCGGGAGTTCCTCGAGGACAAGCCCATCCTCGACCCGTTCTGTTTGATCGCTGCGATGGGCGCGATCACGGACCGGCTGCGCTTCACGACCTTCGTCGTCAAGCTGCCGATCCGGCAGCCGGTGCTGGTGGCGAAGCAAGCGTCGTCGGTCGCGGTGCTGACGCGCGGCCGTCTGTCGCTCGGCGTCGGCCTGTCGCCGTGGCCGGAGGACTTCGTCGTGACCGGCACGGACTGGAAGACGCGCGGCGCCCGCACGGACGAGATGATCGAGATCGTGCGCGGGCTCACGGCCGGGGGCTTCTTCTCGTACGACGGCAAGCACTACCAGGTGCCGAGCATCAAGCTGTGCCCGACGCCGCCGGAGCCGATCCCGATCCTCGTCGGCGGCCACGCGGAGCCGGCGCTGCGCCGGGCCGCCCGGCTCGGCGACGGCTGGATGCACGCGGGGGGCGACGCCGGCGAACTCGCGCGTGCGATCGCGAGGCTCGGCGTCTTGCGCCGCGAGGTCGGGCGCGACCGCGAGCCCTTCGAAGTGCACGCGATCGCGCTCGACGCCTACACACTCGACGGCGTCCGGCGTCTCGAGGACCAGGGCGTGACCGACACCATCGTCGGCTTCCGGAACGCCTACGAAGCCGACACGATGACGTTCACGCAGAAGATCGACGCGCTGCGCGGCTACGCGGACCGCATCCTCGCGAAGCTCTGACGTCAAGCAAGGGGCCGGGTTCGTTCGTCAACTTTTCCGGACGGAAAAGTTGACGAACGAACCCGGCCCCTTGCTTGACGCTAGTAGCGGTAGTGATCGGGCTTGTACGGCCCTTCGACGGGGATCCCGATGTAGTCGGACTGCTTCTGGGTCAGCTTCGTCAGCTTGACACCGAGCTTCTGGAGGTGGAGCCGCGCGACTTCCTCATCGAGCTGCTTCGGCAGCATGGTGACGCGCTTCTCGTACTTCTCGGCCTTCTCGAACAGCTCGAGCTGCGCGAGCACCTGGTTCGTGAACGAGGCCGACATCACGAAGCTCGGGTGGCCGGTGGCGCAGCCGAGGTTCAGCAGCCGGCCTTCGGCGAGCACCAGCACCGAATGGCCGTCCGGGAAGACCCACTCGTCGTACTGCGGCTTGATGTTGATCTTGCGGATGCCCGGCACCGCCTTCAGGCCGGCCATGTCGATCTCGTTGTCGAAGTGGCCGATGTTGCCGATGATCGCCTTGTCCTTCATCCGGGCCATGTCCTCGGCGGCGATCACGTGGGCGTTGCCGGTCGCCGTGATGAACAGGTCGGCCGTCTCGAGCGCGTCGTCGAGCGTCGTGACCTCGTAGCCCTCCATCACGGCCTGCAGCGCGCAGATCGGGTCGATCTCGGTCACGAGCACGCGGCAGCCCTGGCCGCGCAGCGACTGCGCGCAGCCCTTGCCGACCTCGCCGAAGCCGCAGACGACGGCGACCTTGCCGCCGAGCATCACGTCCGTCGCGCGGTTGAGACCATCGATCAGCGAGTGCCGGCAGCCGTAGATGTTGTCGAACTTGCTCTTGGTGACGGAGTCGTTGACGTTGATCGCCGGGAACAGCAGTGTGCCGGCCTTCTCCATCTGGTAGAGGCGATGGACGCCGGTCGTCGTCTCCTCGGAGACGCCACGGACGCCGCGGGCGAGGGCGCTCCACAGACCCGGATGCTCCGCGAGCTCGCGGCGGATCAGGTCGAGGATCACGCCCCATTCCTCGGGGTCCTGTTTCGGGTCGAAGGCGGGGATCGCACCGGCCTGCTCGAACTCGAGCGCCTTGTGGACCAGCAGCGTCGCGTCGCCGCCGTCGTCGACGATCAGCGTCGGGCCCTTGTCGTCGGGCCAGACCAGCGCCTCCCGCGTGCACCACCAGTATTCCTCGAGCGTCTCGCCCTTCCACGCGAACACCGGGATGCCCTTCGGCTGCTCCGGCGTGCCGTCCGGGCCGACGGCGACGGCGGCCGCCGCGTGGTCCTGCGTCGAGAAGATGTTGCACGACACCCAGCGGACGTCGGCGCCGAGGTCGACGAGGGTCTCGATCAGCACCGCCGTCTGCACCGTCATGTGCAGGCTGCCCATGATGCGGGCTCCGGCGAGCGGAGCGCGGCCTTCGTAGCGCTCGCGCAGCGCCATCAGCCCCGGCATCTCGCATTCTGCGAGGCGGATTTCCTTGCGGCCCCATTCGGCGAGCGACAGGTCGGCGACCTTGAAGGGCAGGCGGGTCGGGGTGGACATGGGGCGGTTCTCCATCATTCAATCCGTTTATGCGGATGGAGTGTTTCCCGTGGCGGCGGGCCCGTCAACTCGGCGCCGCTGCCGCCTCTCCGGTGCCGCCCGAAGCGCCGGCAACGGGGCCCTCCTTCCCGCCGATTTCGAAGCCCGAGAGACCGGACGCACGGGAACCCCGGGGTGTCGCCGGCCGAGGACGGGAGTCAGACCTTCGCCGTCGCCGGGACCGGGACGGGAGCCGGAGAGACCGCCATCATGTGGCCCGTCGCGGTCCCGCTGGCGGTCCCGAACTCGTAGGCGCTCTCGCTGTGCTCGGCGAGATCGAGGCCCACGAACTCCGCTTCGTCGTCGGCGCGCAGTGAACCGAACAGCGCGCGCAGCAGGAACAGGATCGCGAGCGTCGCGAGCGGAGCGAAGATCGCCGTGAAGACGATGCTCTTGGTCTGGATCCAGATCTGCGCGCCGCGCGAGACGCCGTCGACGAGCGCGAAGTCGGCGAGGAACAGACCGGTCGCGAGGGCACCCCAGGCGCCGCCGATGCCGTGGACGCCGAACACGTCGAGCGAGTCGTCGTAGCCGAGGGCGGGTTTGAGCAGCGTCACGGCTGCGTAGCTCAGCACCGATACCCCCGCGCCGACCGCCAGGGCTCCGAGCGGCGTGATGAACGCGCAGGCCGGCGTCACGGCCACGAGACCCGCCACGGCCGCCGTGGCCGCCCCGAGTACGGTCGGCTTGCCGCGGTGAAGCCACTCGATGGCCAGCCACACCAGGAGCGCCGCGGATGCCGCGGTGCTGGTGGTGATGAAGGCCAGCGCCGCCACGCCGTTGGCCGCCAGCGCGCTGCCGGCGTTGAAACCGAACCAGCCGACCCACAGCAACGCAGCTCCGAGAACGGTGAACGGCAGGTTGTGCGGCGGCATCGGGTCCCTGCCGAAGCCGCGCCGCTTGCCGAGGTACAGCGCGGCCACCAGGGCGGAGAAGCCGCTCGACATGTGGACGACCAGACCGCCGGCGAAGTCCAGCGCCCCGATCTCCGCGAGATAGCCACCGCCCCAGACCATGTGGGCCAGCGGGCAGTAGACGAGGAGCAGCCACAGCGTGATGAAGGCGACGAAAGGCCCGAAGCGCATCCGTTCGGCAAAGGCGCCGATCATCAGAGCCGGTGTGATGATCGCGAACATCGCCTGGAACATCACGAAGACGTACTCGGGAATCGTCCCGGAGAGCGAGTCCGGCGTGATTCCCTGGAGTCCGACCTTGCCGAGGCCGCCGATGAAGGCATTGCCGGTGTCGAACGCGAGGCTGTAGCCGACGAGAACCCACAACACGCCGGCGATGCCGGCCGAGGCGAGGCATTGCATGAAGAGGCTGAGGGAATTCTTCGCCCGAACCAGCCCCGCATAGAACAACGCGAGACCCGGCAAGGTCATCATCAGCACCAGCGCCGAGCTGGTGAGCATCCACGCGGTGTCGCCAGAATCGAGAGCTGCGGCCTCCTCCGCGAAGGCCGGGGCGGCAGCGAGTGCGCTGAGTGCGAAGCCGCCCAGCGCGAGCGAGCGCGAAGCGGGAAACAGCGGGCGACGTCGGGACATCGAAACCTCCGGGTTGGCGAGGATCCGGGAAGCGGGTCGGGTGACCCAGGCAGAGAGCAACCGCCGTGCCAAGACCAGCACGCGCTGAAACGAGCCCACGAGAAGCACGCGGGCGCGCAAGATCCGTCACGCGCGGGGGACACGCCGCTTCTGCTCGATCCTTCAGCAACGGGATGCCACGCCAACGGGCACGGCAAGTCGAGGACCGCTCTCGGACGCGAGGCCGAAGGGTTCGCGAGGCTCTCCGTCAGCGCCGCGGCATCCGCTCCGCGGCGGCGCCGGCGTCTGCATCTTGCGGGGGTCCGGGTGCTCGTGAAGACTCGGGCCCATCATGGGAATGCGGGCGCTCCGAACGACCGGCGGGGGAGGGCGCGTGCCGCGACCGCACCGCGGAGCGGGTCGGCGCCGGCGGCGGTGTGGCCACGCGCTCATCGTGCTGGCCCTGGTCGGAACGATGGCGGCCTGCGCTTCGAGTCGGCGGGCTGCGGGCCACCTCGAGCAGGGCCTCAATCCGTTCGCATCGTCGAAGGTTTCCCTCCTGCGAGTCGATCGCCATGGGCCCTATCTCCTCGTGGAGTTCCGTTCCGCGCGTGCGCTGCTCACGTTGCTGGCGCCAGCAGACGACGTCGCGTGCGTCCGGATGCTGCGCCCCGAGGCGTCGCTGGTCTATCGAAAGCACGGAAACTTCGGCCGTTTCGAGCACGACGGCGAGCGGTGCGATCCGGTCGGTGTCGGGTCGCTGGCCGCCTGGCGCGACCGCCAGCCGCGCGGCTCGCCGGGAGGCCAGCCGATTCCGCGCGCCACGGCGCGTTTCCGCGAGATCGGCCGCGACGAATCGGTGGTGCTGGTGCGCGGACGATTCCCGCTGGCCGGCCGGGTCGGCGTTCCCGGTGGCAACGATGTCGTAGCGTTGCTTCCCCACGAGGAGTCGTGCACACGACCCATCGCGACGGGTGTCGCCTCGCTGGAGTTCGTTCCGACCGGCCGTCAGGCTCTGCGCCTGGTGGGTGAGCGGGGCCTGTGCCCCGTGCTCGCGCTCGCGCTTCCGCTCGCCCCCGCCGCGAGCCAGGACTGACCGGCCGGACGCCCGCCTCGGGGCCGATGGCCGGGGAGCACGGGTCCCCACGGCTCTCGCTTTCGACTTCGCGCTCACGCGAAATTGAGCTAGACCCGGAGCAGGGAAGGGCTCCCGGGGCGCTCCGGGTGCAGGTCGTCGAATCGCCGAGTCCGGTTTGCGCTTCTTCCGGATGCTCGACTCCTCGCGACGCCAGGCATTCGCGACTCCTGGAAGATTCTTGGAAGATCCTTGGAGGATTCTTGGAAGCTTGGAAGCGCCGCCGTCACATCCGTGCAGGAGGGTTCAGGTTGTTGGAATGGCGTCTGTTGGGCCGTGCCGCGCTCGTGAGCGGCATCCTCGTGGCTTGCGGTCCGGGCTCGGAATCGGGATCGACACCGGCGTCCGCGCCCGAGCCGGCGCCGGCGAGCGGTTCGCAAGCGGCGGAGGCTTCCCAGGTGTCGGCTGCAGCGACCGCGGAAGCGGAGCAGATCTTTGCGACGCGTTGCTACACGTGCCACGGCTCGGCCGGGGCCGGGGATGGGCCGGCTTCGGCGAGCCTGACGCCGACGCCGCGCGACCTCCAGGATCCTGATTGGCAGCAGTCGGTCTCGGACGAGCACATCGAACAGATCATCCAGTACGGAGGCGCTGCCGTCGGCCGGAGTCCGGCGATGCCGGGCAATCCGGATCTGACCGCCAAGCCCGAAGTGGTCGCGGCGCTGCGCGCCTATGTCCGCGGCCTCGCGCCGCGTTGAGGAGAACCCGATGCAACCCGTGATTCCCCGATCGATCCGTCGGCTCGCCGCGCTGGGCGCCGTGCTGGGTCTCGCTTTCGGCTGCGGCCAGCAATCCGCCGAGCTTGCGGCGGGCAACGGGAAGGCAGGTGGAGCGGCGGTCGTGGCGCTGATGCAGGCGCGCAATCTCTCGGAAGCCGACGTCCGGGCCGCGCTCAAGACCTACACCCCGACCGGACGGCACGACGAGTACTACATGTTCGCTTCCGGGGGGCACTCCGGCCAGGCGATCGTGATCGGCATGCCGAGCATGCGGATCCTCAAGTACATCGGCGTCTTCACGCCCGAGCCGTGGCAGGGCTATGGCTATGGCGACCAGTCGGGTGCGGTGCTGGCCCAGGGCGATCGCCCGGGTCGCGAGCTGCGCTGGGCGGATACCCACCATCCGGCGCTCAGCGAAACCGCGGGTGACTACGACGGCGAGTATTTGTTCCTCAACGACAAGGCCGGTGCCCGGATCGCCGTGATCTCGCTCCGGGATTTCACCACCAAGCAGATCGTGGTGAACCCGCTGATCGTTTCGGATCATGGCGGCGCCTTCGTGACACCCAATACGGAGTACGTGATCGAGGGCTCGCAGTACCCGGCGCCGCTCGGAGGCGGCTATGCGCCGATCGAGAGCTACGACGACACGTATCGCGGCGCCGTCACGTTCTGGAAGTTCGATCGCAGCGCCGGGCGCATCGTCCCGGAGGAGTCCTGGGCGATCGAACTGCCGCCGTACATGCAAGACCTCTCGGATGCCGGCAAGCTCGCGAGCGATGGTTGGGCCTTCCTCAACTCGTTCAATACCGAACGCGCCACCGGCGGGAACCTGGAAGGGAATCCGCCACTCGAATCCGGCGCCTCCCAGAACGACATGGATTATCTCCACATCGTCAACTGGCGGCGTGGCGAGGAGCTGGTGAAGGCCGGCAAGGCCATCGAGATCGCGGGGATGCGGGTGCTGTCGTTGCAGACCGCGATCGACGAAGGCGTACTGTTCTTCGTCGGAGAGCCGAAGAGCCCGCACGGTGTCGACGTGACGCCGGATGGCGAGGAACTGGTGATCTCCGGCAAGCTCGATACGCACGGAACCGTGTACAGCTTCGCCAAGATGAAGGCGCTCATCGACGCCAAGCGCTTCGCCGGAACCGATCCCTATGGCGTTCCGATCCTCCCGTTCGAGGACTCGATCCGCGGGCAGGTCGAGATCGGGCTGGGACCGCTGCACACCCAGTACGACAACCAGGGCAACGCCTATACGTCGCTGTTCATCGAGTCGAAGGTGGCGAAGTGGTCGCTGAAGGATCTGCAAGTCCTCGAGAAGATCCCGGTGCACTACAACGTCGGGCACCTGGCGACGCCTCATGGCGACACCGTGAACCCGCAGGGTGGCTACGTGATGGCGATGAACAAGTGGGCGATCGATCGCTTCTCCGAAGTAGGACCGTTGCTGCCCCAGAACTTCCAGCTGATCGACACGAGCGGGGAGGCCATGGAGCTGCTCTATGACCTGCCGATCCCGCTCGGCGAGCCGCACTACGCACAGATCATCCGCGCGGACCGGATCGATCCCGAGCAGATCTACACGCCCGCCGGGATCGATCCGGCGACCTGGCAACAGGACCCGTATGCCGTGGCGGGGGGAGAGGAACGGATCGAGCGGGGCCCCGATGGCGTGCACGTCTACATGACGGTGGTCCGGAGCCATTTCAAGCCGGATACCATCCGCGTGCGGGAAGGCGACACCGTGCACCTGCACATGACGAATGTCGAACAGGCCAAGGACGCCACGCATGGCTTCACGATCGACACCTACAACATCAGCGTGAGCCTCGAGCCCGGCAAGCACGCCAACGTCAGCTTCGAGGCCGATCGCGCCGGCGTGTTCCCGATGTACTGCACCGAGTTCTGCTCCGCGCTGCATCTCGAGATGGCGGGCTACCTGCTGGTCGAGCCGAAGCAGGGCAGCGAAGGAGCTGGCACGGCGCACGGACAGGGAGACGCGGCCCGCACGGCGGCCCGCTAGTGCCGGGATTCGCTGGCCGGCGCGGCTCTGCGACGGGAGGCTAGGCGCGCGCGATGCGATGTGGGGAGCGACCGAGGCTCGATCGCACGCGCGCTTCCCTCGCACTCTTCGCTTGCGTCTGGCTGCTGGCGGGCCTCCCCGGGGCCGGCGTCGCACGAACCGCGTCGGACCCGCCCCGAGGTTGTCGGCTCGTGACTCCGGCCGAGGCGTTGTCGGAACGGCTCGCGCGCGCGCGAGCGGGCGATGCGTTCTGTCTCGAAGCCGGCGACTACCAGGGCCCCGTGCGGATTCCCGCCGGCGTGCGGCTCTGGGGACCGCGCACCGCGATCCTCCATTCGGTCGGAACCGGCACCACCGTCCGGATCGAAGGGGACGATGCGGCGTTGTCGGGCCTGACCGTCGATGGCAGCGGTGGTCGCTTCGACCTGTTGGACGCGGCCGTCCGGGTCGAGGGCGCCGGCATCCGGGTCGACGGCGTGCGGATCCGGAATGCGACGTTCGGGATCCTCGTCGAGAAATCCCGGCGCGTGCAGATCGTCGGCAACGAGGTGATCGGGGAGCCGGATCGCACGCTCGGAATGCGTGGCGACGGCATCCGGATCTGGGAAACCTACGACTCGCGGATCGAGGGCAATCGGGTCTATGCCGGCCGCGATGTGGTCGTGTGGTACTCGAGCCGCAACGAGATCCGCGACAACGAGATCGAGGACGGACGCTACGGGGTCCATCTGATGTACAGCCATGGCAACACGATCGCGGACAACCGCTTCGTCGGGAACGTGACGGCGATCTTCCTGATGTACAGCCGCGACGTCACGGTGCAAGGAAACCTGCTGGCGAAGTCCGGCGGGGCGGCCGGCATCGGCCTCGGGGTCAAGGAGTCGGGGAATCTGCACGTCCTCGAGAATGCCTTCGTGCACGACACGGTGGGCATCTACATCGATACGAGCCCACTCGATGAAGCCGATCACAACGTCTATCGCGACAACGAGCTGCGCCTCTGTGACACGGCCGTGATCTTCCATGGCCGGGCGAGCCGGAATCTCTTCTACGACAACATCCTCCGGGACAACCAGGTCCTGGTGACCGTCGAGGGGCGCGGCGACGCGCTGGATTCCGAATGGCGCGGCAACGACTTCGATGACTACGCCGGCTACGACCTCGATGGCGACGGTTTCGGAGACGTGCCGTTCGAACTGCGCAGTCTGAGTTCGGCACTCGTGAACGAAGCGCCGAGTCTGGCTTTCTACCGCGGGACGCCGGCGCTCGGCTTCGTCGAGGCGATCGGTCGGATCGTGCCGCTCTTTACGCCGCAGGAGATCCTGGTCGATCCGATGCCGCGGATGCGCCGCCCGCCCGCCTCCCGGCGCCCGCCCGAGGCCTCCGATGCAGATTGAGGTCCACGGGCTCACCCGGCGCTTCGGTGACGTGCTCGCACTCGACGAGGTCAGCTTCATGGTGCCGGCCGGCCGCCGCGTCGCGCTGGTCGGACCGAACGGTTCGGGCAAGTCGACGCTGAATCGCGTGCTGATGGGACTCGTCGCGTGCTCGGGGAGCGTCCGTCTCGACGGACACTCGCCGTTCCGCGAGCGCGTCGCGGTCGCGCATCGGATGGCCTACGTGCCGCAGATCGCTCCGCAGCTTGCGGCGCCGGTGCGCGATCTGTTGCGCGCCGTCGCCGGCGTCCGCGAACTGCGGCGGGGAGGCTTCGAGGCGGTGGCGAGTCACCTCGATCTCGATCTTGCAGCACTCGGCCCACGGCCCTTTCGCAGCCTGTCTGGCGGCATGCGCCAGAAGCTGCTGATCACGCTCGCCTTCGCGTCGGACGCCTCCCTGCTGGTGCTCGACGAACCGACCGGAAGCCTCGATGCCCAGGCCCGCGAGCGGTTCTTCGAGCTGTTCGAGGCCATCGACGGCGGGTCGACGTTGCTGCTGTGCTCGCACCGGCTCGAGGAAGTGCGCCCGCTCGTCGACGACGTGCTGTACCTGAGCGAGGGTCGCCTCGCGTGGCAAGGAGCGGCGGCGGCGTTCCTCGAAGCCTGTGGTGTCGCGTCATTCGAGGTGTGGGCCGATGGCGACGCGGCGGCCGCGTGGTTGCGGGCCCGAGGTTTTCGGCGAAGTGCGGCCGGACCTTGGCTGCGCAGCGTCGCGGCGGCCGAGAAGATGAAGCTGCACGCGGAGCTCACCCGGGAACTCGGCTCGTCGCTGCGCAACCTCAACGTGCGGGATCTCGAGAATCTCGATCTGGGCGCCATGCCGGACGGGCGGCCTCGTGGCTGACGGACGTGCGATCCGGGGGATCCTGCTGCTCGGTGTGGGATGGCTTGCCGCTGCCTGCAGCCTCAGCGAGGGCCCCGAGCCGATCGCTTTCGATCGGCAGCCGTGCGCCGAATGCCGGATGCTGATCAGCGATCCGGCGTTCGCCGCGCAGTTGCAGTTCGTCGACCGGGACACCGCGAGCTTCGACGAGCCCGGCTGCCTGCTGCGATATCGGACGCGGAGCGACGTCCGAGTGCGCGCGGTGTGGTTCCACCATGTGCACGAGGATCGCTGGCTTCCGGCTTCCGAGGTCGGATTCGTCTCCGCGCCGCACTCGCCGATGAACTACGATCTCGGCGCGGTCGATGCGACGACCGACGGGGCGATCTCGCTCGACGAGGCGGCGTTGCGGGTCCAGGACCGGAGTCGCGAACGGAGGCCGGCCGGCGATGCGCCTCGCTGAACTCGCAGCCGTCGTCCGGCTCGACTTCAGCGACGTGCTGCGCTCGCGCTGGCTGCCGTTCTGTATGGCCGTCTATGGCGCGCTCGGCATCGTCTTCGTCTGGGTGGGTCTACGCGAGTCGAGTGTGCTCGGCTTCACCGGCATGGGCCGCGTGCTGTTCTCGCTCTGTCATGCGCTGGTCCTGGTACTGCCGCTGCTCGCACTCCTCGCGACCGGTCTCGTGGTGAATCGCGCGCGCGACGACGGCACGCTCGAGCTGTTGTTCGCGAACCCGATCGGCCGCAGCGCGTATCTTGCCGGCGTCAGTACTGTCCGGTTCGCGGCGCTCGTCCTCCCTTTGCTGCTGGTGATGGCGGCGCTCTCGCTCTGGGCGGCGCTGGCCTGGGGGCAGGCCGTCCCGTGGAACTTCCTGGCGCGCGCGATGGCGGTCAGCACTTCGCTGCTCGCCGCTTACGTCGGCCTCGGGATCGCGACCTCCGTCGCCGTGCGGCAACCGACGCGGGCTCTGACGGTCCTGCTGCTGTGGTGGGCCGGCGGCGTGCTGCTGCTCGACTTCGCCGGCATCGCGCTGCTGCTGCGCTGGCGGATCCCCGCGGAGGGCGTCTTCCTGCTGGCGGCGCTAAACCCGGTGCAGGCCGCGCGGATGGCGTTGCTCGCGGCGGCCGAGCCGACGCTCGCGACGCTGGGCCCGGTCGGGTTCTATCTCGCCAACCGGATCGGGGCGGATGCGCTGTTGGCGCTCGGCCTCGTCTGGCCGGCCCTCGTCGGCCTGACGAGCTGGACCTGGGCCTGGGGCCGCTTCCGGCGTGGTGACGTGGTCTGATCGTTTGCTTTCGAGGAGAACGAGATGGATTCAGGCTGGAATCGCTTCCTTCGTACACTCGAGCGTCCGCTGGTGCCGTGGGCGCGGGTGCTGTTGGCGCTGGCGGTGATCCCGCTGGCGCTGAGTTTCGCGTACCCGCTCTGGAACATCCGCATGGTGGCGCCGCAGTACCCGGCGGGTCTCGAACTCGACATCTACGCGCACACGATCCAGGCCGGCAACGAGGGCCGCGATCTCCAGGAGATCAACACGCTGAACCACTACATCGGGATGAAGCGGCTCGATCGGGCGGAGTTCACCGATCTGGCCTGGATCCCGTTCGCGATCGGCGCGCTCGTGCTGCTGGCGCTGCGTGTGGCGGTGATCGGGGATGTTCGTTCTCTCGTCGATCTGGCCGCCCTGACGCTCTACTTCTCGATCTTTTCCGCGGGCCGATTCGTGTTCCAGTTGTATCAGTACGGACACAATCTCGATCCGACGGCGCCGTTCCACATGGAGCCGTTCACTCCGGCGATTCTCGGGGCCAAGCAGATCGCCAACTTCACGACATTCAGCATGCCGCGCGGGGCGACCTTCCTGATCGGGATCTACGCGACGGTGGTAGCCGTCCTGATGCTGTGGCACCTGCTGCGGCCCCCCGCGGCGGTTCGGACCGGCTAGCCGCGGCTGTCGGAGGTCGACCGGCCGCAGGGGTCGCGGTCGGTCGCTACTGCTTCGCCTGCCGCATCGCGAGTGCGGCGATCAGCGACAGCAGACCGAGCAGGCCACCGACGGCGAATGCCGCGGCGAACGAGGACGGCGTGGCATCCCCTCCGTAGATCAGCATCAACAAGGTGATGCCGAAGGCCGCACCGACCGAGGCGGTGAGGCGGTTCACCGCCGACGCAATCCCGAGATCGCTCTCGGCGGCGGCGCTCGCGGCCGAGGACGTGAGCGCCGGCAGTCCGAGGCCGTGGCCGAGTCCCTGGAGCACCAGACCGACGGCGACGGCCGCGAAGATCCCGGCCGCGACCCCCCACCAGAGCACCGCCATCGCGGCCGTCATCACGACGCAGCCGACCACGGCGGCGCCGCGCTCGCCGATCCGCATCCCGAGCACACCTCCTGCCGGCGACGCCAGCGTGAGCGAGAGCGTGCGCAGCAGCAGGATGGCGGAGGCCAGCGAGATCGAGAGGGAGAAGCTCGCCTGGAGCATCAGGGGCGCAATGACGAAGGCGCCCATGTAGGAGGCGCTCATGAAGCTGTTCGACAGGATCGGCGCGGTGAAGCGGCGATCCGCGAACAATCCGAGCGGCATCAGCGGAGCGGCCACCCGGCGCTCGATCGCGACGAAGCCGACGAGAGCGACGATCCCGACCACGAGGGAGGCCACGACGACGGGTGATCCGGCGCCGAGCTGCCGCACGCTGCCGAGGGCGAGCATGCAACCGCCGACGCCGAAGGCGAGGGCCACGGCGCCGGCGACGTCGAAGCGAGCGGATTGGCGGGGTGTCTCTCGCAGCACCAACGCTGCCAGCGCGAACGCCAACAGCGTGAACGCGCCCTGCATCACGAACACCACGCGCCAGCCGAGGAAATCCACCAGCGGCCCGCCGACGGCGAGGCCGAGCGCCGGTGCGGCGGCGCCGGTCATCGACCACCAGCCCATCGCGCGCACGCGGCGGCTGGGTTCGGTGATGCCGAAGATCAGCGCCATCGCGGTCGGCTGCGTGGCGCCGCCGAGCACGGCGGCGAGCGTGCGCAGCGAGATCAGGGAGGCCGGATCCCAGGCGAACGCCGTGGCGAATGCGATGGCCGTCGAGCCGGCCGTTCCGAGCAGGAACACACGGCGGTGGCCGTAGAGGTCCCCGAGTTTGCCGAGCAGTGGCAGCGCCACGGCGGAGAACAGCATCGGCGCCGAGATCACCCAGGCCATCGTCGTCTCCGGCGCGCCGAACTCCCGGGCGATCGATGGCAGCGAGACGGTCAGGATCGTGATCGGGAAGGTCGTGGCGAACATGCCGGCGAGCGCCGCCCAGAGCACCCAGGTGGCGTGGGTCCCCGAAGCGTCGAAATGGGCGAGCAGGCGTTCCCGGACGCGGCGCCGCGGTGCGGCGCGCGGGGCGCCCGGTTCCGGGGGCGCACCGCGATCTTCGAGCAGGTTCATTCGGGCGAGACCGTGGTGGAAGGGCGCGCGGGCAGGGTACCGCTCTCGTCGAGAGATGGCGCATCCGACCGTCCCCGTGGTGCCGACACTCGGGAATCGACCCGGAGAATCGGCGCCAGACGTTGGAGACCGCGGCCGAGTTCTGTAATCAATGGTCCCGTCCTCGCGATCTCTCGTCGCCAGCCGGACCCTGCGAAGGAGGCCCCGTTGTCGCCGCCCGCCGTGCTCGTGGAACGCGAAGGCCCGATTCTCGTCGTGACGCTGAACCGTCCCGAGAAGCGCAATGCGGTGAACTCGGAGGCGATGTGCCGCCTCTACGACGCCTGGCTCGAACTCGATCGCGACGAGGACCTGCGCGTCGCCATCCTGACCGGCAAGGGCGAGACCTTCTGCGCCGGCATGGACCTCGCGGAAATCGGCCGCCTGCAGTCCGGCATCAGCGACAACGAGTGGATCGAGCGCGTGCGCAAGGAGCCGCACGTGATCTTCGGTGCGTGGCTGAAGACCTATCGCCCGTCGAAGCCGGTGATCCTGGCAGCCGAGGGCTTCGCGCGGGCCGGCGGAACCGAGATCCTGCAGGGAACGGACATCCGAGTGGCCGGCCGCAGCGCCTGCTTCGGCGTGACCGAGGTCCAACGCGGGCTGTTCCCGATGGCCGGCTCGGCCGTCCGCCTGCGCCGGCAGATCCCGTACGCGATCGCGGCCGAGATGCTACTCGTCGGGGAGGATCTCCCCGCACAGCGTGCGCTCGAGTTGGGCCTCGTGAATCACGTCGTCCCGGATGGGGAAGCCCTCGGGAAGGCCAAAGAGATTGCGCGGCGGATCGCGGAGAACGGGCCGCTGGCCGTGAAGGCGATCGTCGCCACGCTGCGCGAGACCGAGATGCTGCCGGAGGGCGATGCCTTCGCGATCGAGCAGCAGCACGGGATGAAGGTGATGATGTCGAAGGATGCCGTCGAGGGACCGAGGGCGTTCCTCGAGAAACGCAAGCCGGTGTTCCGCGGCGTGTAGCCGCATCCGGCCATCAGACCAGGAGGGCTATACGACATGGGTTCCTCGTCGAAGACCACGCACGATGATTTCGGCCAACGGATGCGCGCCTCGCGTTGGGGCGCCATGCTCGCACTGCTGACGATCTTGTTCGGCTTCGGTCTCGGGGGGTTGTTCGGTGCGCTCGAAGGCGTCCTCAAGGGCGAGCTCGAAGCGCGTGCGGAGGCCGTTCGGGACAGCGTCTATGCCGGAGATGCGGAAAAGCAGAAGAGCGTCGTCGACAAGAGCTGGAGCTACTACCAGCGCGCACATCTGCACGGCGGCGCGATCGGGGTCGTCTCGTTGTGCAGCATCCTGCTGCTCGCGTCGCTGCGCCGACCCAAGAACGGACTCCGGAGCCTCATCGCATGGGCGCTCGGGATCGGAGGGCTCGGCTATGCGAGTTTCTGGCTGCTCGCCGCGCGCAGTGCGGTGCAGCTCGGCAGTGCCGGTCTGGCGAAGGATTCGCTCGAATGGCTCGCGGTGCCGTCGGCCGGGCTCCTGCTGTCGGGCATGGGGGGCGTCGCAGCGCTGGCGCTGCTCGAATGGTTCACGCCCCCCCGCCAAGGCGCCGCCTGAGCCCGAGGCCGTTCCGCGTCGAGAAAAGGGTCGTCAAGAAAGGGGTCGGGTTCGTTTCGTCAACTTTTCCTGAAGGGAAAAGTTGACGAAACGAACCCGACCCCTTTCTTGACGGTCGCGGCTAGCGGCGTGGCGACTTGAGGGAGATCCTGTACATCGCGATGACCACGCCGAGGAGCATGAGCGGCGAGACGATCGCGAGGGCGATGAGCGGAAGCAGGGGGAGCTTGTCGTTCGGGGTGACCGAGAGATCCGACGCTGCGGCGGGCGTGTAGGTCACGACCAGGCGCGGTCGGTTCTCCGCTGTCTCGGTCTCGCGGGTCGCGAAGCGTTTGGTCGCGCTGGCCTGGGTCTCGACCGAGCGGAGGATCCAGCCGTGGTTGGACACGGCGGAGTCCAGCCAGGCCTGGACGTCGGCGACCATCTCCGGGCTCGAGCCCCACTGGTAGCTGCCGGTCGCCCCGACCGTCTGAACCGCACTCGTGGCCGGGGCGAAAGGGCGGCCCGGCGGAGTCCGGTCGCTGTCGATCCGGTCGCTGTCGGGGCTCGGCGCGTCCTCGCTCCAATCCGAGTTCAGCCGGTGCAGGGTCACGTCGAAGTCGGTGTTCTCCGCGACCTCGTCGCAATAGAGGGTCAGCTCGACGCCGTCGATCCTTGCGCCGGCGGGAATGCTCCCCGCGACGTCGAAGGTGATCGCCGCCCGGCGCACCGCGAGCGGCCCGGCTCCGCCCGGCGCGGGCTCGACTGCACCCGCAAACATCGCCGGGTCGGTGCCGGCGGAGTCGTCGCGCCCGATCGGCTCGTCGAACGTGGTGTCCTGGACCGCGGAGAGCGTGACCGTTTCGGCGCGTGCGCCGGGTGCGAAGCCGAGGACGAGAAGCGCTGCGAGTGCGAGGACTGTCTGTTTCCACAACATGGGGGGATTCCGTTCCGATGAAGGCGCGCAAGGTAGCAGCGGGGCGCCGGCTGAGCCGTCGCGCTCGCGACCTCGCCGCTCCGCCGGAGCGGCTGCCACTCGGCAGGCGCGCGCCGGGAGCCCGACGCAACAGACGCCCGGGACCGTGAGGTCTCCGGGCGTCTGTGCTGTGTGGTAGCGGGGGGGGGATTCGAACCCCCGACCTCCGGGTTATGAGCCCGACGAGCTACCAGGCTGCTCTACCCCGCAACAGAACGGGACGATCTTAGTCCCCGGGGTGACGGGGGTCAACTCGGACCGAGTCGTGGCGGATGCCCGGTTTGTGCTGTGCCGGAGGGAATCTGGATTCGAGGGCTGCGGCCGGATCGCATCGTACCTGCGTGTCTTTCTCGTCCAGAAACTGACAATTCTCGTCACTGGGTGACGGATCGTGGCACTCTCCGGAGGGGGATTTCGCCCCATCTGGAGGTTCCACACGGATGAGTGCGATCAGGTCGGTTTGGTCGAGGTCGAGGCGGTTCGGGTCCGATGGGGGCGCCGCGAGAACAGCACGCCGCACCGGGGTCCTGCTCGCGGCGTTCGCCGCGGCGGGCATGTTTGCGCTGTCGGCCGCGGCGCCAGCGCGGGCCGGAGCGTTGTATCGCTGGGAGACCGAGGACGGCACGCTCGCCTTTGCCGACGACGTGAAACGGATCCCGGACCGCTACCGATCCGGGGCCACGGAGATCCTCCCGGAGCGCCTCGAGGACTACAGCCGCTTCACGCCGACGGATCAGAGCGCGCAGCAGATCCACGCGGATCGACTCGCCGAGCGCCTCGACGGGCTCCGTGTGCAGACGCGGAACGAAGCCGATGACACCGAGCCGATCGAAATCGTCGAGCCGCGCCGCACGCATCCGCTCGACGGCATCGCGCTCGAGTCCGAGCGCGAGCAGGTCGGACGCCGGCGCGTCGACACGAGCGAGGGCCCGCGCTGGCGCCGGACCACGCGGCGCCAGACGGTCGATGCGCCGGTGCCGATCCTCGACGTGACCCCGGATCCGGATTCGGATGCACCGGTCATCGTGGAGCGGGTGCGCGCTCGCTCCCGGGACTCGCTGGTGACGCGCAAGATCACCGTGGTGCGACAGGGGGATCGCGTGCTCTCGGTGATCAAGCCGCGCGCGCGGCACTCTTCTTCCGATTGGCCGTTCGAGGAGGAGTTCGAGCGCCCGCGCTGAACGTGGGACGCGGAACGAGCCGGGCGCCGAGGGGTCGGCGGACGGAGCCCGCCCGCCCGGCGCTGGGCGCCGATTCGCGGGCGGTCAGCGGCTGGCGGCCGGAAGCTCTTCGAAGTCCTGCAGCAAGCCCGCCGGAACGCCGGCCTGGCGAGCCTGCTCGAGCAGCGCGGGATGGGCCGCTTCGGCATCGGCGAGTGCCGCGTTCGCCCGCTCCGAGGCGGCGAGCAGCCGCTCTTTCTCTTCGCCGCGCGGATAGCGACGCGATCGCATCCGGGAGACCTCGGCATCCATCTTCGCCACCGTGGCGCGCAAGGAGCGCACCTTCTCGCGACTCTCCGCGAGCGCGCTGATCCATTCGGACCAGTCCATCGGATCCGCGGCGGGAGCCGCGGTCGACGAGTGCCCTGTCGTCTCCTGCCCGCCAGCGGGCAGGGAGAGCGTGACGATCAGCGCTCCGGCGATTCCCGCGATCAAGCTGCGGCACATGCTGTTCGTCATCGGTCTCCCTCCCGGTCGGCAAGCTGGGTCGGCACGCGCTCGTCGACGTACTCCATCAGTTGTCGCGCCATCCGGCGATCGAGGCCGAGGAAACGCAACCCCATGCCCGCCGCCTGGTCCGGAGCGGACGGGCGCGCCCAGATCACCTGCGCCGTCGAAGCCAGCGCGAGCGGGGTCTCGGGCAGATCGAGGGCCAGGTCCAACTCCGTGCGTGTGGTGAGGGTCTGGTCCGTTTCGACGAATACGCCGCCGCGCGAGAGATTCCGGGCCGTGCCGCGCCATTCGCTGCGTCGCTTGCGCAAGGCCACCGGAGCATCGATCGAGATGCGGGGCAGTCCGCGCAGCGGGGACTCGGCCAACAGGCGCCGTGCCGCCTCGAGCAGATGGAGGCGCTCGACCGGCTTGGGGATCACGTCGTCGGCTCCGGCGCGGATGGCACTCTCGCGCTCGCTGGCTGCGTCACTGCTGGTGAGCAGGATGACCGGAACCCCCTGATGCCGCGGGTCGCGCTTGAGGAGACGACACAGCTCGGTTCCACCGAGACCGGGCATCGAGACATCCGCGAACACCAGGTCCGGACGGATCACGCTGGCCAAGGTCAGCGCCTCCTCGCCGCTGGCGGCCGTGAAGACGCGGCCGGCGCGGGCCAGGAACAGGGCCGCGAGTTCGCGCAGCAGCGGCGTGTCGTCGACCACGAGGATCGTGCGACGGCCGTGCGCCTCCGGCACATAAGAGACTGCCTGGCTCAGAAGACGCCCTCACCCGGTTCGACCGGGCGCTGCTCGAAGTTCGAGCGGACCCGCCAGAGCCGTCCGTCCGGACGCCGCCACTCCTGCTGCTCCTCGTAGGCGACCGCTACCGGAGCCGTGCGCAGATAGGCGAAGTACGTGACCAGCACCTTGGCCGCGCCGCCGTCTTCGCTGAACTCGACGCCGTGGATCGCGTAGTCGGTAAAGCGCACGTCTCGGAAGGATCGGGTCTGATCCGAGAACGAACCGAGTCCGTCGGTCTCGACGAAGTTGCGAGCCCGGTCGAACTGCGACCAACGGATCATCTGGGTGTAGTGCTTCTGGATCTCGTAGAAATCGGTCTCCCGGGCGGTCTGGCTGCCGACCGCGCACGCGAGGCTGCCGAGCCCGAGCAGCGCCGCCGCGAGCGCGAGGCGTCGGGCGGGAAGGGCGAGAGTTCGAACCGACATGGACCTCCTCCTCCTGACGGCCAACGGGGGCCGCCGTGTCTCCCCTTGAATCGGCCAGGCGCCGGAAAGGGTTGAGCCGGACGCCAGAAGGGCCGTCGCCTGCGCACGTCTCGCGCTAGCCTTGCGCATCGGCGAGGAGGGGCGGGGCCATGTCCGGGGCGCGCAAGGACGAGCTGCTGGTCGGCATCGACATCGGCGGGACCAAGGTCGCGGTGGCCGCCGGCGACGCGTCCGGGCGGATCGCGGCGCGTCGCCGACGTCCCACGGAGCCCTCCGGGTGCGCCGAGGACGATCTCGCGCGGCTCGCGGAAGACGTCCGCAAAGTTGTCGGCGAGGTCGGTGCGACGCTCGCGGACGTGGCCGCGGTCGGCGTCACGGCTCCGGGGCCGCTCGATCCCGAGGCCGGCGTCGTGCTGTTGCCGCCGAACCTGCCGGGCTGGCGTGACGTGGCGATCGTCGAGGCCCTCGGCGAGGCGCTCGGGCGGCCGGTCTTCCTCGAGAACGATGCCAATGCCAGCGCCCTCGCCGAATGGAACTTCGGTGCCGCGCGCGGCTTGCGACACGTTGCCTACCTGACGATGTCGACCGGCGTCGGCGGCGGTCTGATCCTCGACGGCCAGCTCTACCGTGGCGTGCTCGCGAGCGCCGGGGAGGTCGGTCACGTCCCGGTGGTCTGGGAGGGAGAGTCGTGCGCCTGCGGGCAACGCGGTTGTCTCGAGGCCTACGTCGGGGGGGCTGCGTGGACGCGCAGGCTGCGGCAGATCGTTCCGGAGGACGGCCGCGTCGCGGCGCTGGCCGGTGGGCGCGAACACGTGAGCCCCGTCGAACTGGTCGCAGCGGCGCACGAGGGCGACGGCTTTGCGCGGGCCGAGCTCGCGCGCTGGTGCGACTACGTGGCTCGGGGCGTGACGGCGCTGGTGATGACGCTGGCTCCGGAGGCGGTCGTGCTCGGCACGATCGCCGTCGCTGCCGGGGACGCGCTGGCGTTCGCGCCGATCCGCGAACAGGTGGCGGCTCATATCTGGCCGCATCTTGCAGCGAACCTGCGCATCCTGCCGGCCGCCCTCGGCGAGGACCAGCCGTTTCTGGCCGGCCTCTCGGTGGCGGTGGAAGCCCGGCGGACCGAGGCGACCGAAGCGACGCGGGGGGAGGCTAGGCGCCGTCCGTCGCGAACGGCGTGAGCTCCGCGTTCAGCTCCTCGGACTCGCGCTGCAGTTCCGCCACCAGCGCGGCCAGCGCCGGCAGACTCGCCGTGGTCTTCTGCGTCACTTCGAGGATGCGAGCGGCAGTGGTGGAGACGGCGTCGCTGGCGCGCGAGTGATTCGTCGTGTTCTCCTGGAAAGCCCGGATCATGTCGGTGATCGAGCCGATGTTCTCGCGCACGAAGCGGCTCGAGCTGCGCTGCTCCTCGGTGGAACGATGGACCTGCCGGCACAGTTCGAGGGCCGCTTCGGCGTTGCGGTGCAGGCTGTCGCCGGCCTTGCGCTGCTCCGAGAGCGCGCTCGACATCTGCTGGATCATCTCGCTGGTGCGCTGCGCAGCCTGCGCGACGTGCGCGGAGTTCCGGGTCTGCTCGCTGGCCGCCCGGGCGATCTCGGAGACGCGGGAGCTGGCCTCGTGCGCGGAGCTGCGGATCGTCTCGAGCGCCGTGCCGGCCCGGCGCGAGCGTTGGACTCCGGTCTCGACGGCCTCCATGCCGCTGCCCATGGCCGTCACGGCATTGCGGGACTCCTCCTGCACGGCCCCGATCAGCCGGTCGATCTCCTGCGTGGCCGAGGCGGTCCGCTGAGCCAGCGTCTTCACGTGCGTCGCGACCACCGCGAAGGCTTTGCCCTGCTCGCCGGCCTGCGCCGCGATGATCGCAGCGTTCAGCGACAGCAGATTGGTCTCTTCGTTGATCGCACCGATCACCGTCAGGATCTCACCGATCTCACCGATCCGGTGCACGAGCCGCTCGAGGACGTCGCGAGCCTCGCCGGTGAGCGCGCGAATCGTCTCGATGCCGTCGACGGTCTCCGCCACGGCGTTCGAGCCGTCTTCCGCCTCGTGCGAGACGCGCTCGGTGAGCTGCGAAGCCTCCCGCACGTGCTCGGAGACCTGCTGGATGGCGCGATCCATCTGCGTGATGGCGGCGGCGGCCTCCTCGGCCATCGCCTCGACCGCGTCGGCGCTCTCGGCAACCTGACGGATCGATGCGCTGATCTGGTGGATCGAGGCGGTCGATGAATCCACGGATTGGTGCAGCGAGCCGGCGCTGCGCGCGACCTCGTCGATCGAGGAGCCCATTTCGAGGATCGAGCTCGAGGCCTCCTCCGTGACATTGGAGAGTGCCTCCACCTCGCGATCGATGCTCTTGATCGACGCGTTGATGTCGGCCATCAGCGAAGCCGTCTCTTCCACGGCTTCTTCCTGCTCCTCGCTCGCCCGTTCGATCTCGCCGAGCCCCGTCCCGAAGCGGAGCGGAAGCTGATGCATGCGGGCAGCGACGCTCTGCAGCCGCTCGACGATGACACCGAAGCTCTCGGCGATGCGGTTGACCTGCTCGCCGAGCGGCGCCAGGCCGCCCATCGCGTCGAGATCGACACGGGCGGCGATCTCGCCACGACCGAGCCGCTGGAGGACGTCGAGCGCGCGTGTGATCGGCTGCAGGCGGCGGGTGAGGAAGAGCGCCAGCGCGCCGGCGCTCAGCAGCGCCGCGCCGAGAGCGACGGCGATCCCGAGACCAGGACTCCCGGTCCGCGACACGACGACGATGCCGGCCCCGCTCGCCAGGGCCGCGCAAGCGCCACCGGCCGCCGCGATGCGGATCTGGAGGCCCCGGAACAGCTCGGATCCCAGCGATTCGGACATGCGGACGGGTCTCCTTCGGTCGCGATCGGCCTCAGCAGGGATCGGCGCAAGGGCACGTGCGCTTGAGGTGCAACCGGCGTGCAAGCCCGCGCTGGGGCAGGGATTCGGCGTCGGCCACTCAGGCGACGGGGGAATCCACCACTGCCTGCGCACGGCGCCAGACCGCAAAGCGCCCTTCCGCGATGGCTGTCCGCGCGCCTTCGAGCAGCTGGAAGTAGAAGCGGAGGTTGTGCAGCGAGGCCAGCCGCGCGCCGAGCATCTCGTTCTCCATCAGCAGGTGGCGGAGATAGGCGCGGGAGTGCGTGTGGCAGGTCGGGCAGTCGCAGGCCGGGTCGATCGGGTCCCCATCGCGGGCAAAGCGCGCGTTGTGGATGCGAAGGATCCCCGCGCTGGTGAACAGCACCCCATGGCGGCCGTTGCGCGTCGGCACGACGCAGTCGAAGAGGTCGGTGCCCTGCGCGATCGCGCCGAGCAGATCGGACGGCCGTCCGAGGCCCATCAGGTAGTGCGGCGCCGTGGCGGGCAGGGCTTCGTTCGCCGCGGCCACCAGGTCGAGGCGCCGAGCCGACTCTTCCCCGAGTCCGAGACCCCCGTGCGCGTAGCCGTCGAAGCCGAGCGCGGCCGTCGCCTCGGCGCTGGCGCGGCGCAGATCCGGGAAGACGCCCCCCTGGACGATCCCGAACAGCCACTGGTCGGAGCGGCGGCGGGCCGCCAGGCAGCGCTTCGCCCAGCGCAGCGTCCGTCCGAGCGTGGCCTCGTGGCGCTGGCGCACGGCGGGGTCCGCGAGATCGGTCCCGAGCCACTGCAGCGGCCGGCATTCGTCGAGTGCCATCGCGATGTCCGGGCCAAGCGACTCCTGGATCGCGACCGCCCGCTCGGGGGTCAGCCGGCGGCGGCGTCCATCCCGGGGCGAGGCGAAGGTGACGCCGTCCTCGTCGACGCGACAGCGGGCGCCGAGCGAGGTGACCTGGAAGCCGCCGCTGTCGGTGAGCCACGGCCCCCGCCAGCCGGTGAAGCCATGCAGGCCGCCGAGTGCGGCCACGGCCTCCTCGCCGGGCCGTTCGTGCAGGTGGAAGGTGTTCGCGAGCAGGATCGTCGCCCCGATCGCGCGCAGCGCGGCGGCGTCGACGCCGCGCACGACCCCATAGGTGGCGACCGGCATGAAGGCCGGCGTCGGGACGTCCCCATGAGGCGTCGCGAGCACACCGACGCGGGCTGCGTCGTCGTGGGCGGTGATCGTGAACGAGAAGCCAGCGCGCATCACAGGACCAACATCGCATCGCCGTACGAGTAGAAGCGATAGCCGCGCGCGATGGCCTCGGCATAGGCGCTGAGCACCGCCTCGCGGCCGGCGAACGCCGCGACCAGCAGCAGCAGCGAGGAACGCGGCAGGTGGAAGTTCGTCAGCAGCCCATCGATCACCTGGAAGCGGGAGCCGGGACGCAGGAACAGGTCCGTCTCGCCCCGGCCGGCGGCGACCTGTCGATCGCCGCTCGCGCAGGCCTCGAGGACCCGGGTGGTCGTCGTGCCGACGGCGATCACCCGCCCGCCGCGCCCGCGAGTGCGGGCGACGGCGTCGGCGGTCGCCGGAGGCAGCTCGAACGGTTCCGCGTGCAGGGCGCCGCGGATGAAGGTCTCGCGGCAGAGCGGGCGGAACGTGCCGGGACCGACGTGGAGCACCACGTCCGCGCGCTCGATGCCGGCCGCATCGAGTTCGGCGAGCAGCTCGGATCCGAGGTGCAGCCCCGCCGTCGGGGCTGCCACGGCACCCGGCACGGTGGCGAACACGGTCTGGTAGCGATCGTCATCCGCCCGGTCGCGCAGCGGGCGGCGGATGTACGGTGGGAGCGGCGGCTCGCCGGCCCGATACGGATCGACACCGTCCGCGACCTGCAACAGCACTTCGCCGCCTCCGCGCACCGCGCACAACTCGGCGTCGAAAGCGGCGGCCCCGGCCCCGAAGCGAAGCCGAAGCCCGGCCCGCAGCCGCCCGCGAGCGCGGAGCAGTGCCCGCCAGCATCCGGAGCCGGACGCGTCGGGCCCGAGCAGCAGGGCCTCGACGCGCCCGCCGCTGGCCTCCTTGATGCCGCGCAGCCGCGCCGGCAGGACGCGGGTCGTATTGACGACGAGCAGGTCGCCCGCGCGCAGCCAATGCGTGAGAGCGGACACCGTAGAGTGTTGAGTGAGGCCGTGTGGTCGGCTGAGGACCAGCAACCGGGCGGCCTCTCGTGGCTCGACGGGCTGCTGGGCGATGTGTTCGGGCGGCAGGTCGTAGTCGAAGCCAGCGAGCGGATCCTCAGTCACCGGGAGGCGCCACGGCAAGGCGATCGCGCAGGGCAGGAGTCTGCGCGATCGCATCGTAGGAGAACAGCGAGATTCCTGCCGGCGCAAGGGACCGGATCGCATCGAGCTGGGCCCGCGCACGCTCGGGCTCCTTCTCGAACAGCCAGGATCCGAGCCCGATCCAGACCCGCTCGCCTCCCACGCCCCCGAGCGCGCTGCGTGCCACCAGCCGCAACAAGTGGTCATCGAGCGTGTACGCCATCGGCACGGCGAAATCCAGCAAACCGGCATCGAGCCAGCCGCGCCAGTCCTGGAACAACGCGAGATAGGCGCGATCGGCATACGCCCAGACCGCAGCCGAGAGTTCGATGCCGGGCCGTGCCGTCCGAGCCGCCGCCGCGATGCGTGCGACGACCGCGGTGACGCGCCCACGGCGCCAGGCGTCCCACTCGTTGGCATTGGCAAGCGAGTGACCGAGCGGGGCGAGCAGGCCGGTTTCGCTCTGGAAACGCGCCCGAGACGCTGCGGCGTAGCCGAAGTCCATTCCGACGCCGAAGCGCGAGCCGGGGATGAACGGCAACACATCGGGATGTCGGATGTAGTCGAGGTGGACGCCGTCGAGCGCCGGATAGCGGGCGAGCAGTTCCTCGACCAGCGCCACCAGTGTCTCCACGACCGTCGGCGCGGCCGGATCGAGCCACACCTGCGGAGTTCCCATCCGGTACCAGCCTCGATCCGGTTGCGGGAAGTCGAGCTCCGGGTACGAAAGCACGTTGCGGCCCTTGCGATCGACCATCAGCGCCTCGGGGCCGAGCCGGGCGAGCAGCGCGGCGTCGCGATTCGTCGATAGCGACAGCGCGTTCATCCAGGCATGCACGCGCAGGCCGGCGGCCTGGGCTTCTTCGAGGAGCTGCCCGAGCGCATCGATCCCGGTTCGTTCGAACGTCCCTCGGTAAGGAGCTGCATCGGCGATCGCCGACGGGAACCACGCCCGCCCGCCCCGATAGACCTGGACGAACAGATCCGTGGCACCGAGCGACCGGGCATCGGCGAGCAGCGCGCTGATCCGCGCCGGATCGTCGAGCACCCGCAGCGAACCTTCGCACGGCACCCACAGCGCGAGCCGGGGCGGGGAGGGCGGGGCGGGGGTCGGGACGAGCGGCGCCAGTGCCGTCGCGTCCGGCTCCGTCGCATCCGGCTCCGTCGCCGGCGGCGCCGACGCTCCCGGCGGGGCCTCGGACGCGCCGACACAGGCGATCAGCAGGCCGAGCGCGAGGACGGAGCGCAAGCGGGTCGGGCGCGTCGGCGACAAAGCGAGACGAACCTATCCGAGCGCGACGACGGGGACAACGGATGGGGCCGCGCGCTCCTGCTCGACGCTCGCAGCCGTCTCGCTCACACTCCCGGCCATGGAGGGATGGCGAGCGAAGCGCCGGGCGGGTGGGCAGAGGTCCGGCGGGCTGGCGTTCGTCGCGCTGTTCGTCGCGTTCGGCTGGGCGCCGCCCGCTGCGACGGAACTCCCGGAGTCCGCGGCCACTGCGGCGGCGGCGCTGCGTGCGGGGCGTGCGGCGGAGCAAGCCGGTGAAGCGTCCGCGGCGGCCGCATCCTATGTCGAGGCTGCGGCGAGCGCTCCGGCCATCGCCGCGCACGCGAGGCTCTTCGAAGCCCGCGTGTGGCTGTCGGCGGGGGAGGAGGCCGCCGCCGAACGCGCGCTGCGCCAGGGGCTCGGCGGGCGGGGTGCCTCCCCGTTCGTCGAAGCGGCGCTCTACGAGGCGCTCGGATACGCGCGGCGGGCGGCCGGCGACGAGGCCGGGGCGCGCGCGGCCTGGCGGCAGGCGCTCGAGCGCGGTCCTGGGGCCGGGCGCGCCGAGCCGCTCCAGCTGCTGCTGGCGGAGTCTCTCCTGATCGCCGGAGAGACGGAGGCGGCGACGACGGAACTGCGCGCGCTCTGGATCGATGCGCCCGTCAGTGACGCGGCGCGCGTGGCGGGAGAGCGACTCGCCGCGCTCGAGCGCGATGCCCCGCTGCGCCGCGCCACCGATCATCGCGCGCGGGCCGATCGCCTGTTTGCGCTCCAGCACAGCGAAGCCGCTCTCGCCGATTACGAGGCCGCGTTGGCGAGCGGTCTTGCCGGCGCGGATCGCGAGCACGCGGCGAGTCGTCGGGCGCATTGCCTGTTTCGGCTGCGCCGCTACGACGAGGCCGAGCGCGCGTTCGCCGGACTCGGCCGCCAGCCCGTGGCCCGGCTCTGGCGTGCGCGCGCGCAGGCCCGGCGCGGTGCCGTCGAGGAGTCGATCCGAGCGCTCGAGACGCTCGGGTCCGAGTCCCACGGTGCGACGTCGGCCTGGGCGCGGCACCTCGCAGGCCTGCTCCATGCCGGCCGCGGCCGGAGCGAACCGGCGCGGCTGCTGTTCGTGTCGGTCGCCAACGATCCCGACGCGACGCAGGAGATCGCGTTCGAGGCGCTCTGGCAGCTCGCCTGGCGTGCCTGGACTGCCGGCGACGTGGCCGAGGCGGAGCGCGGGATGGCCGCCCTCGCCGCCCGCCAGACGGATCCCCTCGAACGCCTCGGGGCGCGCTACTGGCAGGCGCGGGCGCAGGGCGGCAAGCCGGGGGCGGTCGCGCTGGCGGCGATCGTCGCAGAGTATCCGTTTACCTATTACGGCTGGCGCGCCGCACAGCGGGGGCCTGCGGCCGGCGCGTCGGTTCGGCCGATCCCGGCCGGCCCTTCGGCGCTCGAGGAGGCGGACCTGCTGCCGGCGCGCATCCTGCTCGCCGCGGGCTTCGACGCCGACGCGCAGGCCGAGCTGACGCGGCTGGACACGCGGGCGCGCGGGCTCGCCGACCGGCTTGCGCTGGGCGCCCTCTACGTCGCGGCCGGAAGCTGGGATTCCGCCCAGGCGCTGGTGGAGCGCGCCTACCGGGAGCCGCTCGCTCGCGGGCCGGCCGCCGGCCCGGCGGCGCTCTGGCGGCTCGCCTGGCCCGACGCGTACGGGGATCTCCTGCGCGCGGCGCTGCCGCGGGACGCGCGGATCGACGCGGCGCTGGTCGCGGCCGTGATGCGGGAGGAGAGCCGCTATCGAGCCGATGCGGTGTCGGTGACCGGGGCGCTCGGGCTGCTGCAGATCATGCCCGACACCGGATCGCGTCTGGCGCGTGAGCTCGGCATCGAAGCGTTCGCGCCGGCCCTTCTGCTCGACCCGGGCCCGAACCTGCGACTCGGCAGCCACTATCTCGACCGGTTGTTCCGGCGCTTCGAGGGCCATCTGCCGGCCGTGATCGCGAGCTACAACGCCGGTCCCGGCGCGGTGTCGGAATGGCTGGCGGCGCCGAAACGCGCCGACGACGAATGGATCGAAGCGATCCCGTACGCCGAGACGCGCGCCTACGTGAAGCGGGTTCTGCGCAGCCGACATGTGTATCGGTCGCTCTCGCCATGAGCGCCGTCCTGCCGTGCCCGCGCCCCGGTGCGTCCGATCTCGATCTGCTCGGGATCGGCCAGTGCTCGATCGACCACGTCTGCACGGTCGAAGGCCTGCCGCGGTTCGGCGGCAAGGAAGCGATGCTCGCCTACGAAGTGCTGCCGGGCGGGCAGGTGGCGACCGCGCTGCTCGCCGGAGCGCGCCTGGGCCTGCGCGGCGCCTTCATCGGAGCCACCGGAACCGACGGCGCCGCCGACGTCGTGCTCGCTCCGCTGGCCGCGGCCGGGATCGATGTCACCGGCGTACGCCGCGTCTCGGGCGCCGCGACGCGCCTTGCGACGATCCTCGTCGATCGCGCGAACGGCGAGCGCACGGTGCTCTGGTACCGAGATCCGCGCCTGCGCCTGCGACTCGAAGACGTGCCGCACGCGCAGATCGCCCGCGCTCGCTGCGTCCTGCTCGATGGCGATGACCCGGACGTCTCGGCTCATGCGGCGCAGCGGGCACGCGATGCGGGCGTACCGGTCGTGCTCGACGTCGATGCACTCGACGCCGGAACCGAGAGGCTGCTCGCGCTGGCGGATTTCCCGGTCGTTTCGCGCGAAGTCGCGGAAGCGCTCGGGGACACGGGTGGCGTCCGAGAAGGACTCGTGCGGCTCGTCGCGAACGGAGCGCGGATGGCGGTCGTGACGCTCGGCGACTTCGGTTGCCTGGCGCGCCTCGGGGACCGCGAGTTCGCGAGTCCGGCGTTCCCGATCGCCCCGCGCGACACGACGGGCGCCGGGGACGTCTTCCACGCCGCCTTCATCTGGGGGCTCCTCGAGGGTCTCGGGCCGGAGGCGCTGCTGCGCGCGGCCAATGCGGCGGCGGCCATCAGCTGCCGCGCGCTCGGCGCACAAGGGGGACTGCCGACGCGCGCGGAGCTCGGTGCGTTCCTGCGGGATCACGCCCCGGGACCCTGGCGGGAGCCGGCCTCGCGCTGAAGCAAGCCGCCCGGCCGACCGAAACGGATCGGCGGAGGTCTTTCATGACGAACCCGACCCGGCGACGTTGCGGCGGCGGCGCTCACCTCGGTCTGCTGCTGGTCATCCTCGCCCTGGCCGTCGGAGCCGGCGCGTGGAACTACCGGCGCAACCTGGTCGCCGAGCAGCAGGAGCAAGCGGCGCGTCCACTGTCCGGCTACGAGCACGACGATCTGCTGGCGCTTGCCGCGGCCTACCGCACCGAAGTCGATGCACTCACCCGGCGCTACCAGGGCGTTCGCAGCGAGCGGGTCGTGGCGCGCGAACGCGGCTTCTTCGGCGATCAGATCGACGAGTACGAGCGCGTCCGCCGGCGCAGTGGCACGCACCGGGAAGTGGGCGCTGCACTCGGGGAGGCGGAAGCCGCACTGCGCGAGATCGAACAGGAGCTGGCCACCCGTCGCAGTGAAACCGGGACCGGCCTCGAGCTTCACTTGCGGCGACTGCTGACGCTCTAGGGTCCTGTCTCAGAAGTTCGCCGCCGGACCCTCGAACCCCTCGACGCTAATCGTCGTCGCCGGCGAACACGTCCTCGTCTTCGGCCTCGCCCGGCGCGAACAGATCCGGCTCGGTGTCATCGACCTCGGTCCGCACACCGAGATCGAACTCCTCGTCGTAGCGGACCGTGCCATCGTCCTCGTCGTCGAGGAGCGGAGCCATCGGACGCGGCTGCTTGCGCGGTGCGGGAGGGTGGGCGGCGGCCGGCGTGGTGACCTTGGGTCGTTGGCGTTGGTCGGCGCCGCACTTGGGGCACAAGGGTTCCGGTCGGTTCAGGTCGTAGAAGCTCGCCTCGCACTGAAAGCAGCTCCACTTGCGTCCGAGCTTCGAGGCGATCTCGCTGCCCACGGTAACCGCCACCGTCCGCGGCGGTCCGGCGGCCGCGCGGCTCGCCTTGCGCGCGGGAGCGGCCGGTTGGGCGGCGTCGGCGGACTTGGAGGTCGCCTTCTGGCGCCGCGCGGGCGGCGTCTTCGGCGCCGCGCTCGCAACCGACTTCTGGGCAGCCGCCTTGCGCGCGCTGCTGGCGGCGCGCGGCGTCGCCTTGCCGCGGGAGGCCGCCGGCTGGGCGGCTTTCGAGGCGGCCTTGGTGGCGGATCGGGCCGCCGGTGCGGACTTTCCGGCCGTGCGGGTCGTCGCGGCGGTCTTCTTCGGGGCTTCGGCCTTCCCGGCGGCGCGCTTGCTCGCCCGGCCTCCGGCCGCGGCCTCTCCGCCGCGCGCCGTGTCCGCTTTGCGGGCGGCCGCGGCCTTCGGCTTCGCCGCGCTCTTCTTGCTGGGCCGTGCCGGCTTCTTGCCGGCTTTCTTCGGGGCGCTCTTTCGAATCGCCATCACCCCTCCCTCGGAACGAGGCGGATCGCCTCGTGCGACAGATTGTGCAAACCGAGAGCGCGCAGATCTTGCTCGCCGTCGATCTGTGCATGATCGAGTTCGACCCAGACGTCCCGCGGAACCTCGAGACCCGCCGCGGCCAGCCATCGTCGCGCCAAGTCGTCGAGTGCGCGCCGGGCGGTTGCCGGCGAATCGGGACCCTCGGCATTCTTGACCGGTGCGTACTCCTCCTCCCGCTCCACCTCCAGCACGGCGCTCGCGGCGGCGGCCGGCAGCGCGTCGAAGAGGAAGCGCTCGAGCTTGTAGCCATTCGGGGTGGAAGGGGACAGCATTCGTCCCGTCGCATCGATCGCGGGGATCTTCTTCGCCGAGGCGTGGTACGGAAGCAGGGATTCGGCATCGGCTGCCACCCGCTCGGCGAAGGCCGTAGCGATCCCATGGAGCGCGATGCTGCCGGCCCAGTACACGAGCTCCCCGTCCGCATCGCGAAGATGGCGGTGTTCGTCATCGATCTCGGTGTACTCCACGACGCCGATCCGTCCATCGACCTGCGCGACGACGCCGACTTTCTCCATCGGGTCGAGCTTGCGCACCACCTTCGCGGACATCTCGGCGCCGGTGAGGGCGTGCAAGCCGAGGAAGAGCGGGTCGAGGAGCGGGGCGAGGGGATTGTCGACCTGGTAGTACGAGATCGTGTCGACGCCACGGCGTCTCATGTCCGCGAGGGCTCCGGAATCGGCGAGTGCGGAGAACGCGCCACCGTGGCCGTTGGGGCTCTCCACGATGCGGCCCGGGCTCTCGAGCAGCAGGCGGCCTTCGAAATCGAGGCTCGGCACCGTCGACTGGCGCACGAAGAACACGTCCTCGGCGGGGAGGCCGAAGTGATCGTGGGTGGCGAAGAAGCTCCGCGTCGGGGCGTCGGTGGCGGCGCTGGTCATCACATACCACGGAATCGGGACGTTCCAGCGCCGCCGCGCGCCGCGCAGCTTCTGGGCCTGGAGCTCGAAGAGCGAGCGATCGCTCGTCGGACCGATCGGGAACAGCCCCTTGGGTCCATCGAAGCCGAGCCGCGTGCCCTGACCGCCCGCGACGACGAAGGCGGCCACGCGGCCTTCGGACAAGAGGGAGTTCCCCTGTTCCCAAGCCTCGGTGCGCCGCTGACGGTTTCCCCCTCGGGAAGGCAGGGGCTCGACGGGTGCCGGTTCGAGTCGCCTCTGGCCGGGCGCGACGAGTTGGCGCGTGCGCTCGTAGGCCCGCCGCAGCGCCTCGAGATCGATGCTCGCGGCCTGCTGCGCCAGCGCTTGCCGGTCTTCGGGCGCAAGGGCATCCCAGAACCGGAACACGTGGTCCTGTCCGAATGCGGCGAAGCGCTCGCGGAGTTGCTCGATGGGTTGCGTCACGTCGATCGATGGCTGCCCGGGCGGACGAGCTGAGGGGCGCGAGGCCAAGTAGCACAACGAAGTATCGAAGCAACCCCCGCGGGAGACAGGGCGGCGTGGCCCCGAGCAGAGGCGGATCCGGCCGGGACCACTTCCCGAGCCGATGGATCCTATTTGACATAATCATTCTTATCGGCGCAAAACCGGATGCGGTCGCTGGACGAAAACGTCGAAGTCCCTCCCGGCGACGGCACGTCGATGCGGAGGCATGGGCCCTGCCGTGGCGCGCGGCGACCGGGAGTCGCGGCGTTCACTCGAAGCCCGTCACCGAGCGTGCCAGAGGCGTTTCTCGAAGCGCTGGAGCAAAAGCGAGCGGAGAGCTTCTGCTGCCTCCTCGCTGCGCAGGATGCCGGCGTGGTCGACGTCGAGCGGGAGGACGGTTCGGGCTTCTTGCACCGCCTCGCGGCGAGCCTGGCTCTGGACGCTGATGACGCCATCGCTCGACGGACCGAACGAACGCTCGTCGCGCCGGAATCCGAACAGCAGGTGGAACTGGGTCGGGGACGAGAGCGCATGGCGGCGCGCCGGTTCGCCCGGGTGGTAGAAGAGCTGTTCGAGGAACTCACTTCCCGGACGCATGTCGAGCCACGAGAAGACGACGATCGACTCGGGGGCGCGCTCGACGTTGGCTGCCGACTCGCTACCGGCCCACGGGGTCGACAGCGAGACGAACAGAGGAACGTCGAGGTTCGCGGCTCTCGTGCCCAACTGGTGGATGAACGCGCGGGAGACCAGGCCGCCCATGCTGTGGGCGACCACCGCCATCGACGCGAATCCGTGCCGGAGATGGAGTTCGGCGATCGTATCGGTGAGGTGTTGCACGATGCTCTCTAGCCGAACCCCGGACGGATAGAAGTACACCCAGGGCTGGAAGCGATCGCGGTCCAGCGCGGCGATCAAGTTGGCGAACTCCTGCGGATAGCCACCCATCCCGTGGACGAAGAGCACCGGAATCCTGTCGGCGTCGTACTCGTCGAGGAAGTAGACGCCGGGCCCGACCTCGAACAGGAAATCGACGAAGCGCCACAGGCCGAGCCGGCCACTGGCGGGTCCGAGTCTCGGATCCGCGAGATCGACGACGTCCCCCGCGACGCTGAAGCGCCCAAGGCTGAAGTTCCGCGGATCGCGAGGGGCGCGCGCTTCGAGCGCGAGGATGTCGTAGTGCTCTGCGAGCGCAGCGTCGTGCGGGATCACGAGCTCGACGTCATCGAGCGTCTCACCGGGTCCGAGCCGGAACGGGGGCTGGGGGGACAACGCCGGTTCGCCGGGGTCGTAGCTGCGGTTGCGATTCTCGTCGACGAACGCGGCCAGCCGGAAGCTGCCCGGCGTCACCGCGAACCCGAAGCGGCCGGCACCGGCGAGCGGGAAGTGATCGATGATGCGGTACGTGGGCTCGCGGGTCTCGGGATCGAGCGCGTTTTCGGGTTCGGATCGCCGCAGCAACACGACGATGATCGGCTGCTCGCTCGGGACGTCGACCCGCACCTCGCCGCGAACCCGCGCGAATCGTTGCAACGCCTCGCGCTGCGCCCTCACCCCGAGCCAGGCGCAGCCCGGCAGGAGCAATACGCAACAGAATCCCGCGAGGGCGCAGCGAACGATCCCGGTCCGGATCGGCGCGCGGATCGCGAGTTCCTCCATGCCTCCCTTCCCGCCGTGCCTCCCTCGCGATCGCCGCGAGCCAGGCCTCAGTTCGCGGCTTGGAGCTCTGCGAGTCGACTCTCGAGATGCGGCGGCAGCCGGAAGTCCGCGGTGTCGCCCTGCAGGCGCGCGAAGATTGCCAGGGCTTCGTCTCGCCGTCCCGCGTCGGCCCAGCAACGCGCGGCGTCGGCGAGCGCGTCGAAGCGCAATGGATACCCGGGGATCTCGGCGGCCGCGGCATGCGCGCGGGCGGCGGCCTCGAAATCGCTGTTCGCCTCGTGCAGCACGGCGACGCGCCGCAGTGCCACGGCTCGAACCGGGGACGACGCTGGCAGGTCCGCCACGGCCTGCTCGACGACCTCTCGCGCGCGATCGGTGGCCCCGAGCTCCTCGAAGATCCGGCTCGCGTCGAGTGCGGCCAAGGCCTGGGCCGGCGTTCCGGAGTGCTCTTCCACGATGCTCAGAAACCGCTCGACGTATTCGGTACGAATCGCCCGCGCAGTCTCGGGATTTGCGGGCTCGGGGGCGATCAGGTCGGTGGCCGAGCCGCCCATCGCCACGATGTACTCGGTGCGCACCCGGGCCATCTCCGCCGCCGCGGCGTCCGCCGCCGAGGCTCGCCACGCGCGGATGCTGCCGATCGACGCGGCGGCCAGCAGGATCGCGCCGGCGGTCCCGAGGATCAGCAGCGGGTTCGCGGACACCCAGCGCACGAGGCGGTCGCTCAACGACTCGAGCTGTTCGAGGGTATCCGCGGGCGCGTTCTTGCGATGCTGAGCCAAGAGGATCTCCGGGTCGTGAGGCCAAGCGCGGGCCGCGCAGTGTAACCGGCCCTAATGCTCCTTGCTGCGTCTCGCGCGCAACTGGAGCCGGATCGGTGCCCCGTCGAGCTCGAAGCGCTCGCGCAGGCGGTTCTCGAGGTAGCGCCGGTAGGACTCCTTCACGGCGCTGGGCTCGGTGCAGAACAGCACGAAGGTCGGCGGGCGCTCGGCGACCTGTGTGGCGTAGAAGAACTTGAGCGGCCGCTTGCGCGTGCCGCGTTGGGCCATCGACGGCTCGTGCGCGGCCGTGGCCTCCTGGAGCCAGCGGTTCAGCTCGTGCGTCGGGATCCGCAACCGGGCGGCCCGGGCGAGGCGATGGATCAGTGGGAAGATGCGCGGGATGCGCAGACCCGTGCGGGCGGAGACCAGCAGGACCGGCACGTCGGGGGCGAAGCGCAGGCGGTCGCGGATCGCCTCGCGGACCCGGCGGCTCGCGTCCTCGTCGTCGCCGGCCAGATCCCACTTGTTGACCAGCACCCCGGCGGCGCAGCCGCGCTCGCGCACGAGGCCGGCGAGCTGGACATCGCCCTCGGTGAAGCCCTGAGACGCGTCGGTCACGACGAGCGCCACCTCCGCGCGCTCGATCGCCCGGACGGCCATCAGCGCACTCGGCCGCTCGCCGACGCGGTCGCGCCGACCCGGCCGGCGGATTCCGGCCGTGTCGACGAGCACGATGGTTCCGTCCGCGCGCTCGATGACGAGGTCGACGGCATCGCGCGTGGTGCCGGCCACGCTCGAAACGACCATCCGCTCCGAACCGAGCAGCCGATTCGCGAGCGAACTCTTGCCGACGTTGGGCCGCCCGACCAGCGCGACGCGGATCGGATCGGCCGCCGCGCTGGCCGCGTCGGCCACCGAGCCGTCGCCGGCCTCCTCTCGCCACGCCGGGTCGGTGTCGTCGTCGCGAGCGGGCGCGTCCGGCGGCAGCGCCGACACCAACTCCTCGACGGCGTCCCACGCGCCGCGCCCGTGCTCGGCCGAGACCGGACGGACGATCGGGAAGCCCAGGCGGTGGAACTCCGCGACCGCCGGCTCGTGCTTCGGCGCATCGATCTTGTTGACGACGACCACCAACGGCCGGCTGGTTCGGCGCAGCTCGCGCGCGATCGACGCGTCCTCCGGCAGCAGCCCTGTCTGGCCATCGACGACGAACAGGATCGCGTCGGCCTCGCGGACGGCCATGCGCGCCTGGGCCTGGACGGCGTCGTGCAGGTCCTCGCCCTCCCCGTCCCGGTCCGTCAGCGGCTCGAGGCCCGCCGTATCGACCAGCAGCACGCGCCGGCCGGCGACCTCGACTTCCTGCACCAGCCGGTCACGGGTCAGCCCCGGCTGGTCGTCGACGATCGCCCGCCGCCGGCGCCCGAGCCGGTTGAACAGCGTCGACTTCCCGACGTTCGGCCGCCCGACGATGGCGATCAGCGGCAGGGGTGCGGAGACAGCGGGCATGGGGATCCTGGCGCGCGCACGGCGCGGCGGTGTGCCGCAACTTTGCCTTCGCACGGCGGGAAGCTGGCGGAGTTTCTTGACATTCGGCCGCGTGCGCAAGTAGGCTGCGGTCGGTGTCGACGGGTGGGCCTGCAGGGGGTGCCGGTTTCGCTCGTCTCCGAGCCTGCTCTGCTGCGGAACCTGTTCGTGCCCGGATCCGCTCGGTCTGTCCGTTCGCTTCGATCGTCAGAACCGGCCCCGGACTCCGAACTCGTGCCGTCCCAGGACGTTCAAGGAGATCGCCATGACCGGCTCCGCGCGCCGCCTTCGCTTCGCCGCTCTCGCCTGTGCCATCGCCCTTCCGCTGCTTGCGCTGGCACCGGGTGCCGCCCACGCCACGACCAAGACGATCACGCGTTCGGTCCAGAACCTGGTGCTGTTCCCGGTGGACTTCGCGCTGTCGCCGTACGTGGCGACGAAAGCGTTGTACGGCCGCTGGGCCAACAGCGGCGACACGCCGGCCGTCAAGTACGGCTACGCGCTGCCGGCAGTTCCGTGGGCGATCGGCGTCAACATGGGGGCGTCGCTGCTGCGCGGCCTCGCCGGCGTCCTCGAGTTCCTGCCGGGCCTGGTGCTGATCCCATTCGATGCCGACATGAACCAGCTCTTCGACCCGGCCGAGAACAACAATGCGTTGTTCGACTCCGGCGAGGATCGCTTTGCGCGCGCCCGCCTCGGCGTCGACTACGTCTCCCCGGCGGATTACTGAGCAGACCGGTCGCCCGCACGCTCCGCGTCGAGGAACTCGGCGACCCGCTTGGCGAGCACGTCGCGCTCATCCGGGTGCAGCCACTCGGCACCGGGTACCGCTCGGAACCACGTCCGTTGCCGGCGCGCGAACCGGCGCGTGTCGCGGCGGATGCCGTCGAGGGCGTTCGCCAGCGTGTCGGCGCCGTCGACGACCGGCATCATGTGGCGATAGCCGATCGACTGAAGCGGGCGCAGCTCCGGGCCGTAGCCGTGTTCGCGGAGCCAACGGCACTCGCGTAGCAGGCCGGCCTCGATCATCGCTTCCGCACGCTGATCGATGCGCGCATCGAGCGGCGCGACGCCCGGATCGAGTACCAGGTACAGCACTCGATACGGCCGGTCGGTGAAGCGATGCGCCGCGCGCAGCTGCGAGGCCGAGGCGCCCGTTCGGCTGCCCAGCTCGAGCGCACGGACGAGGCGACGCCGGTCGTTCGGATGGATCGCGCGGGCCGCTTCGGGGTCCACGGCGGCGAGCCGGCGATGGAGCCGGTGCGGGTCGCCCTCGGCCGCGGCGCACTCAGCCTCGCGCTCGAGTTCCGCGCGCAGCGACGGATTCGCCGGCGCGTCTTCGATGAGGCCCTCGAGGAACGCACGGATGTAGAGGCCGGTTCCGCCGGTCAGGAAGACCACGCCGCGGCGCGCATGAATCGCCGCGGCGGCGCTGCGCGCCTCGCGCGCGTAGCGGCCGGCGTTGTACGGCACATCCGGCGTCACGACGTCGAGCAGGTGATGCGGAACCCGGGCCCGCTCGGCGAGGCTCGGCTTGGCGGTGCCGATATCGAGATAGCGGAAGACCTGGACCGAGTCCGCATTGACGATCTCGCCGCCGAAACGCAGCGCGAGTTCGATCGCGACGGCGGTCTTGCCCGACGCCGTCGGTCCCGTCACCACCACCACCGGCGGCCCCGTCTGCGCACACGATCCCGTCATCGACGAGAAGGTAGGGGTCGTCGCTACGCGCGCCCGAAACGCCGCTCGATCTCACTGCGCGAGACCGGAATCGCGACCGGGCGGCCGTGCGGACAGGTGGCGACCCACGGAATCGCATCGAGCGCGGCGAGCAGCGCCTGTTGCTCGCGCGGGTCGAGGCGTTCGCCGGCCCGGCGGGCTGCGTGGCACGCGAGCGATGCAAACAGCAGATCCGCCGCCTCGGGGGCCGGCAACGCGCCGGTGTCCGGTGAGAGTCGCTCGGCGAGGTTCGCCAGCAAGGCGGCGGGGTCCTGTCCCGCCAGCTCGGCCGGGATCGCTCGAACGGCCAGGACATTCGCGCCGAACGGATCCAACTCGAAGCCGAGCCGCTCGAGTGCGGGCCCCGCCTCGACGAGCCGCGCCGCCCGGTCGGGCGACAGGGCGACCGGGACCGGCAGCAGCAGCGCCTGCCGCGCCACCGATCCGGCGAGCCAGGATGCCCGCAGCCGCTCGTACAGCACGCGCTCGTGGGCGGCGTGCTGATCGACCAGCACCAGTCCGTCGGGGCCCTCGAGGAGCAGGTAGGTCGCGAGCAGTTGGCCCAGCGGGCGCAGCGCGGCAAAGCGGAGCCCCGGTGTCGCGGCGGTGGCCGGTCCTGCGTGCAGGGCGCCCTCCCCGCCCGCGTCGGCCGTCCTCGGGACCGCCGCGGCGCCGCCGGCGAAGACCCAGTCCGTCGTCGCGGTGCTGCCCGCGCTCGCCGGCGACAGCCGTTCCCGGACGATCTCCGCCGCTCCGGGCGGCGCCGGCGCCGGCGAATCCGGGCGCGTCAGGGCTCTCGGCGCGGCCATCAGCCACTGTCTGGCCCCGAGGGCCTCCCGCACCGCACGAGCGACGAGGCGATGCACGGCGCGGGGATCGGCGAAGCGAACTTCCCATTTGGCGGGATGGACATTCACGTCGACGGCGCTGGGCGGCAGGTCCAGGAACAGGACAGCGGACGGGAAGCGCCCGCGCGGCAGGACGTCGCGGTAGGCGTCGAGCAGTGCGTGGCGCAGCAGCCGGTCACGGACCGGACGCCGCTGGACGAACAGGTGCAGCCCGGCGGCGGTCGGGCGATGGGCATCGGGACGCGATGCGAAGCCCTCGAGCCGCAGCGCCCCGTCCTCGCCGGTGACCGGCACGAGCCCCTCGGCATCGCGCTCGGACAGCACCGCCGCGATCCGGTCGAGCGGATCGGCAACGGCCGGCCAGTGCACGGCCGCCCGGTCATCGCGCTGCACATCGAAGTGGATCGCCGGCAGCGCCAGCGCCGAACGCGCCAACCATTCGGCGACGTGGCCCCACTCCGTCGCGGCGGTCTTCAGGAACTTCCGCCGTGCCGGCACGTTGTAGAACAGGTCGACGACTTCGATGCGGGTGCCCTCGGGTCCCCCCGCCGTGCGCTCGCCGATCCGCTTGCCGCCCTCGATCTCGATCTCGATGCCGTCCTCGGCGCCGCGGGCGCGGCTGCGCAGCCGTAGCCGCGAGACCGAGGCGATCGCCGGCAACGCCTCGCCGCGGAAGCCGAAGGTGACGATGCGAGAGAGATCCTCGGCCGACGCGATCTTGCTCGTGGCGTGGCGCTCGAGGGCCAGCCGGGCGTCTTCCGGCCTCATGCCGCGGCCATCATCGCTGACCGCCACCAGCGCCGCGCCGCCCTCTCGCACGTCGATCCGCAGCCGGCGCGCGCCGGCGTCGAGCGCGTTCTCGACCAGCTCTTTCACGACGGACGCCGGCCGCTCGACCACTTCGCCGGCGGCGATCTGGTCGACGAGCGCGTCCGGCAGGCGGAGGATCCGGGCAGGCGGCGCGGGCCGCCGCCCCGCCTCGGTCGTGCCCGCCTGGGTGCCGGTGGTTCGGTCCGTGGGCCTGCCCTCCCGATCGATTCCTGCGATCATCGCCGCCGGCGCCGCCGCCGGTCAACCCCCGGATCGCAAAATCAACGCTCAAGCCCTCATTTTCATTGACAAAGCACTGTGTTTCTACATAGCCTCGCTGCGATGCCTACGGGGCGGGAGGGGAAATGTCCGAAGGAGCCACGACGCAGAGTACACGGAGCCTGGGTGCGGCGACGTCGGTCGATCCGTCGATCGGCCGTGCGGCCGACGCCAGCGCGGCGCTGCGAACACGCACGGTGGGGCGCCGCCGAGAGGACCGGATCATCGCCGTGAGCGCGCTGGGACAGCGTGCCGTCGACCGCGCGATGTTGGCGGCCCGCAGCGCACAACCCGTCCTGATCATCGGGCCGCCGGGGAGTGGAAAATCGTTGTTGGCGCGGGCCATCCATACGTGGAGCGCCGATGCGGGCGGATCGCTCGAGGTCTTGACGACCGGTGCCGTGCCGGAGCCGCTTCAGGCGCGCGAACTCTTCGGCTGCAGTGCCGGGACGTATCCGGCCTTGCCGGATCCGTTCGTGGGCGCGCTCGAACGCGCCGAGGGCGGAACCCTGGTCGTCGACGGCCTCGAGACGCTGGCGCCGTCTGCCCGAGCCACCCTGATCCGGGTCCTCACCAGCGGGTGTTTCCGGCCCGAGGGCGGAGCCGAGGAGCGAGCGGTGCGAGCACGGATCGTCGCGACGAGTGACCGAGACCTCGGCGACGATCTGTTCGGCGTTGCGCACGAGAGCGTGCATCTCGCTCCCTTGGCCGAGCGTCGCGAGGACATCCTGCCGCTGGCCGCCCACTTCCTGTCGCTGGCCGCCGTCGACGTCGGCGTCGAGCCGGTCGGCTTCACCGCGGAGGCGCGGGCTGCGCTGCTCGAGGAGGCCTGGCCGGGCAATCTCTCCGAACTCCGCGAGCGCATCCGGCAGGCGGTACGCCTGGCCGGAGCGGGTGCGGTCTCGGCCGAAGCGCTGTTGCTTTCCGCTCCGAGCGAAAACCTGCCTTCCTTCCGGGACGCCAAGCGGGGCTTCGAGGCGCGCTACGTCCAGGCCGTCCTGCGACTCTGCGACGGCAACATCAGCCAGGCCGCGCGGCTCGCGCGCAAGGACCGCAAGGACTTCTACGATGTGATCCGCCGCACCGGCATCGATCCGTCGGAATTCCGCCGCTGAGGCGCACACCAGCGAACCGCTGGTTCCACATCGGCCACGCTCGACGCGGTATCGTCCCGCGATGCGGGTAGCGGCCGTCCAGATGACCTCGACCGATGACGTGGCGACGAACCTCGCGATGACGCGCCGTTTCGTGTCGGAGGCGGCGTCGGCAGGCGGCGCGGAGCTGATTGCGCTGCCGGAGAACTTCGCGTTCCTGCGCCGCGAGGGCGAGCCGATTCCGTGCGCGCAAGGTCTCGAGGGCGAGATCGTCACGACACTGCGCAGTCTCGCACGACACCATCGAGTGTGGATTCTCGGGGGGAGCTTTCCGGAGCTGGTTCCGGGCGACGGGCGCATCCACAACACCAGCGTCGCCGTGGGTCCGGACGGCGAGATCGCGGCGCTCTACCGCAAGATCCATCTGTTCGACGTCGATCTCTCGGGCCAGGGTGGACTCGTCTACCGCGAGTCGGACCGGGTGGCGCCGGGCGCGGAACCGGTGAGCGTCTCGACGCCGTTCGGCGCCATCGGGCTCTCGATCTGTTACGACCTGCGTTTCCCCGAGCTCTACCGCGCCCTCGCAGCGCGCGGCGTCCGCTTCCTGGCCGTGCCGGCCGCCTTCGCGCGCGAGACCGGCCGCGACCACTGGGAAGTCCTGCTGCGTGCGCGGGCGATCGAGAATCAGGCGTTCGTCGTGGCGGCCGCCCAGGTCGGCGATCACGGCGGCGGCCGGGCGAGCCATGGGCGCTCGATGATCGTCGATCCGTGGGGACTCGTGCTGGCGCGCGCGCCGGACGTGCCGGGCCCCGTCTACGCCGACTGCCGCCTGGACGAGCAGGACCGGATCCGGGCAGCCCTGCCCGTCCTCGGTCACCGCCGCCTCTGACGAGGTCGATCAGCCGTCGCCGCGGCGGAAGAGCTGCTCGAGCGCTGCGCGGGCGTCTCGCTCCGGCGACTCGCGATCGGTCGCTTCGCCGGCAGCCGGCCGGAACCACTCGCAGCGATTGGCGCGCTCGCGGTCGGCGACGCGTTCGGCCTGCGGCTCCCGGCACTGGTTGTAGGCGCCGGGATCGAAGTGGGCGCAATTGCGGCACACGTGCAGATCGGCGCCGCAGCGGTCGCACTCGTCGCGGAATCCGATGCGTTCGCCGCTGCCCAGGACGATCCCCGTGTCACAAGCGAAGCAGCGCATCGGGGAGACGCTGCGTCATCGGGCGCGTCCGTGTCAAGCCGCGCGACCCGAGCGTCGCGGTGATACGCTGGACGTCGATGAGAAGCCTCGATTTCCGAGCCCGTTGCCGAGTGAGATCCGCGCTGGCGCGCACGCTCGTCGCGCTCCCCGTGCTCGTGGCCCTGGCGGCGCCGGGGCCCGCAGGCGCGCGCTCGGAGCCCGATCTCGTCGACTTCGTCCTCACGTGGTTGCGCGGCGGCTGGCGTTCCCCCCTGCTGTGTACCTTCGAAGGGCAGCCCATTCAGGGTGTCCGCCGGGTCTTGATCACGCCCGGCCCGCCGCAATCCGAACGGCGCGTGGCCCGGATCGCCTTCACGCCGCTCGTCGCGGGCGAGGCGGAGCGCTGTCGAAGTCCGCTCGGCGGAGAAGCTCCGAACCTGGTCGGCAGCGTCCTCGTGACCTACACCCCACAGAGGCACCGCTCCGACACGCCCAAGCGGGATTTCGAGGCGTTGCGCCGCGCGGGCCGCTTCGATCTCGAGGTGGTGAGTGGACGGCTGCGGATGGGTGCGGCCCAGCACGCGCCGGCCGACCTGCCGGAGGTGGATTTCGCCGGAGGCCGGGCGGAGGTCGGGGAGATTCCGCGGCATTCCGACACCGCGCGGATGCTGACGGACTTCGGCTCGCTGCGACGCCTGTGGCTGGCCCTCGAGGCCCCGGATGGGACCCGGGTCGAGCTTCCGCTCGTGCTGTTCGAGGAGCGTTGACAGTCGAGGACGTCACGCGTTGGCTGGCGGCGGCGCGCTGGCGGGTCCGTCGCGATCTGGGGCAGAGCCAGCTCGAAGGGTTGCTGGCCGGGGCGGAGGCGGCACTCGCGGCGACCCCGGAGCCGCGCAAGCGCGAGCGTCACAAGCTGATCTTCGAGCTCGCGCTCGCCGGCACGCAACCGGATCATCTGCTCAAGGTCGTGCAGCATCGCCACGCGTCCCTCGTGACGCGACTCGGCCCCGCCGGTGCGGTCACGCAGTGGAAGCGGGCCGAATCGCTGCGGGCGCGAGGCCTCGAGACGCCGCTGCCGGTCGCCGCCGGAGTGGTTCGCCGGCGCGGACTCCTCGACGTCTCGCTGCTGTTGCTGCCGATCGTGCCGGACGCGATCGATGTCGCGGTGCTCGCGAGCGACGCATCGTGCCCCGGCGCGCGGCGCCGTAGGCTCGCCCGAGAGCTGGGTCTGGTGGCGCGGGAGCTGCACGATGCGGGGATCGATCAGCAGGATTTTGCGCCCAACAACTTCCTGTGGCGACCGAACCCGTCGCCGCACCTCCTCGCGATCGATTTCGAACATGCCCGCATCGGCCGTCCGCTCGCGCGACGCCGGCGCGCGCAGCAGCTCGCGAAACTGGATCGCCATCTGCACGCGGCGAGCGCGGCGGATCGGCTGCGCCTGTTGCTTGCCTACGCGCGGGGTGACGCTGTGGAGGCGCGCGGCTGGTGGCACGCCGTGGCGTCCGCTCACGGGGGGCTGGCGCGGCGCGACGATCGCCACCTGCGGCGGACCGCTACGCGGGCGAGTCGCCGCTTCGTTCCGGTGTCACAGGGCGGCTGGCGCGGCTGGGCGCGGCGAGGGGCGTCGCTCGAGCCGGTGCTGGGCGCTCTGGCGCGGACGGCCGATGCGGGTCCGCCCGGCTGCTGGGTGCAGCCACTCGGCGTGCTCGGTGCACGTGCAGCCGCGCGCACCTGGGCCGCCGCCCTCACGCTCGCGCAGCGTGGGTGTATGCCGGAACCGCGCGGCCTGCTTCACCGGGACGGTCGCGGCTGGCTCTTCGGCGACCAGGGGCCCGGTTGGCGGGCGCTGGCGGACGTCGATCGCGACGCGGCGCGCGCGGCGTTGGTGGGGCTCTGCGGACGTCTGCTCTGCTATGGCTTCGAACCGGCGGCGCTCCCCGCCGAGACGATCCGGCTGATCCCCGGCCCGCGCGGTGGCTGGCGCGCGGTCGCGCTCGACCCGCGCGGGCTGCGGCCGGGCCGGCGATCTCGAACGATCAGTGCCCGCGCCTGGTCCACCGGACTGCTCGGCTCCCCGGGCCCCGCGTCCGCGTTGCGATGATGCCTCGGCGCGCGGCTCCGGCCCGCCGGCCAGCCGCCGCGCGGATCCTGGAATTCGCTCCGCCCGGTCCGGTCAGCCCAGTCCGCCGCGATGACCGAGCCGTACGCGGGTCACCACGTTCGTCAGCTCGACGATCGCCGTATGCGTCGCGGCGGCGTCCCCCTCGCGACCGTTCGCGGCGACGCGTTCAGCGGCTTCGGCGAGCGGAGGCAGACCCATCGTGCGCGCCTTCGCAGCCAGCTCGTTGGCGCGCTTGGCGGCCTCCTCGAGCTGTCCGACCTGCTCGGCCTCCTGGATCCAATCGATCCGCTCGCCGAGTTCGATGACGAACGCGTCGAGCTGCTCGAGCGCATGCTCCTCGACGAGGAGGGAGTAGATGGGACCCGTGCTGCGAAGCTCCACGCCGTCCCCTATCGGACGGCAGTCCGCACGGCTGTACGGGGTGCGGTGCACGCGCCGACTCGTCCCGTATGATCCCGGCCATGCCGAGCCCGCGGACGCCCAGCCACTACGCCCTGCTCTTCACGTATGTGCTGCCGTACTTCCTCTACGTGTTCGCGCTGATGCTCCCCGAGGCGTGGCTGCCGAAGCCCTGGTCCTATGGGATCGCCATCGCCGCCAGCGCCGCCGCGATTGCGTGGGCCTGGCGCTGGTTCCTGCCGTTGCGAGGGCCGCAGGCGGCGTCGGGATCCGTACTTGCCGGGATCGCCGGCGGGATCCTCGGAACCGCGCTGTGGCTCGCGATCAAGGCTCCGTTCTACGAGCCGGGTGGGGAGGCCTGGCCGCCGGCGGCATTCTGGATGCGCGTGCTCGCGTCGGGGACCGTGGTGGCGTTCTTCGAGGAGCAACTGTTCCGCGGGTTGTTGCTACGCGGCGCCGTACTCTGGGACCGCTTGCGACGGGCCGGGCGAACGGATCCCCTCGGCGAAGTGCTGCACGAGCATGGGCCGGGAGACGTCGAGCCCGGCGCCTGGACGCCGGCCGCACTCGCGATCTCCTCGCTCGCGTTCGCCGCCGGGCACGCCCCCGGCGAATGGCTCGCGGCCACCGCCTATGGATTGCTGATGGCAGGACTGTGGATCTGGCGCAAGGATCTGCTCAGCTGTGTCATCGCGCATTCGGTGACCAACGTGACACTCGCGCTCTGGGTCTGGCGGACCGGTCAGTGGTCGGTCTGGTAGGCTCCGCGGGGCCCTGCTCGCGCGGGGCCCTGCTCGGGAACCCGGCAAGATCCAGAGCCATTTGCGATATCGATTTGCAATATCGGTTCATTCGGATACATTAATACGTAATGATTTCATCCCGACAACGACTCGAAGCTGCGCTCCGCGAGCGCATCCTGCTCTTCGATGGCGCGATGGGCACGATGATCCAGCGCCTCGAACTGGGTGAGGCTGACTTCCGCGGCGAGCGCTTCCGCGACCACCCCTGCGACCTGCAGGGCGACAACGACCTGCTGGTGCTGACCCGCCCGGACGTGATCCGCAGCATCCATGAGGCGTATCTCGAGGCCGGCAGCGACCTGATCGAGACCAACACCTTCAACGCGACCCGGCTGTCGCAGGCGGACTACCAGCTCGAGCCGATCTGCACCGAGCTGAACGTCGCCGCTGCCCGCCTGGCCCGGGAGGCGGCCGACGCGTGGACCGCCCGCACGCCGGACCGGCCGCGGTTCGTGCTCGGCGCGATCGGGCCGCTCAGCAAGACGTTGTCGCTCTCGCCCGACGTCAACGAACCGGCCTTCCGCGCCGTCACGTTCGCCGAGGTCCTCGACGCCTATGCCGAGCAGGTCCGCGGCCTCGTCGACGGCGGCGTGGATGCGCTGCTGGTCGAGACGATCTTCGACACACTGAATGCCAAGGCCGCACTGATCGCCATCGAGCAGGTGCTGGCCGAGAAGCAGGTCGACGTGCCGGTGCTGATCTCGGTCACGATCACCGACCGGAGCGGCCGGACGCTATCGGGCCAGACCGTCGAGGCGTTCTGGATCTCGATCGCGCACGCGCGCCCGCTGAGCGTCGGCATCAACTGCGCGCTCGGCGCAAACGACATGCGACCCTACGTCGAAGAGCTGTCGCGCATCGCGGATACCTTCACGAGCTGCTATCCGAACGCCGGTTTGCCGAACGCGTTCGGCGGCTACGACGAGACGCCCGAGCAGATGGCCGGGCAGCTCGGCGAGTTCGCCGAGCAGGGTTGGCTGAACCTCGTCGGGGGGTGTTGCGGCACGTCGCCGGACCACATCCGCGCGATCGACGAAGCGGTGCGCGGGAAGCCGCCGCGCGTCGTGCCGGAGGTCCCGAAGCTCCCGCGCTGGAGCGGTCTCGAACCGATGGTGGTGCGGCCGGACAGCAACTTCATGCTGGTCGGCGAGCGGACCAACGTCACCGGTTCGAAGCGGTTCGCCAAGCTGATCCTCGCCGGGGACTACCAGACCGCGCTCGGGGTGGCCGTCGAACAGGTGCGCGGCGGCGCCAATGTCCTCGACGTCAACATGGACGAGGCGATGCTCGATTCCGAGCAGGCGATGGAGACCTTCCTCAAGCTCGTCGCCACCGAGCCCGAGGTCGCCCGCATCCCGGTGATGATCGACAGCTCGAAGTGGTCGGTGATCGAGGCCGGTCTCCAGTGTCTGCAGGGCAAGTCGATCGTGAATTCGATCAGTATGAAGGAAGGGGAAGAAGACTTCCTCGCCAAGGCGGCCCGGGCCCGCAGCTTCGGTTCCGCCGTCGTCGTGATGGCCTTCGACGAGCAGGGCCAGGCCGACACCGTGGAGCGAAAGGTCTCGATCTGCCAACGCGCCTACCGGCTGCTGACGGAGCAGGCCGGCTTCGATCCGACCGACATCATCTTCGACCCGAATATCTTCGCCGTGGCGACCGGGATCGAGGAGCACAACCGCTACGCGATGGCGTATCTGGAGGCGATCCGCGAGATCAAGGCGACGTGCCCCGGGGCGCTGATCTCCGGGGGCGTCTCGAATCTCTCGTTTTCGTTCCGCGGCAACGATGTCGTGCGCGAGGCGATGCATTCCGCCTTCCTCTATCACGCGATCCGCGCCGGCATGGACATGGGCATCGTCAACGCCGGCCAGCTCGTCGTGTACGAGGACATCCCGAAGGAGCTGCTCGAGCACGTCCAAGACGTGCTCTTCGACCGTCGGCCCGATGCGACCGAACGCCTCGTCGAGCTCGCCGATCGCGTGAAGGGCAAGGGCAAGCGGCGCGAGATCGACCTGTCGTGGCGCGAGGCCTCGGTCCGCGATCGCCTGGTCCATGCGCTCGTGCACGGCGTCGTCGACTTCATCGAGGCCGATGCCGAGGAGGCGCGCCAGGAGCTGGGTCGCCCGCTGCACGTCATCGAAGGCCCGCTGATGGACGGCATGAAGGTCGTCGGCGATCTGTTCGGCGCTGGCAAGATGTTCCTGCCGCAGGTCGTAAAGAGCGCGCGTGTGATGAAGCGCGCGGTGGCGCACCTGACGCCGTTCCTCGAGGCCGAGGAGTCGAAAGCGCGCTCGGCGGGCAAGATCGTGATGGCCACCGTCAAGGGCGACGTCCACGACATCGGCAAGAGCATCGTCGGCGTGGTGCTGGGCTGCAACGGCTATGAGATCGTGGATCTCGGCGTGATGGTGCCGAGCGACAAGATCCTCGAGACGGCGGCGGCCGAGGGCGCCGACGCGATCGGGCTCTCGGGACTGATCACGCCGTCGCTCGACGAGATGGTGCGCGTCGCGCAGGAGATGGAGCGCCGGGGAGTCCAGCTTCCGTTGCTGATCGGCGGTGCGACCACCAGCAAGCAGCACACCGCCGTCAAGATCGCGCCCCGCTACACGGGCCCGGTCGTGCACGTACTCGATGCGTCGCGCGCGGTCGGCGTCGTCTCGACGTTGCTCGATGCCGAGCGCAACGCGCCGTTCCTCGAGCAGACCCGCGCGGACCAGGAGCGCCTGCGCGCCGTCCACGCGACGAGCGTCTCCCGTCCGCTCGTGCCCTGGGCGGCGGCGCGCCAGCGGGCCGCCGTCCTCCCCTTCGATGCCGACACCGTCGCGCGTCCCGAGTTCTGGGGCCGGCACGTCCTCGACGACGTCGACCTGCGCGAGATCGCCGCGCTGATCGACTGGACCTTCTTCTTCCACGCCTGGGACCTGCCGGGCAAGTACCCGCAGATCCTCGAACACCCCGAAAAGGGGCCGGCCGCCCGGGAGCTGTTCGAGAACGCCCAGGTGCTGTTGGAACGGATCCTGGCCGAACGACTGCTGGAGGCCCGCTGCGTCTACGGGTTCTGGCCGGCCAACCGCGAGGGGGAAGACATCGTGCTGTGGGCCGATGCGCAGCGCAGCCGCGAGCACGCGCGCTTCCCGATGCTGCGCCAGCAGCGGGCGCCGGCGGGCGAGTCGCCGAGCGCGGCCGCCAAGCCGCTGCTGTCCCTGGCGGACTTCGTGGCGCCGGTCGACTCGGGCCTGCTCGATAGCGTGGGGGCCTTCGCCGTCACGACCGGGATCGGCGCCGAGGAACTGGCCGCGGACTTCGAGCGGAAGCTCGATGACTACCAGGCCATCCTGGTGAAGGCCCTCGCCGACCGGCTCGCCGAGGCCTGTGCCGAGTGGCTGCACCGCCGGGTCCGGCGCGAGTGGGGTTACGGTCGCGACGAACAACTGCGCCTCGAGGATCTGATCGCCGAACGCTACCGCGGGATCCGGCCGGCCTTCGGCTACCCGGCCTGCCCGGATCACACCGAGAAGCGACGTCTCTTCGAGCTTCTCGAAGCGCCGGCGATCGGCATCTCGCTGTCCGAGAACTGCGCGATGATGCCGGGCGCAAGCGTCTCGGGCATGTACTTCGCGCATCCGGCGGCGCGCTACTTCACCGTCGGCCGGGTCGGCCGTGATCAGGTGGAGGACTACGCCGCGCGCAAGGGCATGACCGTCGCCGAGGTGGAGCGTTGGCTGGCGCCGAATCTCGGCTACGAGCCGGCGCCCTCGGACGAGACGGCGCGATGAGCGATCCCCTCGTCTTCGTGAGCGGCGGCTCGAGCGGGATCGGCCGCGCGATGATCGAGGCGCTTCCGTGGCCGGGCGCCCGCGTCCTGAACCTCAGTCGCCGCCCGGCGCCGGCCTCGGAGCACGTCGCGGTGGATCTCGCGTCGTCGTCCGGATGGGCGCAGGCCGCGACCTGCTTCGAACGAGAGCTCGCGGGCTTTTCCGGCGAGCTCGCCGTCTTCGTGCACGCCGCCGGGACGCTGACGCCGATCTGCTTTGCCGGGGACGGAGATGCCGACGCCTACCGCCGCAACGTGCTGCTGAACTCTGCCGCGCCGCAGTTGCTCGGGGATGCATTCCTGCGCGCGCTCGCTGGGAGTTCTGCGCGCGGCTGGCTGCTCTTCATCGGTTCCGGTGCCTCCTCCGGGATCTACGAAGGCTGGTCCGGATACAGTGCCGGCAAGGCCGCGACGGATCACTGGGTGCGCACGGTGGGGGCCGAGCAGACCGCTCGCAGCGGCCGCTGCCAGATCGTCTGCATCGCTCCCGGCGTCGTCGCGACTCCGATGCAGGAGGAGATCCGCGCGACGCCGGCCGAGCATTTCCCGCAGCGCGAGCGCTTCGAAGCCCTGCACAGCGAGGGGCACCTGCGCGCGCCCGCCGATGTCGCGCGGGAGCTCTGGGCCGTACGCGAGCGTCCGATCGCGAACGGTGCGGTCCTCGACCTGCGCGAGCCCTGACACGGCGCGCGACTCCGCTACGGTGCCTCCATGTCGGTCTGGCGAGCCGTGATCTTCGATCTGGGCGGCGTCGTCATGGGGTCTCCCCTGCACGCGATCGCCGCCTACGAGCGTGAATGTGGCATCCCGGCCGGCGTCATCAATCGGCTGGTGGTCGCGAACGGCCCGGCGGGCGCCTGGTCGCAGCTCGAACGCGGCGAACTCGCACTCGACGCGTTCTTTCCCCGCTTCGACGCCGAGTGTCGGGCGGCCGGCCACGAACTCTCGGCCCGGGCCATGATGGAGCGGATCGCGGCGGCGGCACGGCCGCGACCGCAGATGCTGGCGGCCGTCCGCGAGCTGCGCGCTCGGGGCTTGCGCACGTCGGCGCTCACCAACAACTGGCGCGGGGACGGAACCGGGGAGCGCGACTGGCTCGGCCCGCTCTTCGATGTCGTCGTAGAGTCTGCGGTCGAAGGCCTGCGCAAGCCGGATCCGCGCATCTACGCGCTGGTGCTCGAACGACTCGCCGTCCCCGCACACGAAACGGTGTTCCTAGACGACATCGGGCGGAATCTGAAACCCGCCCGGACGCTCGGCATGCGCACGATCAAAGTGGATGATCCCGACCAGGCGCTTCGCGAACTCGGCGCCGTGCTCGGCTTTCCGCTGGGTGGGTCGTGACTCCCGCTTCGGATCCGGAGCGCACGCTCGGGGTGATCGAGTGCTTCACCGCCGTCGTGCGGCATTGCCCGAAAGGGCCGGCGCGCGCGGTCGCGGAGAGCGCCCTCGCCACGGTCGAACGCGACGGGGCGCCGGTGTTGCCCGAGCAGGCGTTCCGGGTCCTCAGTGCCCTCCGCGGCTGGCAGGGCGAACGCGCAAGCCAGGTCAAACGATCGCTCGAGACGTTTCTCGCCAGCGGCGCGAAATGACCGGACCTCCGCGCGGACGACGCGCGCTCGCGATCGCCGCACGCGTTCCCTAACCTCCCGGCCTGCTCAACCGGAGAGGACCGATGTCCCAGCTCCACGTCGCGATCGCCGGCGCCACCGGCGCGGTGGGTGCCGAGTTCCTGCGCCTGCTCGAGAAGCGGGAGTACCCGATCGGCCGACTCACACTGCTGGCCAGCCGGCGCAGTGTGGGACGGACGCTCCGCTTTCGCGGGGAGGACCTCCCGGTGACCGAGCTGACCCCGGATGCGTTCCGAGGCGTCGATCATGCGTTCTTCAGCGCCGGGGGCAGCCAGAGCCAGGCGTTCGCACCGGCGGCCGCCGCGGCGGGCGCCGTGGTGATCGACAACTCGAGCGCCTTCCGATACGACGACGAGGTGCCGTTGGTGATCCCGGAGATCAACCCGGAGGATGCGTTCCGGCACCACGGCATCATCGCCAATCCCAACTGCACGACGATCATCACGCTGATGGCGCTGGCGCCGCTGCACCGGGCCTTCGGACTCCGGCGCGCCATCTCGTCGAGCTACCAGGCGATCAGCGGGGCCGGCGCGCAGGCGATGGCGGAACTCGAGCGGCAGGTGCACGACTGGGTGGCGGGCCGCTCGCTCGAGGTGAAACACCAGCCCAAGCAGATCGCGTTCAACGTGATCCCGCGCATCGATGCGGTACAGGACAACTTCTACACGAAGGAAGAGATGAAATTCGTCTGGGAGGGCCGCAAGATCCTGCACCACGCCGAGCTGGCGGCGACGGCCACCTGCGTACGCGTCCCGGTGTTCCGATCCCATGCCGTGTCGTTGAATCTCGAGTTCACGAAGCCGGTCACGCGCGACCGCGCGCTCAGCGTGCTGCGCGACGCGCCGGGCCTGGCCGTCCAGGATGATCCGACGGCCGAGATCTATCCGACTCCGATCGAGGTCAGTGGGAAGAACGAGGTGTTCGTGGGCCGCGTGCGCGAGGACATCTCGGTGCCGGACGGCCGCGGGCTCGCGCTGTGGGTCGTGGGCGACCAGCTCGCCAAGGGGGCGGCCTTGAATGCCGTCCAGATCGGCGAGCTGCTGCTGCGAGGCCGCTAGCCGACGTCGCGGAGCACGATCTCGCTGAGCGGGTGGCTTTCGATCCGGTCGAGATCGAGAAACCGCTTTACACTGGCGACCATCCGGGCCAGACGCTCACGCAGTTTCGCAGGCTCTCCCACCGCGTCGTACCAGCGCTCGAGGTCGGTGACCGCCTCGGTGGGGAAGCTCTCCTCGACGAGGCCGAGCCACGGCGGCGCGTCCGGCGTCAGCGGGCGGGCGACGACGTTCCGGACGTAGCGATACGTGCACTGGATCTCCATCGCGAGGGGGGAGTGGTGGTCGTGCCAGAGAGCGAGCCACTCCGGCCACGCGAGGCGTTCCGGTTTCTCGAGCAACGCGAGCATCGTAGTGCCGGGCGTACGCGAACCGAGCGGGGCGCGATGGGTGGTGTTGCGGAGCGGGACGGATTCCGTGACGAGGTACCCCGCGACGCGAGAAACGTGCGGAGCCAAGGCCGTTTCGATCGCGTCGCGATCGTCGACGCAGTCGAGCCAGACCGCCAGCATGCCGGCAATCGGATCGTCCATTCGTGTGATGCGGGCCGCCGCCACGGCCTCCGCCTCGGCATCCGCCGTCAGCAACGAAAGGCCCCGGACACCGCTCGCGAGCAGCGCGGGCACGGCGTTCTCGAGCAAGCCATCGCGAAACGAATCCCCGGCCCGCGAGGACGGTTTCCACAACACGTAGCAGAGCTTCTCCATGCAGACTCCCGCGCGCGTCCGATCAAGCGATCGTGCGTGCGGTGATGGCGAGTTCGTCGAGCAGCGGAAGGACCTGCTCACGCGACGAAGAGGGCACGAAGAACACGGCGCGGGCGATGCCGGCGTCGCGCAGGCGCACGAGCGCGGCCGCATCCGTCGGCGCCGCGTAGATCGACACCTCCAGGTCGGCGGGATCCCGCCCCGCTTCCTCGGCCAGGCGCCGGAACTCCGGCAGCTTCGCCAGGACGAGTTCCGGCATGCCGACCGGGATCCAGCCGTCTCCCCAACGCAGCGCGCGCCGGGCGCCGCCGGGCCAGCCACCGCCGACGTGGATCGGAGGCCAGGGCTTCTGCCGGGGCTTCGGCCACGCGAAACTCGGCTCGAGATCCACGAACTCGCCGTGGTACTCCGCCTGCTCGTCGCTCCAGAGTCGCTGCATCGCTTCGATGCGTTCGCGCAGCACGCGCCAGCGGCGCGTGAACGGCGTACCGTGCTGCGCCATCTCCTCGGCGTTCCAGCCGCCTCCGACCCCGAACAGGAAACGCCCCTGCGATAGTTGGTCCAGCGAAGCGACCATCTTGGCGGTCTGGATCGGGTCGCGTTGGACCAGCAGGCAGACGCCGGTGGCGAGTTTCAGCCGTGTGGTGACGCTGGCCGCCGACGCGAGAGCGACGAACGGATCCATCACCTCGTAGTAGATCTGGGGCAGCTCCCCGCCGCCCGGGAAGGGCGATTTCCGGCTCGCCGGGATGTGCGAGTGCTCGGCGACCCACAGCGATTCGAAGTCCCGCTCCTCGGCGGCCCGGGCCAGGTCCGCGGGCGGGATCGAGTGTTCGGTCGGGAACGTGCAGAGTCCGAACTGCATGGTGCTCCTCTTCCGGCGCTGCCAGTCAAGCGAGGGTTGTCGGGTCCGCTGCCGACAGGGCCAGCGCGGCGTCGATCAACGCGAGATGGGAATAGGCCTGGGGCGTATTGCCGAGCGCGAGGCCGGTCGCCGGAGCGATCTGCTCGGACAGCATGCCGGCGGGGCCGGCGGCGGCGCAGAGGTTCTCGAAGAGAAGCTGCGCCTCGTCGCGGCGGCCGAGCGTCAGGTAGGCCCGGAGCAGCCAGCCGGTGCACAGATGGAAGCCGCCCTCGACTCCCGGCAGACCGTCGTCGGCCCGATAGCGGTACACCGTCCCGTGCTCGTACAGGCCGCGTTCGACGGCGGCGACGGTCGTGATCCAACGCGGATCGTCGGGTGGGAGCAGACCCGAGAGGCCGATGGCGAGGGCCGCCGCATCGAGATCGTGTCCGTCGTAGGCGGCTCCGAAGGCCGTGAGTTCGCGTTTCCAGCCCCGTTCCAGCACGTCGGCCGCGATCCGATCGCGCAGCGCGCCCCACTCGGGCCGCGCGCGCCCGAGCAGACGCTCGGAAATCCGCGCGCCGCGGTCCGCGGCGAGCCAGCACATGAGCTTCGAATGGACGTGGTGGCGCGGGGCACGACGGATCTCCCAGATCCCATGGTCCGGCTCGTGCCAGCGCGCGGCCACAGCACCGACCATGCCTTCGACGAGCCGCCAGTGCTCAGAAGAGAGGGGAGCGTCGCGATCGGAGAGCAGGGACACCAGCTCCACGATCGGACCGAACACGTCGAGCTGCACCTGGTGCGCCGCCAGGTTCCCGACCCGCACCGGCCGGCTCCCGCGGTAGCCCGAGAGTTCCCCGATCTCCGCCTCCGAGCCGAGCGGCTCCCCACCGAGCCCGTAGAGCGGCTGGAGCCGCTCCGGCGCGGCCGTCCGGTCGACGACGCCGAGCATCCAGCCGAGGAACTGCATCGCCTCGCCGGTACTGCCGAGGCGCACCAGCGACGCCGCGGCCAGCGCCGCGTCGCGCAGCCAGCAGTAGCGATAGTCCCAGTTCCGCACGCCGCCGGGATGCTCCGGCAGGCTCGTCGTAGCGGCCGCGGCGATGGCGCCGGTGGGTCCATGGCAGAGGGCCTTCAAGACGAGCGCGCTACGGCGCACGATCGCGGCGGTCGCTTTCGGGGTCACGAGATTCGCCGCCCACGACGACCAGTAGAGGCGCGTCAGGCGCTCGCGATCGGCCGCCGTCGGATTCGTCGCCTGGACGCTGCCCGTCCCGTAGCGCAGCTCGAGTTCGATCGGGCCGGCCGCGAGGTCGCACTCGGCGAAGGCGCTCTGGTGCGCTCCCTCCTCCACGATCGACCACGTGACGCCCGGCGCCCGCAGGACGATCGGATCGGGGCTCGGTTCGACCTCGAGGCCTCCGTCGACGATGCGCAGACGGGTGGGAATGCGTCCGAAGTCGAGTCTCGGTGCGAACTCGATGCGTGCGCGGCCACGGCCCTCGATCCGCCGCACGAGATCGCTGCGCCCCGGTCGCAGCTGGGGGCGGCCGCCGGAGACGTCGAGGAAATCGACGACGCGGAACTCCGGCCAGCGCGTCTCGAGCACGAGCGAGTCCCCGAGCCACAGCTGGCGAACTGGATCGGAACCGCCCGCATCCGACACGCTGAAGTGACCGGCGGTCGGCCCGCCGAGCAGTTCTCCGAAGATCGCCGGAGAGTCGAGACGCGGCAGGCACAGCCACGGAATCCGGCCGCGGGAGGTCACCAACGCAGCCGTTCGCTGATCCGAGAGGCACGCATGCTCCTCGATCGGGACCGCCTCGGCACCCGCGAGCCACGCCGCGCGCAGCTCGGCGAGATTCGCGAACAGGCGCGCGACGGCTTCCGGATCGGACACGTGCAGCGGTGCCTGGGTTTCCCCGTCGCCGACCTTCACACCGAGATCGGGTCCTCCCAGCGTGGCGAAGGCGTCTTCATCGGTGACGTCGTCGCCGACGAAGCAGACGGCCGAGGCGCCGACGCGCTGCCGGAGCAACGACAGCGCCGTGCCCTTGTGGGTCGAGAGGACGCCGAGTTCGACGACCTTCTTGCCGTGCTTGGTGAAGACGCCCTCGAGCGCGCCGGGGCCCTCGAGAATGGCGCGAATGCCCGCCTCCGCGACCAGGTCCGAGGCCTCGCGATAGTGAAATGCGATGCTGGCGGGCTTGGCCTCGACGCGAGCGCCCGGAACCCCCTCCGCGATCTCGGATAGTTCGGCGAGGACGCGGTCCCGCAGCGCGAGCGCCTCGCGCGGAAGCGAGCGCGCGAAGTCCGGATCGAACTCGCTGCCGTGGCTGCCGACCAGATGAACGTCCTCGGGCTCGCCCATCACCCCTGCGAGGTCACGGAGCGCACGGCCGGAGACCACCGCGACGTGGGTGTGAGGCAGTGCCGCGAGCATGCGCAGCGCGACGACGGACTCGCGCAGCGGACGGGCGGCCGCGGGATCGGCGACGATCGGCGCCAGCGTGCCATCGTAGTCGGTGGCGACGAGCAACACGGGGGTGCGGGCCAGGCGCGCGAGTCGCCGCGCGAGATCGTTCACGCGCCGAGGCCCTCGAGGAACGCATTCGCCCAGGCATGGACGTGATGGCGCTCGACCACGCGCCGAAGCGCGATCATCCGGCGGGCCTGCTCGCTTTCGGGGAGCTCGAGAGCCCGCACGAAGACCTCCTTGAGGCCATCGACGTCATAGGGATTCACCTGCAGGGCCGCACGCAGCTCGTGTGCGGCGCCCGTCAGCTCCGAGAGCACGAGGGCGCCTCGCTCGTCGATCCGCGACGCCACGTACTCCTTTGCCACCAGGTTCATGCCGTCCCGAACGGGCGTTACGAGCATGACGTCCGCCGCGCGGTAGAGCGCGACCAGCTCCGGCATGGCGAAGCTGCGGTGCAGGTAGTGGACGGGCGAGCGGCCGACGTCTCCGAACGAGCCGTTGATCGAACCAACGAGGCGCTCGACCTCGTTGCGCAGGGTCTGGTAGGCATGGACCTGCTCGCGGCTCGGGACCGCCACCTGGACGAGGACGCAGTCGCGCGGATCGATCTTCTTCTCCCGCAACAGCTCCTCGAACACCAGGAGTCGCAGGTCGATGCCCTTGGTGTAGTCGAGACGGTCGACCCCGAGCAGCACGCGTCGCGGATTTCCGAGTCGCGTGCGGATCTCGCCCGCCAGGCGCACAACCTCCGGTGTCGCCGCGACGCGGGCGAACTCCTGCGTGTCGATCGAGATCGGGAACGCGGCGACCCGGCTGGTGTGCCCGTGCAGACGCAGCTCGTCTCTCGAACCCTCGGCGCCCGCATAGCGACGGCAGAGCACGGTGAAATTGCGCGCGCCGACGGTCGTCTGGAAGCCGATCACGTCGGCGCCCAACAGGCCTTCGAGGATCTGTCTGCGCCAGGGGATCTGCGCGAACAGCTCCTGCGGTGGAAACGGGATGTGGAGGAAGAACCCGATTCGAAGATCCGGCCGGCGCTCGCGGATCATCCGCGGCGCCAGTTGCAGATGATAGTCGTGGATCCAAACGATGGCGCCGCGTGCCGCTTCGTCGATCGTCGCGGTCGCGAAGAGCCGGTTGGCCTCGACGTAGGACGCCCACCAGATCCGGTGGTACTCGGCGGGTCGGACGGCGTCGTGGTAGAGCGGCCAGATGGTCCGGTTCGAGAAGCCCTCGTAGTAGTGTTCCACCTGGCTGCGGGTCAGATGGACCGGGCGGAGCTGGATGCCCTGGCTCTCGAGGCGGCGCGGCGCACCCGAGCCGGGCCCGGGCCAGCCGACCCAGGTGCTGGTGCGCTTCTGCAGCACGGGTGTCAGCGCCGAGACCAGGCCGCCCGGACTCAGATCCCAGTCGTCGTTTCCGCCGCGCCGAGCGCGCGTGACCGGAAGCCGGTTGGAGACGACGACCAACTCGCTGCGCGTTCGTTCGGGCACGCTCCTCCGACGGAACTCCGGTGCACCTCTCCGCCGACCGCCTCCGGGCACACCAAGGCTTCCCGGGACACCGGACGCACGCTCGGATTGCTTCGCAAGGCCGGCATGTTAGCAGCAATTCCGCGGCTCGACACCGAGTCTCGTGCGTCGCGTCAAGCGCGCGGCGGCGACTCCCTGGCGGCCGCGCGACGCAAGGCGCGGATCACGTCCTCACGCGCGACGATGCCCACCAGCCGGCCCTGTTCGACGACCGGCAGGCTCTTCACCCGCGTGGCGGCGAGCATTTCGAGCGCTCGCGTCAGCGGCTGGTCCGGTGCGATCGTGAGGGGCTGCAAGGTCATGATCGTCCGGACCGGACGTTTGCGAATCTCGTCGTAACGCGGAACGATGGACTCGGACGTGAAGACGTAGGCTCGGAGCACATCGAGCTTGCTGACGATGCCGGCCAGCCCTCCCTCGTCGGACACGACGGGGAGCGCATCGAAATCGTGTGCGTCGAACAGGGCTTCGGCGTCGCGAATCGCAGCGTCGGTGGAGAGCGTCTGGACCGCGCGGGTCATCACGTCGGCGACTCGCCAGCTGAGGAACTCGTACATCGCGACCGGATCATGGCACGCGCCGTGCAGTCCGGTCAAAGGGGTCTGCCGGGCCGGCGACCGGGGCAGGTCGGAACGGGAGAGCGACGTGATGACACAGACCGTGGCGGGACGCCCCGAAAGCTCGCGCGAGACGGAGGGCCCCGCCGCCCGACGCGTGCAAGAGGATCCGCGCTGGAAACCGGTGGCCGCGACGCTCCGGAGGCAGGGTCATCGTCCTGACGCGCTGATCGAGGGCATGCACGCCGCGCAGCAGGCCTTCGGCTGGCTCGATCCGGCCGTGCTGCGAGCGCTGGCGGAAGCCCTCGATGTCCCGCTCGCCAAGGTCTTCGGAGTCGCGACCTTCTATCACCTGTTCACGACGCGGCCGCTGGGAACCCATGGCTGCATCGTCTGTCTCGGCACGGCCTGCCATTTGAAGGGCGGGCCGGAGATTCTCGCGGCGCTGACCCGGGCGCACCCCGTGGAACCCGGCCAGACCAGCCCCGGGGCGGAGATGACGCTGACGGTGGCCCGCTGCATCGGGGCCTGCACGCTGGCGCCGCTGGTCGTGCTCGATGGCGAGATCGCCGGTCCCGTCACCGTGGAGGAGGTCCTCGAGCGCGTGGAACGCTGGTTCGGCCCCGCTTCCGGAGAGACGACGCGGTGACGCCGGAAGAACTCCGGAGCCGCGCGGAACGACGCCGGCTGGAGGAGTCCCGTTTCTCCGAGCGGCTGCGCGTGTGCACGGCGACAAGCTGTGCGTCGCTCGGGAGCGGAGCCCTCTTTGACGCACTGAGCGCCGAGATCCACCGTCGTGGGACCGGCGACCGTTGCGAGCTGAAACGTGTCGGCTGTCTCGGGCTGTGCGCCGCGGGGCCGTTGGTGATGGCCGAGCAGGGAACCGGCTCGACGCACACGGAGTCTCTCCTGCGCGAGGTGCGACCCGAGCAGGCGGCGAGTCTGCTCGACGGCTTTCGCGACGGCTTTCCCGCCGAGCAGTCGGTTCCGCTCGACCTGCCCTTCTTCCGGAAGCAACGGCGCATCGTCAGTGAGGCGTGCGGTCGGATCGATCCCGACCGGATCGACGATGCCGTCGCGGCCGGCGCCTATCGCGCGTTGCTCGAAGCGCTTCACGAGCGTACGCCGGCAGATGTGCTCGCCGAGATCGACCGCTCGGGTCTGCGCGGCCGCGGGGGCGCCGGGTATCCGACCGGTCTCAAGTGGCACACCGTTGCCAAGGCCGAAGCGTCACAGAAGTTTGTCGTCTGCAACGCCGACGAAGGAGATCCCGGCGCCTACATGGATCGCAGCGTCCTCGAATCGGATCCCCATCGTGTGCTCGAGGGCATGGCCCTCGCCGCGTATGCGGTCGGCGCCTCGGAGGGCTTCGTCTACGTCCGCGCCGAATACCTCCTCGCCATCGAACGGCTTCGCCAGGCGATCGGGCAGGCGAACCAGATCGGCCTGCTGGGCAGTGCCGTCGGCGGCACCGCGTTTCACTTCCACGTAGAAGTCCGCCTCGGCGCCGGCGCCTACGTGTGCGGGGAGGAGACGGCCCTGCTGGCGTCGATCGAGGGGGGCCGCGGCACGCCGCGCCCACGCCCGCCCTACCCCGCGGCCGCCGGCCTGTTCGGCGCCCCGACGCTGATCAACAATGTCGAAACGCTCGCGAACGTACCGGCGATCGTCGCCCGTGGCGGAGATTGGTTCGCCTCGATCGGCACCGAGAAATCGAAGGGAACGAAGATCTTCGCGCTGGCCGGCAAGGTCGCCCACACCGGAGTCATCGAAGTGCCGATGGGGACGACGCTGCACGAGATCGTGTTCGAGCTCGGCGGCGGGATTCCCGATGGTGCCCGCTGCAAAGCCGTCCAGACCGGGGGGCCGTCCGGAGGGTGCATTCCGGCGCGCTTCTTCGAGACCCCCGTCGATTACGAGAATCTCGCCGGACTCGGCTCGATCATGGGCTCGGGCGGACTGATCGTGATGGACGAACAGACCTGCATGGTCGACATCGCCCGCTTCTTCATGGCCTTCTGCCGTGACGAGTCGTGCGGGAAGTGCGTTCCGTGCCGCGTCGGAACCGTCGAGCTGCACCAACTGCTCGACACGATCGCCAACGGGCGGGCCGGAACCCGGGACATGGAGCTGCTCGAGGAGTTCTGCGACCTGGTCCGGCACACCAGCCTGTGCGGGCTCGGGCAGTCGGCCCCGAATCCCGTTCTCAGCACTCTGCGCCATTTTCCCGAGGAGTACCGCGCCCATCTTCGCGGCCAGTGCCCCGCCGGCGTCTGCTTCCCCGCGTCCCCGGCCGAGGAGCCGCCCCGATGAGCGTCTATACGCTCGAGATCGATGGCCGGGAGGTCGGCGCGCGCCCGGGGGAGACCATTCTCGCCGTCGCGCGCGAGCACCAGATCGAAATTCCGACCCTGTGTTCGCTCGAGGGGCTCAGCACGGTCGGCGCGTGTCGGCTCTGTCTCACCGAGGTCGAGGGCGCCAGCCGGCTGCTGCCCGCCTGTACGACGGCGGTGGCGGAGGGCATGCGCGTACGAACGCAGTCCGAGCGGATCGCCCGCTACCGTCGCGGGATCCTCGAGCTGCTGTTCGCCGAACGCAATCACCAGTGCGCCGTCTGTGTGTCGAACGGGCACTGTGATCTGCAGGCGCTCGCGACGTCGCTCGGAATGGACCATGTGCGCGTCCCGTATCGAGACCCGTTGCTCTCCGTCGATGCCTCACACGAGCGCTTCGCGCTCGACCACAATCGCTGCGTGCTGTGCACGCGCTGCGTCCGGGTCTGCGACGAGATCGAAGGGGCGCACACGTGGGATGTCGCCGGCCGCGGCATCGGCTCGTGGATCGTCAGCGATCTCGCGGACCCGTGGGGGGAATCGAGCAGTTGCACCGGTTGCGGCAAGTGTGTCCAGGTCTGCCCGACGGGCGCGCTGTTCGAGAAGGGGAAGGCGATCGGAGAGATGACGAAGCGGACGGCTTTCGTGCCGATGCTCCAGCACATGCGTGGTCGCAGGCGATGAGGCCGCGACTCGCGACGCTGTGGCTCGACGGCTGTTCCGGGTGCCACATGTCGTTGCTCGATCTCGATGAACGGTTGCTCGAGATCATCCGCGACTTCGAGCTCGTCTACTCGCCGCTGCTCGATGTCAAGGAGTATCCGAATGCGGTGGACATCGCGCTGGTCGAGGGTGCCGTTTCGACAGAGGCCGACCGGCGGCGGATCCAGATCGTCCGCGAGCGCACCCGGATCCTGGTGAGCTTCGGGGACTGTGCCGTCACCGGCAACGTGCCGGCCCTGCGCAACCGGATCGGCATCGATGCGGTGCTGGCCGTCTACGAGACGCCACCGACCCGCGAGGTGCCGATGCTGCTGCCGGTGTTCCCGGTCCACCAGGTGGTGGCGGTCGATCATTGGTTGCCGGGCTGTCCGCCGTCGCCGGATGCGATCTTCGAAGTGCTGCGGGCCTTGCTCGAGCAGCGCGCGCCGGCGCCGTCCGGCGTGCGCTTCGGAAGCTGAGGATCGCGCCGTGCGTCGTATCGAAATCGATCCGGTCACGCGCATCGAGGGTCATGCGCGCATCACCTTGCAGCTCGGCGACGACGGCCGGGTCCGCGACGCGCGCTTCCACGTCGATCAGTTCCGGGGCTTCGAGAAGCTCGCCGTCGGACGACCATTCCACGAGATGCCGGGCCTGATGGCGCGCACCTGTGGGATCTGTCCGATCAGCCATCTGGTCGCGTCCGCCAAGGCCGGTGACGCGCTGCTCGCAGTCGCCATCCCGGAGCCGGCGATCCGGCTGCGTCGCATCCTGCATCTCGCGCAGATCCTGCAATCCCACGCCCTGTCGTTCTTCTACCTCTCGGCGCCGGATCTCCTGCTCGGCATGGATGCCGATCCCGCGCGTCGCAACCTGGTCGGCCTGTACGACGAGGAACCCGAACTGGTGCGCGGGGGCATCGCGCTGCGCGCTTTCGGGCAGGAGATCATCGCGCGGATGGCGGGCAAACGCGTCCATCCGGCGTGGGTCGTGCCGGGCGGTGTCGCCACACCGATCGACGCCGAGACTCGCGATTTCCTGCTCGCGGGCGTCCCCGGCGCGATCGCGACGGTCGAGCAGGCGCTCGCGTCGTTCCGGATGCGGCTCGTCGGCTTCGAGGCCGAGATCCAGCACTTCGCAAACTTCCCCTCGCTGTTCCTCGGGCTCGTCGACACGAACGGAGAACTCGAGCACTACGAGGGCCGGCTCCGCGTGATCGATCCGACCGGTGCGCGCATCGTCGAGGGCTTCGATCCGGCCCGTTATCAGGAACTGATCGCCGAGGCAGACGAGCCGGATTCGTACCTGAAGGCGCCCTACTTCCGAGCTTTCGGATTCCCGGACGGGATCTACCGCGTCGGGCCGTTGGCCCGCCTGCGCCTGGTCACACGGTGCGGGACGCCACGTGCCGATGCGGCGCTCGAGATCTTTCGCGGCCGCGATGCCAGCGCCGGGCAGGCGAGCTTCCTGTACCACGAGGCACGGCTCATCGAGATGCTGTTCGCCCTCGAGCGCATCGAGGAGCTGGCCGGCCACGCGGAGCTGCTCGATCCGGACGTGCGCGCGCACGCCGGACCCAATCGGCGCGAGGGGATCGGGGTCGCCGAGGCTCCCCGTGGCACGTTGATCCACCACTATCGGATCGATGCCGACGGGCTCGTCACCGCGGTGAACCTGATCATCGCCACGGGGCACAACGCGCTGGCGATGAATCGGGGCGTGCTCCAGGTGGCGCGCCACTTCGTCGATGGCGAGCGGCTGCAAGAGGGCATGTTGAACCGTGTCGAGGCGGTGATCCGGGCCTTCGATCCATGCCTTGCGTGTTCGACGCACGCGCTCGGGAAGATGCCGCTCGCGATCCGGTTGTTCGATGCGCAGGGCCGGGTCGTCGACGAGCTGCGCCGGAGCAGCAGATGACGACACTGTGGATCGGGCTCGGCAACTCGCTGCGCCGGGACGATGGCGTCGGCGCGCGGGCCGCCGAGATCCTGGCCGCCGAGGGACTCCGCGCCCGGGCGGTCTTCCAGCCGCTTCCGGAGCTGGCGCTCGAGATCGCTGCCGTGCAGCGCGTCGTCTTCCTCGATGCCGATCTCGACGACGCGCCGGGCGTCGTGCGGCAGCGGCGGATCGCTCCGGCCGCCGATCCGGAGGGGGGCCATCGGCTCGATGTACCCGGGCTGTTGGCGCTGGCCGCGCGGCTCGCTCGCCGCGGTCCCGAGGCTTGGATCGTCTCGATCGGCATCCTCGATGTCGACGCCGGCGAAGGCTTCTCGACGCCGGTTGCGGCTGGCTTCGGTGAGTTCCTCGACTGCGCACGCCACCTCGCCGTGACTCCGTCGGCCTCGCACGCCGCGCGCACCCACCACGGCTGAACTCGTCATGCGCCGGTGGCGAGGCCCTCGTATTCCGCCAGCGCCGCTTCGAACAGCGCGGTGATCCGATGCGGATCCGGGATCGCCTCGGGATCCGTGTCGATGCCGATCTCCATCCGTCCCGCGTACGACAGCAGCGCCATCACCAACGGTGTGCCCTCGACGACGCTGGCAAACGGAAAGATCGATTCGATCCGGGCGCCGGCCATCTCTCTCGGCTCGGCCACGCCCGGGACGTTGGTGCACGCGACGTTCACACGGCCCAGTGCGCGCCGCGCGATCCAGCGCATGGCGGGTGCCGGGACGAACGCGAGCGCTTCGACGAAGAGCGGTGCGGCCGCGCCGCGACGGTCGGCTTTGGCGGCCTGGGTCTGGGCGCGGATCCGGGCCAGCCGCTGGTGCGGATCGCGGATCCCGACCGGGAGCGCAATGCGGAACATCCCGACGCGATTGCCGAGGGCCTCCCGCTCGCTGCGACCACGCAGGTTCATCGGAACGAGACAAGCGAGTTCGTCCGCGTGCACCCGCCGCTCGCGGTGGTAGGCGCCGAGGGCACCGGCCAGGGATGCCAACACCAGGTCGTTCAACGTGATCTCGAGCGGCGTCTTGATGCGTTGCAGCCGATCGAGCGGCCATTCGGCGACGTCGAGGCGCCGGGAGAGGCCCGAGCCGGCGACGGCGAGCGGATCGGCGATCCGCGGCTGCACGAGATCGCCGACCATGCCGCGGATGCCGCGCGCGGTGCGCCAGGCCGCATCGGCACTGCGGCGCGGGTGGCGCGCGACGGTGAGCGGGGTGCCGGCGATCCGCCAGGCGATCCGGGCCAGCCATTCCGCCTGGTCGCCGAGCAGCGCGGCACTGCGCCCTACGAGGCCCGGCAGCGGCGGCGGCCGAGTGCGCCGCGATCGCCGGGGCGGTGCTCCGCGCGTGCCGACGGGATCCGTCTGCGCGTCGAGGAGTGCGATCGAGCCGACGCCGTCGACGACGGAATGATGCAGTTTGAGGAAGTATGCGGCACGGCCCTCTTCCAGCCCGCCGATCCAATACGCCTCCCAGAGTGGTCGCTGCCGGTCGAGCGGGGTGGCGAGCAGGACCGCCGCGAGGTCGAGGAGTTCCCGCTGCCCGCCGGGAGGCGGCAGCATCAGTTGCCGGACGTGGTACGCGATGTCGAAGTGCGGGTCTTCGCGCCACTCCGGCAGACCGACGCCGGCCGGCGCGTCCACGACGCACTGTCGCAGCCGTTCCACCCGCGCCAGCGCCCTCTCGAGGCTGGCCCGCGCCGCGCCGGGCTCTGGCGCACGATCGAGGACGTAGAGGCCGGCGATGATCGGGCGGAACGCCGGCAGCGCACCCTCCGCGAACCAGAAGAGCGCGTCGGTCGGCGTCATCCGGCGCGGAAGTCCGGTCAGGACTCGCGCCTGTCGGGGCCTTCGCGTATGACGAGTCGGCACGCTGACTCCCCGGCGCCGGGCGTTCCGCCGCCCGTCACCGCCTGCTATCCCCTCGCTCCGTGGTGAAACCGTCCCTGCACTATGCGCCGACCCGCGATGGCTGGCTGCTCGCGCTCTATCATCGTGCGCCGGCGCGCGGCGGGCACGCGACACCCGTCGTGCTGTGCCACGGGATGGGTTCGAACCGCTTCAACATGGACGGACCCGGTCGCGTGAGCATGGCGCGGCACCTGCAACGCTGCGGCTACGATGTCTGGGTGCTCGAACTGCGCGGTGCGGGTCGATCGCACCGACGCCTGCGATGGCCGCGCGTCGGCTACGCATGGACCTTCGAGGACTACGTGCAGCACGACGTGCCGGCGGCGCTGGCGCTCGTACGCAGCCTCAGCGGGCACGAGCGGGTGCTCTGGGTCGGCCATTCCCTCGGCGGGATGGTGGCCTACGCCGCTTCGATGACGCCGGTCGCCGATCTCTTCGCCGGCGTCGTCACCTTGGCGTCTCCCGGAATGACGGAGATCGGCCACGAGGCCATCGACCGCTGGGTCGCGCTGCGCCGACTGCTGCGCCTGGCACCCGGGCGGCTGCCGACACGCCGCGTCGCGCAGGCTGGATCCGCGTTCGCCGGTCCGATCACGAGCGCCTTCCCGACCCTGATCCGGGACTGGCTCTGGCACCCGGACAACCTGGATCTCGATGTCGTGCGCTTCATGATGCGCCATGGCGTAGAAGACCTGCCCCGTTCGCTGCTCATCGAGTTCGCCCGCTGGTACGAAGCCAAGCGGATGAGCGACCGCTATGCGCTGTTCAGCTTCGGCGACCACCTCGAGCGAATCCGGGTGCCGATGCTGGTGATCGCCGGCGGCCGGGATCGCCTGACGCCGCCGACGGATCTCGAACACCTGGTCGGGCGGCTCGGTTCCGCCGACAAGACCTTCTGGGTCGCCGGCCACGCATCCGGTCTGTCGCACGAATACAGTCACGTCGATCTCATGCTCGGTCGCTTCGCGCCCGACGAGGTCTATCCCGTCGTCACCCGCTGGCTCGACGAACGCAGACCCTCGTCCCCCACGGCGGCGCCTTGAGCCGCCTCAGGCAGGCTCGGGGATCGTCGTCACGAGATGCTGGAGCCGTTCGGGCGAGAGCAGGACGATGCGGCGTTGATCGCGGCCGATCAGCCCCTGATTCGAGAACTCTCGCAACGTCTGGTTGACGGTCTGTCGGGTCGCGCCGACCAGGGTGGCCAACTCGCTCTGCGTGATCGGGATATCGATCACGCGATACCCGTTCTCGTTGCAGCCGAAGTCCTCCGCGAGTTCGCCGAGCATCCGTGCGAGGCGCGTTCGGACGGTCCGGAACACGAGATCTTCGACGCGGCTCTCGACCTTCTTCAGGCGGTCGCCGATCTGCTTGGTGATCTGGATCGCCAGCGCCGAGCGTGCGGCGAGCACGCGTTGGAAGTTCTCGCGAGGGATCTTCCAGACCTGGCTGGTCCGCACCGCCTGCGCGAAGCTTTCGCGCGGATACTCGCCGAACGCCGGCAGCTCGCCGAACACCTCGCCCGGGGCGACGTAGCCGAAGCTCGTCTCCCCACCCTCTTGCGACAGCCGGTAGATCCGCGCGAGTCCGCTTTGCAGCAGATAGACCGAATGCGGGTGTGCGGAGGGGGCGAAGATCATCTCGCCCCGCATGTAGCGGTGGGTCTGCGAACCATGCTCGAACTCCGCGAGTTCCGTCTCCCCGAGTGGAGCCAGCCAGTGGATGCTTCGCAAGTACCAGACCTCCCCGCCGGCGATGGGAATCCCCATGCCTGCACTCACCGCTTCGGTTCCTCGTCGCTCGGCGGACCCGGCGACCGACGGACTCGGTCGCGCAAGGACTCGAACTCCCGCGACAGGAAATCGCTCACCTCGCGGCCTGCATGCTCGACCGAGGCACGCAGATCCGCGAGCGTTTCTTCCATCTCGCGGCGTCGCCGTTCCCGGCGCCCGCGCTGGCGGGACGCTTCCACCGAACGCCGCGCCGCCTCTCCGAGATCATCGAGTTCCCGGCCGAGCTCGACGACGAGATCGTCGACGGAGACGAGACCCTGCACACGTCCGTCCCGGACCACGACGATGCGCCGGACCGCGGCGGTGCGCATCCGGTCGATGATGCTCTCCACCGGTTCGTGAGCCTCTGCCGTCACGACCGGCTGGCTCATGATCGTCTCGGCCCGGAGCGTGTTCCCATCCCCGGAGCGGGCGATGACCCGACACACGAGATCTCGATCCGTGACGATTCCCAACGGCCGACGATCCTCGTCCACGATCACGACGCAGCCGACGGCGTAATCTCCCATCTTGTCGGCGAGTTCCGCCGCGCTGGCGTCGAGCCGCGCACTCACGACTTCCGTCCGGTAGTAGTCGCGTGTCCGCATGCTCACTCGACCTCCGGCGTGTCGGCGCCCGCCACTGGGGTCGTCCCGGACGGCGCCTGGGCCGCCACGACTTCGCTGACGTCGGCCAGCTCCCGGGCGACGAGCCGGAGCACGTCGTCGGATGCGATCACACCGACAAGCTCGCCGGACGCGTCGATGACGGGAAGTCGTCGCCGGGCGCTGCGGCGCATGACCGCGGTGGCGGCCCGAAGCGGGGACGTCTCGTGCACGACGATCGGATCGCCGCCCACGGCCTCGAGCGTCGTCATGACATCGGGATCTGCCCCGCCACGCAACACGCGCAACGCGATGTCGCGATCGGTCAGCAACCCGCGCGGATGTCGTCCCTCCAGCACGACGAGGCTCCCGACCCCTTCCGCCGCCAACTGCTGTGCAGCGTGGCGCAGCGTCGCGCCGGCATCGATCGTGCGGACGTCTCGTTGACAATAGTCCCCGATCGGCATGCTGAGCCTCCCTCCTCCCGCACGATCCCGCCGGCTGGATGCGGCCTCTCCGAGTTTCCTCTGGCCGGCTTGCCTCCGGCGGATCTGCCTCCGGCGGGAGGGCGCGAGTGTTCGCGCTCCTCGTCGCCCGCTGCGGTCCTTCTGCAACGGCTATGCCGACCGTGTGTTGCAACCTGCATCCCCCCGATCGCCGCGAGACCACGGTGCGGCTGGAGGTCCTGTGGCCTTCTGGCGCAGCCGATGACAGCCGCGGGGCGGGCTGTCGCCCTCGCGACGATCGGTTGCGCGTCTGCAGCCGGTGTCATCGTCTCGCTTCGGCACGGCTCATGCACGAGGCTCATGCACCCAGCATGGGTTACGGGGGGAGGTCGTCGATGGAATCGATTGCGCAGCGTGCGGTGGCCGAGATCATGCGTCGGGAGTTCGCGTCGTTGCGGCCGGAGGATCGCCTCGATCTCGCGGATCAGGTCATGAAGCTCGGCCGGGTCCGCCACCTGCCAGTACTCGACGACACCGGCCGGCTGGTGGGCATCGTCTCGAACCGCGACCTGCTCGAAGCCTCGCTCACCAGCGTGCTGTCCTTCGAGTCCCAGGAACGGCGCGGCTTCCTGCGCTCGATCGGTGTCGCCGAGGTCATGAAGCACCAGGTCGAGTCGGTGGCGCCGGAGACCCCGCTCGGGAGCGCTGCGGGACGCATGGTCCGCAACAAGATCGGCTGCCTGCCGGTGGTACAGAAAGATGGCACCATGATCGGATTGCTCACGGAGACCGACCTGCTGATCGCCGCCTATCTCCCGGACGAAGCCCGATCCGACCCCGGCGCGCCTGACCGAGACGAGTAGAGCCGCCGCCGTCAAGAAAGGGGCCGGGTTCGCCGCGTCAACTTTTCCCCGATCCGGAGAGAATCGATGCGGCGAACCCGGCCCCTTCTCGACGTCAGTACTCGCAGTCCGCTTCGAGGTGGCCCTCGGAGTCCTCACGGATGCGCAGCCGGGTCATGCACGCCATGCAGTAGAGCCGGTCGCCGACACGGATTTCGCGCGTCGAGCGGATCACGACCTTGCACACCGGGCAGATGACCTCGTTCGGCTCGAGCTGGTCCCCGGCGCCCTGCCAATGGCGGTAGTAGCGCCGGTACTTGGTCGGAACCTCGTTGAAGCCGCGATCATCGAGTTCGAAGCGCTGGCGCGGCGACTCTGTTTCGGGGCTGTGATCCGTTGCGCCGCTCATTGGCCGAACCCGAGCCGCTCGACGGCTGCCAGGTAGCTGCGACCGAGTTCGGGACGCTCATCCGGCGCCATCCCGATCTCCCGCAGGATCTCCTCGAAGGTCTCGAGCACGAGCGCGTCGAGATCCCGTTTCACCTCGATGAGACGACTCCGGCGGTGCGGGCTCTCCCGGAGTCTGCGTCCGAGCTCGTTCTCGCCGAATCCGATGTGGCGCCGCTCGTCCTTCACGATTCCTTCGAGCACTTCCGCGGTCACCGGGTCGGCGGTGCGCGCGTGGCTCTGGAAGACCGTGAACTCCATCGCCTCGAGGATCACGTTCTGCGCGAAGAGGGCCGCCTCCCAGTCCTTGCTCGCGACGAGCTGCAGGAGGCGGCGACGGAACTCCCGGATCGTGGAACTCGCCCGGCGGTCCACCTCGGCTTCGGGGTCTGCGATCCCGAGCGCCGCGATCCGGTGCAGCAGGACCTCGAGATGTCGCCCTTCGTCCACTACCTGGGTCGAGAGAAACACCTGGGTGGGGCGGTTCGGGGCGATCGCGATGAGACCGCTCGCGCCTTCGAGGGCCGCCGTCTCGCCGACACAGTAGTTGCACAGTACGGTGATCAAGCGCTCGCGTTCGGCCACCGCGAGCGGGGTCTCGACGGTTTGCGGCCGCCGTCCGTAGACCGTGCCGGAGAGGTATCCCTCGACCGACTGGAACCAGAACTCGAACGAGTGCACCTGCTCGTAGAATTTGCGGGGATCGAGATCATGGAGCTCTCCCTCGCCGTTCGCCAAACCTTCACTCTGCTTCATCACGTCCTCCATCCATGGCTCCGGTCAGGCGCGCAGCGCGAGCCGGAGAAAATCGCTCTCGGTCAGGATGCCGATCAAGTGACCGCCGTCGACGACGGGCAGACAGCCGATCTTGCGGTCGAGCATGATTCGAGCGGCCTCGACGATCGACAGATCCGGCGCCACCGTGATCGGGTCGCAGGTCATCACGTCCTTCACGAACAGCATTCCGAGCACCTTCTGCTGCGCGTGTTGGCCGTAACCGAGCGCACGCGCCAGCGCCCCACGGAACAGGTCTCGCTGCGAGAGGATGCCCACGACTTCGTCGCTCTCGTCGTCCAGCACGGGGGTGTGGCGAATGCGGCCGAGGTTCATCACGTCGTCGGCAATCTGGAGCCGATCATTGCGGCGAACGGTCGCCACCTCGCTGCTCATCAAATCACGAACCTGCATCTATCTAGCTCCTGGAGTAGCCCTTGTGCTACCGCCCCGCGAAGGCTAAACGCGCTTCGGAATCCCGACCGCGCACCGGCCTCCGAGGGAGGGAGAGACAGCTCCTGGCGACGCCCTCGCGGCCCCCTTGCGGCACCCTTGCTGCAAGACCGCTCGAGCAGGATACTGATCGATCGTGAAGGAAGAGCTCGAAGACCGACTCTCCTTTCTCGGCTTCGCGGAAGCGGATCGCCGGCTGCTCGCCGGGCTCGGGCCGCTGCTCGAGTCCCACGCCGACCGCCTTGTCTCGGCGTTCTACCGGCACCTGCTGTCCTTCGAGGAGACCCGGCAGCTGCTGGTCGACCCGGCCGCCAAGAGCCGCCTGCTGCTCAAGCAGCGGGAATACCTGCTGAGTCTTGCGGGTCCCATCATCGACGACGCCTACGTCGAGGAGCGGATCCGGATCGGGCAGGTCCACGCGCAGATCGGGCTCGGCCCGCGCTACTACCTGGGCGCCTACGCGCTGTATTTCTCGTTGCTGGCGCCGATCATCGCACAGGAACATCCCGGCGACGGGGAGTGCATCCAGGAGACCCTCACCGCGCTGGCCAAGCTGCTGCTGTTGGACGCTCAGCTCGCGATGGACGCCCACATCCAGAAGCATGATGAGGGACTCACGCACCTGAACCGGGAGCTCGCGGCGGTGAGCCGGACGTTGTCGCGCGAAGTCGCGACGCAGGAGCACGAGCTTCGGCAGACCGAGAAGCGGGCGCGGGCGGCTGAAGACCTGGCGTCGATCGCGACGCTGGTTGCCGGGCTCGCACACGAGATCGGCACGCCGATGGGGGTGATCCGGGGGCATGCCGAAGCCCTGACGAGCGCCGTGGACGGGGACCGAGCGCATTGGCGCCTGCGTACGATCCTCGAGCAGATCGATCGCATCTCGAATACCATCCAGTCGCTCCTGAACATCGCCCGGCCCCGCGAAGCCGTGGTGACGATGGTCGATCTCCCGCAGGTTCTCGACACGGCTCTCGCGTTCCTTTCCGAGAAGCTGCGCCGGCGCGGCATCGAGACCGAGCGGTGCTACGAAGCGATTCCGCCGCTGCGTGGGGATCCGGACAAGCTCCAGCAGCTGTTCCTCAACCTGTTCCTGAACGCCGCGGATTCCATGCCGGAAGGGGGGCGCCTCAGCGTGTCGATCCGCCCGGCCGCGGATCGCGAGGTGGAGGTCCGAGTCGCCGATACCGGGACGGGCATCAGCAGCCAGGACCTCGCGCAGATGTTCGAGCCCTTCTTCACCACGAAGCCAGCCGGCCGTGGCAACGGCCTCGGGTTGGTCGTCGCCAAGGGCATCGTCGCCGATCACGGCGGGCGCATCGAGGTAACCAGCGAGGTCGGCCGTGGTACCGAGTTCGCGATCCGGTTGCCTGTCGCCCCTCACGCCCGTTCGCCGTCGTAGGCGAGTCGCAGCAGATCTGCCTCCGTCACGAGACCGATCAGGCGAGGTCCCGACGCGGTCGGCTCGACGACCGGCAGACAGCCGCCGGCTGCGCGACACATGCGGCTCACCACCTCCCGCAGCGTGGTGGCGGGTCCGACCGTCTCGGGCGTTTTCGCCATCACCTCTTCGACCAGGGCGGCGGCGCCGTGGAGCCGCGCCGCGACGACGCCGGGGTACGAGAGCACCCCGACCAGGATCCCATCGGCCACGACCGGAAGCTGGCGGACACGAGCCATCCGCATCAGCTGCAACGCGTCGTCCAGGTCGGCCACGGGCGAGAGCGAGATCCAACGCCGCCGCATGACGCCGCCGACGGGTCGGTGGCGAAGCCTCTCGGTCCTGCCCATGCGCCGGTCTGGATGCAGCGGTCGTGCCAGCCCTCGGCCCTCGCCCGCGCCGGGCTCGTCGCCGCGTACAGGCTTCGGGGGGTCGGCCCCCCGCCTCATCGGGGCTCCAAGTGAGGCTGCGCGTCGTGAGCGTCTGTGGCACGATCGTGTCGTTTCGCCTCACCAGTTTTCCCGAACAGCGCCCGTGCGCTTCCCGCCCGTCCTGGCACGCAACCTGCTCAAGCGAAGCGGCACCATGTCTCGAGACCATTCCGTCCTCGTCGTCGATGACGACGACGCCATGCGCGAGATGATCGTCTCGCTGCTCGAAGACGAAGGCCTCACGGCGGCCGGAGCCGCGACGGCCGACGAAGCGCTCGAGCGGCTCACGGACTTCGAATGCGACGTGGTCCTGTCGGACATCCGCATGCCGGGCCGCAGCGGGATCGATCTCCTCGGCGAGATCCGCGAGATGCGTCCGGAGACCGCGGTCGTGCTGATGACGGCCTTCGGTAGCATCGATTCGGCCGTCGAAGCGATCCGCGCCGGAGCCACCGATTACATCACCAAGCCGTTCAAGAAGGATGCCCTGCTCGTCACGCTCGAGAAGGCATTCGAGCGGCGTGCCCTCGAGGAGGAGAACCGGCGCCTGCGGCGTGCCGTCGATCGGACCTCGTCGTTCGGCGATCTGCTCGGGGCGAGCCCGGTGATGCGCGAGATCTTCGCGCTGATCCGCAAGATCGCCGACGGCCGGAGTTCCGTGCTGATCACCGGCGACAGCGGAACCGGCAAGGAGGTGGTCGCGCGGACGATCCACTTCTCCGGCGCCCGCTCGGCGCGGCCCTTCGTTCCGATCAACTGCACGGCGATTCCGGAAGGTCTGCTCGAGAGCGAGCTGTTCGGCCACGTGAAGGGCGCGTTCACCGGCGCCCACATCACCAAACGCGGACTCTTCGAACAGGCCAACGGCGGGACGTTGTTCCTCGACGAGATCGGCGATCTCGGGCCGAGCCTGCAGGGAAAGCTCCTGCGGGTGCTCCAGGACCGGGAGATCCGCCCCGTCGGGGGCAATACGTCGGTCAAGGTCGATGTGCGCATCATCGCCGCGACGAATCGGAACCTGCGCCACGAGATCGAAGCCGGGCGCTTCCGCCGCGATCTGTTCTATCGGCTGAACGTCATCCCGATCGAGATTCCCCCGCTGCGCGAGCGCCCCGAGGACATCCCACTGCTGGCGTCCGCGTGTCTGCGCAAGCACGCGGACAATCGCGCGTTCCACCTGACGCCGGCCGCGATCGAGCGCCTGCAGCGCTGCCGCTGGGATGGCAACATCCGGGAGCTCGAGAACGTGATCGAACGCACGATCGCACTGTGCGAGGGTCCCGAGATCGGCCCCGACGACCTCCCGCTGCCGGACGAACCGGGCGTCGCGCAGGGACTTCCCGACGGCGCGAGACTGCTGCAGGAGGCCCTCGTGGCCCCGCTCTCCCTCGCGGAACTCGAGGATCGCTACATCGACGAGGTGTTGGAGCATACTCACGGCAACAAGGTCCAGGCGGCACGCATCCTCGGGATCAATCGCCGCACGCTGTATCGTCGCGGGGACCGCCGCAGCCGCGAGAATCGCGAGGAGGCGCCCGGATGAGCCGCTTCCGCACCGTGCTGGTGCCGGTCGACTTCTCCGACCACGCGTCGGCAGCGCTCGACCTCGCGATCGAACTGACGCGTGGAACCCAGGGCAGACTGCATCTGCTCCACGCCTACGAAGTCCCGCTCGGGGCCATCCCGCCGTATGGCATCGCGCTGCCGACGACGCTGCTCGGACAGGTGCGCGATGCCGCGGCCCGGCGCCTCGAGAAGTCTTCCCACCGCGTCGAGGCCGCCGGCATCTCGTGCGAGACGCACCTGGTCCATGCCCCGCCTGCCGAAGCGATCACCGAGGCTGCCGGCAGCCTCGGTGCCGATCTCATCGTGATGGGCACGCGCGGCCTCACCGGCGTCAAGCACGTCCTGTTGGGCAGCGTTGCGGAGCGCACGGTCCGGATGGCTCCTTGCCCGGTCCTCACGATCCGTTCGAAGCCAGATTCCGCCTGAACCCGAGCCTTGGCGACAGGAGTTCCCGTGGGCCACTTCCGCAAGATCCTCGTTCCCCTCGACTTCTCGAAGCATTCGGAGGCCGCGCTCGAGCTGGCCATCGAACTCGCCAAAGAAAACGGCGCCGAGTTGCACCTCCTGCACGCCTGCGAACTCCCGACCGCCGTGACGATGGCGTACGGCGTGGCGATCCCACAGGCGGTGTGGGACGGGGTCCAGGAGACGGTGGCGGCGCGCCTGTCGGAAGCCCTCGATCGGATCGAGGCGGCGGGTCTGCGCGGGCATTCCCACATCACGACGGGTCCGGCCGCCGATGCGATCGCCAGCGCGGCCGAGGCGCAGCGCTGCGACCTCATCGTCATGAGCACGCGCGGACTCACGGGACTCAAACACGTCCTGCTCGGCAGCGTCGCCGAGCGCACGATCCGCACCGCGCCCTGCCCTGTGCTCACCGTGAAGGGCGCGGACGACGCGCCCTGACGGCAGGTGAGCCGCTCCCGGCGGGCCTGGTCGAGGACCTGGCGCAGCCCCGCGCCCATCCCGGTGATCCGAGTGCGGCGGGCGGAGTCGAGCACATCCAGACCCATCTGTCCCACGTGTACCTGAGCGGCGAGCGCGCCTGGAAGCTGCGCAAGGCCGTCGCTCCCGGTTTCGTCGATTTCTCGAAGCGGGCGAACCGCAACACGGACTGTGCCCGAGAAGTGTTGCTGAACCGGCGCCTCGCGCCGGATGTGTATCTCGGGGTCGCGCCGGTCGAGAGACGTAGCGGCACGTTCCAGGTCGGCCGCATCGTCGTGCTCCCGGATCCGGCGACCTTGGCGACTGCGGAGTGCGAACACGTCGTCGTCATGCGTCGGCTTCCCGCCGGCCGGGATGCGCTGTCGCTGCTCGAGCGCGGGGCCCTGCGCGCGGCTCACATCGATGCCGTCGCCGAACGGCTTGCGCACTTCCATCGCGCGCACGGACTCGGTGCGCCGGCGCCGTTCGACGCGCAAGCGTGGCTGGCACGCATGCGCGAGCCGGTGCTCGAGAACCTGCGTCTGCTCGAGCCGGTCGCGGGACAGTGGTTTCCCCGCAGCGTTCTGACCCGCCTTCGCAGACGTGCCCTCGCGGCCCTCGAACGGCTGGCACCGGCCTTCGAGGCGCGCCGGCGCGCAGGCCGCGCCGTCGACGGCCACGGCGATGTGCACCTCCAGCACGTCTGGTTCGAGGCCGGCCCCCGGGACCCGATCCTCGTCGATTGCATCGAGTTCCGCGAGGATTGGCGCCAGATCGACGCCGCCGCGGAGATCGCTTTCCTCGCCATGGATCTGCGCTACCGCGGCCGTCCTCGACTCGCGGCGCGCTTCTTGCGCCGCTACGCCGCCGAAACCGATGACTTCGACGCGTACCGTGTGGTCGACTACTTCGTGAGCTATCGCGCGGCGGTCCGGGCCAAGGTTGGCGCGCTCGCCGCCGTCGACCCCGAGATCCCGCCGGCGCAACGCGAGGCGGCCAGGCACAGCGCGCGACGGCATCTCCTGCTTGCGGACCGCGCGCTTCGTCCGCCTGCGCGAGGCGCATTGGTGCTGATGACCGGTCTCGTCGGCAGCGGCAAGAGCAGCGTGGCGGCACGGCTCGCCGATGCGACCGGCGGTGTCGTGATCGCCTCCGATCGCGTCCGCAAGCACCTGTACGGGCTTGCCCCGGACGAACGCGACGGTGCCGCGCGGGGTCTCTACGACGACGCCGCCAAGGCGAGGGTCTACGAGGCGCTGCTGGCGCGTGCGGAGCCGGTGACGGCCTCCGGTCGCGTCGCCATCCTCGATGCCTCGTATGAGCAGGAGACACAGCGCCGCGCGGCGATCGCCTGGGCGCAGGTCCAGCAGCTGCCGCCCCCCGTCCTTGTGGAGACGCGCTGCGAGCGCGAAACTGCGCGGGTCCGGCTGGTCCGACGTGTCGCGGCGGATACCGATGCCTCGGATGCCGGCCCGGACCAGCTCGCCGCGAGCGAGTCCCGGTACGAGCCGCCTCGCTCCGGCACCGGGATCAGGCTCTACACTGTTGCGACCGACCAGCCCGGCTCGCGAGACCAGCTCCGTGCGGTCGCGCGGGAGATCCGCAGCCTGCAGCGCCGCGCTGTGTCCGTCAGGAAGGAGCCATGCCGCACCGCCCCGTTCGAAGCGTAATGCAGTCCGAGGTCGTAACGTTGCGATCGGGGAGGAGCGCGCGGGACGCGGCGCAGCTGCTCGCCGCGCACCGGCTCACGGGGGCTCCGGTCGTCGACGAGATGAAACGGGTTCTCGGCGTCGTCACGCAGAGCGATCTCGTACGCCTCGAGACCCAGCCGCCGAGCACGGCGGCGGCCGGTGCGTTCTTCTCCAACGTCTTTAGCTACTCGGACCTCGGCGAGCTGCCGGCCGACGAAACCATGGTGCGCGTCGACACCGTGATGTCGCGCCACGTGCTGTCGGTCGCCCCCGACGCGCCCCTCACCGAGGCCGCCCGGTTGATGCGCCAACACCGCGTGCACCGGCTGCTCGTCGTCGACGGTGAGACGCTGTGCGGAATCGTCAGCGCCCTCGACCTGCTGATCGCAATCGAAGAGGCGTCGCCGTCGGACTAGCCGCCCGGGCCGTCAGCACGAGACGAGGGATCGATAGGCGCGAAGGTGGCGGATGGCGCCGTTCGGATCGCCGAGACGATCGAGCAGGCGCGCCAGGTTGTAGTGCGCATCGGCGCAGTCCGCGGCGCTCGCGAGGGCCCGTTCGTAGGCGACGCGGGCCTCGTCGAAACGCTCGAGATCCTCGAGCGCCACGCCGAGGTCGAACGCCGCCGTCGCGTCGCCGGGTCGCACGGCGAGCGCCGCGCGATAATGCTGCTCGGCTTCCCGCGGACGACCCGCCTCGTGCTCGAGACAGCCGAGATTCACGAGGCTGTCGGCATGTTTCGGGTCGAGCACGAGCGCCTGTCGGTAGGCCAGACGCGCCTGTTCGGGGTCGCTCGCCTCGAGTTCGGCGCCGAGTGCGTACCAGCCGTCGGCGGTGGCGGTCAGCGCCACCGGAGATCCGGCCTCGGCGTCGGCGTCCTCGTGGCGCCGGGTCCGGGGATGCGGTCCGCCCGGATCCGGGCCGAAGTCGAGCCAGTACTGGCCGGTCGCCGGACTCCAGATCCTGTCGTCGGCGCGTACGACGACGTCCTCTCCCTCGGCGCGCACGCGAACCCCCGAGAGCGGGCGGTCCGGAGGCAGGTCGGCGCGCAGGCGGCGGAGGGCCTGACGAACGCGGCGCGGCGGGACGCGTGAGGTCGCGAGCCCCTTCACGACCCGCAGGAACACGAGGTCCTGAAACGAAAAGCACAGCTCCCCGCGCGGCCCGCGCTCCGGCACGATGACACCGGATCGCACGTAGCTGCGGATCTGTGCGAGCGTGAGACCGAGCAGGCTCGCGACCTGGTCGGCTCGATAGCTGCCGGACTCCTGGCTCATGCTCGACCTGGCGAGGGGGGAGCGGAAGATCCTCGAGCGGTCGGGACGCGTCAACGGGACCTCGCCACGGCGACCGCGCGGCCCAGTTGCTAGCGTCCGGAGTCCCGCCAGCCGCCACGATGCGGCGGCCTGTGTCGCACGAGGGCCGACGCATGGGCATCGGCGCCTGGCCGCGCGCCTCATCTCGGTCGTCGTCGTCACCGTCGAGACGGAGCACGTCGTGGTCCCGCCGTTCGAGCTGCTGACGACGATTCGGTCCCTGCGATCCGGCGCGCGACGCGCGCTGGCGCTCGCGATCGGACTGCTCGCCGCCGCGCCGGTGGGCGCCGACCGCCCGCCGATCCCAGTCGTCGCGACCATCGAGCCGCTCGGCATGCTGGTGCGCGAACTCGGCGGTGAGCGGGTCGCCGTGACCGTGCTGGTGCCTCCCGGCGCGAGCCCCCATACCTTCGAGCCGCAGCCATCCGACCTGACCCGGCTGGGCGACGCCCAGCTGCTGGTCGAGGTGGGCGGACACTTCGATGCGTGGATCGCGCGGCTCCGTCAGGCCGCCTCGAACCGCACACCGGTCCTGACGATCCTCACGCTTCCCGGCCTCGAGCCGTTGCCGGCCGAGACCGCGCCGCCGGACGCCCGTCCGGCGGCCCCTGCCTCGGCGACCGATCCCCACGTGTGGCTCGATCCGCTCTGCGTGCGAGACGTCATCGCGCCGGCCTTGTCCGCGCGGCTCGCCGACCTCGACGAACCCGCACGCGCCTTCTATGCCGCGCACCTGGCGAGCTTCCGCAGCCGGTTGACCGAACTGGATCACGAGATCCGTGCGCAGCTCGCCGGTCCGAGACGCAGCTACGTAGCGTTCCACCCGGCCTGGCGTTACTTCGGGGCCCGCTACGAACTCGACGAGATCGGGGTCGTCGAGCGCTGGGCGGGTGAGGGACCGACGCCGCGCGAGCTGGCATCGCTGGTGACCGCGGCCGAGAAGGCGCGGATTCCCGCGATCCTGATCGAGCCGCAGCTCGATCCGCGCGTGGCGCGGACCCTGGCCCGCGAGTTTGGCGCCACGGTCGTCCTGGTGGATCCCAACGGAGATCCAGCCGACCCCGAACGCACGCGCTATCTCGATCTGATGCGATGGAACGCCCGCGCCTTCGCGCGCGCCCTGGGAGGATCGGAACCGTGAGTCCGGCGGCGACCGTCGTCCCCGTCGTCGTCCGCTTCGACCGGGTTTGCGTCGAGCGCGACGGCCGTCGGGTCCTCGAGGACCTCAGCTTCTCGGTGCGGGAGCGACAGGTGGTCGGCATCGTCGGACCGAACGGCGCCGGCAAGACGACGCTGCTGCGCGCCTTGCTCGGCCTCATCCCGGTGACGGCCGGCCGCATCGAGGTGCTCGGCGGGCCGCCCGGCGCCGCCCGCGGCGAGATCGGCTACGTCCCCCAGCGGCACACGATCGCGGCGAGTTTTCCCGCGACGGTGCGCGATGTCGTCGCCATGGGGCAACTCGGGAGCCATGGCGCACGGCGACGCGAACGGAAGTCTTCGCGCGCGCGCCGTGCGGCGGCCGAACGGGCGCTGGCGCGAGTCGGAATGGCCTCCTTTGCCGATCGCCTGGTGGGTCGCCTCTCCGGCGGCGAGCAGCGCCGCGCGATGCTCGCGCAAGCGCTGTGCGCAAGCTCCCGCCTCCTCGTCCTGGACGAGCCGACGATCGGGCTCGACTTGCCGGCCGAGCAGGCCTTCTATGCCCTGCTGCGGGAGCTCCAGCGCGAATCCGGTCTCGCGGTGATCGCGGTCTCCCATGACCTGCTGGCGCTCGCCTCTGCGGCCGACGAGCTGATCTGCATCAACCGCACGATGCACGTGCACGGCAATCCCGACGAAGTCGTCCACAGCCACGCGCTCCGCGAGGCCTATCACTGTGAGTTCGATTTCCTGGCCGGCGAACTCCACCACCACGAGCGGCTCGGACGCGGCGCATGAGCGGCCCGACCCGGCGATGGACGTGCGGCTGATGCTCGAGTTCGCGTTCATGCAGCGCGCCCTGGCTGCGGCCCTCGCGATCGGCGTCGTCTGCGGCGCGCTCGGCTTCTTCGTCGTCCTGCGCCGTCTCGCCTTCATCGGAGTCGGCATCTCGCACTCGGCGATCGGAGGCATCGCGCTGGCCGTGGTCCTCGGCTGGAACCCGCTGGTCACCGCCGCGGTCTTTTCCGTGGCCGTCGCGCTCGTCATCGCCCGGCTCTCGCGAGGCGGCCGACTCTCCGAAGACACGTTGATCGGCGTGCTATTCTCCGGCTCGATGGCGCTCGGCGTCGTACTGTTCAGCCTCCAGCGGGGCTATCAGCAGGACCTCTTCGGCTACCTGTTCGGCAACGTGCTCGCCGTCACGCCGGCGGAGCTGCTGGTGCTGGGGGGCGCTGGTCTCCTCGTCCTCGGCGTCCTCGCCCTGCTCTTCCGGCCGTTGCTGTTGGTCGCCTTCGACGAAGAGGTCGCGCGCGCCTACGGCCATCCGGTGGGTCTGCTCGACGCCGCCCTGCTCGTGCTGCTGGCCGTAACGGTGGTGATCGGCGTGCGCCTCGTCGGGATCATCCTGGTCGAAGCGCTGTTGGTGATTCCCGCCGCGACCGCGACGCTCTGGGCCCCGCACTACCGCATGCAGCTCCTGCTCTCGATGTCCCTCGGGGCGACCAGCGGCGTCGCCGGTCTTGCCGCCGCGTATGCGCTGGATCTGGCGGCAGGCGGCACCATCGTGCTCGTCTCCGTGGCCGTGTTCCTGGTCTCGCTCGCACTGCGCCCAGCGCGTGCGGCCTAGCCGGCCGGGGGAAGAGACCGCGGGGCTGGGCGGTCCGGCGCGATTTGCTATGTACAGGCACCCCGGCGGGGAATCCGGTCCGCACCTTCCCGGCCCGCACCTTCCCGGCCCGGACCTTGTCCCGCCAGCGGGCGGAACCGTCGACCGAGCGCCGCGCGCTTGCGCGCAGAAAGCAAAAGAGGACTGATCGAGATGGCCAAGACATCCCAGGTGCACCGCGATCTCCGCCGCAAGGCGCTGATCCGGAAGCACGGCCCCCGGCGCGCCGAGTTGCGCGCAAAGCTGCAGGACCCTGCCGTGTCGATCGAGGAGAAGCTCGCCGTCCAGCTCGCGTTCTCCAAGCTGCCGCGAAACTCCTGCCCGACGCGCAAGAACAATCGCTGTGCGATCACCGGCCGCTCGCACGCGTACTACAACAAGTTCGGGATCTCGCGGATCGCCCTGCGGGACCTGGGCCTCACCGGGCAGCTTCCGGGCGTGCGCAAGTCGAGCTGGTAGCGATCGACATGAAGCCGGACATCCATCCCGACTATCACAAGGTCGTCTTCATCGACAGCGCCACTGGAACCGAGTGGACCTCACGCTCGACGCTGAAGTCCAACGAGACGAGAGACCTCGACGGAGAATCCGTTCCGGTGATCCGGCTCGACGTGTCTGCCGTGAGCCACCCGTTCTGGACCGGCCATCTCCGCGAGGCCGCTCGCGGCGGCAAGGTCGACGAGTATCGCCGCCGTTACGGCAAGAAGAAGTAGAGAGAGGACGCCATGCCCCGGCGCTGTGAGCTCACGGGTACGAAAGTGATGTTCGGCAACAACGTGTCGCACTCGAACCGCAAGTCGAGCCGGACCTTCGCGCCGAACCTCCAGAGCGTCTCGTTGCCGTCCGAAGGGCTGCGACGGACCGTGCGGCTGCGGGTCACCACGCGGGCCCTGCGGACCGTGCAGAAGGTCGGCGGACTCGATGCCTATCTGCTCGGGACCGCCGATGTGAAGCTGCCGCCCGAGGCGCTCACACTGAAGCGACGCCTGCGCAAGGCCATGACGAGAGCCAGCCAGCAGGTGGCCGCGGGCGACTGAACGAGGACTCGCGATGAACCGAGCACGGCTCGACGCGCGACGCGGGGCGGCCATCGTCGCCTTGGTCGCCGTCGCCTCGCTCGGACTCGCCCTCCACACCCACGCCGCCGCCGCGTCTTCGGCGCCGGTGATCGAAGCCGCCGCGGAGGATGCAGCGAGCCCGCACGGACCGGGTCACTGCCTGGCCTGTCACGCGCATGGCCGCGACCGGCTGATCGCACTGCCCGGCGCCGCCATCGCCTGGGTACCGCCGGCTCCGAGTCCGCTGCCCGCCGCCGTCGTGGACCCGGCCACTCGATCCGCCGCGACGCGCCCCCCGACGCCGCCCCGCGGCCCTCCGCTCGCGACGAGCTGAACCCGCCCTCGCTCGAAGTTCGTCGTTGCGATCGGCGTGCGGCGCTGCCCGCCGCCGGCCGCCAGCTTGCCCGCGTGCGCCCGGCGCGGCGGGCCAGAGGCATGTCATGTGGGATTCCCGCTTGCGGTTTTCCTGGCTGTTCTGTGTGGGTGTCGCGATGGCAGCGCCCGTCGCTGCCGAGGACGAGGTGTCGCCGGCGGTCCAGCGGCAGCTCGATGCGCTGGCGCGAGAGAATGCGGAGCTGCGCCGCACGGTGCAGGATCTGGCCGGAGAGGTGCGCCAGGCGCGCGAGGACGTGCAGGCCCGCGCCGTCCCGGGCTCCGATGCCCCGCTGCTGTCCGCCGGCGGGGGCCGCCTGCAGCTCCTCGACCTCTCGCTGAACGTACTGGCGGCCGCGGGCTGGTCGGAGGCCGACGACGAGCAACTCGAGCTGCTGCAGGGTGGCGGGCACGATCCGCGCCGGCGCGGCTTCACGCTGCAACAGGCGGAACTCTCGCTGCTCGGGGCCGTCGATCCGTACTTCCTCGGCGAGGCGCACCTGATCTACTTCCTCGATCCGGAGGGAGAGTCCCGCTTCGAGATCGAAGAGGCGTTCGCCACCACCACGAGTCTGCCGTTCGGCCTTCACGAGCGCGGATTCCAACTCGAACTCGGGCACTTCTTCACGGAGTTCGGCCGCATCAACCCCCAGCACCCGCACCAGTGGGACTGGCAGGACCAGCCGGTCGTGCTGTCGCGCTTCTTCGGGGAGGATGGCCTGCGTGCCCCCGGTCTGCGACTCGGCTGGCTGCTGCCGGTGCCGTGGTACTCGGAGCTGCATCTGGGCGCGCAGAATGCGAATGGCGAGACGATGCTTTCGTTCCTCGCCAGCGACGAGGCCTTCGAGGAGCGGGCGATCGGCGGCCGGCCCTTCGGCGATGTCGATGTCCGGTCTCCGAAGGATCTCTTGTATCTGGCGCGCTGGGTCAACGGCGCCGACCTCTCGGAGACCGTCAGTGCGCAGCTCGGTGTCTCCTGGGTCACCGGGCCCAATGCGAGCGGACGGGACGGCCGGACCCACGTCTTCGGCGGCGATCTCGTCGTGAAGTGGCGCCCGCTCCAGACCGACCGCGGCTGGCCGTTCGTCACCTTCCAGACCGAGGTCGTCGGGCGTCGCTACGACGCCGACGGCTTTGCACTCTGCCTCGACCAAGAGGACTGCGACGCCAACACGATCGGCGTCGACAACGAAGTCCTCGAGGACTGGGGCTTCTACAGCCAGCTGCTGTACGGCTTCCGTCGCAACTGGGCCGCTGGCTTCCGCGTGGAGCACGCCGGCGGCTCCGGCCAGAACTTCGATCTCGACACGACGCTCGAGACCGGCGACGCGTCGTTCCTGTCGGCCGACACGGATCCGTTCCGTGACGAGCGCACGCGCATCTCGCCGTTGCTGGTCTTCCACCCTTCGGAGTTCTCCCGCCTGCGCCTGCAGGCCAACTACGACTGGACGAAATCGCCCGAGCTGCAAGATGGTCTCTCGGTCTGGGCTGGCATCGAATTCATGCTCGGCGCCCACGCGGCGCACCGCTACTAGACGATGCGCAGCCACCGGTTCGCACTGCTCGGATTCCTGTTGGTGCTGGCGCCGCTCCGGGTCCTCGCGCAGCCACTCGAGGTCGTGGCGACGGTTCCGGATCTCGCCGACCTCGCCGAGACGATCGGCGGCGACACGGTCTCCGTCGTGTCTCTGGCGAAGGGACCACAGGACGTGCACTTCATCGAAGCGCGGCCGAGCTTCATCCAGAAACTGCACGATGCCGACCTGCTGCTGCAGGTCGGCATGGAGCTCGAGTCCGGATGGCTGCCTCCGCTGCTGCAAGCCGCACGCAATCCGCGCGTCCAGCCCGGGGCCGCGGGGTCTCTCGATGCGTCGACGGCGATCGCGCCGCTCGAAGTCCCGCAGGGCCGCATCGATCGCTCGATGGGAGACGTCCATCCGCTCGGCAATCCGCACTATCTCAGCGATCCGCTCAATGGCCTGCGCGTCGCCGCGGCGATCCGCGATCGCCTCGCCCGGCTGCAGCCCGCCGACGCGGAACGCTTCGCGGCGCACTACGAGCGGTTCGCGGAGCGCCTCGTCACGCAGCTCGTCGGCGCCGACCTGGCGGCGCGGCATTCCGCCGCCGAGATCGTGGCGGCAGTCGAGAACGGGACGCTCGCGTCGCTGCGTGCGAGCAGTGACGCGCCGCTCGGCGGCTGGCTGGGCCGCACCGGAGCCCGGGGCCGGCGCCCGGCGGTCGAGGATCACCGCGCCTGGGCGTACTTCGCCCGGCGCTTCGATCTCGATCTGGTGGGCGCCCTCGAACCCCTGCCGGGCATCGCGCCGACGACACGACATCTCGCCGAGATCGTGGCCCGGATGCGGAGTCGCGACGTTTCGCTGATCCTCGCCACCCCCTACGTCTCTCTGCGTCATGCCGAGTTCGTCGCCCAGCAGACCGGGGCTCGGATCGCGGAACTGGCGCACCAGGTCGGCAGTCGAGCGGGGACGGAGAGCTATCTGGCCATGATCGACTACAACGTCCGCCAGCTCGACGCTTCCCGATGACGACAGCCCACGCGGCGCACGAGGCGGGCGGTCCGGCGCCGTTTCTGTTCCGGTTGCGGGCGGCGAGCGTCGGCTACGGCGCGGAGCCGGTGCTGCGGGCCGTCGAGTGGGAGGTCCACGAGGGCGAGACGTGGTTCCTGCTCGGGCGCAACGGCTCCGGCAAGACGACGCTGTTGCGAGCCCTCCTCGGTCTGCTGCCGATCGCAGCGGGCACGCTCGAGCGCGATCCGACCCGCGCGAGCCGAGCCCGGATCGGCTTCGTGCCGCAACGCTGCGAGATCTCGCCGTCCCTCCCGACCACCGTCCGTGAGTTCGTGTTGCTCGGCCTCGTCGGGCTCCCGAGCGTGCGTTCCGAACGGGCGGAGCGACTCGGGGCCGCGCTCGCGCGTACGGGCCTCGCGGGACTGGCGGAGCACAGCTACTGGTCGCTGTCCGGGGGGCAACGCCAGCGCGCCTTGGTGGCCCGCGCCTTGGTGCGCGATCCGGCGCTGCTGATCTTCGACGAACCGACCGAGGGTCTCGACCCGCCCAGCGAAACCGCTTTCCTCGACGTCGTGGATGGCCTCCGGCGCGAAGGGGCCACCGTCCTGTTCGTGACCCACCGGCTCGCCATCGCCGCGGGCCGGGCGAGCCATCTGGCGTTGCTGGCCGAGGGACGCCTCCTCTCCGGCCCGATCGACGCGATGTTGCGGCGACCCGAACTGACCGAGGTGTTCGGCGTCCACGCGGCGAAGCTCTCGTGATCCAGACCTTTCTCGACTCCTGGGCGCTGTTCCATACCACCTACCTGGCGGGGGGCGCGATCGCAGTCCTGTTGTCCCTGGTCGGTGTCTGGATCGTGGCGCGGGAACAGATCTTCCTCGGTGCCGCGATCGCACAAGCCTCCGCGCTCGGGATCGCCGCCTTGCTGTGGTTTACGGGGCTCGGCGCCGCGGCGAGCTGGCCGTGGCTCGAGTCTCGCGCGGCGGCCGATGCCTGCGCCGTCGCGGCGTCGGTGACGACCGCGCTGCTGACGGCCGCTCCGAGTGCACGCACGGGCGCACGCGGCGAGGCGCGCACCGCCTGGATCTTCCTCGTCGCCGCCAGCCTTCCGATGTTGCTGCTCGCCCACAGTCCCCATGGCCTCGAGGAAGTCCATCGACTGATGTTCTCGACGCTGCTCGGCGCGGCGCCGGAGGAGCTGTGGAGCTTTGCCGGTCTCGCGCTGCTGACCGTCCTCGCCGTCTGGCGCTGGCACGACCGCTTGCGGCTGCTGGCCATGGATCCGGAGATGGCCGCAGCGGTGGGCATGCAGACAAGGCTCTGGACGCGCGTCATCGCGCTCTGGCTGGGCGTCGCGATCGGGCTCTCGATTCGGGTCTCCGGCCTGATCTACACATTCGGTTGTCTGGTGCTGCCGATGCTGGTCGCCCGCAACCTGTGCCGCGAGGTCCGGCCGATGCTCGTCGTCGCACCGCTCGTGGCCGCTTCCACCACGCTCGTCGCCTTCTTCTTCGCCAACCACACCGACGTCCCCCCCGCGCACGCCGCCGTCGCCCTCCTCTGCGCCCTCGTCCCCCTCACCTGGCCCCTCCGCAAAACTTGACATCGGGGTCGGGTTCGTTTCGTCAACTTTTGCCGAGGCGAAGGACGAGGCCCCGGTCGGCTCAGCTGTTCTACCGAGTGCGCCGATGAGGTCCCCGACCACGAACGGCCGTGGAGGGGGTTGCCGTGCCGCAACGGGTCGCCGCTGCGATCTCGTTCCTCATCGCCCTGTGCGTAGCTCCGCCGAACGCCCGCGCGCCCGACCCGGCGCCGCGGGCCGGGTGGGATCTGTTCGCGGGCGAGCGCGTCCTCGCCGGGCTCGAAGCCGATGCGTGGTTTGCCCCCCATGCCGGGTCGGCTCTGCCCGACGCCCGCGCCCACGCCCCGCTCGCGACGCCGGAGCCGGGTTCCTCGCTGCTCCTCGCGCTCGGTCTCGCGCTCCTTGCCCGTCCCGTTTCGCGTCACGCGCGCGAGCGCGGCGCTCAGTCGGCGAGCCATTCCCGGGCGACGGCACGCGGCGAACTCCCGGCCTGATCGACGAGTCCGTTGAGGCGCCGCATGGCGTCCGCATCGATCGTGCCCTCGAGCCGCCGCAGCGCCTCCAGGATCTCGGGCCGCTCGCGGGCGAGACGGGGCCCGACCAGGACGACCGCATCGTAGGGCGGAATCACGCCGCGTTCCTCGCGCAGCACCACGAGATCGAGAGCCGCGATGCGTCCGTCGCTGGAAAACGCGCTGATGACATCGACCTGGCCGCGGGCCAGCGCCTGGTACATCAGCGAGGGGTCCATACTGCGGGTCGCACGAAACGAGAGCCCGTAGCTCGCGGTGAGCGCCCGCCACTCGGGCCGGGCGAGGAACTCGTAGTCGGTGCCGAGCTCGAGCTGCGGTGCGACACGCGCGAGCTCGGCGACACGCGTGATGCCGAGTTCACGCGCGGAGGCGGCGCGCATCGCCAGCGCATACGCATTCTCGAAGCCGAGCGCCGCGGCCACCTCGATCCCGTACTGTTCACGAAGCGCGGCCCGGAGTTCGGCCAGCATCGCCTCGCGCGGCGGATTCGGTCCACGGCGGTTCAGGACCGTCGTCCACAGCGTGCCGGTGTAGTCGACGTAGACGTCGACCTCATCGGCCCGCAGGGCGTCGAAGAGCACGGTCGACCCGAGCGAAGCCAGGACCTGCGTCGAGGCGCCTGGCGCCTCGCGGTCGATCCACCCGGCCAGGATCTCGGCGAGCACGTACTGCTCGGTGAAGTTCTTGGCGCCGATCACGATGGGCGCCTCTCCTCCCCCGCTGCGATCGCTTCCGAACGGCACGGCGGCGAGCAGCGCCAGGCCCGCGAGGGCAGCCAGCCCGCCGAGCAAGGATCCGCGTCGACGTCTCGCGAGGCCCCGCTCGACGAGGCGGATCGTTCGCTCGAGGACGATCGCCAGGGCCCCGGCCGCGAAGCAGCCGACCGACACCGTCGCGTAGTTCCGCGTCTGCAGACCGCTGAAGATGAAGTGCCCGAGACTGGGAGCGCCGACGGCCGTCGCCAGGGTCGCCGTCCCCACGACCCAGACCGCTGCGGTCCGCAGTCCGGCCACCATCACCGGCAGCGCCAGCGGGAACTCCACACGCCACAGTCGCTGCCGATCGGTCATGCCCATGGCCGTCGCGGCTTCGCGTACCGCGGGATCGACGCCGGCGAGTCCCGTCACGGTGTTCTGCAGGATCGGGAGGGTGCCGTAGAGCGTCAGGGCCAGCAGCGCGGGTCCCCGGCCGATGGCCGCGATCTCGATGCCCCACACGCGGGCGCTCCAGCCGCCGATCGTCGCCAGCAGCGGCACCATGAACGCCAGCAACGCGAGGCTCGGGATGGTCTGCAACGCGCCGGCCGTCCCGAGCACGGTCGGTGCGAGACGCGGCCGCCGGCTCGCCCAGATGCCGAGTGGCATGCTGACGCCGGCCGCCAACGCCAACGCCCACAGCGAAAGCTGCAGATGCGCGGCGCTATAGGCCGGCAGATCGACGAGCCACTCACGCATCAAGCACGGCCCGCGAGGAGCGGTTCCAGCGCGGCGGCCTGCCGCCGCGGCGTCGCCAGGAGTTGCACCACGACATCGGTTGCAGGCGCCCGCAGCAGCCTCTGCGGCGCATCGATCTGGACCAGCCGGCCGTGATCGAGCACGGCGATCCGGTCGGCCAGGCGCAGCGCTTCCACCATGTCATGCGTCACGAAAAGCGTCGTGATTCCGAGTTCTCGGCGAATCTCTTGAAAGCGTTGCTGGAGGGTTTCCCGGGTGATCGGGTCGAGCGCGCCGAATGGCTCGTCCATCAGCAGGACGTCGGGCTCGCCGGCGAGCGCCCGCGCGATGCCGACGCGCTGCTGCTGGCCGCCCGACAGCTCCGCAGGGGCTCGTGGCCCGAGTTCGGCGGGGAGTTCGAGCCAGGACAGCAGATCTGCGACGCGCCGTCGGATCCGTGTCGCGTCCCAACCGAGTAGCGACGGGACCACGCCCACGTTCTCGGCGACGCTGAGGTGCGGAAACAGACCGATCTGCTGGAAGCAGTATCCGATCCCGCGGCGTAGCGCGGGACCCGACACACCGGATACGTCACGGCCCGCCACGCGTACGATCCCGGTCGTCGGCTCGATCAACCGGTTCACCATCTTGAGCGTCGTCGTCTTGCCGGAGCCGGAGGCGCCGACCAGCGCGACCAGTTCCCCGGGCGCCACCTGCAGCGACACGTCCTCGACGGCGATCCGATCGCCGTAGCGGCGTCCCACAGCCACCAGTTCGATCACGCGGACTCCTCGCCTGTGGCCATGCTAAGCCGCCTTGCCCGCTCGTGCGAAGCTCGGCAAGATCCGCTCGATGCAAAGCCACGTTTCGACTCGGCGGCGACCTCGCTCCGGTCCGGGCGCCGGCATCGACCGTGACCCGCTCCCGGATGCGCGGCCGTGATCCGGGCCGTCCTCTTCGACCTGTTCGACACGCTGGTCGATCTGCCCTGGACCGAACTCCCCCGGCACCGGGTCGGCGGACGCTCGATTCCGACGACGGCCGGCGTGATCCACGCCGCCCTCCGCCGCCATGCCGAGGTGGACTTCGAGACCTTCGCGAAGGCCTTGGCCGACGTCGACCGGCTTCGAGGCCTGGAACGGGCGGCGGAGGGGCACGAGTTTCCTACACTCGAACGTTTCGCCCGGCTGCTGTCCCGACTGGCGATCCCGGATCCCGCTGGAGTGCTGGCTGGCGAGCTGACGGAGGCCCACATGGGCGTCCTGGTCGGATTGGCGCGGGCGCCGGCTCACCATGCGGCGCTGCTCACGACGTTGCGCAGGCGCGTGCGCCTCGGTCTGTGTTCCAACTGGAGCTGGACGCCCTCCGCGCTGGCGATCCTGGAGAATACGAGGTTGCGCGAGTCCTTCGATGCACTCGCGATCTCCCACGACGTCGGACTCCGCAAACCCCGGCCCGAGATCTTCCGCGCCGCGCTTTCGCAACTCGGTGTGGAACCCCACGAGGCGCTGCACGTCGGCGACAATCTGGCCGCCGATGTCGTCGGGGCGGCCGCGCTGGGCATCGGGACGGTCTGGCTGACGCGCCGCGTCCCGGACCTCGCCGCCGCCCGTGCCCGCACGCCGGAGGCCCGACCGGACTGGACGATCAGCGACCTCGCCGAACTCGATGCGATCCTCGCCGGCGACGCCGGGACTCAGCGCTGAGGGAGCGCGAGAGACGGGTCGAACCAGCGCAGGATCGCGTCGTTCGCTTCGCGGGGATAGGCATGGGACAGGTCTTCGATCTCGAGATACGTGAGCTCGGCGCCGGCCCGCGTGAGGGCATCCCGAGCCTGGTGGGCGAGCGCGATCGGGAACAACCAGTCGCGAGCTCCGTGCACCTGGAGGATCCGGCGCGCCGCGGCACGCTGGAGATTTCCGAGCGGGCCGTTCAGGGGATGCAAGACGCCCGCGACGGGCGCCAGGGCGGTGTACGGGGCCTCGTCGGCGAGGCCTGCGAGCAGCGCAAAGGTGGCGCCGTCGGAGAGCCCCGTCAGCAGGATGCGCGCGCGGTCTACCGGCCAACGGGCACAGACCCACGAAACCATCGAGCGCAGGCGCAGGGCATCGACAGACGGGGTCGCCAGGGACCACGTGCTGCCGACGGAGGTCGGCGCGAGGACCAGGAACCCGCGCCCGCGCGCTTCGCGAAGCCAGCTCCACAGGAAGTCGCGCCCGTGGCCGAAGCCGCCGTGCAGGGCGATGACGAGGGGTCGGGGAGCCGGACCGGCGAGCCACTCCGGCACGTACAGCGAGAAGCCGCCGCGCGCATCGGGGCTCTCCTCTAGGCCGGCGCAGTGCAGACCCCCACCGGCGCCGAACGACGGCGGCGAGTCCGGGTCGAGCTGCGCGAGTCGCTCGTGGAAGGCGGGCTCGACGAAGTGGCGACCGATCGGTGGCAATACGCAGCGCAGCGGATAGAGCGCTTCTTGGGCGCGGCAGTGTCGGCGCAGGCAATCGAGAAGCCGCGCGACGGCCTGCGTCGAAGGGCCCGCATCGAGGAACAGCCGCTGCGCAGCGAGGAGTTCGTCCGCACCGGCCGCGAGTTGTTCGTGGAAGGGCTCGAGACCCTTCGGCACGTCGACGCGACGGAACGCGGCGAGGCCCTGCTCGAGGCGATCTCGAAGCGGCGTCAGATGCGCGCGGAGGGCCGCCAGATCGGGCGGGTGCAGCCGGCGCTCGACCGCCTCGAGGCCGTGCAGCCCGGCCAGCACGGCCCCCCCGTTGCGGCGAGCGCCTGCGCGTAGTCGGCCGGCATCGTCTCCGCGTTCGAGGCGCTCATTCGGCCGGAATCCCCGGTAGCTCGTGCTGCCTCGTACGCAGCGCCTCGCGCACGGCGGGATGGGCGATCCCGATCAGCGCCCGGGCCCGCTCCCCCGCCGTGCGGCCCGCGAGTTCGGCGGCGCCGTACTCCGTCACGATCACGTCGACCTGGTGGCGCGGGGTCGTGATACAGGTTCCGGCGGCAAAGACGCTTGCGATCCGGGACACCCGACCCGCCGGTGTGTTGGCGAACGAAGGCAGGCAGATCAGCGAGCGTCCCCCCTCCGAGAATGCCGCTCCGGTCACGAAGTCCTCGTGTCCGCCGATCCCGGAGTACTCCTTTTCGCCGATGCGATCGGCCACGATCTGGCCCATCAGGTCGACGGAGAGCGCGCCGTTGATCGAAATCATTCGGCGATTGCGCGCGATCAACCCCGGCTCGTTGGTCTGATCGACCGGCAGGAAACGCACCGACTCGTTGCCGTCGAGCCAGTCGTAGAGCGCCCGCGTCCCGAAGGCGAAGGTGGCGATCGAGAACCCGTCGAAGGACCCCTTGCGGTTGCTGACCTTGCCGGCTGCGTACAGCCGCATCAGACCGTCGGTGAACATCTCCGTGTGGATGCCGTAGTCCCCGCCATCGCCGTCGGCGAGCAATCGGGCGATCTGGTTGGGGACGGCGCCGATGCCCGTCTGCAGCGTCGCACCGTCGGGGATGAAGCGGCGGGCATTCTCGGCGATCTGTCGTTCCACGGCATCCGGCTCGGCCTCGGGAAGCGTGACGATGTCGCGGTCGCTCTCGACCAGCACGTCGACATCATCGACGTGCAGGGCGTGACGATGCTCGGGCAGGAGGCCGCACGTGCGGGGCAGCTTGGGATTGGCCTCGACGATCAGCAGGCGCTCGGGGTCGCGTCCGCAGCGGCGCAGCTCCTCGACGGTGGCGCCGGCGTGCAGGGACAGCGACAGCCAGCCTTCGGCATCGGGAGGCGCGACGGCGGTCGCCATGACCCGCGGCGCCATCGTGCGTGCGAGATTGGCGAACCGGCGGAAGTCCGCGGGAACGAAGTGGACCTCGTGCCCACCGGCGCGCAGCAACCGCTCGACCGGCCCGAAGAATCCCGAGAGCATCTTGACTCCCTTGCGCGTGAACAGCGGATAGAAGTCGATCAGCAGCGCCGCAAAGACCGACAGGCTCTGCCAGTCGTCGCGCTCGGACAGCGCGTGCAGGAACGCTCCGGGCTGTCCCGGTCCGAGCGGCACGGCCAGCGTATCGTCGGGTCGCAGCCGTGCAGCCGCCTCGGCCTGGGTGAGCACCCGCATCTCGCTCCTCCTTGCGATCGGTTGTTCGCGGCCGCGCGGGCCGTCGACAGCGGGCCCGGTGCTTCGGGCCCGGCCGCGGAGTTTCCGCTCCCGGGCCGCCCCCGGCAATCGTCCACCCGACCTTCGAGACCCGCGGCTTTCGGGACTCCGCCGGGCGGCTATTCTCCGCCCCCCGGAGGTTCCCATGAGTCATCGCAGCCCGTTCCTTGCCGCGGCGCTCCTCGCATCCTCGCTGACCGCCATGCCCGCCCTCGCGCAGACGGCGCCCGGCACCGACGAGGAGAAGATTTTCTATGCGCTCGGCCTGAGCGTGGCCCGCAGTCTCGAGTCCTTCCAGCTGACGCCGGCTGAACTCGAGTTCGTCGTGGCCGGCCTGCGCGATCAGATCGGCGCCAAGCCGGCGCAGGTCGATCTCGAGGAGTTCGGCCCCCGCATCCGCACGCTGGCCGAGGCCCGCACGGCGGCAGCCGCCGCCGAGGAAAAGGTGGCCGGGCAGGAATTCCTGGCCCGCGAAGCCGCGGCGCCGGGCGCCGTGAAGGCCGAGTCGGGTCTCGTCAAGCGCGTCCTCCAGGAAGGCAGCGGCGCGTCGCCGAAGGCGGACGACATGGTAAAGGTCCACTACGAAGGAACGCTGCGCGACGGGAAGGTCTTCGACAGCTCGGCGAAGCATGGACAGCCTGCCCAGTTCCGACTCGGCGGTGTGATCCCGTGCTGGACCGAGGCCCTCCAGACGATGAAGGTCGGGGAGAAAGCCCGCATCACCTGCCCTGCCGAACTGGCCTACGGTGACCGTGGCTTCCCGGGCTCGATTCCGGCCGGTGCGACGCTCGCGTTCGACGTGGAGCTGCTCGAGATCCTGGCGCCGGAGGCCGCAACCCCCGCGCCGGTTCAGCCCTAGTGTCCTGTCTCAGAAGTTCGCCTGCATTCGATCGCGTCTCCGGGCCGCTCGCCGCGTTGCGCTCCCTCGCCGTAGCGACGGGCTATGCCTCGGTCGCGCGCCTTGCGAGCGGCCCGAAGACGCGATCTCGGTGCACGCCCAGCCACGAGGAACGCCCTGAGATCTCGACGGCGAACTTCTGAGACAGGACACTAGCGGGCTGCGGACGGAAACCGGACGCGGTCGGTCGTCACGCGAGCGGCTCCTCTGGCGACGCGGCGAACGCGAGCGGGAGGGCGGTCATCGGCGGAGTCGGTGATCACAGCCCGCCATCGAGTCCGGAGGCCCGAGACGGTGGAAGCGGCGACGCGCGACGACACGATTCGCTACGGCATCATCGGCACCGGGATGATGGGCTGCGAACACATCCGCAACCTGGCGCTGCTGCCCGGCGTCGAAGTCGTCGCCATCGCGGATCCCGATCCGCGCAGTCGCGGCTGGGCGCGGCTGGCGTTGGCGGGACGGGCGGTCGCGGAGTACGAGGACTACCGCGAGCTGCTGCGCCACGCGCCCGTCGACGCCGTCGTGATCGCAACGCCCAATTTCACGCACTACGATGTGTTGCGGGCGGTCTTCGAGACGGACAAGCACGTCCTCGTCGAGAAGCCGTTGTGCACCGACGTGGAGGACTGCAAACGCATCCTCGACGCCGCGGCGACGCATCGAGGACTGGTCTGGGTCGGCATGGAGTATCGCTACATGCGGCCGGTGGCCCGGCTGGTCGAAGAAGTGCAGCGTGGAGCGATCGGAACGCTGCGGATGCTCAGCATCCGCGAGCATCGCTTTCCCTTCCTCCCGAAGGTCGACGACTGGAATCGCTTCAACCGGTACACCGGCGGCACGCTGGTCGAGAAGTGCTGCCACTTCTTCGACCTGATGCGGCTGATCGTCCAGCAGCGGCCGGTCCGCGTCTACGCCTCGGGCGGGGCAGACGTGAATCACCGCCACGAGCGCTATCACGGCGAAACCCCCGACATCCTCGACAACGCATTCGCCGTGGTGGACTTCGCCGGCGGGGCGAGAGCGCTCCTCGATCTGTGCATGTTCGCCGAGAACTCCAGCCAGGAGCTGGAGATCGCGGCGACCGGAGACGCCGGCAAGGCGGAGGCCTTCGTCCCGGCCCAGCGCCTGGTGTTGACGCGGCGGGAGCGCAACGAGCCTGCCACCATTCGCTTCCCGCTGGCTGCGAACCTTGCACACGCGGGGGCCCACCACGGTTCGACCTTCTTCGAGCATCTCGCGTTCCGGGATGCGATCCGAACGGCGGGTCCCCCGGTCGTCTCGGTCGAAGACGGTGCGCTGGCGGTGGCGATGGGGGCGGCCGGGGAGCGCTCGGTGCGAGAAGGCCGCCCGATCGAGCTTGCGGAGCTCGGCTTCTAGGGGCAACGGGGGGCGCCGCGCGGCCGGCATGACGGATTCGAATCTCGTCCCCAGAATGTCGTTCGAAGATCGGGTTCCGATGGATCCGGCGGCCAGCCGGGGGCTGCTGCTGCCGATCGAGGTCTCGCTCGCCACGGCTTCCGATGGCCGCACGGCGCGGATGCGTCGCCGCCGGCTCCTCGGACGCTGCGTCGACGCGCTCTTCCATCTGCGCGCGAACGTCGCCGCGGATCGGAGCGCGACATCGAGAGCGAGATCCCGGCCACGGTCCCGCGCTTCCTGGGCGCGCGCGGCCAGTCGTCTCGAGGTCGATGCGGCCGATGCGGCCATGTCCGCGGCCCCGCGGCGGCGACTCCTGGGAGGTCTCGGGCTCGAGGCCGGCGATGTCGACAGCTCGGCCGCTCCGCTCGATCGGGGGGCGCTGGACAGCGCGCCCGGCGACGTCCCCGTGCGCAACCTCCTGCTGTGGCGACACGCGAAGTCGAGCTGGGCCGACCCTTCGTCGAGCGATCGCGCCCGCCCCCTGACGTCGCGCGGCCGGCGTGCCGCCCGAGCCATCGTGCAGCATCTCATCGGCGAGCCCCGGCGCGTTCCGACGCTGATCCTGTGTTCGCCGGCCCGCCGCACGCTCGAGACCCTGGCCCCGTTGCTCCCGTCGCTGTCGGCGGACGTCCTGGTCAGGATCGAAGAATCGCTCTACCTGGCCGACGCGAGCAGCCTGCTCGCCCGTCTGCGCGAGGTCCCCGACGAGCAACCGAGCGTCCTGCTGATCGGCCACAACCCCGGGCTCCAGGAACTCGCCTCGACGCTCGCCCGATCCCGTCGCAACGAGGCCTCCCGTCAGCTTCGCGAGAAGCTCCCCACCGGAGCCCTCGTCGAACTCGAGATCGTCGGCGCGTCCTGGCACGAGTTGCGTCGACGCAGCGCCCGACTCGTCGCCATGACCCGGCCTCGCGATCTCGAGGATTGACGCCGCACACGAGTGGCCAGGGCCAGCGCCGGGCGCGGCGTCGCAGACTGGCGCCCCCGGGCTGACTCGAACAGCCGACCTTCGGTTTAGGAAACCGCTGCTCTATCCATCTGAGCTACGGGGGCGCAGGCGGGAAAGCTAACGGACCCTCCCGGGCCATGCCGCGCCGCTACGGCGCGTCCGCCGCGTCGGCCTCTTCGGCGAGCCCGAGCTCGCGCAGCCGCTTCTGCAGCTCTTCGGGCGACATGCGGATCTGCACCATCCTGAGCACGTACTGCGGCTCCCCGGCGGGCTTCGCTTCGAACGAGAACACCACCGCACGGTCGGTCGGAATCGCGGCGACGGCGTTCTTGAAGCCTTCCGTCGTGCCGCTGTTGTCGAGTCCGCCGCCCTTCGACGCCTTGATGACGGTCCGGCGCAGCACGCTGCCTTCGGGAACGACCTCGAACTCGAGCTCGGTGCCCGACGCGAGTCCCGGCGCGGGCTTCCCGGCGATCCCTCCGCTGCCGAAGCCACCCGAGACCTTGGGGCTCGTGATCTTCACCTTGATGACACTCCTCGCCTCGTCGTAGCCGAGCAGCAACCCTTCGGCTCCGTAGCGTTTGGCATCGGCCGCCAGCGCGGCGGGCGCCAGAGCGACACAGGCAAGCGTGATGGTGAGGCGCATGAGGGACGCGGGCAGCATCTCGGAGCCTCCTCGAAGCGAGCCGGCAGTCCGGCCAGGGAGTGCGTAGGATAGCGCGATCGGCATCGTTGCCGGCCGTATGCTGGGCGACGGCCGGCCGCCTCGAGCTCGCTTCCTGCCGCCCGTTTCAGTAGCGCAGCAACACGTGGATCGGATCGACGTCGAGCCTCCGGCGTCCCGCGAGAGCCGTCAATTCGATCAGGAACGCACAGCCGACGACGTGCGCACCGCAGTCGCGGGCCAGTTGCACGGCCGCTGCCGCCGTGCCGCCGGTGGCGATCAGGTCATCCACCACCAGGACGCGCTCGCCGGCCCGCAGGGAGTCCTCGTGCATCTCGACGGTGTCGGTTCCGTACTCGAGATCGTAGGTCACCCGGCGCGTGCGCCCGGGCAGCTTTCCCGCTTTGCGCACCAACGCAAAGCCGGTCTCGAGCGCGAGCGCCACCGGCGCGCCGAACACGAAGCCGCGCGACTCGATCCCCATCACCTTCTCGACGCCGACGTGGCGAAACGGATCGGCCAGGGCCCCGACGGCGGCCTTCAGGGCGCCGGCATCGCCGAGCAAGGGGGTGACGTCCCGGAACAGGATGCCGGGCCTCGGGAAATCAGGCACGTCCCGGATGAATGATTGCAGATCGGGTGCTCGGCTCACGGAACTCCTCGGCATGGCGGGCAACGATCTCACGGGAGGCAGGCGACCGGGTCTCGCGGCCGATTGCTTCGGCGGATCTCGAAGTGGAGGTGCGGAGCGCTCGCGTTGCCGGTCCGACCGACACGTGCGATCGGATCCCCCCGCTCCACGAATTCCCCCTCCGCGACCAGATTCGCGTCGTTGTGCGCGTAGACCGTAGCCCAGCTCCCGACATGTTTGATGATTACGACCCGTCCGTAGGCGCCCAAGCGGTCCGCGGCGTAGACCACCTTGCCGGCTTCGGCGGCGTGGATCAGCGTTCCCTTGGCGGCGCCGATGTCGATCCCGTCGTGCGGCCGGCCGCGCCGTTGGCCATACGCCGAGTTGAGACGCCCTGCCACCGGCCACTCGAAGTCGAGGCCGTGTTCGCGGGCGGCATCCGAGCAGTCGCTGCCCCAGCGCCGTTCGAGCGTCGTCGCCGCGTCGGCGCCGGCGCCGACGGCGGGAGTTCCGGGCGGGAGCCGGCGCAGGCCGTCGCCGCGTGGGATCCAGAGCCGTTCTCCGATCTGCAGCGCATGGACGTTGTCGATCCGATTGGTGCGCTGGATCACGTCGACCCCGGTGCCGGTCTGTCGGGAGATCTGCCACAGGTTGTCGCCGGGCCGGACGACGTACCAGTCGCCGGCTCCGGACCCCGGCCGCACCGCCTTCGGCTGCGAGCGACAGCCCGGCGCCCCGGCGATCATGACGAAGCCGATCAGCACGAGAATCGGCCGCGCGCGCGTTACGCCGCCCATCCGTGCCGACCGACGAGATCCACGAATCGGCAGGGCCCCAGTTCCTCGGTCCGGAACCCTCCCTCGGTCTGCCGCCACACCCGCATCAGACGTTGGGCCCCGCGCGGGCCGACCGGCGCCACCAGTCGGCCACCGGGCGCGAGCTGGGCGAGCAGCGGCTGCGGAAGCCCGGGAGCTCCGGCCGTCACGACGATCGCATCGTACGGCGCATCCGCGAGGCGGCCGACGGATCCGTCGCCGAGATGCACGACGACGTTGCGGATGCCGAGCCGGTCGAGCGCACGACGTGCGGCGGCGGCGAGCCGCGGCAGCCGCTCGATCGAGACGACCCGCTCGGCGAGCAGCCCCAGCACGGCAGCCTGGTAGCTCGACCCGGTGCCGATCTCGAGCACGCTCTCGCTGCCGCGCAGCGCGAGGGCCTCACTCATCGCGGCGACCGTCGACGGCGCCGAGATCGTCTGTCCGTCGCCGATCGGCAGCGCGTGATCGCGGTAGGCCTGGCCGTGGAGGACTTCCGGTACGAGCCAATGGCGCGGAACCGCTTCGAGAGCCGCGAGCACGCGTGCGTCGCGCAACCCGCGTCTTGCGAGCCGCTCGACCATCCGGCGCCGCGCCCCTCGTTGTTCCGCACTCGCGCGGATCGCCGTGATCACCTCACCCCCCCCAGGAGGCGCAAGGTAGGACGGGACCTGTCGCGTTCGCAAGATGGCACCGGAAGTCCCCGGAATTCCTTCTCCGCGGTGCTACTCCAGAAGATCGTTGCCGAAGCGATCCCGGTCCTCACGGGTGGCGAAGACGTCTGCTTCGACGCGTCCTCCCTCCGGCATGGCGAGCCAGAGCGCCAGATAGACCACCAGGAAGATTCCCGCCGAGAAGAAGGCTCCGAGCGCGAACGCGAGCCGAACGATCGTCACCGAGATCCCGAACTGTTCCGCCAGTCCGGCACAGACGCCGGCGAGCATGCGGCCTTCCCGGGGGCGCAGCCACGGCTCGCTGAGCGTCCGGGCGCCGCTCGCGTCGAGAACACTGCCGCAATGCCGACACTTGATGGCTTCGGCGCGGATCGATTCTGCGCACCACGGGCAGCGTTTGTCGACCGATCCGGCCGGGATCAGATGAACCTCACTCTCCGTCATGGCACCTCCATCCGGGCACGACGCACGGCCGCGACCCAGAGCGGGACGAAGGCATAGAGCGTCCCGACCATCAGCAGAAACGTTCCGGCGTAGAAGACGCCGAGAGCGATGAGTACGGCTTCGGGAAGCAGGGGCTCGAGCAGCGCGGCAGCCCCCTGTGCGATCAGCCAGGCCTGCGCCACGGCGAGCGGCAATCCGAGCGCGAGCACGACCACCGCGCCGACCAGCTCGCGTCCGAACGCCCGTGAAGGCCGATGGGCACGCAACGCACGCACCGCCCGCGCGCGACTTTGCGCGATGTGCGCGGGTGCGAGTGCGGCCGCCCCGGCGCTCGCGAGCGACGTCGTGAGCGCACGCAGGAACTGCACGTGCCCGGCACAGGCCGTGCAGGCCTGCACGTGCGTGCGCAGCGCGGGATCCCAGTGCTCCGGCCCCGGCGCACCCGGCGTCAGCAGCCGCTCCGTCAGTTCCTCCTGCACGGCCTCACAGCTCAACCCCGACCCTCCCAGCCCCGCTTGAGCTCGCGAATCGCCCCGTGCAGTCTGCTCTTGACGGTTCCGCGCGGGATGCCCAGCGCTTCGGCCATCTCCGCCTCGGTGAACCCCTCGTAGAAGCGCAACCAGAGAATCTCTCGGAGGCGATCCGGAAGTCGCCGGACGCGATCACGCAAGGCGATCGTCTCCAACGGGCGTGCCCCCGGCGGGGTCTGTCCGGGGCTCGCATCGTGGCGGACGTGGCGGCGGACGCTGCGCCGCCGGTGGAAGTCCCGCGCGAGGTTCGAGGCGATGCCGAACAGCCATGGGCGTACGGGACGCCCTTCCTGGAAACTGCGTGCCCCGCGCGCGACGCGTAGCCAGGTCTCCTGCAAAAGATCCTCGGCGTCGTCTCCGCTGCCGGTCATGCGCGTGAGGTGCGCGTGCAGGCGCGGCGTATGCCGCTCGACGAGGATCCCGAGTGCGCGCTCGTCGCCGCGCGCCACCGCTGCCATCAGTTCTTCGTCGGACTCCATCCGTCCGACGCCTCCTCGCCGCCAGAATCCCGGCGCTCCGGCGTCGGAGGCCGCGATGCGTCTCGATGCGAGCGCTCGCCGACGCCGAGAAGCTCGCGGAGGGTTTCGAGGATCCGATCGAAGCCGGAGCGGCCGCCGGGGCCATCGGGAAGCAACAGCCACAGGATCGCATACAGCGCAAGACCGAAGCCGTGCACGAGCACGAGCAACAGGAAGCCCGCGCGCACGGCCGTGACCGGCAGCCCGAGCTGATGGGCCAGCGCCGAACAGACGCCCGCGATCTTGCGATCGCGATAGCCGCGATGCCATTCCGCCGGGTCGCGGAGACCGCCGGTGACCCGGCTTCCGCACCAGCGGCACTTGATCGCCTCCGCGCGGATCTCTTCCGCACACCAGGGGCACTTTCTCGTCGCCATCCGGGACCCTCCTCGCTCGCTGCCGGGCGCGAAACGGTGCAGACTCGGGATCGCTACTCCTTCTACGCGCGAGGGGCGCAAAAGGTTCACGCGCCCGACCCCGCGCAGGCCCGGCCGCAGGGCGCCTCAGGTGCCGGCCGGGGCGGCCGGCGGAAAGCGCCTTCGGAGCGCCTCGACGATCAAGGCGGCCGCCGCCTCGACGGACAGCGCCTCCGTATTGACGACGACGTCATAGAGAAGCGGATCGTCCCTCGAGGCGCCGAGACCGAGCCGCTCGCGGAGGAATGCACTGCGCGCCGCATCCTCGTGTTCGATCCGCCGTGCCGCCTGCTCGCGGCTTTCGCCGAGGCCGTCGATCGCGCGCTGCACACGGCTTGCGCAGGGGGCGACGATGAGCACCCGCAGGGTGCGTTCGCGGGGAAGCACGGCGAGTGCGCCGTCGCCGACGACCACGGCCATCCCGCGCTCGCCGAGCGTGGCGAGCACCCGAGCCACCTCGCGCAGATCCGCCTCGTCGAGCGCCCCGAACAGCGGCTGCAGCCGAGCCTCGATGGTGCGCAGAAGATCGGCATCGAGATCGGCCGCGAGCTGCGTCCGGAGGGCCGGGTTTCCCGCGATCTCGCGCAGCGTCTCGAGTCCGAAGAGCCCGTAGTCGAGCCACGCGGCCACCCGCTCGGCAATCTGGTCGCCGCCCGAGAACGGCAGCCGCGAGATGGACACCACGGCCCCCCGCAGCCGCGGCATGCCCGCACGCCCCTCGATCGCCCAACGTGAGGTCTGGCGCTCGAAGAGTTCCGAGAGCGGATCGACGGCCATCCTCCCCTCCGATCGCGGCCATCCTACCCCGCGGGCGGCCCCGCTGCCTTTCCGTTTCGATCTTTCACCGGTCAGGGTATGCTGGGCGGGTCCCGAGGACCGAGGGAGGACCCCCCATGGCGATGCGTTCGCACGGCGACGAAGAATTCCCGGATGATCCGTACTTCGATGGCGAGGCGGCCTCGCGGCGGCCGGATCGGCCATTCGACGCGAGCCTGCTCCGCGAGTCGACACGCGTGCTGCCCACGCGCCACCCGCTCCTGTTCGCTCCGACCCATACCGTCACGGAGGCCATGCGTGCGATGCAGAAGGAGCATCGCGGCTGCGTCCTCATCACCGAGGACGGCAGCGCCGAGACGCGCGTGGTCGGGATCTTCACCGAGCGCGACGTGCTGCTGCGGATCGTCGACCGCGGCCGGAATCCCGCCACCCTCGCACTCGCCGAGGTCATGACGCGGGAGCCCGAGAGCCTGCCCGTCGATGCCGGCGTGGCCTGGGTGCTGAACAAGATGTGTGTCGGCGGCTTCCGGCACGTCCCGGTGGTGGATCGCGCCGGGCGTCCGGTCTGCGTCGTATCGGTCCGCGACATCGTCGAGCTGCTCGTCGAGCGTTTCCCGCGTGAGGTGCTGACGCTTCCGCCCGAGTACGGCGCCGACGTCGCCCGTACCCGCGAAGGCGCCTGACGCCGCGCAGACCGCGGCGCCGACGGCTCGCTCAGGCCTGCGCCGCCGGCGCCGGAGGCTTCCGGATCCCGCTACGCTGCGGCCCCTGCGCAGGAGGAGTCGCCGTGGCCCGGGAATTGGTACTCGAACAGCTCGCGGATGGCGTTCTCACGCTCACGTGGAACCGGCCGCAGCGGAAGAACGCCTTCAACGAGCAGCTCTGGCGTGAAACACGTGACGCCCTCCGCGAGGCGCGCGCCGACGATCGCGTTCGCACCGTCATCGTGACCGGTGCCGGAGAGGCGTTCTCGGCCGGTCAGGATCTCGGCGAGATGGCCGCGCCGCCGCGCACGCCCGATGGCCCCGCCTTCCCGAGCTTCCTGGACGAGCTCGTGTCCTTCGACAAGCCGCTGCTGGCGGCCGTCAATGGCGTCGGTGTCGGAATCGGGCTGACGATGCTGCTCCACTGTGACATCGTGTGGATCGCCAGCGAGGCGCGCCTGCGAGCGCCCTTCGTGACGCTCGGCGTCGTGCCGGAGGCCGCAAGCAGCTATCTCCTTCCGCTGCAACTCGGCCATCAGCACGCCGCCGAGTTGCTCTACACGGCCGAGTGGCTCGATGCCGAAGCCTGCCGGGAGTTGGGGATCGCCTCGCGGATCCTCCCGCGTACCCGGCTGCTGCCCGAGCTGCAGGCGCTCGCGACCCGTATCGCAGCGCAACCGCTCGGCGCGCTGCGCCACACCAAGCGCCTGCTGCTCGCCGTCCGCGCCGACGGCATCGGGGCGGCGCGCGCCCGCGAAGATGCCGCGTTCCGCGTCCGGGTCGGCTCCGCGGAGAACATCGAAGCGCTGAAGGCCTTCCTCGAGAAGCGACCGGCCGATTTCCGGGGGATCCCCGCGACCGACCGCGAGGCCTAGTGTCCTGTCTCAGAAGTTCGCCGTCGAGATCTCCGGGCGTTCTTCCTGGCTGGGTGTGCACCGAGATCGTGTCTCCGGGTCGCTCGCAAGGCGCGCGACCGAGGCATAGCCGTCGCTACGGCG
>CAADGG010000034.1 GCA_900696485.1 uncultured Pseudomonadota bacterium
CGATCCCTGCGTGCGCGCGGAGCGGCAGCACCGAGTCGGCACGGGCCTTGCGTTGACGGAACCCAAGGAGGCACCTCGATGCGGCTTCTCGAGAGACACAGGATTCTGGCGGCCGTCGTGCTCACTCTGGGGGCGCCCGGTCTCGGTTCGGCAACCCCGATCGCGCCGGGCGCGCTCGGCGCCGGCACCACGGTCGAGAGCTTCGAAGGACTCGTGCCCGGGGCGAACACCGCCCTCGGCCTCGGCGCGAGCCTGCTCGAGCCCGGCACGGTGTCGGCATTCGACTTCGGCACGGGCGTGCAGCTCACGAGCCCGATCCCCAATCCGGGCTACGAGAACGGCGGCGCCTTCGTCCACGACTTCACACTCGGGACGGATATCCAGAACAACTGGGGCGCCACCGGGGTCGTCAATGACGCAACGGACGTTCCGTTCGACAACGCCTACCTCGGCGCGTTCCACCCGAGCGGCGGAACGGTCTCGATCGCGCTCCAGTTCGACGTGCTGCAGCAGCGTGTCGGAGCCTACGTAACCGGGCTCGCCGGCACGAACGTCCAGCTCTCCGTCTATGATGCCGGGGGCGCGTTGCTGGAGTCGCTGACCCTCGGCACGGTGAACCTGACGCTCTGGTCGACGAACTTCGTCGGCCTCGAGCAGCTCGGCGGCATCCGCACGGCCGTCTTCACCGGCCAGGACTTCGGTCTCGACGGCCTCAGCTTCGAGACGGGCCTGCTGGCCGTCCCGGAGCCGGACACGCGCTCGGCGCTGGCGCTCGGGCTCGCCGGGCTGATGGGGATTGCGCGGCTGGGCAGCCGGCCGCGTGCGATGAAGCTGATGGCAAACGCCGCAGGCTCGCCCCCCGGCGCCGTCCTCGAACTGCCGCAGACGTGATCCCGCCAGGAGCCCTTCGGGGCAGACGCGCCGCGCAGCCTCCCCCTCCGGGCTGCGCGGCGATCGTCGTTCAGCGTCGCACGCGACCACCGAGCAGCGCGGACTTGAAGCTGGCGACGGCACCGCGCGAACCGACCGGTGGCCGCCGCGATCCGCCCGGCAGCGTGCGCTGACCCGGCCCGAGGCCGAGATCTCGTGCGACCTCGTCGGCGAGTTCGCGCAGCTCGCGGTGGACGGCGGTGCCTCGTGCAGCATGCAGGATCGAGAGCGGATGTCCGGTCTCGGAATTCAGCGCCTCGACGCGCGGGCTGCGGGAGATCGACGTCTCGTAGAGCGACCAGCCGCGGCGGCGGATCTCCTCCCGCAACCGCTCCGCGAGTTCCTCGCCGGTCGACTCGAGATGCGTGCGGCGATCGACCAGCGCCAGCACGATGCGCGCGCGTTCCGGAAACCCGGCACGCCGCAGGATCGCAAAGCCCTTGCCGGCTTCCTCGAGCGACGCCCAGTCCGACACCGGCATCAGCACGCGGTCGGCCGCGTACAGGGCGTTGCGGGTCAGGCCCTCGAGGTCGCTCTTGGTGTCGAGGATCACGAGGCCCGGCCACTCGGTGCGCTCGAGGATCCGGCGCAGCGTCATCGGATCCTCGGCGCGCGCCTTCAGCAGGGCGGTATCGGGCGCCGAGAGCACGTAGTGCACGCCGTACTGCCCCAGGTGGATCACGCGCTCGAAGCTGCGCTCCGCCCAGCCGTGTTTGACGTTGCCGTCGCCGGGCGGCCGCCCCTCGAGACCGAACATCCGCTCGATGATGCCCTGATCGTCGAGCGAGAAGATCAGGATCGGCAGATCCTCGTAGAGCGCTCGCAGATAGATGGCCAGGTTGGTCGCGAGCGTCGTCTTGCCGACGCCGCCCTTGTTGGACGAGACGGCGAGCACGCGGCCGCGCGACGCCGGGCCCGATGCCGAACCGGATGGCGAACCGGATGCCGGAGCCGGACCCGAGGCCTGCAGGAGATGGGGGGGGGACACGACCCGGAATGTATCGGTCGCCGCCGCCGCGCGCCGGCCGGGTCCGGCCGGAGGAGCAGGCCCGTGCGGACGCGACGCCAGATCCCGCGTCAGGATCCTCTCGTGCGCCGGCCTCCCGCACGGTGTTCGTCCGGAACGCGGCCGAGGCGGTGCGACCGATCGAGACGGGCGGGCTAGGATCCGCGCCGTGCGCGCCGTCGGCGTCATTCCCGCCCGCTACGCGGCGTCCCGCTTCCCGGGCAAGCCGCTCGCGAAGATCGCGGGTCGCCCGCTCGTGCAGCGCGTATGGGACGGTGTGCGCACGGCTCGGCGGCTCGAGCGGATCGTGATCGCGACCGACGACATACGCATCGCCGACGCCTGCCGCGCCTTCGGTGCCGAGGTGGCGATGACGGCCGCCACGCACCCGACCGGGACCGATCGCATCGCAGAGGTCGCGACCGGTCTCGACGCGGACATCGTCGTCAACGTCCAGGGCGACGAACCGCTGATCGAGGGACCGGTCATCGATGCCGTCGTGACGGCGCTCGAGGGCGATCCCGAAGCGGCGATGGCGACGCTCGCGCACCCGGCGGAACCGGATGGCGTCGACGATCCGAACCGCGTGAAGCTGGTCCGGGACCAGCGCGGCCGGGCCCTGTACTTCTCGCGCAGCCGGATTCCCTACCCGCGCCAGCCGGGGGCGCGCGTGCTGCAGCACGTCGGGATCTACGCGTATCGCCGGGAGTTCCTGCTCGAGTTCGTGCGGCTGCCGCAGACGGAACTCGAGTGCAGCGAGCAGCTCGAGCAGCTCCGCGCGCTCGAGCACGGACATGCGATCCGCGTCGCCGTCCTCGAGGGCTGGCGCAGCATCCCGGTGGACGTCCCGGCCGACATCGCGCTCGTCGAAGCCGCGCTGCGCGAGGCCGGCCGGTGCTGACGGCGATCGCGCTCGGGTTCACGCTCGGGCTGCGCCATGCGGCCGATCCGGATCACGTGGCGGCGATCGCGGCGCTGCTCGGGCGTCAGGCGCCGGGCGCGACGGCCTCCCGTGGAGCCCGGGCCGCCCTCTCGCTCGGCGCTGCCTGGGGGCTGGGACACAGTCTGGTGATATTGGCGGTCGGCGGCGTCTTCGTGGCGTTGCGCATCTCGGTGGTCCCCGGCTGGGCCCTCGGCGCCGAGGCCGCCGTCGCCGTGATCCTGGTGGCGGTCGGCCTGTCGAATCTGCGCACGCTGTGGCTGGGCCCGCACGACACGCACCAGCATCGACCGGACGAGACGCGACGATCCGGTCGGACCCTCGCGCTGCGCGCGCTCGGCATCGGCATGGCACACGGACTGGCCGGCAGCGCCGCCGTGGCCCTGCTCGCGCTGGCGGCGATGCCGAGTGTCGCGGCCGCCCTGGTCTACCTGCTGATCTTCGGAGTCGGCACGATCGGCGGCATGGTGGCGATGTCGCTCGGGCTCGGCGTCCCGGCGCTGCTGGCGAGCGAGCGGCCACGACTGCTGCCGTGGGTCCTCGGCGGCAGCGGCGCCCTGTCGGTCGCCGTCGGACTGCTGCTGCTGGTCGAGGTCGGAATCGCGACGCGGCTGTTCTGATCCGGACCGACGTCGCGCGCCGGTCGCCCCGACGCCGGCGGTGCTAGTGTCCTGTCTCAGAAGTTCGCCGTCGAGATCTCCGGGCGTTCTTCCTGGCTGGGTGTGCACCGAGATCGTGTCTCCGGGTCGCTCGCAAGGCGCGCGACCGAGGCATAGCCGTCGCTACGGCG
>CAADGG010000035.1 GCA_900696485.1 uncultured Pseudomonadota bacterium
CCGCGCTCCCGAGCAGGCTCCAGACGAGATTCGCGAGTCTCTCGTTCGTGTAGGAACTCTGATCGAACAGGACCTCGTACCGGATCCCATCCGGAACCTCGGCCTGGAACTTCTCGACGACCGCGTGCGCCCAGGACGCCCAGTAGTCGATACGGTGATACGGCTCCATGGTCGCTCCGACGGCGCCCCCGCGCCGGCCTCCGAGCCATGCCTCGGTGGCTGCGGGAGCACGCGTCGTCTTCTCGACGTCCGCGAAGTCGCCGAGGCGGAGCGTCCGCTCTCCCTGCTGGCGCAACGGGATGGCACGGATGCGCGCCAGCGTGTCGAGTTCTCCGCGCACCTCGAGCATCAGATCGCTGGCGCCGCGCAAGACGCCGGCGGGAAGTTTCGTGTCCGCGCGCGCGATCGCGTCGGAGACCTCAGCGGCCGTAAGGCCCACGGCCGCCAGCGAGGCGGGATCCACGGTGACGCGGATCTCCTCCTCGGTCTCGCCGAAGAGCTCCGTCTCCTTCGTGTGTGGGATGTTGCGCAGTCGGTTCTCCAGCTCCTCCGCGAGCCGGGAGAGGAGCCCGAGCGGCGCTTCCCCGTCACGCTCCCAGGACAGGCCGACGAGCAACGTCAGCGCCGTCGTGGTCTGGTCCTCGAACTCCGGGGGCCGACTTCCCACCGGGAGTTCCCGTGCGACGTCGGAGAGCCGGTCGCGGACCTTCGACCAGATCTCGTCGACGTCGGGTTCGTCGTAGCGATCCTCGAGTTCGATCGTCAGCACCGAGATCCCGGTGCGCGAGAGCGACTGGAGTTCCTTGATCTCGTGCAGCGCCTGGAGGCGCCGCTCGATCGGTTCGGTGATGAGCGACTCGACGCGTTGCGCCGAGGCGCCGGGCCAGAACGTCGTGATGGTCCCGAAACGCCGGGCGAGGGTGGGATCTTCCTGGCGCGGCAGGGACGCCAACGCGCCGAGACCGGCGACCACGATGAAGCCGATCGTGAGGATCGTGAGACGCGGGTTGCGGAAGAACAGATCGGCCATCGTGACGTTCTACCGGGCCAGCGGAGCCGACGCGTCGGCACTCGCGGCGGCATCCTGCAGCACGCGGACCTGCTGGCCCGGCACCATCCGGTGTACTCCGCTCGCCGCGATCTCGTCGCCGTCGCGCAGCGTGCCGCGAACGTACGCTCGCTCCCCGTCGGCGTAGAGGACCTCGAGAGGCCGGCGCTCGACCCGGCGCAGCGTCGTGTCGCCGACTCCGTCCGCCACCAACGCATACGCCGACCACAGGCCACGGTGGCTCTCGGCCAACGCCGCAAGGGGCAGCCATGTCCCTTCCCCCTCGATCCGACGCGGCAGCACCACGCGAGCCACGGCGCCATCGCGCAGCATCGCTGCGGACCCGCCGGCAGCAGCCGGCTCGAAGTGCAGGATCGCCGTCACGGTCCGCGTATCCCGTCCGACCGCATCGACGATGGCGTTCAACACGACAGAGTGTCGATCTCCCTCGACCTCCGCGACCATGCGGGTCCCGATCGAGAGTGCCCCGGCGGCTTCGGGCGGCACTCCCACCCGGAGCTCGAGCGACCCCTCCTCGATCAGGTGCAGGATCGCCTGGCCCGGAGCGATGATGGTGCCCTCGTCCGCCAGCCGCGCCGTCACTTGTCCCGCATAGGGCGCCCGGATCTCGGAGAGCGCCAAGGCGACGTCGGTCGCCTCGAGCACCGCCTGCGCGGCGGCACGGCGCGCGGCGAGCGCATGCTCGCCTTGCACCGCCTCGTCGAGTCGCGCGGGCGAGATGTGGTCCGACTCGCGCAGCGCCTGCGTGCGGCGCATCGTCATCCGCGCGAGCGCCAGTTGCGCGTCGAGGTCGGCGAGCTGCGCCGCCCTCTGCTTCCGCTCGGCGCGGAGCTGGCGCACATCGAGCTGCGCCAGCACGGCGCCGGACTCGACGCGGTCCCCGTCGTCGACGAAAACCCGCTCGAGGCGGCCACTCCGCTCGAAACCGAGCTCGCTGCGGCGGCGCGCGACGACGCGGCCGGCGTGCATCTCCTCGACCACATAGCCCGGCATGACCCGGACGGCGTGCGTCGCAACCGGCAGCGCCGCCAGCGGTGCGACCGCCTCGTCGTCGCTGCGTCCCTGCCAGGCCAGCGCCGCGAGCGCCAGCGCAGCGACCCCGACTCCGACGGCGATCCGTTTCATCGACGGCCTCCGTCGGACATGGACCCCGGCGCGGCCGACCCGTGGAAGAAGGAGTCGAGCACCGGCTCGACGAGATCCTCGATCGTCCTGCCGAGCCGGAGGCGACCGGCCAGATGCAGCGTGGCGAGTCCGTGCACGGAGATCCAGGACAGGTGTGCGAGTTCGTCCGGATCGCCGCGCAGCAGGCCGGCGCGGACCCCGTCCTCCATCGCGCCGCGCAGCACGAGCCAGCCGCGCCGCAGCTCTTCCTCCTGCAACGGATCCCAGTCCTCGTTGGGATCCGGGGGATCGAGTTGGAACATGATCCGGTACGCGTGAGGCTCCGTCTGCGCGAAGTGCAGATAGGCGCGGCCGATCGCCTGGATCCGCTCGAGCGGGCAGCCGATGCCGTGCGCAGCGGCCTCGATCGACATCCCGAAGCGGCGGAACGCATCGGTCCGGACCGCCTGCCAGATCTCTTCCTTGTTGCGGAAGTAGCGATAGGGCGTCATCGGGGACACCCTGAGTTCCTGGGCGAGCGAACGCAGCGTCACGCCGGCAAAGCCGCTCTCCGCGAAGCGCTGCGCGGCGACCCGGCACAGGGAATCGCGGAAGCTCTGGATCTCGGCGTCGCTGAGCACGCGAGGCGGCATGTGAGGTAGCGTACAGGATAAACGTATGGCGTAAATGAGCCGTATCGCGTCTGACGTCCTCTGGCCCCGGGGATGCTCGGATCCGATGACCTCGGGCCGGTCTCGGCAGGGGTCTGGATCCCGCGTTCCGGGAACGGGATCTTGCGCGCGAGCGGTACAGTGCACCCCAGATCTGGAGGAGTCCCCGTCGTGCGTCGCATGCCCGCCGCCATCCTCGTCCTCAGCTTCGCCGTCCTGCTGCCACCGCCGCCCTCTGGAGCCGACCCGGAGCGGCCGGAACCGCTACCCGCCGATGCGCTCGGCGTCATCCTCCCGGCGCCGCCCCCGGCCCCCCACCAGGTCTGGGTCGCCGACTTCGTGCTCGAGCGGACGGCGGGCTTCGACGCGAACGACGGCAGGCTGCTCGGCATGCTGTCGGCCGGTGTCGGCACGATTGCGCCGCTGTTCTCGCAGGCGCGCGGCGAGATCTATTTGCCCGAGACCTACTACAGCCGTGGCAGCCGCGGCACGCGGACGGACGTCGTCACGATCTACGACGCGGCCACGCTCGCGCCGGAGGCGGAAGTAGTCGTGCCGCCGAAGCGCGCCGACGTCGTCCACGCCATGGCCCTTTCGACGCTGCTCGACGACGGACGCTTCCTCGCGATCGCAAACTTCACGCCGGCTACCTCCGTCACGATCGTCGATGTCGAGGAGCGCCGACTGGTCGGCGAGATCGCAACGGCGGGGTGCCACCTCGTCTATGCCGCGGGTCCTCGCCGCTTCTTCATGATCTGCGGTGACGGTTCCCTGCTGCAGGTGACGCTCGACGAAGCGGGACACGAACAGGCCCGGATCCGGACCCCGCCATTCTTCGCGATCCTCGAGGATCCCGTCACCGAGAAGGCCGTGCGCCGCGGCGACGAGTGGATCTTCGTGTCCTTCGACGGGCTCGTGCACAGCGTCGACGTCGCCGGCGAGACCCCCCGTTTCGCCGAGCCGTGGTCGCTGCTCGACGAGGCCGACCGCGGCGCCTCGTGGCGCATCGGCGGCGTCCAGCATCTCGCGGTCCACGAGGCCTCTGGCCGGCTCTATTCGCTGATGCACCGCGGCGGACCCGATGAGCACAAGGTTCCAGGCACGGAGATCTGGGTCTACGACCTCGAAACCCGCCGGCGGGTCCAGACGATCGGCATCCGCAACCTGCTCGGCGCGTTCCTCGCGCAACAGACCGGAACCCCGGGCGGTGCGTTGCTGTGGCTGCTCGAGCGTGTCGTCCCGAATCCGGGCGTCGACAGCATCGCGGTGTCGCAGGATGCCGATCCGCGCTTGTTCGGCCTCTCGCGGAGCGCCGGCACCGTCGCCGTGTGGGATGCGCGCAGTGGGGAGTTCCTCCGCTATCTCGAGAACGTCGGGATCGCCCCGGGCGCCCTGCAGGCGCCATGGCGATGATCGATCCCGTCGTTCCTGCGGTGCTGCGCGGCGCCCTGGCGCTGTTGTTTGCCAGCGCCGCCGTCCACAAGCTGCGCGACCTGCCTGCCTTTCGCGTGGCGCTCGAGGCCTACGAGCTGCTGCCGGGGCGGCTGCCCCGACTCGCCGCGCCCGCACTCGTCGCCGCGGAACTCGGCACGGTGGCGCTGCTGCTTTCGCCCGCCGCGCGGCCCTGGGGGTTCGTGGCCGCCGGGCTGCTGCTCTCGCTCTACACGGCGGCGATCGGCGTGAACCTGCTGCGCGGCCGGCTCGGGATCGACTGCGGCTGCTTCGGCCCGGCGCTGCGGCTCGAACTCAGCGGGGCGCTGCTCGCGCGCAATGCGCTGCTGCTCGCCGGCACGCTGGCGGGATGCCTTCCGCCGGCCCTGCGCCCGCTCGCCGGACCGGATGCGCTCCCGATTCTCGCGGCGATTGGATTTCTCGCTCTCGCCTACGCCGCGGCGAGTCGGCTGCTCGCGAACGCGCCGGCCCTGCGCCCGCTGCGGAGTGAGCCGTGATCGAGACACTGCTGGTCTCGAATGGGCTGCTGTGGGTGGCCGTGATCGTGCTCGCCGCGCTCGTCTTCGCACTGGCACGACAGGTGGGTGTGCTGCACGAACGAGTCGCCCCGGCCGGCGCGCTGCTGCTGGGCGGCGGACCGAAGGTCGGTGATCCGGCCCCAGCCTGGTCGGGCACCGATCTCTTCGAGCGCCCGTTTCACCTCGGCGGCCTCCGTGACGACGGACTCGGCACGCTGCTGCTGTTCGTCGCCCCGGGGTGTCCGGTCTGCGAGTCACTGTTGCCGGTGGTCCGACGGCTCGCCGTCGAGGAGGCCGCGCAACTGCGTGTGATCTTCGCGAGCGATGGCCCGCTCGAGGCGCAGCGCCGCTTCGCCGAGCAGAAGCAGCTCGACAGCTTCCCGTATGTGGTCTCCACCGAGCTGGGCCTGGCGCACGGCGTCGGCCGGCTGCCGCATGCCGTGCTGATCGATGCCGCCGGGATCGTCCGGGCGAAGGGCCTCGTCAATTCGCGCGAGCACCTCGAGAGCCTGCTCGAAGCGCGGGCGCAGGGGGTAGCCTCCATCCAGGAGTTCGTGGCAAGATCCGCCGGCGGGCCACACCCGACCGAGGAGCCAGGATGAGCCGATCCGAAACCCCTTCGTGGGAACGTCACCTCGACCGCTGGGCCGAGGCCGCGGCGCGCCAACTGGCGCGCGGTCTGTCGCGGCGCAGCCTGCTCGGCCGGCTCGGAGCGACGCTGGCCGGCGCGGCAGCGCTGCCGCTGCTGCCGGTCTCGCGCGTCTCGGCGGCGTCGAGCGACCCGGCGCCGGCCGCGCCCGAAGGCCTCGACGGGCCCGAAGGGGATCCGTCGAGCTGCCAGTACTGGCGCCACTGCGCGATCGACGGCTTCTTGTGTTCGTGCTGCGGCGGCAGCCACACCGCCTGCCCGCCGGGAACCGTGATGTCCCCGGTCACGTGGATCGGGACCTGTCGCAATCCGGCCGACGGACGCCAGTACGTGATCAGCTACAACGACTGCTGCGGGAAGCACCTGTGCGGTCGTTGCCTCTGCAACCGCAACGAAGGCGACCGGCCGGCCTATCTGCCCCCGAAGAGCAACGACATCAACTGGTGCGCATCCGCCCCCAGCACCGTCTACCACTGCTCGACGGCGATCGTGCTCGGCGTCGCGACGGAGTCTTGATGGCGCGGCGCGCGGGGGGCGGTGGCCGCACGCCGGCCGCATGGGCCGTCGCGGCGGCGTTGCTGCTGGCCGCGGCGGCTGCCGGGCCGGCCGCCGCCGAAGCGATCTCGGGCCCCCGGCTCGACTACGTCCTCCATTGCATGGGCTGCCATCTCGAGGACGGCGGCGGCGCCCCGGAGAGCGTCCCGACACTCGAGGGGTTCGGTCGCTTCCTGCAGATCCCGGACGGCCGCGCGTATCTGGTGCGGGTTCCGGGCTCTGCCCACGCCCCGCTCGACGACGCTGCGCTCGCGGCGCTGCTCAACTGGATGCTCGTCCGCTTCGATCCCACCCGCGCCCGCGCACCGGAGTTCCGTCCCTACGAAGCCGCAGAAGTCACCCGCTATCGCGCCGTCCCGCTCGCCGATGCTGACGCCGAGCGACGACGGCTGCTGCGCGTGCTCGACGGCGACCCGTCGGGTGATCGGTAGCCGTCCGACACACCGGCCGGAACGCCCGCTCGATCCTGCGTCAACCCCGTTCGCTGAGCTTCGCGATGGCATCGACGAAGCGAGGCCACAACGCGCGCGGCAGATCGTGACCCATGCCGTCGATCAACAGCAGCTCGGCCCCCGGCACCGACGCCGCGGTGTCGCGCCCGGCGGCCTCGGGGACCAGCGGATCGGCGCTGCCGTGGATCACCAGCGTCGGCGCCTGCACGGCGCGCAAGGACTCGCGGCGACTGCCGCTCGCGAGGATCGCGACGAGCTGCCGAGCGATGCCGGCGGGGTTCACCCCGCGATCGAAGGCGCGCGCCGACTGGGCGCGGAGCTCGTCCTCGTCGACCGGGAAGCCGGGGCTGCCGATCGTACGCCAGACGGCGACAGCGCGCTCGATCGCCGCATCGCGTTCGGTCGGCGCCGGCGTCAGCAGCACGGCCATCGCCTCGGGCGTCGCCGCCGGGAGATCCGGATGACCGGTCGTCGACATGATCGACGTCAGCGTGCGCACGCGCGCCGGGTGCTCGATCGCCAGCGTCTGCGCGATCATGCCACCCATCGACGCGCCGACCACGTGCGCGCTGTCGATGCCGAGCGCATCGAGGAGGCCGGCGGCATCGGCGGCCATGTCGCGCAGCCGGTACGCCGAGGAGACCGGCTGCCGCTTCGCCGCGGCCGCCATCGTCGCCATCAGGTCCGGCGTGCCGGCCGCGTCGAACCACGTGGAGCGGCCGACGTCGCGGTTGTCGAAGCGCACCACGTGGCGGCCACGCGAGGCGAGCGCTTCGCAGAACTCCTCGTGCCACAGGATCATCTGGGCGCCGAGGCCCATCACCAGCAGCAGCGCCGGATCTTCGGGCCGGCCGAACGTCTCGTACTCGATCTCGATTCCGTTGGCGCGTGCGCGCGGCATCTGCGTCTCCTCCGCTCCCGTGGGCGAGGCGGATTCTAGACCGTTTCGGCCTCGCTGCCCGTGCGGCGCCGGACCCGCCGCCGGGCTGCGCGACTAGCCGCAGCGGGCCAGCACCTCGCGCCGGAACGCCCGGACCACCGGCAGGCGCTCGAGCCAGGGCGATGCGTCGGCCCGCCATGCGTCGACCGGGCTCGGCTCGCCGGCGTAGCCGTCCGGGATCTGCGTCACGAAGACGGGGGGATCGCCGCCCTCGAGATAGTGGTACTCCATCCCCGGCACGCACAGATCGTCGTCGACGGCGACGTCGATGGTCCGAACGCCGTAGCTGGAGAGCTGGGTCGTCGTGGCCTGGGGATTCGCGAGCCATACGTGGTGCGGTCCGGCGAAGAACAGATACTGGACCTGCGCATTGCCGGAACGGATCCGGAAGCGCCGGATCCGGCCCCCGTAGAGCCGACTTCCGGACTCGCTGACCTCGATCAAGCCGGCCCGAAAGTCCGGCTCGAAGCCGGCGGCGAAGCGCAGCGACGTCGGATCGTGGCGGCGCGTGAAGCGGGCGATGCGCCGCCCGCCATGAACGAGGTTGCGCGGGTTCGCACGCGCGCGCCGACGCGGTTCGCTGAAATCCCGATACGGCTCGATGCGGCCCGGCGGAGCGCGCCGCAGCACGAGCGCGAGCGCCACGTCGTCGTGCGGAATCCGTGCCGGCCGCCGGCTCAACTCCTCGAGCGCCGGCTGGAGTTCGGTCGGCAGATCCGTCGTGTGCTCGAGCGTCACGACGGACTCGTAGTCCCGCGACACGATGGTCTCGACGTCGCCCTTGCCGATCCACGCGGTCGACGAATCCCCACCGTACGGGATGAAGTGCGACGCCGAGCGCCAGACCAGCGAGCCGTCCTTGTAGAAGATCCGCGGATAGATCCCGGCCGGACCCGGTCCACGGGCGTCGATCACGACGTAGGCGACGAAGAACCGGATCGTCGCGTTCTGGCGTACATCGGCCAGATAGAACACGACATCGAAGAGTTTCAGCTTGTAGGTCGGCAGGTACGCGCGCGACAGCAGCCGCTGCGGCTCGCGGCGCGCCTCACCGGCTGGTCGCAGCCTCGCACCGGCGCCGCTGTGCTCGCGGAACTCGCGCCGGACCTGCGCCGGTTCGAGCGGCTCCGGCTTCGGACTCGGCACGATTCGCCTCGGAATGAGCGGCTCCATGCGACGGCGTTCCTCGCTGGGACATCGCGGTCGGCGCTCGGGAGCTGCGGCGAGGCGTCGGCGGATCGAGCCGAAAGGCCGCGCCGGCTCCCTACGCGAACGCGGCGAACAGCTCTTCGAAGGCGACCAATTGATTCCCGGCGGCCGACGACGGCACCAGGATCGGCGTGCGTACGCCCGCGGCGCGCCAGGCCTCGACGCCGTCGCGCACCTCGCGGACGGAACCGAACAACGAGACGTCGGACAGCCACCGGTCCCCCATGCGCTCCGGCAGGCCTTCACTCGGAACGCCGCTCTCGATCGCCTGCTCGATCGCGGCGATCTCCTCGGCGTAGCCGGCGTCGCGCCACGCATGCCGATAGTTCGGCAACGTGAGGTACATCCCGAAGGTGCGGCGGTTCACCGCTGCCGCCGCGGCGCGATCCTCCGAGATGCAGGTGGGGATCATGTTGCCGATGAAGAACTCCGGATCGGTGCGCCGCTCGTCCGGAAGCGCGCGCAGCAGCGCCGGCAGCGCCGAGCGAGCCGCGTTGGCGAACACGACGCCGTCGGCGACCTCGCCGGCGAGCGCCACCATCTTCGGGCGCAGCGCCGCCAGCACGAGCGGCGGCAGCTCCCCGGCCCGCGCCTTTCGGTAGCCGTCGGCAAAGCGCCGCGCGTCGTCGAGCGGGCGGCCGGTCTGGATCCCGAGCCGACGGTTCATCGAGCCGTGCGAGACGCCGACGCCGAAGTGGAACCGCCCACCCGACAGCTCGTGGATCAACGACGCCGTCTGCGCGTAGTCCGAGACGTGCCGCGTATGGAGATTGGCGATCGAGGTGCCGAACGGGATCCGCTCGGTCGCGAAGGCCAGCGCCTCGCACAGCCCCATCGCATCGCCGAAGCTCGCGCAGTAGATGCCGGCGAAACCACGGCGCTCGATCTCGCGCGCGAGATCGAGGGTCCGCCGGCGGCGGCCGGGAACGGCCGCCAACGCGACGGCGGGAAGCGCGCGATCAGTCATCCTACCCGCTCCGGTTCGGGCTCGCCGAGCTGCAGCAGCTGCTTGCCGAGGTTCTCACCGGTGAAGAGCCGGTTCAGCGTGGCCGGGATGTTCTCGAAGCCGTGCTGGATGTCTTCCTCGTGCACGATCTCTCCGGCGCGGACCCAGCCGAGCAGCTCGCGTACGGCCTCCTCCATCCGCGCGAGGTAGTCGAGCACGAGGAAACCCTCCATGCGTGCGCGCCGCACCACGAGATTCGAGAGGTTGCGCGGGCCCGGACGCGGCTCGACATCGTTGTACGACGCGATGCTGCCACAGAGCACGATGCGCGCACGCAGAGCGAGGCGGTCGAGGACTGCCTCGAGGATCGGGCCCCCGACGTTGTCGAAGTAGACGTCGACACCGCTGGGGCACAGTTCGCCGAGGCGCTTGCCGACGTCGTCGTGCTTGTAGTCGATGCACGCATCGAAGCGCGCACGCTCGGTGACCCAGCGACACTTGTCCGGACCGCCGGCGATGCCGACGACCCGGCAGCCCTGGAGGCGTGCGATCTGCCCGGCGACGGAGCCGGTGGCGCCGGCGGCGGCGGACACGAGAACCGTTTGCCCCGCCTGCGGTCGGCCGACCTCGAGCAGGCCGAAGTACGCAGTCACCCCGGTCAGTCCGAGCACGCCGAGCAGCCACGACGGAGGGACTCCGGCCGGCACCTTGCGCACTCCGGCGAGACCCGAACCGCCAGGGCAGCTGAACAGATCCTGCCAGCCGCCGAGCCCGAAGACGAGTTCCCCCGCCTCGAAGTCCGGATGGCGCGAGCGCACCACCTGCCCCACCGTGCTGGCTCGCATCACCTCGCCGATCTGGACCGGCGGCAGATAGCTCGGCCGATCCTGGAGCCAACCGCGCTGGGTGGGATCGAAGGACAGCCACAGGTTGCGCACCAGCAGCTCGCCATCGGCCGGCTCCGGTGCCGGCACGCTGCGCCGCTCGAAGTCGTCGGGTTCCACCCGGCCGACCGGACGGCGCTTCAAGAGCCACTGGCGATTGGTCTCGCTCACGGGTCGACCCCTCTTCCGTCCTCGAGTCCGCGGACGGTACCACGTCCCGGCACGGTCTTGCGGGGCGCCACGCGCAACCCGCGCGGCGCCCACCAGTTCCAGTCTCCGAGCAACTGCATCGTCGCCGGCACCAGCAGCGCGCGGACGATCGTCACGTCGAGCGCGATCGCAACGACCATCCCGACGCCCATCTGCTGCACGTAGACGAGCTCGCCGGATGCGAATGCCCCGACGACGACCAGCAGGATCAGCGCGGCGCTGGTGATGATGCGTCCGGTGCGTGCGAGGCCGAGGAGGACGCTCTGGCGATTGTCTCCACTCTGCAGCCACTCCTCACGGATCCGGCTCAGCAGGAACACCTCGTAGTCCATCGACAGGCCGAAGACGATCGCGAACATCACCAGCGGAATCGTCGGATCGATGCCGTCGAGCCGTGTGAAGCCGAGCCAAGCGGCGCCGTGTCCGTCCTGAAAGATCCAGACCAGCACCCCGTAGCTGGCGCCGAGCGACAACACGTTCATCAGGACGGCCTTGATCGGCACGACGACCGAGCGGAACGCGAAGAACAGGATCACGAGATTCGCGGTGGCCACCAGCAACACGGCGAGCCCGCGATGGTCCCGCAGGGCCCGGATCTGGTCGACCACCTGCGCGGAGGGTCCTCCGACGATCACGTCGAAGCCCGGATGCGGCACCGCCCGCAGCATCTCGACGAGGTCCGCCGAGGGCCGAGACCGCCAAGGATGGGGGTTCTCGACCATCACCAGCGCGGCATCGGCATCGACGGTCCGCCGCAGCCGGGTGGCGGTCGGCTCGCGCGCCAGCTGGCGCTCCCACGCCTCGCCCGAAACCGCATCGGGATCGAGTTCGCGCAGCACGGAGCGGACGGCGCCGGCGCCCGGAACGGCTTCCAGTCGATCGAAGAAGTCGTGCAACGCCCGAAGTGTCTCCGGTGCCAGCGGGGAGCCCGGCGTCTCGACGAGGATCTGGATCGCCGAAGCCCCGCCCGGATCGAAGCGCGCCGGATCGGCGAGCGCCTCGTCCACCCGCCGCGCCTCGCTTCCGGCCGGCAGCGCCCGCGAGTCCGGAATCGCGCTGCGCATGCGCAACACGGGGCTCGCGAAGGCGCCGAGCACCAGCACGCAGGCCAGTCCTGTCGCGACCGGATGCCGCATCGAAAGCCCGCCGACGCGAGACCAGAACGGACTCGGCCGGATGGCTTCGGGAGGCCGCCCGAGCGATCCCCGATTGACGCGCGGGCCGAGCCACGCGAGCAGCGCCGGCAGCAGCAGCAGCGCGCCGAGCAGCGCACTCACGACGACCAGGACGCCGCCGATCGCGACACTTCGCAGCACCATCACCGGCACCGGGATCAGGGCGGCCAGGCTGATGGCGACCGCGGCGCCGGAGACCGCAACGGCACGACCGGCGGTGTCCATCGTCGCGGCCACGGCGTCCTCGACGGTTCGGCCGCGGGCGAGCTCTTCCCGGAAGCGCTGCACCATGAGCAGCGCGTAGTCGATCGACAGACCGAGACCCAGGAACGCGCCGACGTTCATCGAGAACACCGCGATGTCCATCACATGGGTCCCGAGCCGCGTCAGTCCCGCCGACAGGGCCAGCGCACAGCCGCCCATGACGATCGGCAGCAGGGCGGCCACGACGCTGCGGAAGAACAACAGGGTGAGGACCAATGCGATCGGCAACGCGACGCGCTCCGCCGCCAGGGCGTCGCGGCGCGCGACCTCCTGGAGCGCCGTCGAGAGCGGAATCAGGCCGCCGATCTCGACCTCGACCGGAGCCTCGATCGCACGCAGCTCCGGCTCGATCCGGCGAAACGTCCGCAGCTTCTCGACGCTGTTTCCGGCCAGCGCGAGCGTCACGAGGGTCTGGCCGTGATCCCGCGAGACCAGGCTCGACTCGTTGGTGTCATAGAGCGTGATGGCGCCCAGAACGCCGCCATCCGCCAGCACGGGCTCGAGCGCGTCGAGGACCTGGATGCCGAAGAGCGGGTCGCGCACGTCACCGCCCGGGTTCCGGTAGAGCACCAGGACGTCGGCCGCCCCGATGCCGAAGCGGCGCGCGGTCTCCCGGCGCACGCGCGCCGAGTCGCTGCCGATGGCTTCGAGTTCGACCGCCGACAGGTGCTCGGTGACCGACGCGCCGTAGCTCGCCGCCACGGCGATCGAGACGACGACCGCGGCGATCACGGCGCGCGCATGCCTCGCCGTGAAGGCGCCTAGGCGGGCGAACGGCGAGTGGAGCGAAGCCTGCGCACGCATGGCAACCGCGCCTCATGCGGAGCGCCGCAGCGCCCCGACCGACTCGAGCAGGGGCGCGGATGCTAGCAGCCGGCCGGGGGCGTGCGCCGCGAAGAGTCGATCGAGCCGTCAGCCCTACGCTTCGAGCTGCTCCCAACGCGCGTATGCGGCCGTCAGCTCGGTCGCCACGGCGGCGAGCCGTTCCTGCACGCGCCGCTGCTCGGCCGGCGCGCGGCGATGGAATCCCGGCCGGCTGAACTCCTCTCCGAGTTCTCCCTGCTCGCGTTCGAGCGCTTCGATCCGGGCCGGGAGTTCCTCGAGTTCGCGCATGTCCTTGTAGCTGCGCTTGCCCGGCCTGCGCGGCGGCGGCGGCGGCGATCCCGGCGCCACGGCGGTCGGCGCCGCGGCGATCGGCGCCGCCGCCGGCTTCCCCCGCTGGCGCAGCCAGTCTCCGTAGCCGCCCACGTACTCCTGGACGTGACCGCCGCCCTCGAAAACCAGCGTCGAGGTCACGACGTTGTCGACGAACGCACGGTCGTGGGAGACGAGCAGGATCGTGCCGGAGAACTCCATCAGCCGCTCCTCGAGCAGCTCGAGGGTCTCGATGTCGAGGTCGTTGGTCGGTTCGTCGAGCACCAGCAGGTTGGCCGGCCGCGAGAACAGCCGCGCCAGCAACAGCCGATTGCGTTCGCCACCCGACAGCGTTGCGACCGGCGTCCGTGCGCGCTCGGGCGAGAACAGGAAATCCTGCAGATAGCCGATCACATGCCGGCGCTGCCCGCCGACGTCCAGATGCTCGCCTTCGGCGACGTTCTCCGCGACGGTGCGCTCCGGGTCCAACTGCTCGCGCAGTTGGTCGAAGTACGCGATCTCGAGCTTCGTCCCGTGACGCACGCGGCCTGCGTCCGGGACCAGATCACCGAGCAGCAACCGGAGCAGCGTGGTCTTGCCAACCCCGTTGGGTCCGAGGAGTGCGATCCTGTCTCCACGCAGGATGCGCAGCGAGAAGTCCCGGACCACCGGCTCGGTGTTCCACGCGAACGAGATCCGATCCGCCTCGAGCACCAGCTTGCCCGACGCCTGTGCGTCCTCGGCGGTGATCTTCACGCGACCGACGAGCTCCCGACGCTGGCGGCGCTCGGCGCGCAGCGCCTCGAGCGCGCGGACGCGACCCTCGTTCCGGGTGCGCCGGGCTTTGATGCCCTGACGGATCCAGGCCTCTTCCTGCGCGAGTTTCTTGTCGAACACCGCCTGATGCCGCGCTTCTTCCGCGAGTGCCGCAGCCTTCTTCTCGAGGAAGCGCGGGTAGTCCCCCGGCCAGGAAGTCAGCGTGCCACGATCCAGCTCGAGGATGCGCGTCGCAAGGCGTGTCAGCAGCGCGCGGTCGTGCGTGACGAACAGCACGCCACCCCGGAAATCGAGCAGTGCGTCCTCGAGCCACTGGATCACTTCGATGTCGAGGTGGTTGGTCGGCTCGTCGAGCAGCAACAGATCCGGCTCTCCGACGAGCGCGCGCGCCAAGCCCACACGTCGCCGCCAGCCCCCCGACAGCTCGGCGAGCCGCGCATCCGGCGGCAGTTCCAGACGCGCGAGCATTCCATCGACCCGCTCGTGCAGCCGCCAGCCATCGCACGACTCGATCTCGTGTTGCAACTGCTCGAGGCGGGGGAGCAGCGACACGTCCTCTCCGACGGCGTGGGACACGTGGTGGTAGTCTGCGAGCAACGTCCCCAGCTCGGGCAGACCGCCGGTCACGACATCGAAGACGGTGGCGTCATCGGCGACCAGCAGCTCCTGCTCGAGCGTGGCGACCTTCAAGCCGGATTGCCGCCAGATGCGCCCCGCATCGGCCGTGAGCTGGCCGCTCACCAGCTTCAGCAACGTCGACTTGCCGGCGCCGTTCCGGCCGATCAGGCACACGCGTTCCCCGGCCTCGATCTCGAAGCGGGCGTGATCGAGCAGGATCTCGAGACCGAAGTGGATCGAGATGTCGTCGAAGCTGAGCAGCGGCATGTCGGGGATCGTGGGCGCACGGGGAAGAGTCGAACGCCGAACGACACTCTAGCCGATCCCCGGCGTTCCGGTCGAACCCGGCGGCATCGGTCGCGCCGACGCGGCCCGCGCGCGCGAGCGAGAGCCCCCGCGTCCGCGGGCCGTTTTGACCCGGACCTCCCACGCGAGTAGCGTTCCCGGCTTGGGAGAGCCGGCCATGCGACGGACGTCGGACCTGCTGCCGTTGGGGCTACTCGCGCTCGCGAAGCTCGGCTTCCATCTCGCGACGCACGAAGGCTGGGGCTACTTCCGCGACGAGCTGTACTACGTCGCCTGCTCCGACCACCTGGCGTGGGGCTACGTCGACCACCCCCCGCTCTCGATCGCGCTGCTGTGGCTCGCACGCCGGATCTTCAGCGACTCGCTCGCGGCGATCCGGATCCTGCCCGCGCTCGCCGGCGCGGCGAGCGTCTTCGCGACCGGGGCGATCGCTCGCGAACTCGGCGGGCGGCGCCTCGCGCAGGCGCTGGCCGCGCTGGGCACGTTCTTCGCGCCGGTCTTCCTGGTCATGAGCCACTCCTATTCGATGAACGGCTTCGACGTGCTGGCGTGGACCCTGCTGGCCTGGCTCGCGATCCGGATCCTGCGACACGACCGGTCGCACGCCTGGCTCTGGCTCGGCCTCGTGGCCGGGCTCGGCCTCGAGAACAAGTACAGCGTCGGATTCTTCGTCTTCGGTCTCGGTGTCGGGCTGCTGCTGACTCGCCAACGACGTCAGCTCGCATCACCGTGGCCGTGGCTCGGTGGTCTGCTCGCGCTGGCGCTGTGGGCGCCGCACCTCGCGTGGCAGATCGACAGCGGCTGGCCGTCGCTCGAGTTCATGGCCGCGGCGACAGCCGAGAAGAACGTGCGGCTCGGCCCGTTCGAGTTCTTCGTCAGCCAGATCACGCTCGGCCACCCGCTGGCGGCGCCGATCTGGATCACCGGCATCTTCGCCCTGCTGTTCCGTCCTGCCTGGCGGACGCTGCGGCCGCTCGGCCTCGCCTATGTCGCCCTGTTCGCGCTGTTCGTCGTGCAGGGCGGCAAGGCCTACTACCTCGCGCCGGTCCTTCCGCTGCTCTTCGCGGCTGGCTCGGCCACGATCGAAGCCGGGTGCGTGCAGCGCGGCTGGCGCTGGCCGATGCCGGCCGCCGTCGCGGGGATGCTCGTCTTCGGGCTCGCCGCCGTGCCGCTCGCGATGCCGGTGTTCGCGGTCGAAACGCAGATCGCCTACTTCGACGCCGTCGGGATCCGGGAGCCACGCATGGAGCACAGCCAACGCGGCGTCCTCCCTCAGCATCTCGCCGATCACTTCGGCTGGCACGAGCTGGTCGACACGATCGAGCGCGTCGCCACGCAGCTGCCGGCCGAGGAACGCGAGCACGCCGTCGTTTTCGCCCGGAACTACGGCGAAGCCGCCGCGCTCGACGTCCTCGGCCGAGGCCGGACGCCACGCGCGATCAGCGGACACAACAACTACTGGCTCTGGGGTCCAGGCGAGCTACGCCGCGACGATCCGGTGATCGTCCTCGGCTCTTCGCCGGCCGAGCTGGGCCGGTGGTTCGAGCACGTCGAACGCGTCGAAACCGTGCGCTGCGCGTACTGCATGCCGTTCCAGAACGACGTGCCGGTCCACCTGGCTCGGGGGCGGAAGATCTCGCTCGAAGAGCTCTGGTCGCGCGTCAAGAGGTTCTTCTGAGCGACTCGTCGTTCGGCGGCGACCGGGCTGGCGGGAAGCCGCCGGGATCGCTTCTGCCGGAGAGCCGCGCCGGAACGCGTGGTATCCTCCGCGCGGCAGGGCGCCGCCGCCCGGGAGGCCTCGATGACCCGATCGATCCGCTCGCTGCTCGCCTGCACCCTTCTCTTGTCGGTGTCCGCGCTGCCCGCGCAGGCGGGCAAACCGGCGCACGCCGGGGGCAAGGGCGCGAAGGGCAACTCGCCGCACGGAGATCCGCACCGCTCCCGCGATCCTCGCGACGACCGCGACGTCGAGATTCGTTTCTCGACGCACGTCCGCCGCGAGGTCTACGACTGGTACGAGGAGACCTACGGCCGCGGGCACTGCCCGCCGGGGCTCGCGAAGAAGCTCAATGGCTGTCTGCCGCCGGGACTCGCGAAGAAGCGCTACCGGATCGGGTCGCGACTGCCATCCGGGGTCCTGTGGCATCCACTGCCCGGAAACCTCGCGCGGCGCGTCGGCGCGCCGCCGCACGGCTATCAGTACGGGATCGTCGACGGCGACGTCGTGCAGCTCGCGATCGGATCGCTGCTCGTGGCCGACGCGCTGGACGGGCTGCTCGACTAGGCAGCGACGGCGGACCAGAGGGCGCGGTCGCGGCGCAATCGCGATCGCGCAGGAGGCGCGCGATGGCACGACGCAGGGTCGGTGCGCTCTTCTTCGAGCGCTTCGAGCTTCTGGACGCCTTCGGACCGCTCGAGATGTTCGGCGCGCTGCCGGAGCACTTCGAGATCGTGACGATCGGCGAGCGTGGGCCTTCGATCGCGAGTACCCAGGGACCCCGCGTCGTCATCGAGCGGTCGTTCGGCGACGCCGAACAGATGGACCTCCTGCTGGTGCCGGGCGGAATCGGGACGCGGGTCGAGACGGAGAACGAAGCCCTGCTGGGGTTCCTCGGCGCACAAGCACCCAATCTCGAGATCCTGGCCTCCGTCTGCACCGGAGCGGCGCTCCTCGCACGGGCCGGCTTGCTCGACGGACGCCGGGCGACATCGAACAAGATGGTGTTCCCTTGGGTCGTCACGCAGGGCCCGCGCACGACGTGGGTGCCGGAGGCGCGCTGGGTCGAGGACGGCGACGTCTTCACGGCGAGCGGCGTGGCCGCGGGCATCGACATGGCGCTCGCGGTGATCGCGCGACTGGTCGGTCCGGACCTCGCAACGCGCGTCGCCCACGGCACCGAGTACGACTGGCACCGCGACGCGAGCTGGGATCCGTTCGCCAAGCTGCACGGTCTCGTGTAGCACGGCCCAGGAACGGACGGCGCGCCGATCAGTCGCCGGATCCCTCCTTCGCCTCGGGTTCGGACGTCGTCTCGGCCAGCAGCGGCAGGCCGAGACCGGAGTCCGGCGACAACAGACCGGCGCGGGCATAGGTCAGCAGCTTGTCGCGCGTATCGGCGAGGTCGAGGTTGCGCATCGTGAGCTGGCCGATGCGGTCCTGCGGAGAGAACGCGGACTCGCCCTTCTCCATCGTGAGCCGCTCGGGGTGATAGCTGAGATTCGGGCTCGTCGTCGCGAGGATCGAGTAGTCGTTGCCGCGTCGCAGCTCGAGCGTCACCTCACCGGTGACGGCCCGGGCCACCCAGCGCTGCGACGCCTCGCGCAGCATGATCGCCTGCGGATCGAACCAGCGCCCCTGATACAGCAGGCGTCCGAGCCGGCGGCCGCTCTCCCGGTACTGCTCGATCGTGTCCTCGTTGTGGATGCCGGTCAGCAGCCGCTCGTAGGCGATGAACAGCAGGGCGAGGCCCGGCGCTTCGTAGATGCCGCGGCTCTTCGCCTCGATGATGCGGTTCTCGATCTGGTCGCTCATGCCGAGCCCATGCCGCCCACCGATCGCATTGGCCTCCCCGAGCAGCGCAACGGGGTCGTCGAAGCGTCGGCCCGACAGCGAGACCGGCCAGCCCTCTTCGAAGCCGACCGTTACGGTTTCGGGGGCGATCTCGACGTCACGGCGCCAGAACGGGACACCCATGATCGGCTCGACGATCGAGATGCCGCGGTCGAGACGCTCGAGATCCTTCGCCTCGTGGGTGGCGCCGAGCAGGTTCGAGTCCGTCGAGTAGGCCTTCTCCGCGCTCATCCGGTACGGCAGGCCGGCCCCGTGCATGTAGTCCGACATCTCCTTGCGGCCGCCGAGTTCCCGGATGAAGCGGGCATCGAGCCACGGCTTGTAGATCTGCAGGGCGGGATTCGCGAGCAGGCCGTAGCGATAGAACCGCTCGATGTCGTTGCCCTTGAAGGTGCTGCCGTCGCCCCAGATGTGGACGTCGTCCTCCTTCATGGCGACTACCAGCAGCGTGCCGGTGACGGCGCGCCCGAGCGGCGTCGTGTTGAAGTACGTGACGCCGGCCGTCGAGATGTGGAAGGCGCTACACTGCAGCGCGGCGAAGCCCTCGGCCACGAGCTGCGGACGGCAATCGACGAGTCTTGCCCGCTCCGCGCCGTAGGCCAGCGCGCGGCGCGGGATGTCGTCGTAATCGGGCTCGTCCGGCTGCCCGAGGTGCGCCGTGTACGCATAGGGAATGGCGCCCCCCCGACGCATCCAGTGCAGCGCCGCGCTGGTGTCGAGCCCCCCGGAGAAGGCGATGCCCACCTTCTGTCCGACCGGAAGATCCTGGAGGATGTGTCCCACGAGATGACTCCGAGCTAGCGGGGGTCGACGACCGGACGGGGCCGGCCACCGGACAGTAAGGGGAAGTCGCGGCCGCCGAAACCCAGGGTACGACGGATCCCCCGGGCCCGGCGCTCAGGGCGGCGCCCCCGCGTGCACCAGCAGGATCCGGCGCAGCTCCCGGATCGCGCGCTGTTGCATCTGCACCGAGTGATCCGAGTCGACGATCAGCTCCGACTCGACGCCGTCGAGGTGGGCGCTCTCGTAGCGCACGACGCCGTCACTCCCGCCCTCCGGCGGCGGTCCGCCGCGCACGGCGATGATCGAGTGGGCGGCGACGCCGGGGGCGATCGGCAGCTTGCGCAGCGCCTGCAGGAACGGATTGCGCGAGGCCATGTTGTCGAGGCTCGTCGGGAGTCGGTCGAGACTGCGCAGAACCAGCGCCTCTCCGCCATGGGTCGCAAGGTCGAGCGTCAAGCGGGTGAGCGTTGCCGGCGCCTTCACCAGGCGGGACACCCAGCTCGCGACCCGAAAGTCCGCGAGGTAGCTCCCGCCGTGCGGTGTGGACAGGAACACCACACGTTCGACGAATGGCAGCGGCTCGAAGAACAGCGAGCGGCGGAGCAACTCGGCGGATTCGTCCGTGAGTGACAGCTTCTCCAGCGGCTTCGTGGACACGTTGCGCCAGAAGTGGTTCCCACTGTCGACCACCATCAGCTTCGTCAGCAGGCCCCCCTGGCTGTGGCCGACCATCACCATGCGCTGCAAGGCGGGATCCCGGCCGTCCGGATCGAGCGTCATCACCACGCGCCGGAGCGTGTCGGCGAGCCAACCGGCGGAATACGCGATCAGGTTGCCGCTCGGATAGAGAAACAACCACGGCTGGTAGCGACTCGCGATCTCGGGATCGTTCTCGAGCTCATTGACCAGTTCGGCCCACGTCGCGGGGCTCGAGAAGGTCCCGTGCACGAGCACCAGCGGGATCCGCCCCGCCCGATACGGCCGCAGCATGACCAGCCGCTCCGTTACCGTATCGGGCAGAAAATCCCCGAGCCGGAAGCCGGCAAGCCCGAAGCTCCAGACCGGCGCCCCCTCGAGCATGGCCGCCAGGGACGAACTCGTCTCACTCTCGAGCGGAACCCCCTGACCGTCGATCACGAGCCGATCGTGCTCCCCGGGTGAGAACAGTTCGAGTCGGCCGATCACCCGGTCGGTGCGCAACTGCGCGCGCACATCTTCGATGCGCAGGAAGGCCGTCACCGGCACGCGGAGTCGCGGCGCGAGGAATGCGGCTTCGGGCGGCAGCTCGCCGCCCTCCGGCCGCACGATCGTAGCCGCCAGGGGAGCTCCGATCCCGGGACGGCGATAGCGGTTGCGCAGCCCGCGGACCCGCAGGTCCGCCGCCGACGTGAACTGGTCCATCCGCCAGCCGGCCCAGTTCCGGGCCTCCGGCGCCAACACCATGTCGAGTACGCCGAACGGCAGCGCGTGGCGCGCGCTCTCGATGGCGACACGCTCCCGGCGATCGTCGGCAAGCCCGAGGGTGAGCCCGCGGTTGTAGATCCCGCGCGCCCCCTGGATCCGCGGATCGAACCGATGCTCCACGGGCGGGTCGCTCCCGAACAGGAACGCGTAGGCGTAGACGGCCGCCGCCAGCGCATGATCGCGGCGGCCTGTCGCCTCGGCGGCCAGGAACGACAGCTCGGCGAGCGCGAACAGGCGATCGCGATCGCCCTCCGGCGCGAGCCCCGCGTGGAGCGTCGCCAGCGTGCCGTCCCTGTCGTCTTCGAAGGCCTCGCCGAGGTCGAGGCGCGTGAGCAGCGCGCGCGTCGCCGCACTCGGCTGATCGCTGTTGAGGGCGTTGCGCGTGAGCTCGCGCTGCACCTCGCGCGGGCTCGCCCGCTCGACGCCCACAGGGGTCGCGCAGGCAGTCAGCCACACGACGACGGGCAGGACTGCGAGTACACCGCACGGTCGGGTCCGCTGCGATCCCTTCATCAGTCGTCTCCCAAGATCCCTGCTCCCTCGACCCTGTTCGAGGGGGGGCGACCCTCTACCCGCTGCCACTCGATCCCCGAGACCTCGTCGCGTCGGCAATCGAACCCGTCGAGTCCGGCTTGTCGGAGCCTCGGACCGCGGGCACCATAGCACCCGAGTCGCTCGACCTGCGGAGCGCGAAAGTGTTGGCCTTCCGGCACCTCCGCGGCAGGTTATCCTGCCCGGCATGAGACCCATGCTTCCGCGATCCTTCCTGCCTCTCGCGATCGCGTTCGTCGCCGTGACGGCGAGCTGTGCCACCGTTCCGTTTCGTCTTCCGTTCACCGGGAACCTCGGTGACACGCGCACGATGACGCAGGACGAACTCAGCGACGAGCTCAACGCCTATGCAGCTCGCTTCGCCGGCCTGGTTTCCACCGTTGCGGAGGAGATCAGCGCCGGCTCTGACGATTCGCTGATCCGGCGGCGTGCGCTGCTGTGGAGCCTCCGCATGAATCCCGCCGTGCACGAAGCGGCCTTCCTGCCGAACCCGCAGATGGGATACGTCCGCGCGGTCACGATCACGGTGATGATGCGTCGCTACTTCCAGACCGGAGACGGGCGCTCGATGTTCGGACCCTTCCAGGAACTCGCGGTGTCGACCGCCGCGACGCTCGAGGCGGATATCATCGAGATCGGAGCCCAGTTCCTGACTGCTTCGGAGCTTGCCGAGACCCGCCGAGAGGTCGATGAGATCGCCGCGCGCTTCCCGATCCAAGGCACGCAGTTCTCCCTGGTCCGCGCGCACGAGGCGACGCAGGCCGTGCGCAGCAGCAACGTCCTCTCCGAGGTGATGACGCTCCCGCTCGCACCGTTCCGGGCGCTCCAGGGCGTCGATACCGGGGCCGCGGCGATCCGTGACTTCAACCAGACGGCACGCCGTTTCGCGACGATCGTGACGGCGCTGCCCGAGGAGTTTCGCGGAGAGATGCAGCTGCTGCTGCTCGACGCCGAAGACCTGCGCGGGGTCCAGCAGGGACTCGCCGCCTTCGAGTCGGCGGCCGCCAGCGCCGATCGCGCCTCACTCGCGATGGAGCAGATGCCCTCCGCTCTGCAGGCCGTTCTCGACGAGCAGGTGCGCTCGATCCTGGTCGAATCGGAGGGAACCATCGGCCAGGCGGCGCGGACGGTCGCCGAGGCGCGGGAACTCGCCGCTCCGCTCCAGGAAACCGCCCTGCAGCTGCGCGAAGCGACGGTCCTCTGGCGCGAGATTCTCGGACCCCACGATCCGGCGCCGCGAGGCCCCGACGAGCGTCCCTTCGACATCCGCGAGTGGCAGACGACGGCCCAGGCGATCCATGCCTCGGCGGCCGAGTTGCGCGCTCTCGCGGCCGAGTTGCAGGGGTTCTCCGGTTCGGCAGGCGTCGACCGCATGTTCTGGCGAGCGGTCACTCTGCTCGCGGCGTTCTTCGTGATGCTCCTGGTGTATCGCGTGCTGGCGGCCCGGTTGCTTCGGCGGGAGTGAAGCGCAGCGCGGCGCGGACCCCAGCGACGAGTTTCGCCGTCGCACCCTGCAGCCACGGCCTGGCGAGGAGGGCGCGCGCGCAGAAGCAACGACGATGCGCACGTCGCAACGGACAACGCGGGGTCGTCGATCTCGAAGCGTCCCAGTAGAGTGTGCCGAAGAACCGGCGCCAGAAGTCGCGTGCGATGGCGGCGTGCCGAACGCCGACGCAGCGATCCGTCGCCGGCTCCGGTTCCCGGACCATCACCATCTGGTCGTGGCGGAAGCGGTGGACCACCAGCGCATTCTCAGCAGCATCGGATTCCTCGAGCGCGTCGTGAACGAGATCACGCAAGGGAACCACAGCCCTCGGCAGGCTCACCACCCGGTCGTCGCCCTCGCGGACCGGCCGGGATGGCGAAACGGAAACTCGAACCTAGATTCAGCCCATGCCGAGCGCGCCTCGACCCTCCCTCTCCGCGACCGAACCCGCGTCGAAGCGGCTGGCGACCCCCCAGCGCCGCCGTGCTGCGCGTCGTGGCGGACCGCGGCGACTTCTTCGAGCGCGAAGAGGCGGCCTTCCGGGCCGACCTCGGCTCCGTGCGCCGGCACCCGACCTCGATGCGGCTCGCCGAGGAGGTTCGCGGGCACCCGCCCGACCTCGATTCCCGCGTGCTCTCGCAGTGGCTCGGCCTGCTGCGCGAGAACCTACGCGGGGTCTTGCGAACTCCTCGGCTTCTTTCGACATCACGGAGAGACATTCATGAACGCCCCGCGATCGACGGCTTCGGATTCCCCCGGCAGCGTCCGGGCCACCGGCTCCCGCGAGTTCCCGATCGCGATCCTCGGGGCCGGCTTCGGCGGTATCGGCATGGCGATCCAGCTCCGCAAGGCAGGCATCGATTCGTTCACCCTCTTCGAGCGCGCGGACGAGATCGGCGGCACCTGGCGCGACAACACCTATCCCGGCGCCGCCTGCGATGTGCCGTCGCACGCCTACTCGCTGTCCTTCGAGCAGTACCCGGGCTGGCGCCGCAAGTTCTCCCCGGCCGACGAGATCCAGGCCTATCTGCTCCGACTGGTCGAGAAGTGGAAGCTGCGCGACCACCTGCGGCTCGGCACCGAGATCGTCGAGGCGCGCTTCGACGAGGCGGCCGGCCGCTGGACACTGCGCACGCAAGGCGGGGAGTCCGTGCACGCACGAGCCGTCGTCTCGGCCGTCGGCGGGCTCGTCGATCCCGCCCTTCCGGACATCCCCGGCCTCGAATCCTTTCGCGGCGAGAGATTCCACACCGCACGTTGGAACCACGATTACGACCTCACCGGCCGTCGCGTCGGTGTGATCGGCACCGGCGCCAGCGCCGTGCAGGTGGTGCCGTCGATCGCTCCGCAGGTGGCCCGCCTCACGGTATTCCAGCGCACGCCGGGCTGGGTCGTCCCGAAGCGCGACGCGGTCTATTCGGATCGCACGCGGAAACTCCTGGCGCGGATGCCGGGCCTGCTGCACCTGAGTCGCGGCTTCCAGTACTGGATGAGCGAGCTGTTCGGGCCGATCGTCTTCCTCGACGCGCCGCGCCTGTCGGCCATCGGCGAGCGGCTCTCGCTCGCCCACTTGCGGGCACAGGTGAAGGATCCGGTGCTGCGCGCAAAGCTGCGGCCGGATTTCCAGTTCGGCTGCAAGCGCATCCTCATCTCCGATGACTACTGGGCGAGCTTCGAACGCGACAACGTCGAACTCGTCTGCGACGGCATCGAGGAGATCGTCCCGGAGGGAATCCGCACCCGGGACGGCACGCGGTACGAACTCGACGCCCTCATTCTCGCGACGGGCTTCCAGCTGGGTCTCGCCAAGGCCCCGTTCCCGATCTACGGCCGCCACGGCCGATCCCTCGACGAGGACTGGTCGACGGGCGCCGTCGCGTACAAAGGCCTGGCGATCTCGGGCTACCCGAACTGGTTCCTGCTGATGGGACCGAATACGGGCCCTGGCCACACCTCGGTGCTGGTCTACACCGAGGCGCAGATCCGACACGCCGTCGCCGCGATCCGCGCGCTGCGCGACCAGCAACTCCGCTACGTCGACGTCCGCCGCGACGTGCAGGATCGCTACAACCAGCAGATCCAGCGGCGCATGCAGCACATGGTCTGGCCGACCTGCCACAGCTGGTACCTGTCGCCCGACGGGACCAACCACTCGCTGTATCCCGGCTTCGCCTTCGAATACGTGCTCGGCGCCCGCCGCTTCCAGCCACGCGAGTACGAACTCGCTCGCTTCGATGGATTCACCGCACCGAGCCAGTAGTGTCCTTCTTTCGAGAAGGCCGGGTGCAGCGGCGGCTCGCGCCGCAAACCCACGACCGGGTCGCTCGCGAGATTGCGGAGAGGACGAGCGGGACCTCCCACACGAGGTCCAGGACGACGTGCCGCCCGAAGAGCCGGACCACCGCGAGAGGCTCGGGCCGCGTCCGCGTTGCCCGCCGCACGACTGCGCGGGGAGAGGAAGCAGGAGGCGACGTCCGGAATCCCGTCAGCGAAGCGTGTCGACTGACATCCGCGCGCTCAAGGCCGGGATGCGAGCTCGAAGAGCCACAGCGACCCTGATGCCACCGAATCGACGGGAACTTCGCTTCCTCCGAGGTACTTGCTACCGAGCTGGGCGAGCAGCGGCGCGATCATCGGCCCGTCCTCGACGCGCACGAGCCGTCGCTCGTAGAGCCGGTCTCCGATGCGCAGCAGGATCCGTCCATCCTTTTGCGCCTCGTGGGGCCACTGCTTCCAGATCCGACCCCACCACGTCGTCATGTAACCGCTCGGGATGTAGGCCCGGCCCTCGTGTTCGAGGATCCAAGTCGTCCGCGAGCGCGGCGGGTCGAGCAGTTGGAACTCGACCTCGGAAATCTCGCGCACGAACGACCAATCGGGCTCGGGGTCCGTCACGAGCTCCCCGCTGCGGAAGGGGCCGCCCGCAACGAGGGCAAGCGGACCGTCCGCGAAGCGCGCACCGACCCCCAGCCCTGCGAGCGCAAGAATCAGGGCGACCAGCAATCCGCCTGCGACGCGAAGGAGGGTAGAGATCATGCGCGTCGCAGAGTCTACCCGAGCGCCCCTGGACACGCCGCTCCGTAAACCGCCTACGAACCGTGGAACGGCCGCCTTCGCGAGCGTACACGCACGACGGCGGCCGTGGTCAGGAATGCGGCCACGGCGCTCGACCGTGGACCCGGCTCCGGAATCACCTCCACGGTCCATGCGCGAACGAACTCGGGCTCGTCGAAGCCGATGCTCACGACGTCTCTCGCCCCGTCTCCGTCGAGGTCCACCAAACGCGTCCCCAGATGGGACTCGAGCCCCTCGGCGACGGTGTGCGCAGTCCACTTCGCACCGCCGTCGACGTTCTGCCAGACCACGATGTCGAGATCGCCGCGATGCTCCCCGGTGATCACGTCCGGGCGGCCGTCTCCGTCGAGGTCTGCGACGTCCATCGAGTTCAGGCTGCCGAGACCACTCGCGATCGGGGTTCGCACCCAGTTCGGCGCGGTCGGATCCGGCGGCTGCGCGAACCAGTAGAGCGAGTTCCCGGTGCCTGCCAGGTTGGTCTCGCTCACGATCACGTCGAGGCGCGCGTCCCAGTCGATGTCGGCGATCGCGATGCGATCGGCCTCGATCCCGGAGGTCGAGCCGAGGTCGTGGCGTGTGAAGCTCCCGCCGCCCTCGTTCTCCCACCAGGCGATCGTCGTACCCGCCGGGGCGACGATCGCGACCAGATCGAGATCGGAGTCGCGATCGAGATCTGCGACCGCGATCCCCTCCTCTCGGGCTTCCTCGGTGAGAATCGTCGCTGGCCAGGGGTCCGTCCTCGGGTTCGCCGGAATCGTGAGGACATGGACTCCATCGCTGCTGAAAACGAGATCTCGACTCCCCGGCCCGAGCAGCGAGGTCACGAGAGCGCCCTGCCCGCGACCGTCGCTGGGATCGGCGGGGATCTGCCCGATCGGGATCGGCGTGAACGATGTCGCCTGCTCATCGTTCGGGATCAGCCAGACGATCGGCACCTGGCCGCCCCCGGGCTCTCCCTGAGCCACCAGGTCCAGACGCCCATCTTCGTCGACATCCAGGATCAGCATCGCGTCGAGGCCCGGGCCGAGATCGACTGCCGCCCAGTGATCGGCCGGAAGCGAGCCGGGATTGCGGTACCAGCTGCGTCCAGTCGCGACGTCGATGCGCCCGTCGCGATCGAGATCCCCGAAGGCGAGGCCGAACGCGCGATCGGGCTTGGCGTCGTCGATCCGCATCGGATGCCACGCGTCGAGATCCGCCCGGCCGGCGAAATTGCGATCGTTGCGCCACAGCTCGAGTCTCGCCCGGTCCGGCGCATTCGAGATGTTCCAGTTCGCTCCGAGGAGGTCGATGTCCCCGTCTGCTTCCACGTCCGCGACCGCGATGTTGTGGGAGCCGAGGGTCGAGAGCAGCTCCAGGGTCCAGCTCGATCCGGAGCCTTCGTTGTGGATCACGCCGACGCGAGCGAGCGGGGACTGATGCATCTCCGCGAAGGCGATGTCCCGATCGCCGTCCTGGTCGAAGTCGACGAGATGGATCCTGTGGACGTCCTGTGCCTCGAGGATCGCGTGCGGAACCCACGGCTGCGTCGACGGGTCGTCCGGCGCCTCGTACCAGGTGATCGTGCCGGGTCCGGTCTCCGACGGTGCGAGAACCACATCGAGGTTCCCGTCGCCATCGAAATCGTCCGCCGCGACGGCCCCCCCGGCCGGCCAGCCCGGATCGATCGGGAAGCGGTTCCACGCATCCCCGTCGCGAGGATCTGCCGGATGCCGCAGCCAGTAGCCCGGACCGATCACGTCGAGTCGGCCGTCGCCGTCGATGTCCGCGTGAGCGTGTCCGCCTTCGGCTTCGAGCGACGCCGCGAGGATCACACGCGTGAACGAGCCGTCGGCCTCCTGGAAATAGATCCGCGTCGAGCCACCGGCTTCGCGCACCGAGACGTCCGGGCGCTGGTCGCCATCGAAGTCATGAACGAGCAGGTCGTGGGAGCGAGCGGAGGCCTCGATGACGTGAAGCGTCCAGGCCTGCGTCGGATCCCCTCCGCGGCCCCGGGGGTTCTCGTACCACCCGATCGGATTGCGGTTCACGACCACGTCCTTCACGCCATCTCCGTTCATGTCGTGGGTCGCGAGGTCGTCGCCGCCGCCTTGATTGCCGATCAGGAAGAGGCTCCAGTCCGGGGCGCGGTACCACTGCACCGTTCCGCCCAGCTCCCCACCCGCAGCCAGCACGTCGAGCCGCCCGTCCCCGTCGACGTCGAGGAAGCCCTTGCCCCAGGCGCCGACTTCTTCCGCAATGGTCTCCCGCTGAAAGACGGCCTGCGCCGCCTCGATCGGCACGAGCCCGACGACGAGAGGGAGCGCGGACAGCCAGAGCAGCATCGTGCGAGACGGCATGGATCCTCTCGGAGTCGTTCTCGTTCGCCGCCCACCGACCCAACGATGCAACGATGCAACGAGCGTCCGTGACTCGCGGCGATGGAGCGAAGCGGGTGGCCGACGCGGCCACCCGATCGACACAAGCGAGATCGCAAGCGTAGACGGTCGAGGAGGGATCCGCCGTGGGATCTCCGATCTCATCCACCGGCGACTCCCGAGGACCTCGTTGCGGCGGATCCTGTCGCATCGCCCGAGCCTACCATTCGAAATTGCGTCTCTCTGGCCGCGTCGACCGGTTGCTCGAGCGCTCGCGTCGCGCCGGTGTCGCGCTGCTCGTCGCATTGCTGCTCATCTCGTGCTGCTCACCTCGATCTCGTGCTGCTCACCTCGAGATGGCCCGCGGTGACCCTCGAGCCCCACTGCGCTGCCGCTGTGGCGTCGAAGCCTCTGCGAGAAGAGCGCAACGTAGGACTCGTGGTAAGCTGCTCGGCATGGTTCACCCTCCCGATGATTCCCGAACGACACACGCACACCTGAAGCGCAGAACCGGCCCGTGGCGGCTCGGGCTCGTCGCGGTGCTGCTCACCCTGTCGCCGCGCCCCGCCGTTGCGGACATCTATGTCGCGAACTTCTCTGGGAACTCGGTGACCGTCTACGCGCAGACGGCGGAGGGGGCCGCAGCACCGCTGCGGACGATCAGCGGACCGGCGACGAGCCTCTCCGGACCGAGCGGAGTCGCCCTCGATCTCGAGAACGAAGAGCTCTTCGTCACCAACCAGGGCGGGCCGTCCGTCACCGTGTATACACTCCTGGCGACGGGCAACAGCCCTCCGCTGCGCACCCTCTCCGGCGCGAGCACCGGGCTGGTCCAGCCAGTCGGGATCGCCGTCGATCCGGTGAACGACGAGATCTTCATCGCGGACGCGGGAGCCGGAGTCTGGGTCTTCGCGCGCACCGCGGCGGGAAACGTCGCGCCGCTGCGCAGCATCGCGGGAAGCAGCACGGGGCTCTCGTTTCCGCGGATGGTGTTCCTCGATCTGGTGAACGACGAACTCTACGTGTCGAACGTCGCCACGGGCGGCGGTGTTCGGGTGTTCTCCCGCGCTGCGACCGGGGACGCGCTGCCGATCCGCTCGCTGGTCGGGGCCGCGATCCCGGCGCGGCCCCGCGGCCTCTTCGTCGACCTGACGCGCGACGAGTTGATCGTCGCCGACGAGGAACCGGCCGCAGTCCATGTCTTCCCGCGCACGGCCGACGGCGGCGCGGCGCCGCTGCGAACCCTCTCCGGACCCTCGACGGGTCTCGACTCGACGTGGGGTGTTGTGCTCGACGACCTGGGCGAGCTTTTCGTGACCAGCGCTTCGTTTCCGAATTCGAGCGTGACCGTCTATGCGGGTACGGCCGCGGGAGACGTGGCGCCGCTGCGATCCGTCTCCGGGGGAGGAACGGGACTCTTCGCGCCGCGTGGGCTCGCGGCGACCGAGGCGGCCGGCGGCGCGTCGGGCTTCGCGATCCTGGTGCCCGAGCCGGGCGGCGCCGGTGCCGGCGTGGCCTCGGCACTGGCGCTCGCACTCGCGGCAGCCAGAAGCCGGCGCGGACGACGCGCGATCCTCCCCGAGCCGGGAATCCCCGCCGGACACGGCTGAGAGGCTTGCCGAGAATCGGCCGCTGGCGCAGGCGCACCGACGGGCGGAAGGCGTGCACCCGAAGCCGGAATCCGGAGGCGGGTACCAAAGCCGTACGCAGCGCCGAAGCTCGTCCGCCGAGGACATCGGCGCAGGGTGTGCGCCTTCCGCCCGCCTCCGAACCTCGTCGGCCGATTCTCGGCAAGCCGGTGAGGGGATACCTGCAATCTCCGGGCTGGCGCGCATGTGCCGCGCCGCTGCTCGCGCTTCGGGAGTGCCGGGGCTCTGCCCGGCAACCCCGTAAGAACGGAGCCCGGCAAGGAGCTTCGTCGCCGGCTCGGACGGGCCGCGGCGTTGCATGCGGCCGTGGGTCCCGACACGGCCGGCATCGATGCCTCGGTGCGCCCAAGGTCGCGATGCTGCACATCGCTTCCGGCGCGTATGTCCCCAGAATGCACGACGCCGAGCGGCGCCGTGTCGTCCAGTCTGGGGACGCCGCCGCGCGCCGGATTTCCCGATGCTACCCCCGATCCTCCGGAGGCCGTCCATGGAGCTGCGCCAGCGCCCGTCCGCAACCGCGCCGGCTGGGCGGCGCCCGTTGTGGGGGGCGCCCCATCGGAGCGCCAGCGCGGCGGGTGCGCGCATCCGGCCCCCGCGGCCGATACGCTTGCGACCGGTGCAACGACGCGCGGCCGACGTCCTGCCGGTGTTCGTGCTCGCCGTCCTCGCGGCGGGGACACTCGCGTGCGCACCGGATCCGGCGACCCTGAAGGAGCAGGGCGGCGTGCGGATCGCGAGCGCGTGGCTTCACGACTCTTTGTCGGACGATCCGCCGGCGGCGAGCGATCCCGGTTGGCGCGAGGTCTCGTTCCCCGACTGGTGGGACGTCGGGCGCCGGCTCCGCCGTCTCGAGAGCTGGTACCGCGTGGAGTTCCCCGGCCCGCGGAATCCGGGGGATCGCTGGGCGGTCGCGATCGAAGGGGACTGGCGCGCGCTTCACGTCTTCCTGAACGGAGCTCCCCAGCCGGAGGCGCTGACGCGTCACCGAGGCAGCGTCGAGCGCGAGCCGAGCGTGTTCGCGGTCCTGCCGCGGACCGATTTGGTGTCGGGTACGAACTCGATGTGGCTCCGATTCGAGACGGCCGAGTGGCGGATCGGCCACCTGGGGGCGATCGCCGTCGGCCCCGCGGAGGTCGTCCGCGACTACCACGATCGGTTGGAGTTCCTGCGTGTCACGTTGCCGACGTCGGCCGCGTGGTTTGCGCTGGCGTGCAGCGTGATCGTGGGACTGCTCGGGCGCTGGGATCCCAATCGGTCCTCGCGTTGGTTCGCCGCCGGTCTGCTGGCCTGGTGCTTCCCGATGGTGGCCCCGGCGACACTTCTCGAGTTCGGCCACGACTTCGTCGCCTCGGCGTCGATGCACGCCTTCCCGCCGCTGCTGGTGATCGGCTTCCATCGCTCGCTGCAACTGCGACGCCGGCGCCTCGAGTGGCTCCTGTTCGGTTCGCTGGCGGTCTTCGCCGGGCTCCGCGCCGTCGTCCCCCTCGCGCTGATCCCGCCGGTCGACTGGATCTGGTGGATCTTCAACGCGGGCCTCGGGCTCTACCTCGTCTCGCTGGGTTTCCACGCGACGCGCACCGGTGTGATCCCGCGGACAGGCTTGCTGGCCGTCGGCATCGCCTTGGCGGTGGCCGCGGGACTGCACGACATGGCGAGTCTGTTCGCCCGCCAGGCGCTCGTGGGCGTCCCGTTGTTCCCGTACGCGCCGGCCATGGTGGGGCTGGGGACGGCGGTGGCGCTGATCGCGGCCCTGGGCGGCCGGCTATCGGCCGCGAGCCGACTCAACCTCGAGTTCGAGAGGCGCGTCGCGCAGAAACATCAGGAGCTTGCCGAGAGCTATGCGCATCGGGCCAGCCTCGAGCGCGAACGCGCCGTGGCCACCGAGCGCGAACGCATGATGCGCGACATGCACGACGGCACCGGCGGCCAGATCGTGTCGGCGCTGGCGATGGTGGAGACCGGTGGCTTCGACTCCGAAGCAGTGGCCGACCTGTTGCGCGACGCACTCGCCGACTTGCGCCTCACGATCGACTCGCTGGATCCCGAAGAGCCCGACCTGCTCCCGCTGCTCGGCGCCGCCCGGTCGCGGCTCGAGCCGCGGCTCGCAGCGCAGGGTGTCGCTTTTCAGTGGCAGGTACGTGACATCGGCCGTCCGGCGGAATTCGGGCCTCGCACGGCACTCCACGTGCTGCGCATCTTCCAGGAGGCCGTCGGCAACGCGCTGCGGCACGCCAACGCTCGCACGATCACCGTGCGGACCGGCGACGAGCGCGATCCGGATGGGACGAAGTGGGTGTCCCTCGAGATCGCCGACGATGGTCGGGGCTTCGATCCCGGAGCCAGCGACCGCGCGGCATCGGCCGGCGGGGGCCGGGGACTCGGCCACATGCGGCGCCGCGCCGCGGCGATCGGAGCCGTGCTGACCATCGAAACGGATCCCGGCGGGACGACCGTGCGTCTGCGACTGCCGGGCGAACCGGACGATGCGTCCGGCCGAACCCCGGCTACTCGTCCACCCTGACGAGACCCATGCTGATCGCCTCGTACACCGCCTCGCCCCGCGAGTGGACCTCGAGCTTGCCGTAGACGCGCCGCACATAGGTCGCGACGGTGTGCGACGACAGGCCCGCAATGCGGGCAATCTCCACATATGTGAAGCCCTTCACGATGTAGCCGAGGACTTCCCGTTCGCGTTCGGAGAGCGCGGGGCCGCCGCTCGCCCCGGCGTCCGCGGGCAGACTCTCGATTCCGCTCGACGCCGGCTGCCCGAAGCGCTTCAGCAGATAGCGGGCAACCGGCGGGCTCATCGGGGAACCGCCGGCCAGCATCTCGAGGATCGAGCGGCCGATGGCGTCGGGCATCGCGTCCTTCAGCAGGTAGCCGAGCGCCCCGGCCTCGATGGCCGCGATCACGTGCGGCTCGTCACCGAACACGGTGATCACCATGCTCTGCGTTCGGCCCCCGCGCTCGCGCACCCACCGGATCAGTTCGATGCCGCTGCCGTCGGGGAGGCCGAGATCCGTCAGCAGGACCGCCGGCTCCAGACGCTCGAGCGCCTCCCGGGCCTCCCGGCAAGACCCCACGGCGCCGGCGAGGACCAGATCCCGGTGTCGCTCGATCGCCGAAGCCAGCCACACCCGCGTCGGCGGGTCGTCCTCGACGATCAGGACATCGTGCGACGCCATGACGATTCTGCTCCCGAGCTCCCGCATTGCGCACCGCATGCCGAGCCGAAGGCGCACGGCCGCACGCAGTATAAGCCCAGCCGCCCGTCCTCCGCGCGCACGAGGGTGCGGAACCCGTCGACGTCCACGACGACGCAGGAGACCTGGACGCGGAGGACAGCCCGGCGACCGAGAGGGCGCGCCGCCGCGCGCCGTCTGCCGAGAAGCGCCCGGGTCGAGAGCGCCGCCGGCCCATTCCTCGGCCTGCACACCGGTTGGCCATCGGATGCGGCCGTTCGAGAGCGAATTCCCCGCACCCAATGGCCAGGGCGCTGGGCGTGGACGAGTTCGCCGACGCCAGCGGCCGCTCGGAGGCGTCGACCCCTCTGTTCACCCCGCAGCGCACGGTTCCGTTCGGACTGCCGCTCGGGACGGATCGTTCGCAGATCGAGGCGCTGCGACTCTCCACCGATCTCGTCCCCATCGCGGCCGGCGCCAATGACGTCGCGTACCTCGGCCTGACGGAGCTGAACCGTATGGTTCGAGATGTCACCGTGGAGACCAGCGCTCTTTTCTTGGACATGGGCGCGAATCGAAAACTGCTGTGGGTAGCATACTCGTTCGTGCGTAGTGACTTGTCGAAGACGAAGAGCCCATTGTCGGTTCCGAAGGCGACAGACCGGTCGTCGCCGACCGACACCGTCCTGGCGATCGGAGGTGAGGGAACAATCGGATCCACGTAGCCATCGCGGGCGGGCGAGTCGACGGTTCCGATCCATCGCTCGAAACGAACCGATTCCGCCCCGACCTCACCTACAGGCATGCGCGGGGGTGGCGCTCGGCGCCCGGGAGAGCTCTACGGGATCAACACACTCGTCGCGGCGGCCGGATGCTCGGTGTCAGCTTCCTCGACGTGTCATACCGGAACGCGGTGGACCCGACGGGCGATCGCATCCTCCTCGGCTTTCGTGTCGCGAGTCATCCCGAGCCCGACACGAGCCTGCCCGCGCGGCTGGCCTCGCGGGCCTCGCCGCGCGCCAGCGGCGCCCCAGGCCGAACCTCTGACCTCTGGCTCCTGAACTGGATTTCTTCAGGCTTGATCTGACCTATCGATAGCTCCTACCGGTTCAAGGAGCGGTGCGAGGCAAGCGTTGCGGACGCATGCCCAGCCAGTGCACGTGAGCTCGTATGGATCGGTCCCCTTGCCGCGAGTGGCCCCGGAGCGGGACCGAGCAGGGGACTTCTACCCTTCCCCATGTCGCCGAACCGATCTTCCCCCCCCCTCGAGCAGGTCGAGTCTCACGGACAGAAATTCACTGCGTTGAACTGGATCGCGGATCCCGTGTAGCTACCACCGCTGTCCACGCAGGACGCGACTCCGAACCCCAGCAGCGTCGCGCTGTTGTTCGCCCCGACGTTGTCGAGCGCGGGACCCAGATCGAAGAACACCCCATTGCCCGCCACGGAGTTGGTCGGCACGCGTACCAGGTTGATCTCGTTGGCATTGCCGCCGAAGATCCGGATCACGGAGGTGCTGGCTTCGTTCGGCCCGCTCACGTCGTCGATCACCACGTCCTCGATGCGATTGCCGTCGCCCGAGACCTCGACGCCGTACGCAAAGCTGCCCGCGTCTGCGGCCGTCACGCCGCCGACGGCGATGCGAGTGGCCGTGCCCCCACTCCCACCCCAGAAGACGCCCCAGGCGTTGGTGTTGGGCCCGATGGCCGTGACGTCTCCGACGGAGACGTCGCGGAAGAGCGAGCGCGTGCTGCCGAACTCGTCGATTCCCCGGGCTCCCTGGAAGGCAGAGCCTCCCGAGTCCAGCAACGTCACGTTCCCGATGCTCAGATTCGAGACCACCGTATCGATCTCGCCGGAGAGCCGGACGCCGACGGCCGCGTTGCCACTCCCCGTTCCCGAGACGTTGCCGATGGTTCCGTTCGAGTAGATGTTGTTCCGGCCGCCCAGCGAGGCGACGATGCCGAAGCCGAAGCCATCCGTCGCCGCGGCGACGTCGCCGATCGTGAAGTTCGAGAAGGTGAAGTCCTCGGCACCGAACGTCCGCAGGCCCGCGCCTGCCCCGACGCCGCCGGTGACGTTGCCGACCGTGAAGTTCGTGAGGCGGCCGCCGGTCCCTGCGTTCCGCTGCACGCCGTTCGCGGAGACATCGTTCGCGGTGACGTTGCCGATCGCGATGTTGCTCCACTCCCCCTCGCCTCCGGCCCAGAAGATCCCGTCGGCGTACGAGCCGCCGGCCACGTCGCCGATACCGACATCGCGCAGGTCGAGCCGACGCTCGCCCAGCGGCGAAAAATCGATGCCTCGGGCCTGTTCGCTGGCGGAGGTGACGTCGCCGATGAGGATCTGCTCGAAGGTTCCACTCGTAGCCTCGATCCAGAGCGCGCGGGCGTCACCCGACCCCGATCGTACGTTGCCTGCAGCGACGTTCCGCACGATGGCGTCGTCTCCAAGCCAGCTGAGCGCCGAGGCGATGCCGCCACCGCTCGCGCTGACGTTCCCGATGCTCACGTCGGAGAGCCAGCCGCGATCGCCGCGCCAGGTCACACCTCTTGTGGAGAATCCGGCGTCGAGACTCGTGACGTCGCCGATCCGCACGTCCTGCATCCTCCCGTCGTGACCGATCCAGTAGACACCCATGGCATCGATTCCTGGACTCACCGAGGCGACGTTCTCGATGCCGACGTCCGTGACGGACACGCGATCTCCGAACACCTGGACGCCAGTGGAGCCGCCGTCGAGGTCGATGCTCTGTACCACGTTGTCGTCGGTGAGCTGTAGATGAACGATCTCGTCGGCCGTCTGGAACAGGCCGCGCCCGCCCGGCGCTGTGAAGACGCCTCGCAGGCTGCCGTTCGCGAGCGTCACGCTCGAGCCGCCTCCCATCAGGATCTGTCCCGGCAGCAGCTCGATGGTCTGGTTGCCGTTCACCGGATCGATGGGGCCGGTCTGGTCGAGGGCCACGATGATGCCCCCTGCGCCGGCGACACCGATCGCGGTTTCGATCTCGCCGGCCGTCGGGACCGAGCGCGCATCGCCCTCGGTCGCGCCGTCCGCGTAGGCGACGTCTCCCACGGGCCCTCCAACCGGCGTGTACGGAGTCCGCTCGTCACGACGAGAGCGTGCGATGATTCCCTCGCGCACGGGCCGGTCCACCATGCGGCGATCCATGCCAGCGAGCTTCTCGCCCCCGAGGCCGAGGACGTGGAACGGGATGCGCAGGCGCACGAACGCGCCGCCCCAGGTGTCGCGCTCGTCGTCCCACCGCAGCTCTGCACCCGTCGTGAGCCGCGAACCCTGGGGCAGGAACGGCAGGTCGAACAGGCGCAGCTCGAGCCGCCCAGCGGGTCCGATGAGGGCGTCGTAGCCGCTGGCGTCGCGATAGAAGCCACCGGCGAAAACGCGCAGCTCCGCGTTCTCCTGGTCGCGAAGGATGGGCGGACGCCAGCCGACTTCGAAGTCGCCCCCACCGAGCGCGCGCTCCTGCCGGCCGCGGAACTGCAGCGTCTGGCCGCCCGTCGGAGAGTTCACGAGCGCCAGCCGGTAGTCACCGATCGTCTTGTCCTGACTCTCCGGAAAGTAGCCGTTGATCCGGAAGTCCCAGTCCTCGTTCATGAGCTCGACTCCCAACGAGCCCTGCAGAAAGGTGTGGTCGTGCTCCGTCTCGGCGACGTCGAAGTAGGCGTAGCCGCTGGCCAGCCAGTCGCCGAAGAGGCGGCGATAGCCGAGACCCGCGTGGCCCTGGATCTCCTCGTCGTCATCGACCGAGCCGCGCAGATCGAGGAACAGCATCGCCGCCTCGCGCTGCCAGAGCGGGGCGAAGAGGTCTGCGTCGATCTTGAAGTCCGAGCCGGCCGAGCCTTGGATCTCGCCCCACGGACTCCAACGGCCCCCCGCCTGCGGCGCCGCGGGCTCGAATGCGACGAGGAAGGCCGTTGCCACAGCGATCGAGGCGAGGCGGCGGAGTCGAGCCGTTCGGCTGACGAGATACGGGCGGTTCGCGGCTGCCATCGGGTAGGTCCTCTCGGGTCGCACCAGCGCCCGCCACAAGCTTCGCGGAGGCCATCAGGCGGTGCCTGTCCCCTTCATTGGCGACAGCCTCCTACGTCCGAATCGGGCGCCCCGCTCCGCGCGCAGACCGCGACGAACTGCCGCGAGCGGCATGGGCGGGGTGGCGCCACGGGATGCCGACGGACCCCGGCGCGGCGGACCGCAGTGGGACGACTACGCCGCGCGCTCGAACGTCGCGCCGGCCCAGGCCGTCTGCTCTGCCGCGGGTGTCGCCACCAACCCGGGCATCAACGTCACGGTGTATGGCCGGAGCTGCAACGGGAACGGCTCGGCGACCGGCAACGTCCCCGAAGTGGGGGCGACGGGCGGGGCCTCCGCCTTCGGCACTTCCGACCAGACCAGCGACGCACCGGAGATGGTCGTCCGGCCCGAATCCCCCGGCGTACTGCTCCTGGGCGGTGGGACTCGCGACGTCGCGAACGTCTCGAAGACCTACGCGCCGGGTCACCAACCCGGGAAGCGAGTCAGGTCGTCGCGGCGCGGCTCCCGGCGGCCTCGGACGAGGCGTACCACTCGCTCAGGTACGCCTCGTCGCGACACTTCCAGGGGTGGAAGCCCGGCTTGAAGTACGCGGCGATCATGCGCAGCTGCGGGCCCATTACCTTGCGGTTCAGCTCCCGCGCCTGCTCGCGCATCGCATCGGTGATCGGATTGGGATCGTCACGCATCATGCGGTGCGCGATCTTCGCGAACGGGAGCGCGAGGAGCAGGATCGCCGCGATCGCCGACACCACTCGCAGCACGTAGCCGCCGCCGATCTCCCCATACAGGTCGAAGGCGACCGCCTTGTGTTCCATCTCCTCGACGGCGTGCCAGCGCCAGAAGCGGAGCATCTCGGGGTGCATCGCGCGGCCGATCGCCGGCTCGACGAAGAGGACGTGCGCGCCGGTCGCCGTCAGGTGCTCGAGGAAGGCAGTCACCGCGAGCTGCATCTTCCGCGGCAGGAGTTTCTCCATTCGGGTCATGACGCGGCTCGCGTAGGCGACCTCACGCTCGACATCGACACCGAAACGCGCCAGCGAGGCGTTGAAAGCGTCGTGCGCCCGCGTGTGCAGGGCCTCCTGCTGGATGAAGGCGCGGATCAAGTCGCGCAGCTCCGGGTCGGCCGCCCGGTCCGCGTAGTGCTGCACGGACTGGATGAAGAAGCGCTCGCCCGGTGGAATCAGGATCGAGAACGCGTTCTCGGTATGCGTCATGAGCGGGTTGCCGCCCAGCCAGTACTGCGGAACGCGCTCCAGCCGGTCGAAGTCGAAGCGGCGCGGCTGGATCGAGACGCCGTCGGGGAGGCGGCGGGACTTCGCCGCCGGAAGAGTCACGTCGAGCGTCATGTCGAACTCTCCTCGCGCGCGCGCCGGCCAGTATGACACAGATCCGAGGCTCTCCGCTCATTCCGCGTAAACACTCCAACACCGGCGCTGAGCTCTGCGGCGCAGTCTCGGACATTCCCGGGCCTTGCCTCATCGAGGACGTCACGTCTCCACGAAACCGGGATCAGTCCAGTCGCAACCCGATCGCTTCGAGCGCGTGGCACGCCTTGTCGCACAGAATGCGGTCGCAACCCGCCGGCTCGAAGCCTCGATCGATTCATCGCCGCGCAGGTCAACGCTCGAGCGTCTCGCAGGCGCCCGCGACGAGCTCATTGATCGCGATCAGCCCAACGCAGCGCCGAACGGCTATTCTGCCGCCTCGACCCGGGGAGAGATCGAGATGCCGCACGCGATGGGAACTCGACGGCCGCTGGGGCTCGCCTACTGGCCGCTTCCCGAGGACGATCCGAAGCTCGCGATCCGCCGCGAGGACGTGCGGATCGTGACTCCCGACGCGGCGCTGGTGCGCGGCATCCTCTGGACCCCGCCGGTCGGCCAGCCGTGGAAGACCGCGGTCGTCCTCTCGCACCCGCGCGGGGACTTCTCGGTGCACTACGCCTGCCCGCTGCTCGCGGCCGCGGGCTACGCCGTGCTCGGCTTCGCGACCCGCTACCTCAACAACGACACCGACTGCCTGCACGAGAACTGCACGCTCGACGTCGAGGCGGCCGTCCTCGAGATGCGCCGGCGCGGCGCGCAGGCGGTGGTGCTGCTCGGGAACAGCGGCGGCGGCTCGCTGATGGCGCTCGCGCACGTGGAGCGGCACGTCGGCGACGGCTGGATCGCGATCGCCGCGCACCCGGGCGAGGGCGTGTTCATGAACCAGGTGATCGATCCCTCGGTCGCCGACGAGAGCGATCCCGAATCGGTGATTCCCGAACTCGACATGTACGACCCGGACAACGGCTGGCGGCCGTGGCCCGAGCCCTGCCGCTACGACCGCGACTGGCTCACGCGCTATCGCGCCGCGCAGCTGGCCCGCGTCGCGCGCATCGATGCGATCGCGAAGAGTGCGATCGCGAACGCCGAGCAGGCTTCGCGGCTCTGCAAGCTGATCGACCGGCGCGCGGACCCGAAGGCCTGGCGCTATTGGCGCCAGCGCGCGGTGCACGCCAAGCACCTGGTCGTCTACCGCACGCTCGCCGACCCCGCGTATCTGGATCTCTCGATCGATCCCGACGACCGGCCGATGGGATCGCTCTTCGCGTTTCCGGACCCGTTCGACGGCAACTACGGCCGCTTCGGGCTCGGCCGTGTGATGACCGCACGCGGCTGGCTCTCGACCTGGTCGGGGCTCTCCTCGCACGCGAAGCTCGAGGACACCATGCCGCGCGTTACGGTGCCCGCGCTGATCCTGCACCCGACGGCCGACACGGAGATCCGTCTTTCGCAGGCACGGGCGATCCGTGCGGCCTGCGCCTCGCCCGACCTCGAGTACCACGAACTCGCCGGCGCGCCTCACTACCTGGAAGGGCACCGGGCGGAGGCGATGGAGCGGACGGCGAGCTGGCTTCGCGCACGGTTTCCGTGAGCGCGCCCAGAAGCGAGAAGCTCTCGCTCGGGATCAAGCTCGTCTACGGAGCGCCGAGCTTCGCCGGCGCGGCGATGGCGATTCCCGTCGCCGTGCACATGCCCAAGTTCTACACCGACGAAGTTCTGGTGCCGCTCGGTTGGGTGGCCCTGGCGATGGCGCTCGCGCGCGTGCTCGACGCCATCCTCGACCCGTTCGTCGGCTGGCTCAGCGACCACACGAATTCGCGTTGGGGCCGGCGGCGCCCCTGGATCGCGGTCGCAGCGCCGCTGGCGGCGCTCACGTTCGTCGCGCTGTTCACGCCGCCGACCTGGCTCGATTCGATCGGCGCCGCGGTCTGGTTCGGCACGGCGCTGATGCTCTTCTTTACACTGCAGACGATCTACGGCCTTCCACACGGCGCGCTCGGCCCGGAACTCACGCTCGATTATCACGAGCGTTCGATGCTCTTCTCGGTACGCGAGGGTTTCGCACTGATCGGAACGATGCTCGCGGCGGTCGCGCCGTCGCTCCTGCACGAGGTCTTCGGCGATCCGCGCCGCGAGTTCGCGCTGATGGCGATCACCTACGCCGTGCTGATGATCACGCTCTACTGGCTTCTGGTCGCCGTGATCCGCGAGCGTCCGAATTTCGCTCGGCGCGACTCGAATCCGCTCGTCCCCGGCGTGCGCCGTGCATTGCGCAATCGGTCGTTCTTCATCCTGTTCGCCTGCTACATCGTCTCGAGCATCCCCGGCGCGATCCCAGGCCTGCTGATGCCCTACTTCAACGAGTACGTGATCCAGCCCGAGCACCCGGAGCGCTGGCTCGGCGTGTTCCTGTTGGCGTACTTCGGCTCGGGCCTGCTCTGTCTGCCGCTCTGGCTCGCGGCCGCGCGACGCTTCGGAAAGCTCAACGCGTGGCTCGCGAGCTTCGTCATGGGCATCACGGGCGGGTCGGCGATGTTCTTCCTGGGCAAGGGCGACACCGTCCGGCTGCTGTTCCTGATCGCCTGGTCGGGATCAGCCTTCGGGGCGGGGCTGTTCCTGCCGCCCGCGATCCAGGCCGATGTCACCGACTACGACGAACTCCACACCGGCAAGCGTCGAGAGGCGCAGTATCTGGCCTTCTGGGGTCTGGTGCCGAAGTTCATCGTGATCCCGAGCGCCTCGGTCCCGCTCTCGATTCTCGCCTGGCTCGGCTACACGCCGAACCAACCGCAGACGCCTGAGGTGATCCTCGCGATCAAGGCGATCTTCGCGCTGACTCCGGCGGTCTTCTCGGCTGCGGCGTTCTTCATCGCCTGGCGCTTCCCGATCAGCGAGGCCGTGCACCGGCAGATCCTGCTCGGCGTACAGGCCCACCAGCGCGGCGAGCCCGCGATCGATCCACTCACGAACCAGCTCGTGATGCCGCCCGGCGAGAAGCGCGTCGACGAGCGCACCGGCTGGTTCCTCGACCACTTCTCGCGCGGCGAGCTGCTGCGCGTGCTTCGCGACGGCCCGCGCCGCGCGCTCGCCGACGTCCTGCGTGTGGCGCTCGCGTCGCTCGGGATTTCGCTCGGGGTCGCCGTCTGGGTGATCTACGACCTCGCCGCGACCGACGGCAATCCGGGGCCCTTCGCCGTGCTCGCGATCGTGACCGCGGGCTTCTCGTTCACCGCCTTCGCGTTCCACCTGCTCCGCGTCGGGCCGGCGCTGCGCCTGCGCAAGGCGGCGATCACCGCCGAGACGCTGCGCTCACACCTCGACGAGGCCAACGGATCGGGCGTGGTCGCCGTGTCGTCGGCCGCGTAACGCTCGAGCACGGGATCGAGACGGGTGCCCCTTCGAGATCCGAATCGTAGTTGTCCGGATCGGGCGAACCTCTCGTCGGAGTCCCACCGACAGCGCTCGGATCGTTCCACCAGGGGCCCCCCCGGCCTCGAGATGTTGGCCGGCGTACCCTCTGGCCGGCACGCGGCGGAGCGAGCCGAGCGATCGGGCGGTTCGAGCCCGGTCCTCGTCGCCTGCAGAGAACGCCAGAGCGCGAAGCGAAAAGGAAACGCCCATGCAGTTCGGGATCGATCGTCTCCTCGAGGATGAGCGGCTGCGCAGCGCGCTCGCCGGCCGCCGGATCGGTCTGGTCGCGCATCCGGCGTCGGTGACCGCCGATCTCACCCATACGCTCGACGCCCTGTGTGCCCTGCCCGAACTCTCGGTCACCGCTGCGTTCGGACCGCAGCACGGCCTGCGCGGTGACAAGCAGGACAACATGATCGAGTCGCCGGACTTCACCGATCCGGTCCATGGCATTCCCGTGTTCAGCCTGTACGGCGAGGTGCGGCGTCCCACCGACGCGATGCTGAAGCACTGCGACCTGCTCCTGATCGATCTGCAGGATCTCGGCTGCCGCATCTACACCTTCGTCACCACGTTGTGTTACATACTCGAAGAGGCTGCGCGCCTCGGTCGCTCCGTGTGGGTGCTCGATCGTCCCAACCCCGCCGGCCGGCCGATCGAAGGGCTCCGCCTGGTCGACGGCTGGCAGAGCTTCGTCGGCGCGGGTCCCCTGCCGATGCGCCACGGGCTGACGCTGGGCGAGATCGGCCGCTGGTACATCGACGTCGCGAAGCTCCGCGTCGACTACCGCGTGATCGAGCTGCAGGGTTGGGAGCCGGACGCGGCGCCGGGCTACGGCTGGCCGCTCGGCGAACGCAGCTGGGTCAATCCCAGCCCGAACGCCGCGAGCCTGTCGATGGCCCGCGCCTACGCCGGCACCGTCCTGCTGGAGGGCACCACGCTCTCCGAAGGGCGCGGCACGACGCGTCCGCTCGAGCTGTTCGGGGCCCCGGACATCGATCCCCGCGCCCTCCTCGCACACCTGCAGGCCGTGGCGCCGGACTGGCTCGCGGGATGCCGCCTTCGCCCCTGCCACTTCGAACCCACGTTCCAGAAATACGAGGGCCGGCTCTGCCACGGGCTCCAGATCCACGTCGACGATCCGCGCTACGACCACGCCACATTCCAGCCCTGGCGGCTGATCGCACTCGTGCTCAAGAGCATTCGCACCTTGGACCCTGCGTATCCGCTCTGGCGGGATTTCCCCTACGAGTACGTGCACGACCGCCTCGCCATCGACGTGATCAACGGCGGACCCTCCCTGCGCGAATGGGTGGACGACGACCACGCCACGCCCGCCGACCTCGACGCGCTCGCACGCGCCGACGAGCACGCCTGGGCGCAGGAGCGCCGCCCGTATCTGATCTATCGATGACGAGTCGGTCGCGCCGCGTCATGGTCGACCCGGAGCACACGCGCCCGCGCGGCCGGATCGGGCGGAGCCGTGCAGGGCGCAGGACTCGCCGGGGGGAACCGCCCGGTCCCACTCGGAGAATCGCGCCGAGGGTTACCGCCCCGTCCAGTTCGGCGCGCGCTTCTCCGCGAAGGCCCGCGGGCCTTCCTTCGCGTCCTCGCTGCCGAAGACCCGGGCCGCGAGCGGGGCCTGCAGCTTCCACGCCTCGTTCTCGGTGAGTCCCTGCGACTGGCGGATCACCTGCTTGCTCACCGCCACCGCGAGCGGCGCGTTGCGCGCGATGCGCTCCGCGAGCTCGAACGCGACCTCGGCGGCCTGGCCCGGTTCGGCCAGCCGCGCGACGAGCCCGAGCTCGTGCGCCTGCTCGGCCGAGATCGGATCGGAGGTGAGCGCCATCTCCATGGCGACGCCGTAGGGCACCCGCGCGGGCAGGCGGAACAGACCGCCGCCGGCCGCGAAGAGCCCCTTGTTGACCTCGGGAATGCCCAGCTTCACACCGCGCGCCGCCACGATGAGATCGCAGGTGAGCGCCATCTCGAGTCCGCCGGCGAGCGCGAAGCCCTCGACGGCGGCGATCAGCGGCTTGGCGCTGCCGTCGCGCAGGAATCTGCCGAACGAAGCCGGCGGCCCCTCCTTCGCGAAGGCCTTGAGATCCATGCCGGCGCTGAATCCGCCGCCGGCGCCCGTCAGCACGCCCGCCGTCAGTCCGGTGTCCGCATCCAGTTCGGCGATGGCGGCGACGAGCGCCTCGCCCAGGGCGTTGTTGACCGCGTTCTTCGCCTCCGGACGGTTCAGCGTGATGAGTCGAACGCGGCCACGAGTTTCGATCAGGACTTCATCGGCCATGCTGTTTCTCCTTGCTTCGAGGGCGTCCGGATGCCGCCGTCGACGCGGATGTGAACTGCCCCTGCTTTTGCGGAGACTCGGTTCGTGGAGTCCGACCCCCATGGCCGGGCTCGGTTGTCGTGCATCGTACGTTGCCGCGAACTCGGCCAGTGGAACATCTCCGATCGAGCTGAGAAGCCGCCGGTTGTTGCACCCATCGACCCATGGGAGTGTCGCAAACTCGATCTCCTCGATGCCGGCCTCCGCGAGCCGGGTCGCCGGTGAGGCCGACACCGGGCGCTCCGGCTTCACTTCCTGCGTGGGGCTCGCTCGCGACCGTCCCCCTCGCGGCGATCGAGCAGCACGTAGCCGGGGAGGTCCAAGGCACGGAACAGGGGACGCAGCGGAGCGGGCAGATGGGTCGCGGCGGCGCCGAAGGCGACGATCCGCGGGTTGCGCAGCGCGACCCGGTGTCCCCGCTGCTCGACCTCTCCTCCGCGCGCGACCAGGAGGTTGCGGGCCCAGTCCACGTCGCGGCCGTAGGTCAGCGGGATCACAAAGCCCTTCGCCGAGGGGAAGGCGAGTACGGGCGTGCGGTGGGCCCGGCCGCTCTGGCGCCCGACGTGGTGCACCACGGCGAGCGGCGGAACGCGCCACGCGAAGGTCCGCATCAGCGGATTCGTGAAGACCCGGTTCACCCGGCGCAGGAAGTACGGGAAGTTCATGCGCGCATTCTACTCCCCGCAGCGGCACGGTGCGCGAGCTGCTTGTCGCGACGCTCGGCTGCCGCATCGAGTGGGGCCGTTTCGCCTACGCGAGCCGCTGCGGCGCCGGCTTCGCGTTCCTCCGTGCCGGCCTCATGCTGGAGGGCATCGCGATCGCGCTCGGCGGCTGAGTGCGGGCCAATCCTGGCGCGACGCCCTGCGCGCATCTCGCTGTTCGACGGCGCGTGGCGGCTGCTCCGTCGCGTCGGACGGAACCAAGTCGAACATGGCGAGATCATCGCCGCGACTCACCGGCGCGTAGGTCCCTCCCGTCCTTCAGGAGAAAGAAGCGGGCCGGTCAGCGCGCCAGGCGGCGCTGCTCAGCCCACGCCAATAGCCGCGAGACGAGCTCCGGCGCCAGCCGCCTGAGATACCAGGCCATCCACGCCTCGGGCGAGACCGGCGCGATGCTGCGGTTGCGCTGGATGGCCCGCAGCACGTTCCCGGCGACGCGGTCGGGCCCGTAGCCGCGCTTGCGGTACGCCTCGACCATCTCCTCGCGCTGGCCGGCCGCGGCGTACCGGCCGCGCAGGGGCGCGCTGCGCGTGATCGGCGTGTCGATGATGCCCGGGCAGATCGCGGTGACGCCGATCCGGTGCCGGCGAAGCTCGCCGCGGAGCGACTCCGTGAGGCCCAGAACTGCGTACTTCGTGGTCACGTAGGCGGAGAGCGCCTCCGCCGGCACGTAGCCCGCCATCGACGAGACGTTGACGACGTGTCCGCCGGCGCCGCGCTCCACCATCTTCGGCGTGAAGAAGTGGCAGCCGTGGACGACGCCGAGGAGGTTGATGCCGAGGATCCAGTCCCAGTCCTCGAGGGAAGTATCGAGAAAGCCCGCTCCGAGGCCGACGCCCGCGTTGTTCATCAGGATGTCGACGGTACCCACCCGCGCGGACGTCTCCTCCGCGAAGCCGCGCATCTGCTCGCGATCGGCGACGTCGACCCGGCGCGCGAGCACGTCCCGCCCGAGGCCCCGGAGCGCGGCCTCGGTGTCCGCCAGACCCGCCGGGTCGCGGTCGGCGATCACGAGGTCCGCGCCGCGCCTCCCGAAGGCCAGTGCGGTCTCCCGGCCGATTCCGCTGCCGGCGCCGGTCACGAGAGCGACCTTGCCGTGCAGGCTCCGGACGTCCATGGCTTCTCCTCCCGGGCGAGCTGTCGCATGATAGGTCCGATCGACGGCCGGGAAGGAGCGGTGTCATGGAGCGGAGCCTCGGAGCGCTCTGGCTGGCCGCGGCGATCTGCGCCGCGACGCCCGGCTGCGACGATTCGCCGCCGCCGCGCCCGCCGCCCGCGCCCGAGGCCTCGTGGACGCCCGAGCGCAGCCGCGAGGCGGAAGCGTACGCGCGGCAACTCGCCGCACGCGAGCCCGCCGCCTCGAGCGGCCTCGCGGTGCACCTCGCCTTCGGGACGGACGCGGATCTCGACCTCTACGTCACCGGCCCCGACGAGGAGACGGTCTACTATGCCAACACCCCGGCCCGTAACGGCGGCGCCCTCCTCGAGGACCGGCGCTGCACCCACGACGCCCCCCGGATCGAGACCGTGCACTTCCCGGCGCCACTCGCTCCCGGTCGGTACCGTGTCGGCGTCGACTACCCTCACGCCTGCGGCGACGACCCGGCGCCCGCGCCGTTCGCGCTGAAGATCGAAGGCCCGGACGGCGGCGCAGAGGAGCGAGGGGTGGCCCGATTCCACGTCTTCGCGCCGGTCGTGCTCGAGTTCGACGTCTACGACCGGCCTGGATCCGGAACGGAGGTGCAGCCATGAGTCCGTACCCGATGCGGCGGGCTCGTCCTGCGTGCCGCGTCCCGATCTACGCCGTACTCGTCGCGCTGCCGCTTCTTGCGCTCGGCCTTGCGGAGCCGCACCCGGCTGCGGCGGCCGAACTCGCCGGCCGTGTCACCGGCCCCGACGGCGTCCCCGTCGTGGGCGCGCTCGTGACGGCCGAGCGGGGCGACCCCGCTCGCGGCACCACGGTGTTCTCCGACGCCGACGGCCGCTTCGCGATCCCGGGCCTCGACGCCGGCGTCTGGGAGCTGCGCGTCCGCCGGATCGGCTGGCGCGATCGGCGCGAGGCCGTGCCGGTGCCCGGCGCCGAGTGGGCCGCGACGCTCGAGCGTGAGACCGACGCCGCCGCCCTGGCCGAGCAGTTGCCCGCCAACCGCTGGTTCGCCCTCCTGCTCGACGAGATCGACGACCCCGTCCACCGCGAGCAGTTCGTCCGCCAGTGCACGTACTGCCACCAGCAGGGCAGCCCGGCGACCCGTGTGCCGCGCGAGGACTGGCAGTGGGAGAAGGTTCTGGCCCTGATGGCGCGGCTCGGCGGCGGGCTCACCGAGGACGTGCGCGTGCAGGTGCCCCGCTGGTTCGCGGCGGCCTACGACCCGGATCACGCGATCCCGCGCCTGACGAAAGGAATGGCGACACCCGCGTTCGCGCCGCCGCCTCCGCCCGAGGTGCGCCGGGCCGTGATCGACGAGTGGGTCCTGGGCGGCCGGGCCTCGATGCAGCACGACCTGATGGTGCACCCGAGCGGCCACGTCTACTCGGTCGACATGATGCAGGACGCCCTCTTCCGCCTGGACCCGGAGACTGGCGAGACGAAGAGCTTCCCCATCCCCGACGACGGACTGCCGCTCGGTGGCGTCTTCGCGACCGGTGGATCGCCGCTCGTTCCCAACTCCAACGCGCACGTCGGTCCCCACTCGCTGCAGGTCGGGCCGGACGGCTCGGTGTGGGTCACGCTGGCGCTCGGCAATCGCCTCGGGCGCTTCGATCCCCGGAGCGAGCAGTGGAAGCTGTACGCCCTGGACGAGGGCTTCTACCCGCACACCCTGCGCGTCGACGGCAAGGGCCGCGTCTGGTTCACGATCGCCGGCTCGAATCACGTGGCGCGCTTCGACCCCGCGCAGGAGCGCTTCGAGACGATCCGCCTGCCGGCCCAGAGCCTCCGGCAGGACGTGATGCTGCGCCTGATTCCCGTCTTCTTGTGGCTCTCCCAGTACGTCGAGATCGACCTCGGCGCGGCCAGCGAGGGCGTCGTCGGCATGCCGGTCCCCTACGGCATCGACATCGCCCCGGACGGCGACGTCTGGTTCAGCCAGCTCAATGCACACCGGATCGGCCGCATCGACCCCGAAACACTCGCCGTCGAGATGGTGGACACCCCCTTCACGGCGCCGCGGCGCCTGCGCTTCGACTCCCAGGGAAAGCTCTGGATCCCGGGCTTCTCCTCCGGCCTCGTCTCGCGCTTCGACCCGAAGACGCGCTCGTTCGAGAGCTGGGAGATCCCGATCGAGCCGAAGGGCACCGAGACCCCCTACGCGCTCCACGTCGAGCGCTCGACCGACACCGTCTGGATCTGCGGCACCAACAGCGACACCCTGATCCGCTTCGATCCGGAGCGGGAGAGGTTCCTCGTCTACCCCCTACCGACGCGGGTGACCTACACGCGCGAGATCGACTTCGATTCCCGAGGCCGGGTCTGGACCTCGAACTCCAACACGCCGACCTGGCAGATCGAACGCGGGCAGCCGCGGGTGATCCGGCTCGACCCCCGCGACCCGGACGGTCCGACCCCGGCCCACACGCTCGCCGGTGTACCGTGAGGGCGCGCCGCGCGCGGCTGGGGGACGGCGGCGGATCCGGCCTCCTCGGCGGAATCGATGCCGTGGCGCGGGCGCTCGGGCTCGGAGCGCTCGTCGCGAACCTCGCGCTGGGAGCGGCGACCGCCTCTGCCGCGGGCGCCGCCGACGCGCCGCTGCCGGGCCAGACGCTCTACGAGCAGAACTGCCTTTCCTGCCACGGCGTCGAGGGCAAGGGCGACGGTCCGGCGGGCCTGGCCGCGCTGCCGATGCCCCGCGACTTCCGCGTCGGCCAGTTCAAGTTCGACGCCGACGGCGACGGCCGCACCGGCACCGATCGGGACCTGTTCCTCGTGATCCGGGACGGCGGGGCCGCGGTCGGCGGCAATCCGCTGATGGCGGCGTGGGGGCATCTCGGCGACGAACGGATCCGCGAGCTCGTCGCGTACGTCCGAAGCCTCGAGCGGCCGCGGGGTGGGACGAAGCGGTAGCGGGAAGGAGCACGCCGGAAGGCGGGAGGCCGTGCATCTGCGGCCTCCGCATCACCGTCCACGACATCCTCGAGGATCTCACCGAGGGGACGAGCGAGGACGAGATCCTCCACGACTTCCCGGATCTCGAGCGAGAGGACATTCGCGCCGCCCTGGCGTTCGCGGACGAGGAGTGCGGCCTTTCCCCGGACCCCGTGGCCGCGGGTAGCGACTGGTCGATGGTCGAGCAGCTCGGGCAGGTGCGGCGGCGCCCGGACGGGCGCCGCGACGTCGCCTTCGGTCGAGCCGGAAAGGCCTACTCCTCGCGCGGTGCGCCGTTTCGCGACGAACGCGATGCGCGAGCGCGCGGGGGTGGGCGAGCGGAGCGCCGGCTACCTCGCGGAGTGGATCGCCAAGCACGTTTCTTGCGACGTGCGCCTCGCAGACGCGGCCCTCGTCGCCGCCGTTCGGCCGCAACGTGGATCCCGTCTGGATCCGGCGCGAGATCGGCCGAAAAAGTACCCGACCAAACGAAGGATTCGTGGTGGCGGCGGCGGGCATCGAACCCGGCATGAATCCGTCTGAGTCCCCGAAGAATCACGACTCTGAGACACCTCACCGTGTCGCCAGCTTGTCGCCGAGGAGTCCGGGTTGGCGCCTGTCGGCGTAGGCTGATGTTGCGCGATGGAGCAGACTGCGCGGACGGGCACGAAGACGCTCGGCGTTCGGTTCAGGTCCGGCGCCGCACGCGGATCAGCGCCGTCGTCCCCAATGCGGAGATCGCGAGCGTGCTCGTACTCGGCTCCGGAACCGGAAGCGGGTTCATCGGCAAAGCGGCCTGGCTTGCAGCGGAGTCGACGCCGGCGGCGGCCGGGAACGGAGCTCCGAGGAGGCTCGAGGTGATGACGGCGTCCGAGCCGACGGCCTCGGCGCCGAACGCAACGGCCAGGAGGCTCACGCCAAAGCCGGAGCCGGGGGGACCTTCAAGACCGTCTGGGTTGGGGTGGAGTTCAGAGCCCACCTTGCCATCGATCGTGATCGAGTAGGCGAGAGTGGCGCCGACAGTGGTTGGCACCAGGAACTCCGCGCGTGGCACGCCGGCGAAGAGTCCCGTCTGCGTATTCAGGCCTTCGAACTGCGAGTCGATTCGCAAACGGTTGTCGGCCTCGCCGAGCACGACGGTCCCGTCAATCGAGGACGACACATCGGCTTCCGCGAAGCCACCGTGCTGCGGATTGTTGAAGCTCCCATTCACGAACGAGTCGACGTCGAAGGCGAGTTCGTAGACGAACCGCAGCGTGACCGCTGTTCCATTCGGCAGGCTCGGCGACGAGATACTCAGATCGTCGCTGTACATGACGATCGTGTTTCCGTTTGCGTTGAGGAACAACGCGGCCGGGTCGCGGCCATTGACACCGGACCACGAGCCGCCGCCGGCGACGAATCCCGAGCTGAGCCCGAAGGTCCCGATTGCGGCGGAGTCGAGCAATACGGGGACCGAGGCTCCCGCCCCATCTGCGATCAGAAACCCCGTGGTGTCGTCCGGCGCCATCGGGGGCGTCGCCGCTGGGGTGGCGTTCAACACAGCCGCGCCGGCGCCGATGCGGGCGGCCGGGTTCCAGGACTGACTCGGGACCGCCCGCGCGGACGAGACGCCGAGCAACGAGACGACGAGCAAAGTGACTACTGACAGCGCCGCACGATGAGCGGGTCGTTCCGTTTTCATCAACCGATCTCCTGGCGAGTGCGAGTTGGAAGAACAAGACGTCGGCGACGAAACCTCACCGATTCCCATCGAAGCACGGATCCGAGCCACCAAACCCTGTCGCCAGTATACCGCTAACAGTGTTCTTTGCTGCACTGCAAAGTAGCAGTGACAGAAGCGCGCTTCATTCGGCGCCCTGGAACGATCGCACCCACCAACTCAGCGTCGAGAAGGGATTCGAACCTGCAACCTCGGCCCCAGGTGACCACCCACTCGCGAGTGTGTACACGATGGAGTGTTCCGGTGCAAGTAGTTCCCTCCGCTATCGCGCGATCCCAGTGGGCGACGCCCGTGCGGCGATGCGAGATGACGAGCCGCCAAGCGCTTCTTTCCCCAGCCGTTGGCTCTCGCTCTCCGGCGGCGCTTGTCGGAAAGCTCATCCTCGGCGCCCGATCACGCACTCATACGACGGGTGACGGCCAACCCCGCGAGCGCGAGCAGCGCCGCCACGTTCGCGTTCGGCTCCGGGACGGGGACCAATTCCAGGTCGTCGAAGTACGCAACGAAGATGCCGGACTCAGGCGTTCGCCATCCCCAGAGATCCAGCTTCGCCGAACGTTCCCCGGCCGACGAATCGACGAGCGCTTGGATACGATGCCAGCTATCGGCTTCGATCGCCAAGGCGCCCGTTCCGCCGTTGCCGGAGGAAAAGCCGTCACATGCGCCTCCCTGAAAGAACGACAAGCGCAGCTGGACCCTGCCGCTCACCGACTCGGCGTCGATCCAGAGCGCCGATCCGCCGACGCGGTACCGCGTGTTCTCCTCGATGGGGAGACAACCGGAGACGGGCCCGTCGCCACTGCTGCTCGTTCGCGGTACGCGAACCGATCCCGAGTTCGCCAACTCGTCGATGTCGATCGCGGACCAGGTGGCGTCGCTGTACGGTTCCCAGCCGTCGAGCATGAAGAGACTGGGAAAGCTCCCATTCGGGATCAAGTTCTGCGCACCGGCAGGCATCCCGCAGAGGATCACAGCCGCGACTGCTGCACCGACTCGAAACGGGCGCCCTCTCATGGCTCTCCTCGCGCTTCCTCGATCCCGCGAATCGCGACCCACGCTACCCGAGGTCGCTTAGCATAACGCGACGATCACGACTACTTCGAGGACGACCGTGCCGGTCGACGACCTTGTGACCCTTCCCCGCCGATCCGTTCATGCGCGCGCTGACGCGTGCGACGCAGCGTCTCCACTCGCCCGAAGATCTGCGCGACCTCACCGTGCCGCGTTCCTGTACCTCCCGGCCGCAAAGGGCCTGCGCTCCGACCTCTCCCAGGCGTTCGCCACGCTGCGCTGAGGCCGGGCTGCTCTACGACTGCAAGGGATTCTCGAATCTCGGCGGTGCGGACGCGGGGATCGCGTTCTGCAGCGTTTCCTCGGCCAGCGCGATCCGTGTTCCGTACAGCGCTACGCGCGACTTGCTGATCCCGCCTTGCTCGCAGTGCTCCAGCCGCCTCGGACGACCACAGCGAACGACGATTTATCGTTCGCTTGTCGCCAAGGAGAAACGCGTGCTCCGAAGCCCACGAAGTTGAAGAGGAAGCTGGGGCGGCGGGAATCGAACCCGGAACCGAACCAGGCAAGGAGTTGAATCGGTGTGACTTGCCAGCGGGCGTCGCGTGGATCCAATGTGGATCCGCGCGCACTTTCTCACCTTCTGCGTCTTCTGGTTGCGGTACTCGTTCGCGGCGCCCGTCGGCGCCTTCACCGTAGCTTGGTAGGTGAGCGCGGTGCTGGCACCCGAGGCGAGCGTCGCCCCGTCCTAGGAGAGTGTCGGCGCCCCGGCGGCCTTACAGGCCGTGCCGCCCGTGATCGAGCCCGCGACATACTCGACGCCCGCCGGCAGCACGCCCGCGACGCGCACGGCCGTCGCCGTCGCCGGCCCCGCGTTCGTCACCGTGAGTATGTAGGTCACCGTGCCGCCGAGCCTCGGCGTCGCTCTGTTCGCCGCCTTGGCGAGCGGGAGATCGGCGGTTCCATTGAACACCAGATAATGTATGTTGACGACTTGGCTGTCCGGGTTCTAGAGGCCCTGGCCGGAGATTGTGCATAAGGGATTTTGATCTGCGTTCTTGGCAAGGTCCGCTAAGCCGCATTCTGTCGAGCAAACGGATGAAACAAGCCCACGGGCCGACGACCGTCGAGTCCGGCCCGACTCGATCACGCTCGAGCATCGAGCGTTTCGGGGAGAGAATCAGCCGAGAACGAGACGGCGGAAGGCCTCGGCTTTCCCGACCATTCCGCCCTCCGCAGGCGCGGACCGGGAGCGATGTACTCCTGCTACGCCCTCGCATTCGTGGGCCTCAGACTGGACGCCGTCGCCATCACGGACAACGGCACCGTCGGCACGATCAGTCTGCCGGCCAGCCCAATCACGCTCTCCGGCACCCTGATCGAGCTCGGTGATACCGACGCAGATGACAGACCCGAGTTCCGGTTCCAGAACCTGTAGGGCAGCATCGCGTCGAGCTCGAGTTTTCCCGCGGGTGGCGGTCTCGTCACGATCCACTCGACCATCACCGGCACCTTCAAACTGAACATGCGCGGAGAAGCACTGCAGGCGGTTCCCGAGCCGGGTACCTTGCTGCTTCTGGCAGGCGGGGTCGCGTGCCTCGGCGCCGCCTCCCGGAGTAGGCGCTGCATCGACCGTGCGGGTCGAGCGTCCTCATCGCGGCTCGATCAAACGGGCGGCGGAGTCTCCTCGGGGGCAGGCTCGGACGCAGCTGAGCCCCATCTGCGGCGCGTAGCGGTGCAGGCGCACCCAGGTCGTCGCTTCCGTGGCGCTACTTCCAGCCGCGCGGATTGGCGAAGAAGTCGCGCTCCCACTCCTCGATGGTCGCGTGCAGGCGCGCGGCGCCGTCCGGGTGCTGCGTGATCACGTTGTAGGCCTCGCCCGAGTCGGCGGTCAGGTCGAAGAGCAACGGCGAGTACATCGGCGAGGTCTCGCCGGTCTTCGAGTCCGTGTACCGAAAGCCGTGCATCGCTCGACCCAAAACCGTGCTCTCCTTGTCGAGGGGCAGCGGCCACATGTACTGGTTGACCCAGCGATAGTACTTCCAGTGTCCGCTGCGGACGCCATCGATCACGTTGGCGTTGAAGAAGAAGAGCGCGTCGTGGGGGCTCTCGCTCTCGCGGCCGCTCAGCAGCCCCCCGATGTCGCGGCCATCGATCGTGCGGTCACGCGGCAGGTCGAGACCGGCGAGCCCGAGGAGCGTCGGGAACAGGTCGATGCTCATCGTCGGCTCCATGATCACCTCTCCGGCCGGGATGTGACCGGGCCACTGGGCGATCGCCGGCACCCGGTTCCCGCCTTCCAGCGGCTCGCCCTTGTGCCCGCGCAGCCCCCCATTGCTGCCGGAGAACCACGGCCCGTTGTCGCTGCTGAAGAAGACGAGCGTGTTCTCGAGCAGGCCGCGCTCGGCCAGGGCGTGCACGAGCTCTCCCACGCTCCAGTCCAGCTCCTCGACGGAGTCGCCGTAGGGGCCGGCCGCCGACTTGCCGGCGAAATCGGGCGACGGAACCAGCGGAACATGGACGTTCTTCTGCGCGACGTAGAGTAAGAAGGGCCTGGCCTGGTTGGCGTCGATGAAGCCGATCGCCTCGCGTGTGAGCGTGGCCGTCACGTCGGCCTGCCGGAGACCGAGATCCTCGTCGACCATCGTCTCGTTCTTCCAGTACGAGTACGGGAACTCGCCGTTCGAGTGCGGGAAGCCGGCGAAGAAGTCGAAGCCGTGCCGGCGCGGGTGGTAGCCAGGCGTCTCGCGGAAGTTGCCGAGGTGCCATTTGCCGACCATTCCCGTGGCGTAGCCTGCCAGCCTCAGGGCCTCGGGGAGCGTGATCTCCGAGGCAGGCAGCCCGTCCACGGTCGACTCCTCACCAGTCTCCATCCCGTCGAAGATGCCGAGGTCGGCAGCCCACTCGAGGAGGGGATTCAGGATCCTTCTCTTGAACGGGGTGGTCGGGTGGATGGGACGGTTGATGCCACTGCGCAGCGCGTAGCGGCCCGTCAGGAGGCCTGCGCGCGACGCCGAGCAGGTGGAGTCGCTGGCGTAGAAGCCGGTGAAGCGAGCCCCCGCCTTCGCCAGCGCATCGAGGTGGGGTGTCCGGATCAGTGTATTGCCATACGCGCCGAGATCGCCGTAGCCGAGATCGTCGGCCAGGATGATGACGACGTTCGGGGGCCGGGCCGGCGGCGCTCCGTTTCGGTGGACGACGTCGGCGACGGGCTGCGCATCCTTCTTCGCATCGACGTAGACCGAGGTGTCGAGCACTCCGTAGCCCTCGTGGGGCCCCGTGCTGTCACAGGCCGTGAGGCCGATGGTGAGTCCGACTCCGAGAGCGAGCGCTCCGAGTGCGCGCCTCATGCGATTCCTCCTGCCATTACGGACACGGCGTTCGCGCGAGACCGGCAGCCTGGCGCTCCAGCTCGCAGGCCGCGCGGAAGGAAGCCACCTCCGCCTGTTGCCGCTCCTTCGACCAGCCGAGCTCCTTGGCCACGAGGTCAGCCACGCGCTCGGCCGCCGCTGCGGAAGCATCGCGCGCCAGCAGGCGCGCGCGCGTGCGGCGGCTCAGCAGGTCATCGAGGCTGGTCGCCATCTCGTGGCGGACGCCATGGATGGCCTCGGCGCGCAGGTACGGCAGCCCCGGCACCAGCGGCTCGCCAAGATCGGGCTGCTTCTGGATCAGGTCGAAGAGGACGCGGGCCTCCCCGCCGTAGCGATTGGTGAGGTGTGTGACCGTCTCGGCCGGCAGCCGGTCGTAGCGCTGCGCGTCGGTGAATCCCTCGGCGCCCCGGAGCCGAAGCCGCCGGGTTCGGCTCCGGTGGCGCCGGCGTGAAGGGGCCTCGAGCCGGCGGACGGCCTCATCGACGGTGTCCTCGGCCATCTGGCGGTAGGTGGTGAGCTTCCCGCCAGTGATCGAGAGCACACCGGAGCCCGAGACCGACACCTTGTGGCGACGCGAGAGATCGACCGTGCGGTTCGTATTGGCCTGCTTCAGCAGCGGCCGCAGACCGGCCCAGGTGCCGAGCACGTCGTCCCGGGTGACCGTCTCGGTGATGCTGGCATTCAGGGAAGCGAGCAGGTAGTCGACGTCCTCGGGCGTACACTGGGGGTCGTCGAGGGGGCCGTCGTAATCGGTGTCGGTGGTGCCGACGAACGAGTAATCGCCCCACGGAACGGCGCAGATCGAGCGCTTGCCGCCCGCGCCGGGCACGCTGACGGCGATGTCGTTTCGCAGCTTCGACCACGGCACGACGATATGGATCCCCTTCGCCGGCCGGATCGAGTCGGGACGCGGGGTCTCGTCGAGGCCGCGGACGTCGTCCGACCAGACGCCGGCGGCATTCACGACGACGCGCGCGCGGACGAAGAACTCCTGGCCGTCGGCGCGCAGGCGTGCCCTGGTCGTGCGGCCGGTCGCATCCTTGTCGAGGCCGACCAGCGACGTCCGGTTGGCGACGACCGCACCGTGATCGAGGGCAGCCGTGCGGACCACCGCGAGCGTCAGCCTCGCGTCGTCGGCCCGCGCGTCGTAGTACAGGTAGGCGCCTGCGATGCGCTCCCGGTGCAGGACGGGCATGTGGGCGACCGCCTGGTCGCGCGAGAGCCGCCGGTGCAGCTTGCCGATCCGGTAGCCGCCGGTCAGATCGTAGATCCACATCGCGAGGCCCAGCGCACGCGCGATCCGGTGATTGATCATGCCGGACTTCTTGAAGAGGGGGATCAGGAACGGGAGGGTCGTCACGAGGTGGGGCGCGTTGCGCCGCAGCCGTTGGCGCTCGCGCAGGGCCTCGTAGACCAGCCGGAAGTCGCCCTGCTCGAGGTAGCGCAGGCCCCCGTGAACCATCTTGGATGACTTGGAGGAGGTTCCGGACGCGAAGTCGTCCCGCTCCACGAGGGCAGTCCGCAAGCCCCGGGAGGCGGCGTCGAGGGCCACGCCGGCGCCGGTGATCCCGCCTCCGACGACCAGGACGTCGAAATTCCATTCGGCCAGCCGGCCGAGAGCCCGCGAGCGGTCGAAGCTGCCGGTTTCCATGGCGGGAGCAGCATAGTAGTAAAACAAGTGACTTGTCACGTTTTATTATCAGGGGTAGATTGGCGCCATGGGCACCCAGGCAGAGCGCCGGTTCTCGACCCGCAAGCGGCTTCTCGACGCCGCCTCGGCGTGTCTGGTGGAGTCTGGCTATGCCGCCCTTACCACGACCGCCGTCGCCCAGCGGGCCGGCCTCTCCCAGGGCGCCCTCTTCCGCTACTTCCCGGCCAAGCCGGATCTGCTCGCCGCGACCGTCGAGCACCTCTTCGCCACCCTCACGGCGCGGTACGAGACTCGCTTCGCAAAGGTGGCGGCGGCCGGGGTCGTGACGGCGCCTGCTGCGCTCGGGCTCCTCGCCGAGGTGCTCGACGATCCGCGCTACCTCGCGGCCCTCGAGCTCCACACCGCCGCACGTACTGACGAGCGGCTTCGGGCGAGCCTCGACGCCGTCGTTCACCAACACAGCGCGAACCTGCGGCGCCTGGCCCATGCCCTCCCGCTCGATCTCGGAACCGGTGACCGGGAGCTCCTCGACGACCTCATCGACCTCGCGACGCTGGCCCTCCAGGGAGCGGCCGTACACCGCATGGCGGTCCACGAGACCGAAGCGCCGAGGCGCGTGATCACTGCGCTGACGCGACTGGCGGGCCTCGGCCGCGCCGCGCAGCGCGACGGCATCACTGCCAAGGATTCCCGCCCGCGTCCGAAGATCCAACCCAGGAGAGCAAGACGATGAGCCCCACGACCGAGTGCGACGACAGCTTCCCCATTCCCCTTGGGCCTGCGGCCCCCGCGATCCCGGTCGACCTGGCCGGCGGCGCAGCGCAGGCGCGCTCGCGATCGCTCGCAAAGCCCGTCGCCGTGCCCGAGGCCGTGGCGCAGCGCCTCCGCTCGGCCTGCGCGAAGGTCGACGTCGACACCGCGACCTGCGCCGAGGCCAGCCGCGACTGGTGGGCGCTCGGCCTGCGCTGGGCCATCGAGGGCCAGGTGGGCGGCCTCGCCGGCGTCGTGGCGCGCGCGAGCAAGGCCGAAGAGGTCACCTCCGTGCTCCGGATCTGCAACGAGGCCCGGATTCCCGTGACGCCCATCGCGGGCCGCAGCGGCGTCTGCGGCGCATCGGTGCCGGTCTTCGGCGGGGTGCTCCTCGACCTCTGCGACTTCTCCGGCATCGTCGAGGTCGACGACCAGTCGCTCCTGCTCGACGTGCGCCCCGGCACCTTCGGCGATCACCTCGAGCACGAGCTGCGCACCCGCCACGGGCTCACTGTCGGCCACTGGCCGCAGTCGATCAGCCTGTCCACGGTGGGAGGCTGGCTGGCCTGCCGCGGGGCCGGACAACTCTCGAACCGCTACGGCAAGATCGAGGACATGGTGGTGGGCCTCGACGTGGCCCTCGCCGACGGGAGCATCATCCGCACCGGCGGCGCCCCGCGTGCAGCGGTCGGCCCGGACTTGAACCAGCTCTTCGTCGGCTCCGAAGGCACGCTCGGCATCATCGTCGGCAGCCGGCTGCGGCTGCACCCGGCACCCAGCCACGAGAAGCAGGGAGCCTGGGGCTTCGGCTCGTTCGCGGAGGCGCTCGACGCCTGCCGCAGGATCCTGCGCCGAGGCCTTCCGCCGGCGGTGCTGCGCCTCTACGACGCGCACGAGGCCAATCACAAGTACCAGACCGGCGACCGGCACCTGCTGCTCGCCCTCGATGAGGGCGATCGGGCCGTGGTCGAGGCCTCGTTCTCGATCCTCGCCGAGGAGTGCGCCGGCGCCGAGGAGGCCGATCCGGGCCTCGTCGGCAAGTGGATGGGGCACCGCAACGAGGTCACGTCACCCGCGGGCCTGCTGAAGGCGGGCCTCGCGTGGGACACCATGGAGATCACCGGGAGCTGGCGAGCGCTGCCGGTGATCTACGAGCGGGCCATCGCGGCCGTGCGTGCCGTGGAGTACACCGTCGCGTGTAGCGCCCATCAGTCTCACGCCTACACCGGCGGCGCCTGCCTCTACTTCACCTTCGCCGGCAAGCCGCCGGCCGATGGCTGGGAGGCGTACTACCGGGCGGCCTGGGATGCTGGCACGCGGGCGGTGCTCGCGGCCGGCGGGAGCCTCAGCCATCACCATGGCGTCGGGCTCAACCGCGCGCGCTTCATGCGCGAGGCCATGGGCCCTGCCTTCGACGCCCTCGCGTCCGTGAAGACGGCCCTCGATCCGAACGGCATCTTGAACCCCGGCAAGCTCGGCCTTCCGAGCCCGTTCGGCGCGGTCCACTGGCCGTGAGCATTCTCGTCATCGACGCCGGCACGAGCGGCGTGCGGGCCGTGGTCGTTGGCGAGGATGCCCGCGTCCTGCACGAGGAGCACCGGGAGGTGTTGCCTACCTCGCCAGGGCCCGGGCTGGTCGAGTTCGACCCCTCGGCCCTGGCCACGGCCGCACTCTCGATCGCCCGGACGGCGGTGGCCGCCGTGGGAGGAGTCTCCGCCGTCGGCATCGCCAACCAGCGCTCCTCCACCGTCGCATGGGACAGGGCCACGAGCGAGCCCGTAGCGCCCGGCCTCGGCTGGCAGGATCTGCGCACGGTCGAGCGATGCCGGGAGATCCTCTCGCAGGGGATCCTCATCTCCCCCAACTCCGCGCCGACCAAGATGGCGTGGCAGCGAGAGCAGGCCGATCCGACGGGCACGCGCGACTTCTGCGTCGGCACGGTCGATAGCTGGCTTGTCTGGAAGCTGTCGGAGGGAGCCCTGCACGTCACCGACGTCAGCAATGTGTCGGCGGGCGCGCTCTGGTCCGCCGATGAGGGCGACTGGAACGAGAAGATCCTCACCGCGTGTCGCATCCCGCGCCGGGAGCTGCCCGAGATCGTCGACTCGTCGGGCGTGATCGGAAGGGCCAGCGCGCTTCCCGGCGCCCCGCCGATCGCCGGGATTGCTGGCGACCAGCAGGCCTCGCTGGTCGGACAGGCCTGCGTGCGGCCGGGCATGGCGAAGATCACCTTCGGCACGGGTGGGATGCTCGATCTCTGCCTCGGCGCGCAGCGCCCCCCCTTCGACGTCGTCGGGCCGGGTGGCAGCACGCCGATGGTGGCCTGGCGCATCCGGGGCGAGACGACGTGGCTGCTCGAAGGCCTGATGCTCGCGGCCGGCAGCAACCTCGAATGGCTTCGCGACGGCCTCGGCATCCTCGCGACCACAGCCGAGTCTCACGACGTCGCTTCTGCGTGTACCTCCACCGAGGGGGTGGTGTACGTCCCCGCCCTGCTCGGGCTCGGCGCGCCCTACTGGAAGCTCGATGCGCGCGGCACGCTGCTCGGGATCAGCCGCGGCACGCGGCGCGCGCACGTGGTCCGGGCCGTGCTCGAGGGCATCGCCCAACGTGCGGCCGATCTCGTCGAGGCCGCCGAGGCCGACAGCGGCCTCGAGATCGCTACGCTGCGGATCGACGGCGGGATGAGCGCCAACCCGACCTTCGTGCAGGCCGTCGCCGATGCCACCGGGCGACCCGTCGACGTCGCGGGCGGGGTGGAGGCCACTGCGCTGGGCGCCGCCTTCCTCGCCGGCCTGGCCACGGGCGTCTGGAGCGGCTGGGACGACGTCGCCGCCGCAGCGCCCCCGGCGCGCAGGGTCGAGCCAGCCGGCTCGTTCGACCGCGCCCGCTGGAAAGAAGCTTGCCGGCGGGCGGGGAGCCTGTCCGCAGCGCCGCATCTCGAAGCGCCGCAGAACCGATGATTGGGCGCCGCGGTTGCAGCCAACGATCCACGAGACGAGGAGAGCCATGACGAAGAAGACTGCGTTGATCACCGGTGGCGGCGGCTTCATCGGCTGTCGCCTGGCCCGCCGCCTCGCCAAAGCCGGATACCACGTACGCGGGCTCGACCTCTCGGACGCGGCTGCGAGCGTCTACGCTGCATTCGGCGGCGAGCTTCTCGCCGGAGACATGCTGAAGGGCGACGACCTCTCGCGGGCCACCGAGGGCGCCGATCTCGTGGTGCACACGGCGGCGAAGATGGGGATCGACGACGACTGGGAGGGCTTCCGGGCCGTCAACGTCGAGGGCTCCGACCGCGTGGCTGCGGCAGCGCGTCGCGGCGGCGCCTCGGCGCTGGTGCACTTCAGCTCGGTGATGGTCTACGGCTTCGACTTTCCCGACGGCGCTACCGAGGACGGCGCGCTCGATGGTGCGAACAACCCGTATTGCCAGACCAAGATCGAGTCGGAGCAGGTCGTGCTCCGCCACCACCAGCGCGGCGCATTCGACGTCTACGTGATCCGCCCCGGTGACGTCTACGGCCCCGGCTGCGAGCCGTGGGTTCGCACCCCGGTGGCGCTCATGAAGGCGGGCCTGTGGACGAAGCTCAGCGACGAGTCCGCACTGCACAACCACGTCTATGTCGACAACCTGATCGACGGCATCATGATCGTCCTCGCTTCCGCCCGCTCGGGAGAGCCGTTCAACGTGACCGACGGCGCACGAACCCCGGCACTGACTTTCTTCGGCCACTTCGAGCGTCTGCTGGGACGCTCCCTGCCCGCGATCTCTGCCGAGAAAGCAATCGAGATGGGGCAGCCGAGGACGTGGATCCGGTACCTGACGCGCAACACCACCTATTCCATCGACAAGATCCGTGGGCTCGGCTACCAGCCGAGCATCGGCCTCGACGAAGGAATGGAGATCACGGCGCGCTGGCTCCGCGAGACGGGCCTCGTGCCCGAGCTGACGCCCGCGATGCAGGCGCTGTCGTGACCCGGGTCGTGAAGTCGACTGCCGAAGGAATCGCCGTCGTCGAGCGCGACGGTCCGCCCGGCTCGGGCGTACTCCTCGACGTGGCCGCCGCCTCGATTTGCGGCACCGACCTCCATTTGGCCCGCTTCGGCGCGCTGCCGTTCGTATTGGGGCACGAGCTGGCCGGGCGCGTCGGCGGCGTTCCCTACGCGATCGAGCCGACTCTGTTTTGCGGCCACTGTGCCCAGTGCGGAATCGGTGCGACACAACGCTGCGTAGGATGCCTTTCGCTCATGGGCTTCTTCAGCGACGGCGGCATGGCCGACGCCGTGCGGGTTCCCGAGTCGGCGCTCGTTCCGCTTCCCGACACACTGCCTCTGGCCGATGCGTGTCTGGTGGAGCCGCTCGCCGTCGCCATCCATGCCGTGCGGCGCGCGGAGCTGCAGCCCGGCCAGACGGTGGCCGTCGTGGGCGGGGGGAGCATCGGCCTCGCCGTGGTGGCCGCCCTGGTGGCCGACGGCTACCAGCCCATGCTCGACGCGCGACACCCCCATCAGCAGGCGGCGGCCGAAAGGCTGGGGGCGCGCATCGGGGCCATGCCGGGAGCCCACGTCGTGATCGAGGCGACCGGGTCCGATTCGGGCCTCGCGCGCTGCTGCGAGCTGGTGCGGCCCGCCGGCCGGATCGTCCTCGTGGGGGTCTTCCACGGGATGGTGCCGCTCCCGGGCATGGTCGCGCTCCAGAAGGAGATCGTGCTGGCCGGCACCACCACCTATGGCCGCCACCAGGGCCGGCGCGAGACAGAGGAGGCGGCCGCTCTGCTCGCGAGCTCGCCCGAGATCGCCGCCACGCTCATCACGCACCGCTTCCCCCTCGCCGAGGCGCGCCAGGCCTTTGCCATTGCGGGCGACCGATCGAGCGGATCGATCAAGGTGGTGATCGAGCCCTGACGCCGCAGCCACGCGCTCGTCAGAGAGAGTCGAGCACGCGCCAAATCGCCTCCGAAAGGCGCTTGACTGCGTCCAGCAAGTCCGACTCGGAGGCGGGCGCGGTCTCGCGCGGCCGCCGGCGTCACGGCAGCCGCGGCAGGCTGCGGCGCGGTCTCGGGCGTGCGTTTTTTCCGCTTGCGCGGCGTGCGCCCCGGAACGGTGGATGTCGGATCCAACGGCTGCATGGCGTCTCCCATTTCCCACCGCGTAGGATGCCCGGTGGTCGGCGCCATCCCAGGAACAAACTATCCGGTCCTGCTCAACCGACGCCAAGCAGTGACGCACCACACGGCGATTCTGGGCGTTACTGGCTCAGGAAAGTCCGTCTTCTGCCGGAACCTTCTTCGCCGGGTCATTGCTGAAGGCACAAAGGTCATCTGCGTGGACTTCACTAACGAGTACGGAGCTCGTTTCCCGGACCTTGCCCCGGAGAACGTCGTTTCGAATGCGCGGAAGGAAGAGCTATTCGCAGCCATTGACACGCTCTCCACAGAGCTTGAGAAATTCAAGAACCAACAGAATCGCAGCGCAATCGAGCAGAGCACGCAGAGGCTTAAGGAAGGGTTCTACAGCGCCGTTCGTGAGTTTATGGAATCCGATCGCCCGCTAGCGCTGTTCGAGCTCCCCGATGTATCGAACACGACAGGCATCCTTGAATACACGAAGTGGTTCTTTCGGGCGCTCTTCCAGATCGCAAGACAGGATGCAAACTTCGGGAAACAAGTCTGCCTTGTTCTCGAAGAGGCGCATACGGTGATTCCTGAATGGAACTTCATAGGCGTCGAGGAGCGCAAGGCGCAGTCTCTCGATGGGTAGGACAAAAAAGCGGGCTTTCGGAGGTCCGATAAGGCCCGAAGTGACAACTCCCCGGGGGACTTCAACCTGGCAAGACCGTAGGCGGGGGATTCAAGCGGGCCGCGCTGCCCAGATCGCCG
>CAADGG010000036.1 GCA_900696485.1 uncultured Pseudomonadota bacterium
AGCGCCTGCAGAAGCTGTTCTTCCCCGAAGGTCTCAGCTTCGACGGCGCCGAATTTCGAACACCCCTAACCTGTCCATTTTTCATGAACATCGAGGGGACTTCCCGCCAGGTGGGTGAAATGGTGGACCAACTCACTCCGAGTTCGAACACCCCTGGAGATTCGAACACCCTGGTTTCCTGGCTTCGGGAAGTCGCGGCACTGAGGCAGGCCGCATGACGCCGGTCCTGCCTCCGGTCCCCGTACGCAGTCTCCGCAGGCGCCCACAGGGGCGCCACGCCGGGGCCGGCGTCCCTCTCTGGTATCCGCTGCCCGGCAGCGGAGCGGAGGGGCCACATGGCTGGAAGTACCGCTTGGAAGTCCGCGACCCCGCAGCTCTCGTTGGTGCTTCCTGGCGACCCGGCGTCACAGTTTCATTCTACAGATGTTGAGATTGGATCCGGCAAGGCCAGGCGCACCGGGAGCCTGATCCGGCAGGCGCTCTACCTCGACCAGGAGGACGCCTACGCCGCCGGCGAGGTCGGCTTCCTGGCCCGGGCGCTCGTTCAGGCGACCCTCCCTCACAGCGATCCGAAGGCCAACGAGTTCGTCCGGCGCAACGGGCACTTCACTCTCTCGATCCTGGCCCCGAAGGACGTGGGGCTGCCCTACGGCCGTTACCCCCGCCTTGTCCTCGCCTACCTCACGACTGAGGCGGTGCGCCGCAAGAGCCCCGACATCGAGCTCGGCAGCCACTTCTCCCACTTCTGCGCCAGCCTCGGCATTCCGCCGACCACCGGGCCGCGGGGCTCGCTGCCGATGCTCCGGGATCAGCTCCAGCGCCTCTTCGCTTCGACCTTCCAGTGCATCTTCCACGATGAGAGCCAGGGCCGACACGCCGGCGACGGTTTTCTGATCGCCGAGAAGCGAGAGCTCTGGTGGGACCCTCGACCCGGGAAGGGCGAGGCCGCGTGGGGGTCGCACGTGGTGCTCTCCGACCGGTTCTACCGGGAAGCGACCGAGGCGCCCGTGCCGCTCGACCTCCGGGTGCTTCGCGCCCTGCGGTCGCCCTTCGAGATCGACATCTACGTCTGGCTGACGTGGCGCTTCTTCCGGCTCCGCAGGCCGGTGACGATCCCGTGGCCGTCGTTGGCGCTCCAGTTCGGATCGGGCTACGCGAACCCGCGGCACTTCAAGAAGCGGTTCCTGGGCTACCTGCGGGGCGTCATCGACTATTACCCCGAGGCGCGCGTCCGGCCCGGCGACAACGGGCTCGAGCTGGTTCCCTCGGCCACCCACGTGGCGCCTCGCCGGCCACCGATGAAACTGTGACGGCGCTGGTGGCCCCCAAGGGAGGACAGCCAGCCGCTCGGCAGCCTCAGGGTCGCCAGGACGTGTTGCACAAAACTAAAGTCTGGCTTAATGTTTGTGCGCGATGGTCAAACGTGGCGAGGCACCAGGCAAGTCGCCCGACTGGGATGCGCTCTTCGGCGTTGCCCAGGCGCAGGCAGGCTACTTCACCACGCAGCAGGCGGCTCGAGCGGGCTATTCGCCCCAGCTCCTCGCCTATCTTGGTGACAAGAAGGTGCTGCGCGCTCGTCGGGGGATCTATCGCCTCGTCCACTTCCCGCCGAGCGACCACGAAGACCTCGTCGTCTCGTGGCTGTGGAGCGAGCAGGCGGGAGTGTTCTCCCACGAGACGGCGCTCGCGCTCCACGACCTCTCGGACGCTCTTCCGAGCAAGGTCCACCTGACGATGCCGGCTTCTTGGCGGCTTCGCCGCCTCCGGGTACCCGCGGGCGTCGTCCTCCATTTCGCCGACGTCGGAGAGCGGGAGCGGACCAGCTTTGGCGCCGTGCCGGTCACGGTCCCGCTCCGTACCCTCGCGGACTGCATCGACGCGGACCTGGCGCCTGGACTGCTCGACCAGGCGATTAGTCAGGCGCGTCGGCGGGGCCTCATCACGGCAGCCGAGGAATCTCGCCTTCGCAGCGAGCGGCGCAGGAGCCCAAGGGCGCGATGACGGTACGCCAGTACTCGACCCCTCTCGCCTTCAAGCAGGCACTGGAACAGCGGCTCAGGTCGGCCTCAGCGACAGGCACGGACTTCGGCCGCCGCCGCCAGCTCCTGGTGTTCGACCGCTTCCTCGCCCGGCTCGGCAAGGTCGCCGGCGATTCGGTGACGCTCAAGGGCGGGCTCGTGCTTGAGCTGCGCCTCGAGCGCGCTCGCACGACGAAGGACGTCGACCTGCGGATGATGGGATCGCCGGCCGACGTGCTGGAGCTCCTCCAGGAGGCCGGCCGGCTCGACCTCGGCGATCACATGAGGTTCGAGATCCAGCCCGACGACGAGCACCCCGAGATCCAGAACGAGGGGATGCGCTACGAGGGACACCGCTACCGAGCCGAGTGCCGACTGGCGGGGATGATCTACGGCCGACCGTTCGGCGTCGACGTCGCCTTCGGTGATCCGCTGATCGGCGAACCCGACGTGATCACGGCCGAGGACACCCTCGGCTTCGCGGGCATCGCGCCGCCGGCGATACGTCTCTATCCCGTGGTCTCGCACATCGCCGAGAAGCTCCATGCGCTTACGTTGCCACGACAGAGGCCCAATACAAGAGTCCGAGACCTCCCCGACATCGCGCTCTTGGCGACGACCGGCGCCATCAACGGGGCGGAACTCCGCCGCGCCATTGAGAGGACCTTCGCCTTCCGGGCCACCCATCCGGTTCCCGCTTCCGTTCCGCCGCCGCCGGTCTTCTGGGAGGCGCCATACGCTGCGATAGCCGCGAACGACGAGTTGGCCTGGGCGACCCTGAGAGAAGTGACGGACGCGGTGGAGACCTTTCTTAACCCCGTACTGATTTCCAATGGCTGTGGAACGTGGGAGCCGACAAGCCGGGTCTGGATGGGGCATACCTGAGCTGAGCACGCCGTTGCGAGGGTCCCCGTGAGCTGTGCCTTCAAGTAGATCCGAGCGAGAGCTACGCAGGTGCCTCGATGGTGACCGCCCGGCGGAAGTTCTCCAGAACCATGCTTCCGACCGCTTCTGTCGCCTGACCGCGCACCCGCGCGATAGCCGGCAGGAAGCTGGCAACCTGGAATGCGTGGACTTCGCGGCCTTCGTGCTTTACAAAGGGCCCATCGGTTTCGGTGAGTAGCCGGTCGTCCGGAATAGCGGCGATGATCCTTTGCCCCGTCGACGAGCGCGTCATTGCCGGGTTGACCGAGAAGAGGCATCCCGCCGTAACGGCTCGTGCCGCGGCCTTGGGGGAGCCTGAGAACCAGTGAAGAATGACCTTGCTCCTGGCTGCCCCAGCCACCAACTCGATGGCGTCGTCGGCGGCTCGACGGGTGTGAATCGAAATCACTCGGCCGCCAAGGTTCTCGCAGTGCTCGACCACTCGCTCAAGAACTCGACGCTGGATCTGCCGCTCCGAAGGCGTTGCCTTCACGTAGTCGAGGCCGACTTCACCTACGTACTTGGTGCGGCCGATCAACGGCAGAAGCTGTTCGAGAGCCTGCGGATGCTGAGCCACCAGTTCCGGGTGGAGACCAGCCGCGGCGCGAACAAATCTACGCCCGGTGGCGATGTGCTCGGAGTTTGCAAAGGCAGAAGGCAAGTTGGTGACAGCGATCGTATAGGTCTGGGAAGAATCGCAAGCTGCAGCTTCGGCATACGGGTCTCGAAATAGATCGAGATGGCAGTGTGCGTCGATGTATTTCATCTCGAGCGTGGCAAGAGGCTAGAGCCCTAGGATGCGTCGCGCGCTAGGGCTAGTGCGAAGCCGCGTGAGGTCCATAAACGAGCCTGCCCACCGTTTCAACATTACCGCGCGAGCGGTGTAGTCCTCGCCATTCGGCCCTCCGCTGAATCCACCATGGCGGAGTACGGCCGCAATTAGGTCGATCTCACTCGCATGCTCCGCCGCCCGTGCGAACCGGACGAGCAGTCGAAAGTCGCGAGCCTTGTCCGGAGTGAGGTGCGGCAGTTCGGTGAAGACGTCGTGCTGGTATCCAGACTCGTTCAGTCCTGCACTCAGGAAAGCAGCGCGACGGTATAAACACGGCACACAGTAGCCGCAGTGGGTGAAGGCCGGACCCTCCCGCCAGAGGTTTCCTGCATGTGCACAGGACACGCTTCGCTCAAGGGCGATCCGGATGTCGGGATCCGCAATGGCCTGAACCATGTCTGTCTTGCTTTGGTGAACATAGGGGTTTGCGACGTGTTGGGCGAACCCCAGTCCTGTCATCGCCGCCGTGAAGAGATCGAGGTAGCGAGGGTGGGTCGTCCGGGTACTTAGCGTGCCCCGTCGCGATGGCCCCAAGGGGGAGTTGAGTGCGATGAGACCATTCTCCGGAATGTAGACCGGTTCGATTCCGGCGGAGCTTGCTGCGATTGAGCCAGCTACCAGGAACAGGAATGATCTGGTGCGGTGCGATATCTCTACCTTGTCTGGAAGGCCGTGGCGCCGCCGGCGCTTTCGGCTTTGCTCGAGGTAGACCTGGAGTAGCGACACCTGACCGGGGTACTTCTGCCGAAGCATCGCGAACAGATCTCGCTGAGCACTAGACGTGATGCGGTCCGCGTGGTGACCAACCAAGAGAACTCGTCGGCCCTCGGCGAGAAGCGCCGCAGCGCCTAGCAGTGAGTCCACACCGCCCGAAAAGAGGCAGACAGCGTCGTGCCCGGGGCAAAGGCGCAGCCTGTGGCTCGCCGCCTTGGGAACCGTCTTCGGGCGATCCAGCCACTCGAAGCGATACACGTCCCCGGAGAGGAAACCGAGACACTGAGCGAGCGCCGGCTCGGCTGCCTCCCACAATGCCCGTTGAGCCACCGGAAGGGCGAATTCGATTTCTCTCGTCCACAAGTCAACCCCACCGCTGCGCGGCACAAGCTCATCGGCCACGTAGACCATGGCGGCAAGATCGAACAGGTCGCGCTCATGCGCGCGAAGAGCTACTGTCGCCGCCTTCCCGTTGAGCTTGAAGCCCCAGGCGATGTTCCCGTCGGCGGCAGACCACGGGTCGAGGACGACGACGGACTGCGCCCTCAAGATTGCCTTGTACGCCGCGTCGGCCGCGCGAGGCCGACCTGTGTAGCGGACAAAGCGCATCCGGACTATGGGCTCCGGAGCGCCGCGAGGCGCTCTTCCAGTTCCACCACAATCCGCATGCCGATCTCGCGGCCCTCGCGCCCAAACCAATCGATTCGCGAGAATGCGCCCTCGTCCCTCGCTGCGGTCATCTGCTCACGCACTTGGGCTACGCACTCTCCATGAATCGCCGTCATCAGGCTCTCCAGCGAAGGCGCGTCCGGGCTTTTGTCGATAGCGTGCTGCTCGATTCGCCCCCAGAGGCTGTCAAACACGAAGTGCTCCAGGAATACGTTGATGAGCCCCTCGGGGCCATGCGTCTCCAGGAATCGCTCAAGCCCAGAAGCGAAATCCTCATAGCCGAGTTCCTCGCCAAGGCTCGCGGCCTCAATCAGTGCGTCGCTGAGCGCAGACTGTAGAAAATCGCGGTCTAGCCCCTCAACGTCGCCAGCGAGGTACTCACTGATGGAGCTGACGACCTCCGCCGCGGGTCTCCCTCGGAGCGTGTCCAAGCCCAGGCCGCCGAGCGCCGAATCGAGGCCACCTCGCTGAACGGCCGCCCCGAAGCCACCGATGCGTGACACCGCTCCTGCGATGCGGTTCCGACCGTTCGCCGCCGCAGTGCCTCCACGACCGCTCGCGAATGAGAGCCCGCCAGACGCCGAGGTCGTACCACCCACAATGCTGGCCGGCGTTGCTGATGTATTGCCGCCTCCGAGCGTTGCGGTTATCTGGCGCTTCACGCTCGTCCACTCACCACCAGCAGGAGTGCCATAGCTCGCTGAAGTGCCCATCGCCTCAGGCCTTCCTTCGTGGAGCGGTAGCTCGCACTCCGGCCTTGGCCAGTGGCGACCGCGCTTGGTACTGGTCGCGCAGGGCAGACGCATCTTGGAAGCCAGCGTCGACGGCAGCGCCGAGCACGCGTACAGCCACCATCGCGAAGCCTTGGTCCTGCACGTCCGCCGCCCGCAAGGTATCGATGACCGGCCGATAGTGCTCCGAAGCGACCCTACAGACGGCCTCAAGGCTCTGAAGAGCGTTTACTCGAGCCCTCTTCTCCTTGTCAGCTTGCAGGACGGCGACCTTAGCGGCCACGAGGCGTGCGATGGCGGCGAGAACTGCAGGCTCCTGTTGCGTGGCGTTCTTCGCTGCGGCTCGTGCACGCAGGGCGTCATCTGATGCCATGCGCTCGGCGAGATCGCGAGCAAGCTCATCCTGCGGCAGGAGAGCCGGTCTCCGCTTCGGATCGAGAGCCGTTTGCGCAAGATAGAGGTACGGCGTCAGATCCGCGGTGCCATCGAGGATAGGTTCGCTTGCTACGAACTCTGCCAGACCCGGCGTCGCTAGCGCAGCGGCCAGCATCGGCGAGTCGTCTGGAGGCTCTGCCTTCCGGTCAGCCAAGCGGACAACCTCGCCGATGAGCTCCGACTTCCCATCGGGGCCGATAGTTTCGACGATCTGGCCGAAGAAGTCGGGCCAAGAGTACTCAAGCGCCGTGAGCTTGGTAAGCAGATCGAGGCGGACCTCCAGGTTGTTCGCCTCGGCGATGCGCGCACGCAACTCAAGGATGTTGAGGAACCGCTTGATCTGCCTCGGATTGCCGCGCAGACCGCGGACGAGGACATCAACATGCGCGAGTGTGCGCGAGAGGTGTTCCCGTGCGGCGGTTGCGCTGTCTGGGCGGAGGGCGGCAGTGTTGACGCCGATCCAGTCCGTTAGCGAGGTGCACATGTCCGTCGCCTGAAGCAGGAGGGTCCGACGCGCATTCAGCAGAATCGGCCATCCCTCCTTGGTCAAGTACCCCCGGAGGACGAGCATCCCGACATAGGCGGCAACGTCTCGCGACCGCTGCTCTGGAATCGAGAACGGGAGCTGGACGATTTTCTCCAGGTAATCTCGCGCGAAGGTCGGCCGGGTCCCCTCGGCCACGTGATAGACGGTGCCGATCGCTTGCTCGATCTTCGGCGCATCCGCGCCGATGACGAACGTCGTCTCGGGTGTGTTGAGGAATAGCTTGATGGTCTCGAAGGCCTCGACGACCTTCTCGCTGCTGCATCGGTCCAGATCGTCGATGAAGACGACAATCCTCGATACGGCGACGCTCTTGAGCAGATTCTCGAAGTCCTGCTCGAACTGCTCCATAGTCTCGGCGATCTTCTCGGACTCGTCCTTGAAGCTGTCGAGAAGGCCTTCGAAGTCGGGCGAGAGAGTAAGTGCGCTCTTCGTGATGGTCTTCGCTAGCTTCAGGACGCTCGCGCCCTTCTTGAGTCGTTCGAAGGTAGCCTTGACGTCCTCAAGCAGGGTTCGGCCCTTCGTCAGCTCGCGAAGGATCGCGTGGATTAGCGCTGACTGAATCTCTTCTCGGCCCTCGTACCTCCAAGCGTTGAACCAGAGAGTGACGCACGCTGGGGTGCCGCTACCCGCTGCGCCGACTGCTCGCGCGTCAATCTGCGCGCGAAGCATCTGCATGAGGCTGGTCTTGCCGCTTCCCCACGAGCCGAAGATGCCCACAGTGAGCGGAGCGATCTCCGGCTCGAGGCACACGTCTGCAAGGCTCTCGACGTAACTGGAGAAGCCGAGGCAATCCTCGACGGTTTCGCGATCTGACCACATAGAACCCGCTCAGGATAACTCTCTCTCTCGACGAAGGCCACGACGCGCGCCCAACGCCGCGTCAGCTCGGATGCTGGTTGCCGCGCCGGCACAAGCAGGCTCACTGTGCAGGCCGGCGATTCGGCGGCCTGGACGTCGAGGAACAGGTTCGTTGGCGCGAGCCTCAGTGGGTCCTTCGAGTCAAGCGCAGCGATCCCCGTCCCCCTTCCCTGTCTCCTCGATCCCCTGGCTTCTCCCTAGACCGGCGCGCCGGCCGTCAAGGGTTCCCTGTCGGCGCTTCGCGCCCTTGACGGCTCGTCTCTTCTCGCCGGTCCCTCCCTCGCCGTGGACGACAGCGACACGGAAGGGAGGATTCGTTGAACCGCCACCGACTCG
>CAADGG010000037.1 GCA_900696485.1 uncultured Pseudomonadota bacterium
CCGTCGGGGTCCCGCCGCTGCGGCCGTCCTGAGCCCGGTCGGGCTACGCCCTCCCGGCCTCAGGACGGCCGCAGCTCATTCTCATCCTGATTGTCGCGCCAGTCTCAGGTTGATTGTCGCGCCGCAGAAGCTCTACATCCCTCCGCAGCTCGACGCGTCGAAGGGCTTGTATGCGAATCAGCTGCTGTGCGAACAAGCGGTGTTGAAGGAGCTGAATCTAAAGAACCCTGAGAAGTCCCATCTGTTGGACATGGGATGCGGGCGAGGGCGGATCGCGCACTACTTCGCCACGCTGACCGGTGGCGAGGTATCCGGCTACAACATCGATCCGAACCAGATCGAGAACGCGATCGACTGGGCCGCCGAATGCGGAATGAGTGCTCGGCTCCACTTCAAGGTTGGCGATCACCACAAGCCGCTCGAGTACGAGTCAGGCAGCTTCGACGGGTGCTTCTCCTTCCAGGCCGTCTGGCCCTTCTTCAAGAAGGAGGAGCTGGATGCCCATGCGAGAGAAATGCACCGCGTGTTGAAACCCGGAACGCGATACGCCTGCTCGGAGTATCTGTTGACGCCGCATTTCGATTGGGACAACGAAGAGCATGTGGCGCTCCACAAGACCTACCTTCCCACTCTTGCGGCCACGCAGTCGATGTATCCGGCCGACGTCTGTGCGGCCCTGGAAAGAGCCGGCTTCAAGATCCTCGTTTCGGCGCCTTCGAAGAGCGAAGCCTGGCCGCTGTGCGAGCAGAAGCGCGATCTGATCCTCATGGGTCGAAGAGTGGTCCGAGGTCTCGAGGCGATTCGCGTCCTGCCTCCGTGGGTCGAAGAATCGCTCGACCTCCTCCAAACGGGCGGGCAAGCCTGGACGGATGCCGAGAAAGCCAAGATTGCAGACCTGAACTGGAGGATCGTCGCGGAGAAGCAGTAGTCACGCCGCCGCGCAGCGGGCCCCGACGATCGGACCTGGGCTTTCTCCTGGAGGTAGAAGCCGAGTGGACCCGCCCAATGGAATGGACGTTTTCGAGATCGGTTCGAGCCACCGCTAGACCCGCAGCCGGATCTCGTCCACGCCCATGGCCACGCGCAGGAAGGCACGGCTCACGCGCTCGCGCGGCGGACCCGCGCCGGCGATCCGGCGAACGGCGGCGAAGAAGACGCGGTTCGCCCAGCCGTCGCGCAGGACGAGATAGGGTGCGAGGCGCTGGAAGCGCTGCGTCAGGCGGATCTCCCGCGCGCGTTCCGCCTCCACCGCGCGAGCGGCAGCCTCCACCGCAAACGCCGCTGCGGAGCTCGAGAGGACCGGCACGAGATGGTTCGCCGCCACCACGGCGTCGCGGATGGCGAGGTTCAGGCCCTGGGCCCCCACGGGCGACATGGTGTGGGCGGCGTCGCCGATCACGAGCACGCCCGGCCGGGTCCACTGGCGTACGTGGTCCGAGACCGTGGAGAGCAGGAAGGGCGCGATTGCATCGTCACGGTGGCGGCGCAGGTGCTCCGCCAGCTCGGGATCCGCGTGGTCCGCCATGGCGTCCAGGCACTCGGGCATGCCGCGCTTGCGGATCTCGCCGAAGGAGCCTTTCGGGATCACCCAGGCGACCTGGAGCATCCCGTCATGGACCGGCGACGCGATCAGAAGGTGGCCGTGCCCTGTGTAGCCTCGAAGGCGCGGCGGGTCCGTCATCGCCGCCAGCGGCGGGAGCTTGCACCAGACGACGTCCATGACGGTCGGGTCCTGCTGGACCTCGAAGCCCCCGCTCCGGCGGACGATCGAGGTGCGCCCGTCGGCGCCGACGACGAGATCGGCGCGGATCTCCTGCTCGCCGCCGTCCCCGCCGAGACGCACGCCGGTGAAGCGGCCGCCCTCCTCGACGAGGCCCGTCACCGTGACGCCGCGCAGGAAGCGCAGCGAGGGATGCTTCGAGCCCTCGGCCACCAGCATCTCGAGGAGCCCCGGCTGCGACATCCAGCGTGGCCCGTAGGGCCCGAACTCATCGTCGGCAAAGGAGAGGGAGAGTACGTGCTTCCCGTGGACGTAGAGCCAGCCGCCGTGGAGATCGACCTGAGGAACGGTCTGGAGCGCGTCCCAGAGCCCCATCTGCTGGAAGGGCTCGAGTCCGCCGGGCAGGAGCACCTCGCCACGGAACTCGCGTGCGAAATCCTCCTGGCGCTCGACTAGCGTGGTCTCGATGCCGCGGCGCGCGAGCAGGTAGGCGAGGACGGCTCCACCGGGTCCCGCGCCGACGACGACGGCGCTGCCCACGGGCTAGCGCCAGGGGGCGGCGGAGAAGCTGCGCTGGGCGAGCCGCCCGAGGGAGAAGTGTTTGTAGTAGCCGCGGAAGAAGCCGCGGCAGTGCGCGGAGTGCGCGAGAGCGCGCCGGCTCGAGGTGCGGCGCACCTCCTGGCGGAAGCTCCCGTCCTCGAAGAGGCGGTAGTGGGCCCAGCCACCCGGGTAGTCCTTGGTGCAGTTCACCTCGATCCAGGGGACGCTCCCCGACGCCGGGTAGTGTCGCACGCGGTTGCGATGGGTGTGCCCGATCAGCGCGCCCCGGACCTGGTCGTGCCGGCCGACGAGATCGAAGAGCGCGAGGGAATCCGCGGGATCGAGGCCGATCGTGTTCGGGTACTGATCCCTGTGCTCGGGTGAAACGGGGTGGTGGTGCATCACCAGCAGAGTGGGCAGGCCGCGCTCCCGGGTCTCGTCGAGTTCGCCCGAGAGCCAGGCGAGCCGCTCCTTGGGGAAGACGCCGTGGTGGTGGCCTGGCAGCGCCGTCTCGAGCAGCAGCAGGCGCCAGCCGCCGAGGTCCACGCTGCGCGGCGCCCGCGGCTGGCCGAGCAGCGCGTAGCCGTCCACCTCGAGGCCGGCTTCGAGACCGTAGTAGTCGTGGTTGCCGAGGAAGGCGTGGTGCGGTGCGGTCAGACGCGCGAAAGCCTCGCGCGCGGCGGCGAACTGCTCGGGGCGCCCGCGGTCGGCGATGTCGCCCTTGATGAGGGTGGCATCGACGCCGGCGGCATTGATGTCGGCGATGGCGTCCTCGTTCATGAAACGCCAGTAGGGCACGTCGCCGTCGTGCTCGCTGACGGCCGGGAAGCCCTCCTTTGCCTCGCCGTACTCGTGGTCCTCGGTGAGGGTGCCGCCGAAGCGGGGCTCACCGAAGTGGAGGTCGTTCAGGGTCGCGAAGCTGGCGACGGGCTCACCGGCCGAGAGCGGAAGCGTCTCGAAGCTCTCGGGGAAATAGTCGTCGGGCTCGGCCGCCACGCCTTCCACCTCGATCCTCACGCGGTGGGTCGTGCCCGGCGCGAGGCCCGCGAGGACGACGCGGCGGGTGCCCGAGCCGTCCGCGACGGTGGCGCGCAGCTCGCCGTCGAGGAGCACGCGGGCGGGAGCGTCCACCGGCCCACTGGCATCGACGACGTCGAAATGGAGCGTGGCGGAGGTCTCGGTGACGCCGAAGAGTTCGGGGTGCTCGATGCGCAGCTTGGGCATGGGCCGATCCTACCGCCTCACAGGGCCGCCGGAAACTGATTTCTCGGGGCGGCGGAGACGGCTTCTGGGGTGATCCGCCCGTAGACGCGCGAAAGCCGCTTCGCGGCCAGCGGTCGGCTGATGTTGCGCGCGAGCACCTCGAGCAGGATCTCGGCGACGCCGAACGCGCTGGCATGGCGTTTCGGCTGGTGGCCGAGGATCTCGCCGAGACGCCGGTGCTCGACTTCGCCGCACCGGAGCCGCGGAGGCGAAGAGGCGGGACTAGCGGGACGGCCCGACGGTTCCGCGCGGCGCGCTTTGCGGAATCAGATGCACGGCCGGCGCCTTGATGCAGGCCGTGACCCGCTCTCCCGGCCGCAGCTCCAGATCCTCGCAGGCCGGCCGGGTGATGAAGGCGAACAGCGGGAAGCCGGCGTCGAGCTCCACGCACAGCAGCGGACTTCCGGGTCGCACCGCCACGACGCGGGCGGCGAGTCGGTTGCGCGCGCTGCTCGTTTCTGCCGCTCCGTCGCGCAGCAGCGTCACGTCCTCGCCGCGGATGCTGACCAGCACGTGTTCCGTCGCGCCGTTCGGAGCCAGCGCCGTCAGCTGCGCGCGGCCGACCTCTACCATGACCAGTCCGTCTTTCGCCGCGATGATACGGCCGAGCTGGAGCGTCTCCACGCCAAGGAAGTGCGCCACTTCCGGCGCTGCGGGCCGCCCATACACCGACTCCTTGTCGCCCTGCTGCACCACGCGGCCGTCCAGCAGGATGCTGATGCGATCGGCGAGGAAGTAGGCCTCGGTCAGGTCGTGCGTGACGAGCAACACGGTGAGACCGCGTTGCTCGCGGAGCTCGCGCAGCAACCACCAGAGCTCCCGGCGCAGGCTCTCGTTCAGTGCGGTGAACGGCTCGTCGAGCAGCACCAGGCGCGGTTGGCTCGCCAAGGCGCGCACGAGCCCCACGCGCTGGCGCTCGCCGCCGGACAACGTGTCGGGCCAGCGGTCCAGCAGCGCGCCGAGGCCCGTCGCCTCGACCAGACGCTCGACCGGCAGCCGGAATTCAGCCGGCCGGATGCCCCGTGCGCGCGCGCTGTAGGCGAGATTGTCGCGCACGGTGAGATGCGGGAAGAGCGCGAGCCGCTGCGGTACGTAGCCGAGCCCGCGCCGCTCGATCGGCAGCGCGAGCAGGTCCTCGCCGTCGAGCCGGATTCGGCCGCGCTCCGGGGCGCGCACGCCGAGCACGGCATCGAGCAGGGTGCTCTTGCCGGAACCGGAAGGACCCAGCACGGCGTGGCATTCGCCCGGCGACACGCGGAGATTCACGTCGCGCAGGCGGAAGTCCCCGGCGGCCACGGTCAGCGACTCCAGTTCGAGCACGCTACGCCCTCCCGAGCAGACGCCGTGTGGCGTAGAGCGCTGCCAGCCCAATGCTCACCAGCACGAGGATCAACGCCACCGTGCCTTCGATGTCCGCGGACGCCAGACGCATGAAGATGGCCACCGGCAGGGTTTCGGTCCGCAGGGCCATCGTGCCGGCCACCATGATGGTGGCGCCGAACTCGCCCAGCGCCTTCGCCCATGCCAGGATGAACGCGGCGATCAACCCGCGCCGCACCAGCGGCAGCGCGATGGTGAAGAACGCATGGCGTGGCGTTGCGCCGAGCGTGCGCGCCACCGTCTCGAGCTCGCCGGGCACTTCGTCGAACGACGTCTTGAGCAGCCGCACGGAGACGCCGAGGATGGTGAGGAACTGCGCCAGCACGATCCCAGCAAAGGCGAATACGAAGCGCAGGAGGTGGTCTTGCAGCCACTCGCCCAGCGGGTTGTTGAAGAAGATCAGCAGCATCGCGCCCAGGGCGGCCGGGGAGACGATGATGGGAAACTCGAGCAGCGTATCCACGAGCTCGCGGCCGCGGAAGCGGTAGCGCGAGAGGGCGTAGGCGGCCGGGATCGCCAGCAGCAGCGCGAGGCTCGCGGCCACGGTCGCCGCCAGCAGAGAGAGGCGCACCGAGAAGAACGTCCGCTCCGACTGCACGGCCGAGCGCAGGACCGACGCATCGAGGAACCATCCGAGCGACAGGATCAGGCCGCCGTAGAGCGCGAGCACGGCCAGTGCGGCGACCGTCGTGGTCCGACGCAGGTTCATGGCCGGGGGGCGCCGCTCAGTGTCCGATCCAGATCGTGGGTACGACGTATTCGCCGCCCACCGGCTTCTTCTCGCCCAGCCACGCGAAGGCGTCTTCCGCGCTGGCGAAGTAGTGGTACTTGGCAAACACGGCTTTGCCCTCCGGTCCCGTCAGGAAGTCGATGAACACCTGCGCCGCAGCGCGATCCTTCGTGAAGCGGGAGATTGCGATCGGGATGTAGCCGATGCGGGGGATCGCCTCTTTGGTCAGACGCACGGTCTCGATCCGCTCGGGATCCCAATCCTCGAAGACGCGCCACCCGATGACAGCATCCACCATTTTGAGCGAGATCGCGGTCGCGGTCTTCTCACAGGATTCGGTGTAGTTGGCGAGATTGCGACGGAAGGCTTCCCGTTCGTCGGGTGTGAGTTCGTTTTCGAGGATCTCCACCGCATACGCGCCGACGCAGACGCCCTCGGGATTCGCGATGGCGACCCGCAATCCCGGCCGGATCAGATCCCGCAGCTCGCGAATCCCGTGCGGGTTGCCCTTCTGCACGTTGATGGCCGGCACGAGATACACGATCACCTGCTCGGTCTCTGCAAAAACGTCGCCGTCGCGCTTGGCTTTCTCCATGTAGTCGGACGAGCCGGGGAAGTAGAGATCGCCCTGCTGGGCGAGCTTCATCTGCGAGAGCACATGGCCCGACCCTCCGAAGATCACGTCCACCGGAACGCCGGTCTTCCGTTCGTAGAGCGTGGCGACTTCCTCGGTGGGCGGCTTCGACGCCGCGCCGGCGTAGACGAGCAGCCGTTCGGCCGCCGGGGCCGCCGGCGCGGCCGTCAGGATGCCGAGAAACAGCCAGTGCCACAGCCGAATTCTCATCGTTCTCTCCGGGTGGCTCGATGACAGGGCGAGTCGATCGGCACGGGGCGTCTCCGCGGCGGGAAAGCAACCGCGATCGACCGCATTCTAGTACGAGCGAGCGCATCCGGCCTCGCTCCGCAACCTCGCCGTCCGGATCGGCGGATGGGCCGCTTCCATCAGACCCGGCAACGGATCCGGAGTCCCTCCGTCGCATAAAGGCCACGATCGACGAGAGGTTGGAATCGGGCATTCGCAATGCAGAGGGAACGGCGGCAGAGAGGACCGCGACGCTTCCCGTGGGAGCCGGCTCACCTTGGGTAGGGAGGGCGCACCGGCAAGTGGGTGGGATCAGGTCGGGCCGTCGGCGAACTGGTCGGCGAACTCGTAGAAGGTGTTGATCCACTCGGCTGTGGGCATTCCGTAGCGGGTGCCGTTGCGGACGATGACGAGGTCGTGTGCGGGCGAGACATAGATGAACTGTCCGTGGTCACCTTCCGCCGCGAAGTCCGGTGGGCCACCCGGGCGCAGCCGGCCGTACCACATGTATCCGTAGTAGCCTTTCCCCCCGGCGAACACGACCCGTCCGAAGTCGCCCCGGTAGTAGGCAGCGCGGTCGCGCTCGGGATCGGGGGAGGTGGACTCCTCGATCCAATCTCGCGACAGAACCCGGTCGCCGTTCCAGGCGCCGCCATCGCGATAGAGGATGCCGAGCTTGGCGTAGTCGATCGCGCGTGCGTTCAGGCCTGCCTCCATCTTTTCGAACCCGCTGGTATCGCTGTCGAGGGCCCAGGCGCCGTCGAACTCCATGCCGAGCCGGTCCCAGAGTCTGGTCTGGGTGTACGCGGTGACCGACATCGCCGTGGTCCGTTCGAGGATCAGGCCGAGCAGTTGGGGGTGGTACTTGTTGTAGGAGAACGACGATCCCGGTGCGTCGATGATGTGCGTCCGCTCCAGGGCGAGCTCGCGCTGGTCGGGGTAGTACGTGGTCAACGGATCGTCGCCGTTGAACAGCGCCCAGCGGTTCGCGTCGTAGCCGAGGCCGGACGACATCTGTAACAGATCGCGGATCGTGATCTCACCGAATCGCTCGTCGCGCTCGCCGAGTTCGGGGAGGTAGTCGGTGACGGCATCGTCGACACTGCGAATGTGCCCTTCGTCGATCGCGAGGCCCACCAGCGCCGAGTCGAACGACTTGGCGACCGAGAACGATGTCAGCATCGAGTCCCGTTCGGCCCCGTTGAAGTAGTGTTCGTAGAGCACGCGATGTCCCTGAATGACGATGAACGCCTGTGTCGCCCGTTCGGACAGGAACTCGTCGAGATCGGCGATGCCGAGGACGTGCTCGAACCCGGCGCGCACACGATCGTCCTCACGGTGATCGACGAACCGGTACGGCGAGGGTGACGCCAGCAGCGGCCGCAGAGGGAAGTGGTTCAGGTAGTCGCCCTGGTCAGACTCCCTCCATGCGAGCACTCGTCGCACGTACTCCGGCGAGTAGAGAGCGCTCGCCACCGCGATCCAGACCATCACCAAGCCGATGAACGCCATCCCGATGGCCAGCGGATCGATCCGCCACGCCCGACGTGTTCGTCGCGTCATCCACACTCACCTCGGTCAGAAAAGTAACCCAGCCCGTGAACATCCGTGGCGACGATACGCTCGATCGTGGCCTCGTCGATGCGTGGTCCGCGGCGCCGGAGTGTTCCAGCGACGAAGTTCCGCCGGTCACCCTGCTCAACGTCAAGCTGCTCGGCCACGCCGGGCATCCATCTCATCGCCGTCACCGCGGAGTCGTGGATCGGTCAGGAGATGGTGACTCTGACTGCCCCGAGCGCGTTGTCGATCACCTTGCGCAGATTGCGGGCCCGTGCGTGGGGCTTTCCGTTCATTTCCTCGGGCCGAGCCGCTTCCTGATGTCGCACGACCAGACCCGGTTCGGAGCCGTCGCCACGAGCTCCGGTCTCTGGTAGGCCGGATGCCGGAGCTGCGGGCGCCGCTCGCCACTCGCGCCCTGGGCAGCGAGGATCCGGCACATCGTGCGCTCGGAGTACACGGACTGAGCGTCATCGAGCAGCGTGGCCACGATCTCGCCCGGCGCTCGATCGACGAAGCGCGGATCGTAGAGGACCTGTCGTACACTTTCTCGTTCGGATCGGGAGAGAGCACGGGCAGGGGTTGGGCAGGCTGCATGACCGAGGTCATATCCGCATTGGCGCGCGCGAGATGGCGTCGTTGCGGCTCCGCCACTCCTGTTCCAGATCCGCTGCCGCGCCGGTCTCGGCCCGGGGGACCTCGTCGCTTCGCTCCTCAGCCCCCGCCGAGACCGGCAACCCAGCCATCGGCAAGCACTTTCCCTCGATCGCCGTCGGTCTTCACCCTGCACCGCCCCACAGCAAATCCAAGGGCTGTCGGTGTCTCGAAGTCGTTGGCAGAGAGGGGTCTCGATCGGAAGCTGTCCGATTCGGACCGCGTTTCGCGTGCGCCAATGCGGATATGACCGTGGTCATGCAGCCTGGACGCCGAATGTGCGCTACTTCCCGCCGCGTGTCCATTGCGACTCCAAGGCCGCAGATGGCGGGGAGGGGAGTTCGGTGACGACCACTCAGAGCGCAGGGGGATCGTCGAGGCTCAGGCGGCGCCATTGCACGAGCGCCGGGGGGCCAGGCGCACCCGTCGACACCTGCAATGAGGATTCACTCGAATTCTCTGGTATCCCCACGTGTCGGGGTGTATCGATGCTGGATCGTGGTGGTCCGAACGGCTGGACGAGTCCTCTCTTCCGAAAGCGAGGGATGATATCTTCACCGCCCGTCCGCCTCGCACCGTTTCTCCTTCGAGTCGATGAGGTATGGAATGATCCCGCCGTGACAGATTGCGCGGATCTGTCAGCCCCAGTGAAGTCCCAGCGATGGGGAGCGACATCATGAGGCCGTTGTCCTTGGGTATTGGCTTGGTCCTGCTCAGCGTGTTCGGGATGCCGAATACGCTCAGCGCGGAAGTGTCCGGCGAGGCGATCTTCCAGCAACGGTGTTCCGCCTGCCACAGCACCGGGAGCGATCGGTTGGTTGGGCCGGGGCTGGCGGATGTCACCAGCCGTCGTGATCCGGCGTGGCTCAAACGATTCATCATGGCGCCCGATCAGGTGCTCGCCTCTGGTGACTCGATCGCCACCGCGCTGTTCCAGGAATACGGTGTTGCGATGCCGAACCTTGGCACGACGGACGCCGAAGCGGACGCGTTGATCGCGTTTCTCGGCGCCGCTGCAGCTACGGGAGGCGAGCGGACGCAGCCAAAGACGATCGCCGTCGCCACGGCAGAACAGATCCTGCTCGGGCAGGACTTGTTCCAGGGGACGAAGCGGCTCACCAACGGTGGGCCGACATGCAACTCCTGCCACGAAGTCACCAACGATGCGGTCATTGGCGGTGGAGTGCTTGCGCGCGAACTGACCACGGTGTTCTCGCGGCTCGGAGGTCCGGGGGTGCGAGCGATTCTGGGGAGCCCCCCTTTCCCCGTGATGCAGCGGGCCTACCAAGCCAGACCACTCACCGACCCGGAAGTGGCGGCCCTGGTGGGATTCCTTCAGCAGGCCGATGCGGATCACGCGCTGCACCAGCCGCGTGACTACGGTGTCAAGTTGTTCGGCTCTGGCGTGATCGGAGCCCTCCTGCTGCTCGCGCTCTACTCCTTGCTGTGGAGAGGTCGCTCGCGGGGGGCGGTGCACCAGGCGATTTACGACCGGCAGATCTCCTCCACTTGACTCCACAACCAGCCGGACACGGGGTGACAGCAATGGGTTGGATCAAAGACATCATCTCGCCGCAGACGCGAAAGTGGGAAGAGTTCTACCGGAATCGCTTCCAGCACGACCGCATCGTGCGAAGCACCCACGGGGTGAACTGCACCGGCGGCTGCTCCTGGCAGATCCACGTCAAGGACGGGATCGTGACGTGGGAGACGCAGCAACTGGACTACCCGTTGCTCGAGAACTCGCTCCCCCCCTATGAGCCTCGTGGATGCCAGCGCGGGATCTCGTACTCCTGGTATCTGTACAGTCCGCTCCGCATCAAGTATCCGCTGATTCGCAGCGCGCTCCTCGACGCGTTCCGCACGAAGAAGCGGGAGGCCGGGGGAGATCCCATGGCCGCGTGGAAGGCGCTCCAGGCGGACCCGGACGCCCGCGCCAAGTATCAGTGGGCGCGAGGCAAGGGCGGGTTCCGGCGCTCGACCTGGGACGAGGTCATGGAGATCATGGCCGTGGCGAACCTCCACACGGCCGAGGTACACGGACCGGACCGCGTCATCGGGTTCAGTCCGATCCCCGCGATGTCCATGCTCAGCTATGCCGCGGGCGGTCGCTTCCTCCAGCTCTTCGGCGGCGTCAACCTCAGCTTCTACGACTGGTATTGCGACCTCCCGACGGCGTTTCCCGAGATCTGGGGGGAGCAGACCGACGTCTGCGAGAGCGCCGACTGGTACAACGCCAAGATGATCGCGGACATGGGTGCGTGTCTCAACATGACGCGCACGCCGGACTGCCACTTCTTCGCCGAGTCGCGGCACAACGGCACCAAGGCCGTGGTGTTTGCCCCGGATTTCAGTCAGGTCTGCAAGTACGCGGACCAGTGGGTGCCCCTCCACGCCGGCAGCGACGGCGCGTTCTGGATGGCCACGACGCACGTGATCCTGAACGAGTTCCACCACGAGAAGCAGATCCCCTTCTTCCTCGACTACACGAAGCGGTTCACGGACAGCCCGTATCTGGTGAAGCTCGAGAAGGACGGCGACGGGTACAGGCCGGGACGTCTGCTGAGGGCCAACGAGGTCGCCAAGTACCGGGACATCTCGAACGGGGACTGGAAGTTCCTCAACCTCGACGCCGGCACGGGCGGTCTCGTGGTGCCAAAGGGAAGCTCGGGTTCGCGCTGGGACGAGAAGCAGGGCAACTGGAACATGAAGCTGGAGAACGCGGCCGGCGACGAGTCCTATGATCCCGTGCTCACGCTCCTCGGCCGCACCGACCGCGTCGTGCAGACGTCCTTCAAGGAGTTCGGGCTCGACAAGACGGCCTACCGCGGTGTCCCGGCCATGGAGATCGAGACCACGAATGGCCCGGTGCTGGTGGCCACCGTCTACGACCTCATCATGGCGCAGTACGGCGTCTCGAGAGGGCTAGCCGGGGACTACCCGGCCGACTACTCCGACAAAGACGCCGCCTACACTCCCGCCTGGCAGGAGGTCTTCACCGGCGTCTCCTCGGACACGGTCCTGCAGTTCGCGCGGGAGTGGGCCAGCACGGCAGAGGCGACGGGCGGAAAGTGCATGATCATCGTCGGTGCGGGCATCAACCACTGGTACCATGGCAACCTCATGTACCGGGCGGGCGCCATGGCGCTGATGCTCACCGGATGCGTGGGGAAGAACGGCGGAGGCCTGAACCACTACGTCGGCCAGGAGAAGCTGGCCCCGGTGGACTCCTGGGGCGCCATCGCGTTCGCGAAGGATCATGTGAGCGCAACGCGGCTGCAACAGGCACCCATCTGGCACTACATGAACACCTGCCAGTACCGGTACGACGGGCAGTTCTCCCGGTACAACACCGTGCCGGACAACGAGCTCACCCAGCAGCACACGGCCGACCTGATCTTCAAGTCCGTGCGCATGGGGTGGATGCCGTTCTATCCCCAGTTCGACCAGAACACGTTGGCGCTCTGCAAGGAGGCCGAGGCGCAGGGAGCCACGGACGATGCGGGCGTCACGCAGTATGTGCTCGAGAAACTGAAGCGGAAGGACCTCCAGTACTCCGTGAGCGATCCCGACGCGCCGGGGAACTTCCCGCGGGTGTGGTACATCTGGCGCGGCAACGCGATCATGGGGAGCATGAAGGGGCACGAGTACGCCCTGAAGCACTACCTCGGCACCCACTCCAACGGCATCGCGGTGGACTCCGAGGAACACACCAAGGAAGTGAAGTGGCACGACGTCGCGCCGGTGGGGAAGATGGACCTCGTGGTCGATCTGAACTTCCGCATGGACTCCTCCGCGCTGTATTCCGACATCGTGCTGCCGGCGGCTTCCTGGTACGAGAAGGCCGACCTCAACAGCACTGACCTTCACTCCTTCATCCACCCCCTGTCCGCGGCGGTTCCCCCAGTCTGGGAGTCGAAGACGGACTGGAACATCTTCCGCGATCTGGCGAAGGCCACCAGCGAGGCCGCCGCGAAGTACCTGCCCGGTCCCCGGAAGGACATCGTCGCCTCTCCCATCGCTCATGACTCTCCCGGAGAGATCAGCCAGTCGACCATCAAGGACTGGTACCAGGGCGAATGCGAGCCCGTACTCGGGAAGACCACCCATAATCTGACGGTGGTGGAGCGCGACTACACCAAGCTCTACGAACGCTATATCACGCTGGGCGACCGGATCCGGACCACCGGTCTCGGCGCCCACGGCAATCCGTACCAGTGCGCGGATGCCTACGACGAGATGATCACGTCGAACCACTTCCCCGTGGAGCGGCGGAACGGCCACGCGCTCCCCTCCCTCCGGGAAGACGAATGGGCGGCCAACGCGGTGCTGCACCTCTCGACGCTCACCAACGGCGTGCTGAACGTGCGCGCCTACGAGGATGCGGAGGAGCGCACCGGCCTAGAGCTCGTGGACCTGGGCGCCGGCAGCAGGGACGTCCGCATCCGCTACGCCGACTTGCAGGCCCAGCCGCGACGGTACAACACCTCGCCTTTGTGGTCGGGGCTCATGAACGACGGACGCGCCTACTCGGCCTACACGTACAACGTCGAGCGGCTCGTGCCGTGGAGAACGCTCACCGGCCGGCAGCACTTCTATCTGGATCACGAGATGTACCTGGCCTTCGGAGAGAACCTCCCGACCTACAAGCCGTCGCCGAAGCCGGCGGCTTACGGTGACCTGAAGACGACGCTGGAGAGCGGGGAGGCGCGAGTGCTCAACTGCCTCACCCCGCACGGGAAGTGGCACATCCACTCCACCTACATGGAGAACCACCGGATGCTGACCCTGTCCAGGGGGTGCGAGCCGGTCTGGATGAGTGAGGTGGATGCGGCCGCGCTGGAGATCAAGGACAATGACTGGGTGGAGGTCTACAACGACCACGGCGTCTACGCGGCCCGCGCCTGCGTGAGCGCACGGATTCCGAAGGGCGTGTGCATCGTGTACCACGTGCCAGAGCGGACGGTAGGGATCCCCAAGTCCCAGGTCCGTGGAGGAAAGAGGGCGGGTGGCCACAACAGTTTCACGCGGATCCACCTGAAGCCCAACTTCCTCGCCGGCGGATATGGACAGTTCTCCTTCGGCTTCAACTACTGGGGTCCTATCGCCCCCAACCGCGATACACACGTCGTGGTGAAGCGTATGGACAAGGTGGTGTTCTGATGGCCGGCCTACCGCGTAACAGACGGGAGAACTGAGATGGATGTGCGCTCGCAGATTTCGATGGTATTCCACCTCGACAAGTGCATCGGCTGTCACACCTGCTCCATCGCCTGCAAGAACATCTGGACGGATCGCAAGGGCGCGGAGTACATGTGGTGGAACAACGTCGAGACCAAGCCCGGGACGGGGTATCCGGGCAAGTGGGAGAATCAGGAGATCTACAAGGGTGGATGGGTCAAGAAAGGGGACGGCATCGAACTGAAGGGGGCGGGCAAGGCCAAAGGTCTCAGCAATATCTTCCACAATCCCCACTTGCCTTCCATCGACGACTACTACGAGCCGTTCACCTACAAGTATCTGGATCTCGTCGAGTCGCCAGCGGGTGACGACCAGCCTACGGCGCGTCCGATCTCGATGATCACCGGCGAGCCCATGGACATCAAAATGGGCCCCAACTGGGATGACGACCTGAGCGGATCGCCGGACTACGCCCGCAACGACCCCAACCTGGAGAAACTCACGCCGGCGGAGCGCGAGGCCATGTTCCAGCTGGAGCGGATGGCGTTCTTCTATCTGCCGCGCATCTGCAACCACTGCCTGAATCCAGGCTGCGTCGCTTCCTGCCCTTCCGGCGCCATCTACAAGCGGGGCGAAGACGGCATCGTCCTCATCGACCAATCCGTATGTCGCGGCTGGAGGATGTGCGTCACGGCGTGCCCGTACAAGAAGACCTACTACAACTGGAGCACCGGAAAATCCGAGAAGTGCATTCTGTGCTACCCGCGCATCGAGGCGGGTCACGCTCCCGCATGCATGCATTCCTGCGTGGGTCGGATCCGCTACCTGGGCGTGCTGCTCTACGACGCCGACCAGATCCAGAGCGCGGCCTCGGCAGACGACGCTGACGTCATGCACCGCCAGATGGGCATGATTCTCGACCCGCGCGACCCGGCGGTCATCGCCGCGGCCAAGGCCAACGGGGTCGCCGACTCCACCATCGATGCTGCGCAACGGTCCCCGGTCTACCAGTTCGTCAAGGAATGGAAGCTGGCGCTGCCGCTCCACCCGGAGTTCCGCACCCTTCCGATGCTCTTCTACGTCCCGCCGCTCCTGCCCGTGATGGCGTCCGTGAAGGAGGTGGACAACAGCGCTCAAGCGGAGAAGATGAACGCGACCGCAAAGTACTGGCCGGACAGCTGGCTCTACGATACGACCACCAAGGCGATGTTCGGGACCATCGATGACGCCCGGTTCCCCCTCCAGTACATGGCGAATCTGTTCAGTGCCGGCGACACGAAGGAGGTGGCGGACCGGCTGAAGAAGCTCATGGCAGTGCGGCTGCACCGTCGCCAGGTCACCGTGGGAGATGTGAAGCCAGAGACGGTGGCCGAGGCGCTGGCGGACACGGGGCTGACCCCGCAGACCGCTGACGACATCTACTATCTGACGTCACTGGCCAGATTCGACGACCGGTTCGTGATCCCGGCCGCCCACCGCGAGCAGGCCATCGAGATGATGGAGTTCACCGGTGACGTGAAGGGCAACACCGGGTTCGGGTTCAAGAGCGGCACCGCGCAACGGGGGGCCTGAGCATGCACCCTTGGAGTCACTACGAGCACCTGGCTCGGCTCTTCGACTACCCGCGCCACGACTATCCGTTGTGGGTGCAGGCGTCGTACGACATCGTCGCGGACCGGTCCGGCCGTGCCGCCTCGCATCTGGAAGCGTTCGCCGGTGCCCTCCCCACGGCGGGCGGGCACTTCACGTCCGAAGCGCTCGATGCGGTCCAGGAGGTCTTCACGCGGACCTTCGACGTGCAGGCCATCACGACCCTCGGCGTCGGCTACGTCATGTTCGGGGACGACTACAAGCGTGGCGAGTTGCTGGTGAACCTGAGCCGGGAACACGATACCGCGGGGATCGACTGCGGCGACGAGTTGCCGGACCATCTCCCCAACGTGCTGCGTCTGATGGCCCGCTGGGAGGACCGCCAACTCGCAGCGGAGTTCGCCGAGGAGATCTTGCACCCCGCGCTGGGGCGGATGGTGAAGGAGTTCGAGCCCGGTCGAAGAACGCAACGCGACGGACTCTACGAAAAGCACTACAAGACGCTCATCGTCACCTCCAGCGAACACGCCACCATGTTCCGGTCGCCTCTGTGCGCACTCCTCGAGGTGGTCAAGGCCGACTTCGACCTCGCCGACTCGGTGCCGCCGGAGCAGGACAACGACTTCCTGAAGTCGATCGGGCGCGAGTTGGAGATCGAGACCGACGAGGGCTTGCCGAAAGCTTCTGAGGGCACGAGATGAATGCGAACGCGCTGAACCTGTTCCTCTTCGTTGGGCTGCCCTACGTGGCGCTGATCGTCTGCGTGGTGGGAGTGCTGTACCGCTACCGGCAGCGGGGATTCACCGTGACCTCGCTCTCCTCCCAGATGCTCGAAAGGAAGAGCCTCTTCTGGGGCTCGGTGCCCTTCCATATCGGCATTGTGGTGGTGTTCTTCGGGCACCTGCTCACCTTCCTCTTTCCCCGGGCGACGTTGGCCTGGAACAGCGCGCCGGTCCGCCTCATCATCCTCGAGGTGACCGCGTTCACCTTCGGCCTGACGGTGCTCGTCGGCCTCGGCGCGTTGATGTACCGCCGGTTTACGAACTCTCGGATCCGCGCCGTCACGACCCGGATGGACATCGTGCTCGAGATCCTCCTGCTGACACAGATCGTGTTCGGGCTCTGGATCGCGCTGGGATATCGGTGGGGTTCCTCGTGGTTCGCGGCTGACTTGTCGCCGTACCTGTGGTCGCTGTTGACGCTCTCCCCGGAGACCGGCGCGGTGTTCGCGCTCCCCTGGGTCATCAAGATCCACATCGTAGGCGCGTTCTTGGTCGTTCTCATCATTCCGTTCACGCGGCTGGCCCATTTCCTCGTGGCGCCGCTCCACTACATCCCTCGGCCCTACCAGCAGGTCGTCTGGAACTGGGATCGACGCGCCATCCGCGATCCGGAAACAGAGTGGAGCAGGGCCCGGCCCAGGAACAACTGAGCCGGGAGCAGCGACCCATGAAGGAGTCGACGTCAAGCGAGGAGCAGGTCGCCCGCGCGCTCGATCAGGAACCGCGCGGGAGTCTGCGCGCGCTTGTCCTCGCAACACTCGCCTTCATGCTGTGCTTCTCGGTATGGGGCCTCATCGCCCCGCTGACGCCGCTGTTCCGAGAGAGCTACGGGCTCTCGAACGTGCAGACGGGCTTTCTGGTAGCGGTGCCGGTGATTCTCGGATCGCTCCTGCGCATCCCGGCCGGCATCGCGGCGGAACGCTGGGGCGCGCGGATCGTCTTCCCCGCGTTGCTGCTGCTGCTCGTTGTGCCACTTGTCTTCGCGGCACTATCGCGATCCTATGGCACGCTCATCGGCGCAGGCTTTTTGCTGGGCGCGTCCGGCGCCTCGTTCGCCATCGGCATTCCGTTCGTCGCCTCATGGTTTCCTGCTCACAAGCAGGGCTTCGCGCTGGGCATCTATGGTATGGGCAACATCGGGACGGCTTTCGCAGCGGTCCTCGCGCCGCGCGTGGCGGCGGGTCCGGGCTGGCCCTACGCGTTCTGGATCTTCGCGCCGCTCCTGGTGGTCTTCGCAGCGATCTTCTGGCTCGTCGCGCGCGAGAGCCCACACTTCACGCCGCGCCGCGCGAGCCTCGCCGAGCGCGCCCGCGTGCTCGTCGATCGGCCCGTGTCGTGGGTGCTCATCCTCTTCTACTTCGTCACCTTCGGTGGATTCGTCGCGATGGGCAGCTTCCTGCCAACGTTCCTGACGGCGACTCATGGTCTGACGCCGACCGACGCTGGAGCGCGCACCGCCGGCTTCATCATCGTGGCGACCCTCGCACGACCTCTCGGCGGCTGGCTCGCTGACCGCTGGGGCGGAACGTTGGTCCTGAGTCTGGTGTTCCTGCTGGAAGCGTTCTTCGCGATCATTCTGGCGTTCGAGTCGGGCATGACCGCCGTCACGATCGGGTTTCTCGGCTCGGCCGGCGTCCTCGGCATCGGTAACGGTGCGGTATTCAAGCTGGTGGCGGACCTGTTTCGGGCGGAGACCGGGACGCTCGCGGGGCTGGTCGGCGCTGCGGGTGGCCTCGGCGGCTTCTTTCCGCCTCTCGTCCTCGGCCTTGTGAGCGACGTGACAGGCTCGTACGCGATTGCGTTCATGCTGCTGTCGGAGTTCGCGCTCGCGTGCCTGATCATCAATCTGCTGGTGCTGCACCGCCACGCCGAGTGGTTCATGCCGGAACAGCAACCAGAGTAGACGCTGCCGGTCGTTCCGGTCAGCGGGCAGCGCCGTGCCGCTCGCATCAGGAGGCGTCGTGCCCGCGATAGCGCCTGGTGATCGCGTGTCAGAGAGCATTCCCCCCCGCCTCGTCATCACGGCGGCGCGGAATCTGTTCCCTGGCTACTTCGCGATGGTCATGGCCACCGGGGCCGCGTCGATCGCGGCGAGCCTGATGGGGATGCGGGCCGTCGCATTGGCGTTGTTCGCCGTCAACGCCGTGGTCTTCGCAACTCTGTGGAGCCTGACGCTCATTCGCGTGGCGCTCTTCTTTCCGCGGATCGTTGCTGACCTGAAGGATCACGCGCGAGGACCGGGGTTCTTCACCGTCGTGGCCGGGACCTGCGTATTCGGGACGCAGTGTCTGATCGTAGGCGGTGCACCGGTGTTGGCGAAGGTGTTGTGGGGCGTCGGGATCGGGCTCTGGGTCGTCGTCATGTACAGTTTCTTCACGGCCGTTACGATCCGCGAGCGCAAGCCGACCATCGAATCCGGGATCAATGGGGCGTGGCTGATCGCCGCCGTCGCGACACAATCGGTGTCGGTGCTGGGATCGCTGCTTGCGCCGACATTCGGCGAGCACCGTCATGAGGTGCTCTTCTTTGCGCTGTGCTTGTTCCTGATCGGTTGCATGCTCTACCTGGCCATCATCACACTCATTTTCTACCGCCTGACGTTCATCCGACTCACGCCGCAGACCATGGCGCCGCCCTACTGGATCAACATGGGCGCGGTAGCCATCACGACGCTTGCCGGCGCGACGCTGCTCCTTCACGCGGATGAGTGGCCGTTCCTGCAGGAACTTCAGCCATTTCTGCGGGGCTGGACGTTGTTCTTCTGGGTAACCGCTACGTGGTGGATCCCGCTGTTGTTCATCCTCATGGTCTGGCGGCACGCCTATATGCGGTATCCACTGAAGTACGACCCCACCTACTGGGGTATGGCATTCCCGCTCGCCATGTACGCCACCGGTAGCTTTCAACTCTTCACGGCGCTCCGATTGCCGTTCATGCTGATCGTTCCCAGAAGCTTTCTTTTCGTCGCGCTGACCGTGTGGACGGGCACGTTCATCGGCTTGCTGCACAGCCTGTTCCGCGCGTGGACCACCGGTTCACGGCTTCCGGATGTGGCGAAAGCGCCCGATGCCGGTCCGCAGTTCCCGGCATGAGTCAGCGGGGAGTGCGCGTTTCGGGCATTGTGAACACCGAACCGCCCGGATGCTTCACGAACCGCTACTCACGTGTCACTCTGGAGGGTAGGGGAGTCGATTCTGTGCGGGCCGCCGCGCCTTCGGAAATGCCTGGCGAAGCTTGCCCACCAGGCGCCGTAGCATCCCGATCGCGCCCTTCGAGGCATGCGCGTTCCCCGGCCGCAGCACGGCCGCAACGAGGTACTGCTCCGACTCGTCGCCGAAGGTCACGTTGGTCACCATGGGCAAGTAGCACCAGTTCCCGTAGTGCCCGTTGTAGAAGGCAAGCTCCTGCTGGCCGTGCGTCGGATCGTCGGCCGGGTCCATGTCGATCGTGATCCGGCGCGCCTTGCCGCGCAGACGACGGCGGTGATGCAAGATTGCGGTGTCTGCGAGCGCGTCGGCCGTGCGGAACAGATCCGCGTGCCGCACCCGGTTCTCGAAGCGAGAGAGCACCGTCTACCGGCCGCTGCCGGTGGTCGAGCAGAAGCACGTGCGCGAAGTCCCCGGGGGCCGTACCATCCGGGAGCGATCGAAACGCTGGCCCGAGACGGCGGATCGAGGCGGGCGGGGGACCGACGCGATCGCGAGGAGTCCTCGATGCGTGGCCAAGGACGGACGATCGGGCAGAAACTCTCGGCATCGTCCTTCGCGGCGATCGCCGTAGTCGCGGCGGCCTTGGGGAGCGCGGTGGGCGCACGCGCTGCAACGCGGAGCCTCGACATGGGCGACCTGCTCGTGTCGGACGCGAACAACGCCCGCGTGCTCGTCGTCGAGCCGGACACGGGGGGAACCTGGCAGCTCACGCCGCGTGCCGGCTCGGGACCGAACCTGCTCGTGGCGCCCGCCGGCATTGCCATGTGTAGCAGCGGTACGGTGTACGTCGTCGACGCCACCATCAATCGGCTGATCCGTATCGACCCGCGCACCGGCACGCAGTCGATCGTCAACCAGGGCTTCTTCGGAACCGGCGGACCTCTCAACGTGGGCGCCGCGCCCTGGGGCATCTTCGTCGGCACCGACTACACGATCGCGCCGCCCGAGCTCCCCCCGCAGTTCTGCGGCTCGGACGGAGACCTGTGGGTGACGGCTCGGGGGTCGACGGAGGTGCGCCGGACGGTCGTGACGGGGAGCCCGCTGTTCAGCCTCAGCACCGAGCAGGTGGCGAGCGCGGCGTCGCTGGCGAGCGCGCGCGGCGCGGCGATCGGAAGCACCGGCGGTGTGCTGTTGTGGCGGGTGTTGCAGGTGGCGCTCGGCCCGAGCGGTTGGGCGACCGTCTATCTCGATACGGGTGAGGTCGTGCCCGGCTCCGCGGCGCTGCCGGCGACGTACGACGGCGTCGCCACCTGGGGGAGCAGCGTGGCCCTGACCCGCCGGGTGGAGACGGTGATCCCGCCGGGCTTGCCCGTCTGCATCTACGCGGCGTCGGGCGTGCACGCCTCGACCGGCGGCTTCACCGACCTCAACACCGGACACTTTGTCTGGAGCGCACCGGCTCCGGTCTCGCTGGGCGGCCTGTTCCGCTGCCCGATCGCGATCGCCAGCGCCCCGAACGGCTCGGTCTATGTGACCGACACATCCCAGCCCTTCGGTGGCAGCGCCCGCGTGATCCGCCTCGGGCCTGCCGGAACCTGGAACGCGCAGACCCTCGTCGCAGAGATCCCGGACGGTGCCACACTCACCTGGCCCGCCGGCATCGCCGTCGCACCCGTCTCGGCGCCCGAACCGGACGGCGCCGCCGCGGTCGCCCTGGGGGTGTTGGCCTGTTTCGGCGCGATCTCATCCAGCCGAAGAAGGCGTGCAGCCCCGTTGGCTCTCGCGCGAGCGAGCACGGGCCGTGGCGCGGACCGGAGGCCTCGTCGGCGCATGGCCGGCTGGCAGCGCGCGCGGCGTCCAGCGGCAGCTTCCACATGCGGAAGATC
>CAADGG010000038.1 GCA_900696485.1 uncultured Pseudomonadota bacterium
GGACCGTCTTCGGAACGGATAGCCGACCATCCGGGGCCGACGAACCGTCCGCGCCGCGTGGGTCTCCGCTGCGTGCCCGCGGCATCCGCGAGCCGCGACGATCACGACCGCGTCCTGCGCGTAGGGACATCGAGCGGCGCTTCGCGCCGGGCAGGACGCTGAAGCGGAGCTGGACCGACTCGAGCAGGACGTGGAGCACACGCTCCTTCGCCTTCCGAACCTCCCCGAAGAGGGCTTCCCGATCGGAAAAGGGGACCAGGACAACGTCGTCCTCTCCACGCACGGATCCGATCTCGAGAGCAGCGCGCGCCGCAGGCCGACCGCTGTGGCCGATGGTAAGCCGCGCGCGGAGGACAAGAAGCGGGCGATCGAGATCCGGGAACGGGGTCCCTTCAGGCTGCCCGCGTCCTCAGCCGCGCCGCACCGGCGAGCGCCGCGAGCGACGCGAGGCCCAGCGACAGCGATGCCGGCTCCGGCGCGAACGCGACGTCGTCGATCCCTGGCAGGATGTCGGTGTCGTCGATGCGGATCCGCGTGATCGGCTCGCCGAGCGACTCCACGCCGAAGAACGCGCCGGCCTGATCGGTCTCGACGCGCGTCGTGCCGAGCAGGCCGCTCTGCCCGAAGGTCTCGAGGATCACGTCACCCGCGGCGTTGAACTGATAGACGTCCATCCCCACCGCCTGCGCTCCGCCCGGGAAATCGATCAGCAGGCGCTGCGCTGCCGAGGGCGTGGAGAACACGATCGTCGTCGCGAGCTGGCGGAGTCGGAGGTCCAGGCTCGAACCGGGATCGGCGGAGAACGATACGCCCGGCAGGATGTCGCCCGGCGAGAAGATGGCGTTGTTCGTCGTGCTGTCGAGCGGCGAGCCGAAGTTGGTGTCGGGCGTCCCCTCTTCGAAGTCCTCGACGGCGAGGCCGGGGTATGCGTTGCCGAACGCCAGACGGCTGCCGAAGTAGTTCAGCACCGGGGCGCCGGGCACCCCGAACTCGATGTCGTCGATGCCGGGAACGATGTCGCTGTCGTCGATCACGATCTGCGTGATGTTCGCGCTACTCGAGTACACGCCGAAGAAGGCGCCGGCCAGGCTGGTCGGCACGCTCGCCGACCCGAGCGCCCCGCTCTGCCCGAAGACCTCGATCGACACGTTGCCGGCGGCATTGAACTGGTAGACGTCCAGCCCCACCGCTCTCACGGGAATGCTGAAGTCGATCACCAGGCGCCGCAGCATCGAGGGCGGGGCGAGTACGAGCGTCGTGTCGAGTTGTTGGAGCCGCAGGTCGAGGCCCGGACTCCCATCGGTCGAGAACGAGACGCCGGGCGCGATCTCGCCAGGCGAGAAGACGGCGTTGTTCGTGGCGCTGTCGAGCGGCGCGTCGAAGTTCGTCTCCGGCGTCCCCTCCTCGAAGTCTTCGAACGCGAGCTCCGCGTTGTCGGAGTCGAAGGCGAGGCGGCTGTCGTAGTAGGTGAGTGCGGCGCGGGCCGGGTCGCCGCCGAAGAGCAGGAGCGCGGCGAGCGCGAAGGCGGTCGAGTCGAAGCTGCGGAGCACGCTGGATTCCCTCCCCTTGGAGCGGCGGAGTCTACCTGCTCTGCGGGGTATTGCGCGACACGACGCGCGACGAGACCGAAACCGTCGTCCAGCTCTGGCGGCGATCTCGCTCCGCGGCACAGCCTTGGCTGGAAGAGCGCATGCGCGACGTCTGGACCGACGACCTGGGCTGCTTCCGCGACACGATCGCCGCTGAGAACGAGATCTGGGTCGCGGTCGACGGCGAGACGATCGTCGCTTTCCCTGCTCTCGACGGCTCCGTGCTGAATTCTCTCTATGTCGAGGCCCCGGCCCAGGGCCGCGGCCTCGGCACGCTGCTGATGTCCAAGATGCAAGCACGGTCTCCCGCGGGGTTCACGCTGTTCACGCACCAGCGCAACGAGAACGCGCGGGCGTTCTACGAACATCGTGGCCTGCGCGCCGTCGCCGTTGGGGTCAGCGCGCCGCCGGAGAACGAGCCGGACGTGAAATACGCATGGGAGCCGGAGCCGCGATGAAGATCCGCGATGCCGCTGAGCAGGAAGCCGGCCTCCTCAGCGGTCTGGCCCTGCGTTCGACAGCGGACTGGGGCGACTCGCGCGATTCTCTCGACGCGTGCCGCGACGAGCTCCCATCCAGCGGCGAAGACCTGCGCGATCTCACCTGCGTTGTTGCCGAAGTCGAAGGAAAGATCGTCGGCTTCTACGCCCTCGAGCGCCTGTCGCCCTCGCGGGTCGAGCTGGAAGCGCCGTTCGTCGAACCGGCGCGCATCGGTCGAGGCTACGGCAGGGCGCTGATCGAACGCGCCCGCCGCAAGGAATCGCGGGGGGGCCAGTAGGCGCGCGCCGAAGCGCTGGCCGAACGCGAGGAGAAGAAGCAAGCGCCAGAGGTCAGAGGGCTTTCGCGGTGCGCTTGCGCTGCAGCGCCAGAGCGAGGACTGCCGTCATCCCGAGCAGTCCCGTGCCGGGCTCGGGGACCAGACTCGCGACACGAAAACCGATGTAGAAGTTCTCGTTCGTCGCACCGATGCCGTCCGGGTTCGAGGCGGCGAGGGGGCTGGCGTTGTCGCCCCAGCCCCCGCCCCGGAGGCCCCGGTACAAGCTGATCACGATCTCCTCGTTCCACTCCCACACGTTCCCGCCCTGGTCATACGTGCCGTAGGGGCTATCCGAGAGACCGTAGGCGCCGGCGTTCGTGAGTGACCCAGGCGGATACGCATTCGGGTAGCAGTTCGCCGAGTTGCCGGTGTCCGAGCCCGGCGCGACGCAGCCCGTCATGCTGTTCGTCCCCGTCGGGTAGTCGAAATAGACGCCGCCGGGGCTGTAGTACGCCGCCTTGTACCACTCGTTCTCGCTCGTGAGAAAGATGTTGGCGCCGCCGTTGCGCGTGACGGTCAGGCCGTTGCTCGGCGCCGCCGTTCCGCCGAGCAGCGTGTACGCGCCCGTCTCCGTGTCGCCGCTCCCCTGCCCGTTGCTCAGCCAGTTCGCGAAGCGAATCGAATCGTAGAACGAAACGTAATTGACGGGCTTGTTCGCGAAACCGGGCTTCACCGCGTAGCTGTAGCTGCCGGAGACGCCGCTGCGTGTGATGCCGCCCCAGGTCGCGTCGCTGCCCATGCCCGTGTTGTAGAGATCCAACGAGTCGGAGGCCGCTTTTGCGTTGAGCAACTCCGCGTACTGGGCGTTCGTCACCTCGTACTTCGAGATCCAGTAGTCGTACGCGACGGAGCCGCAGCTCGACGCGTAGCAGTTGCTCGAGGGGGTATCGGCCGGGTTGCCCGCGTTGCCGATCGGCACCCAGTCGATGATCACAGTGGCCGAGGCCGGGGTCGCGAGCAGCGCGGCGAGGGCCGCGAGGAGCAGGGATTGGCGCATGCTGGGCTTCCTCTGCTGGAGGAGTACTTGTGCACCAGCACCGAAGCGCCCGGACCGCGCGGACGCGCCCCTTCCCGCCCCTACACACATGTCCGACCCGCCCGCGCGCGAACTTGCGCAGCGCCGGCCGGCGCGCCGCCGCCAGGCCAGGAGGGCGAGCGCTGCGCCCGCGACGGCGCCGCCCGATGCCGGCTCCGGCACCGGCACCGTGATGCACGCGCCCGGTTCGGTGAGCGTCGGCTCGGCGCGCACGATCAGGCGGCGATCGTCGGCGAGCCGGACGCCGATCGCCAGCTCGCCAGCGTCGTTCAGGCCGAAGCGGTGGAACTCGATGTCCGAGACGACGCCGTCACACAGCGCGTCGCCGCGCCCGATCACGCGATCCTCGACCGCATCCGGGCCGACGTAGAGCTTGCGGCCGATCACGCCGGAGAACTCGAGGAGGAAGGCGACCGTGCCGGTGTCGTTGAGTGCGACCGCCGCGATGGGGAATGCGCCGATCTCCTCGAAGCCGGAGATGCGCGTCTCCCAGACCGCCGTCTGATCCACGAACACGGCTTCCACCGAGCCACCGGGTGTCGAGAAGTTGCCGGAGAAGGCAGCGCTGCCGGCGTTGTTCGAGGCGATCGGGATCGTGACGTCGAGGATTCGGAACGGACAGTCGTCGCGCAGCACGCCGCCGGTGGCGAGCACGAGCGGCGGGTTCGTGCCGGAGAGCAGGATGCGGTCGTCGCAGATGGGGCCCTGGGAAGGGGCGATCGACGCGAAGTACGCGACGCGCCCGACGCCGTCGACGTCCGGCCCGGGACGCAGCATGTTGTCGATCTCGGTGCCGTCGCCGAACTCCATGCCAGACGCGGCGACCACCGTCGCATCTTCCCCGTCCGTCACGACGATCGCCCTCGGCGTGTCCTGGAGAAATGCGACCTGCCCGAGCCCGTTCATCGCCGGCGCATCGGATACGGCGGAGCCGGTGACCGTCTGCACCGCAACCGGCGGCGCGCCGCCTGCCGCGCGGTAGATGATGCTCTCCGTGGGCGAGGCCGCGAGGTAGTCGAGATAGGCGAGCTTGCCGCCGGTGAAGCTTCCGATCTGTTGGGGCCCGAGGGTCAGCCCGATCCCGCTCGCGATCTCGGTGTACTCCGCGAACGTCTCGGCGCCGGGCTCGCTCGCGACGAGCAGCCGGTGGCTGCCCCCGTACACGGACGTGCCGGCGAGGAACGCGACCGAGCCGTCCTCGTCGATGCTCGGCGCCTTGTCGTAGATCGGCTTGACCTCGCTCGCCGAGTCGGCCAGCACCACGAAGCGATAGGATGCCGCGCGGCCGGTGGCGGGGAGCAGCAGCGCGAGCAGCGACCAGACGAAGGCGACTGCGACGGCGACGCGAACCATGGTTCCTCCCGGCGACGCATTCTCCGCCCGCTCGCATCGCCGGGTCAAGATCTTCCGCACAGCCGGGAGCATCGAAAGAACAAGCGGAAGTTCTGGGCCCGATCACGCGTTTTCCGGTACCTCTCGGCTCCACGCGAGAGCCAACGCGCCCAACGGCGAGCCGCCGCCAGCGCGGGTCCGGGTCCATGGCGAGGAGCCGCGCCGCGACACGCTCCCCCGAGGAGCTGCATCATCCGCTCGGGCCCGAGCAGGTAGGCTTCCCGAAGCACCGGAACGCGGGTCTCGGTGACGTCGAAGTCAGTCATGGCGGACCGCCCCGCCGCCCCAGCGGAGAATCGGCGGGGCGAGCGCAGCGGTGCCTTGGCGAGGCCCACGTGCCAGAGTGAGGAGCTGAACCGCCGACGCTCCTCGATGCCGGCTTCCGCCAAGCGATCCGTCTAGCGGATCGGGCGCGCAGGAAGAAGAAGCGGGCATTCCGGGCCGATCAGTGGATCCATGCCACTCGCCTGCCGCTGCCGCGCAAGCGCAGCACCTCCAGCTCGCGGTTCGCGCGCGCCAGCAGGCCGGCCTTGCGCGGCCCGGTGGGGCTCCAGGCCGCGTCCACGAGCGTCTCCAGGATGGCGAGGCTCCTGTCCGTGAGGCGCTGGCCGAACACGAAACGCTGGCTCTTCGGGAAGTTCTCGACGCGTTCGAGCAGCCACTTCGCAAGGTCGTACCACTTGACGAGCA
>CAADGG010000039.1 GCA_900696485.1 uncultured Pseudomonadota bacterium
CCCTACCTGATCGGGCGGGCCTGGATCGCGTCGACGTGGCCGTACCAGCAGGGCTTCGACGACTTCGATCACATCCCGGCCGCCCTCGAATGGGCCCAGCACCGGCGTCTCACCAGCGGCGGGCTCTTCCTGCGCGTGCCGCTATGGCACATCCTGCTCGGCAGCTTCTTTCTCGTCTTCGGAACGACGGCAGGGCTCTTCGTGCTGCAGGCGAGCATCGTCTGGGGAACGCTGCTCGCCTACCTGACGTACGTGGAGCGCGTCCTGCACCGCGACGCACGGGGCCTCCTGTTGCTGCCGCCGCTCGCATTCGTTTCGAGCCCGCAGGTGCTGCTGTACGGGCGCCATGCGGTGAACGAGCCGTTCCTCGGACTGCTGGCGGTCGGCGTGCTATTGGTCGGCGCGCTCGCGTTTCGGGGCCGGGCCGTCGTGCTCGGGCTGCTGTGCGGCGCCGGGTCGATGACGAAGACGATCGCTACGGCCCTCGTGATTCCGGCGCTCACGGATCTGCTGGCCGCTCGCACGCGCACAGGCCGCACGCGTGCGCTGGCGCTGTTCGCCGTCGGGATGGCGGTGGTGGTCGCGCCGCTCGTGACGCTCCACTTCGTGCAGCGGGGTCCCGTGCCGCTCGATACGACGGCCGCGTACAACCTCAGCACGTTCGAGCCGCGGCAGTGGCTCGCCCAGGGCGACCACATGGCGCGCCACGCGGCCGGCATGCAGGCGTGGCGAGCCGACATCGCCGCGGACCCCGCCGGCTATCTCGCCGATTTCGCGGGACGCTTCGCCACGTGGTGGGCGCGGCCGGGCTCGGCGGACTTTGCGCACTTCTACCGCGACTACCCGCATGCGTGGATCCGCGCGTGGGACCACGGTGTCCTCTACGCGTTCCTGCTGCTGGCCGCCTTCGGCACGCGCCGCCGCCACCTCTCGGTCTGGGCCTTCCTCGCCATCCTCGCCGTCGGCTGCACGTTTCCCCGACACACACCGTACTCCCCCAAACTGATTCTCATCTTCCCCACGCTGCTACTGGCCGCGTCCGGCATTCTTCGGCTTTCGGACCGCCTTCCGGCACGCGCCGGACGGACCCGCGAACAAGCTCCGGTGTCGGACCCGGTTCGCGCGACGACGAGCCGCTGAACGCTGGGACGGAACCGTTCAGAGCTTGTCGAGCGCTTCCTGCGCCTCGCGCGCGACGGCGAGCATGCCGAGCCGCCCGGCGGTCCGGGCCGCTTCGGCAAGCTGCTCGCTCGCCGGCGCCCGTGCTCCCCGCCGCGCCAGCAAGCGGCCGTGCTCGAGCTGTACACGCGCCCGGGTCGGGAGGGCCCCGACCGCGTCGGCCGCCTCGCGCGCCGCCTCGAAATGCGCCTTCGCCTCGTCGAACCGCCCGAGCGTCTCGTGCAGCCGCGCCGCACAGCGCGCCAGCGGGCCGCCGTAGAGCGCCAGCGGGAGCATCGCGTGCTGGTGCGCGAGCGGCTCGATGTGCGCGAGCAGCGCTCCGGCCCGGCCGGCATCCCCGAGTTCCGCGCACAGCAAGCTCGCCTCCACGATGACGCCGTACCAGCGGATGTTGCGTCCGATCGCGTCGACGCCCGCCCCCAGCAGATCTTCGTACACCGCGCGGGCCTCGGCCGCGCGCCCCACCGCCCACAGCGCTCGGCCGACGATCGCCTGGACGTACTGCACCGGACCCATCCGGATCGGCCGGGTCGGGTCGAAGATGCGCAGCAGCGTCTCGATGTCCCCGAGTTCGCGGGCCAGCAACGCACGCAGGGCGCGCTCGACGCCGGCCGCATAGGGATGCTCGATGCGGAAGCCGAGTCGCACGACTTCGTCGATCTGGTGCGCTGCCGCGTCGAAGCACCCCGTGCGCAGGGCGTCGCCGGCGTCGTAGACACAGAGGTGCCAGATGCGGCCGGGGTGCGCCCCCGGGCCGGCGATCTCGGCGGCGGCGCTTCGGGCGCGGCCGGCGCCGTCGGCGTCCCCGGCCACGATCCGGTCGCAGGCGAGATCGAGCAGCGTGATCACCGTGGGATCCGCGCTGCCGCCTTTGCGCGCGATCGCTTCGGCTTCGTGCGCGAGGCGCCGGCGCTCGTCCAGGTGATCGGGCCCGGCCAGCAGGAAGAAGAGCGTGTAGAGCGCGTCCTGCAGCGCTTCGGCATCGCCGAGTTCGCGGGCCAGCGCCACCGCCTGCCGCGCCACCGGCTCCGGCGCGGCGTTCGGATCGCGCGCGGACAGATACGCGATACGCGTCAGGATCCGGGTGCGTTCGATGCCAGCCTTTGCCGGCAAACCGGCGAGCGCGGTCTCGAGCCGCGCCCGTGCCTCGTCGTCGTTCGGCGCCCACTCTGAAAGATCGCAGAATCCGATCGCCGCCTGCGCGTGTTCGCGCGGGCGGCCGAGCGCGCGCGCCGCCTCGATCGCCTCGCCGAACACCGAGCGGCGACGGGCACGGTCTCCAGCGAGCCGGTATTCCTCACCGAGCGCGAGCAGCACCGCGAGGCGCCGGGCCGGATCGACCGAGTGGCAGTGATCGAGCGCCGTGCGGGCCTGCTCCCAGTGCATCGCAGCCTGTTCGTGGGCGAGCAGGCGCGCCGCACGCGTCGCGGCGCGCTCGGCACACGCGAAGGCGCGCTCCGGATCGCCGACGGCGAGGGCCGCATGATGGTGATGCGCGAGCTCCGCGATGATGCGGTCCGGATCGTCGCGATGGCGGCGCTCGAGCTCGGCCGCGACGCGCAGGTGGAGCCGAGCCCGCACGCCGGCCGGGAGTCGCTCGCGCGCGAGTTCCTGGAAGAGCGCGTGCGTGAAGCGCCAGCTTCCGGCGACGTCGCCGGGCTCGAGGACGCCGGCGCGGACGCCATCGTCGAGCAGATCGAGCGCCAGCTCGCGGTGCATACCGATCACCGCGGCCGCCAGCGGTCCGTGGAAGTCGCGGCCGAGCAGGGCGGCCACCGCCACCAGTTCCTCACAGGCCGGCGAGAGGCGTTCGAGGGGACGCCGGATCAGGTCGAGCGCGCGCGCCGGCAACGCGAAGTCCCAGCGACGCACGCGTTCGGGGTGCCGCAGCTCACCGCGCTCGGCGAGCCGGCGGATCGCCTCGCGCACAAACAGCGGAACGCCCTCCGTGCGCGCGAACAGTTCCGAGCTGAGATCCGGCGGCGGCGGCCGTCCGATCGCATGTTCGAGTAGCATCGCGACCTCACGGCGGGAGAAACCGCGCAGCGTGATGTCCTCACAGCGCGGCGTCCGCCGGAGCCGAGGCAGCGTGCGGCCGATCGGGGCGGCCGGCGCGCTCGGGTCTTCCCGCACCGTCGCGATCACCAGGATCGCCTGGTCGCCGCTCTCGAAGCCGAGATGCTCGAGCAGCCGTAGCGACGGGGAGTCCGCCCACTGCAGATCGTCGAGCACGAGCAGCAGCGGCCGTCGCCGGCTCGCCTGGGCGAGCGCGCGGGCGACGGCGTCGAAGAGCAGGAAGCGACCGTGCTCCGGCGCTCCGTCGCTGCGGCCGGAACCTGCGGCGGCGTCCCCGGCTTCCTCTTCCGTGCCGCCCGACACCAGCAGGCGAAGCTCGGTCGGAACGCCCGCGAGTTCGCGCAGCGCCTCCGCGCCGGCCTCGTGCAGCGCGAGCCGCCGCAGCACCTGTGTCCAGAGCCAGAACGCCGGCACGCCTTCGCCCTCGTGCGAGCGGCCCATCAACACCAACCCGCCGGTGCGTCCGACGTCCTCGGCGAACGTTTCGGCCAGACGCGTCTTGCCGATCCCGGGCGGCCCGCCGACCAGCGCGATCCCGCCGCGTCCGCCGAGCGCGGCGGCCCACGCGGTGCGCAGGCGCGTCAGCGCATCCTCACGACCGACGAAGAGGTCGCCGGCCCTGCCGTCCGGGACGCCGTCGGGGACGCCGTCGGCCCGACGTCCCGCGCGACCCGGCGCCGCAATCGGGCGCGGCGCTTCGCTCTCGATCACCGTGCCGGCAAAGCGATAGCCGCGCCGGGCCACGCTCTTCAGCAGCTCTCCGCGGTGCGTATCGCCGATCGCGCGGCGCGCCATCGAGACGGCGCGCGTGAGGGAACTCGGCGTCACCGCGATGCCGGGCCAGAGCGCATCGAACAGCTCGTCGAGCGGAACCACGCGCTCACGTTCGCGCAGCAGCAGCGCGAGCAACGCGAGCGGCTTGGGTTGGATCTCCACGAGGGCGCCATCGCGACGCAACTCGCCGGCGTCCTCGTTGAGTTCGTAGCGGCCGAAGCGGAACGTCATCGTAGAACCGCTTCGAGGGTACGGGAGGACGCCGCGCACGCCAGACCCGCCGCCCGGCGCGCCGCGCCCCGGCGTGTCAGCCAGCGAGCCGCCCGACGTAGTACTGGTCGAAGCGGTCACCCGGCAGGGTCCGGACCTCCAGCGCGCCGAAGCCGGCCTCCGCCAGCAGGCGGCTGCTGGTCTCCGCCCCGGCCATCGCGCCGAGGCCGCTCCCGCCAGCGGCCAGCGACACACCGATGGAGTGGAGGCAGGACGCGGTGTAGAGGAGCGACGCCAGCGGCCGTTCGGCATCGAGTTCGATGCGCCCCGAGCCGCGCGCGGCCTGCATCAGGAATACACCGTCTCGGCGCAGTGCGCGCGCGATCGCGCGCAGACCGACGTCGGGGCGCGCCCGGTCGTGGATGGCGTCGAACGAAACGATCAGGTCGAACGCGGCCCGGACCTCGAGATCCGCGACGTCGCGTACCTCGAACTGCGCGTTGCGCAAGCCGAGCTCCGCCGCGCTGCGGCGGCCTTCGGCCACCGCGCCGGCCCCGAGGTCGTAGCCGGTGAAGCGGCTGCACGGGAAACGCCGCGCCAGCGCGTGGATCACGCGACCGCTGCCGCAGCCCACGTCGAGCACATCGCGACCCCGCGCGAGCGCCTCGCGCAGCCCCGGCACGAGCGGCAGGATCCCGTCGTCGAGTGCCACCAGGATGCGCTGATCGCGCTCCTCCGCGAGCACCTGGCCGAAGCGCTCGTAGGCCGCGGCCGGCACGCCCCCGCCGCGCTCGAAGCACGCGAGCACGTCGTCCTCCACGCCGGCCAGCAGAGGGATCCACTGGGCAGTGGCGGCCAGATTGTGCGGCCGGGCCGCGCGCGTGAGCGAGGCGGCGTGCGCCGGCGGGAGCCGGTAGCGATGCGTCGACGGCTGATACGCGACGATGCCCCCCGTCGTCATCGCGCCGAGCCACTCCCGGACGTAGCGCTCGTGCAGACCCGCCTCGTCCGCGATCTCCGCGCTGCCGGCGAAGCCGAGCCGTTGCATCGCGTCGAAGAGTCCCGCCCGGTGTCCGATCGACAGCATCAGCGCGAGCGCGCCGGCGTCGAGAACACCGCACAGACGTTCGGCGAAAGCCTGCGCTTCGTTCTGCTCGAAGGCCGGCGCGACGGGCGCGGCGGGCGACGACATGCGTGACTCTCCTCCGAGCACGGCTTCGGCACTTGACCCCGGCGGGTTCGCTCAGCGACGCCCTTGGACCCAGGCCATCGGACGATCCAGCGGCGGCGCCACGTGCGTGCGTACGTCCTCGAAGCCAGCCGACCGGAGCCACGACGTGACGCGCTCGGCCGGCACGCGCGCCGGATCCTGGCGGAGCCCTGGCGACGTTCCGGGCAGCGCCGGCGTGAACCCCAGCACCAGCCGCCCGCCAATGGCGAGCACGCGGCGGATCTCGGCGAGGTCCACGAGCGGTTCGTCCCAGAAACAGACCACGTGCACCGCGAGCACCGCATCGAAGTGCCGCTCCGGGAACGCCGAGAGGTCGGCGCTGTGCCCTCCGACGAGGATCGCCCGGCCGTCGGTGATCCAGCGCCGGTTGCGGTGGCGCGCGTGGCGCAGCATCAGCTCCGACGGCTCGAGGCCGACAGCCTGGCCGCGCCGCACGCGGGCCGCGAGCCGGAACAGCAGGCGGCCGCTCCCGCAGCCGAGCTCGAGAACGCGGTCCTCGGGCCGGAGGGCGAGCAGCGCGAGCGCCGTCTCCGCCACCTGATCCGGGCGGTAGCTCGCGGAGCGAGCGATCACGCTGCCGAGCAGCGCCGGAGCAGGCGGCGGCGAACCGCGCGGGGCGCGGGCCATGCGGAACATCTCCTAGCGCGACTCCGCAGCGGGGCGTGCGGGCCGGATCCGGGCCGCTCCGAGGCGCGGCACGAAGCGGGGCGTGCGCTCCCGCCAGCGGCGGTACGGCTCGCCGAGGAAGCGCTGCAGGTCGCGTTCCTCGAACGGGATGGCGACCAGCATGTAGCCGGTCATCACCGACGCGAAGAGCAGGTGTCCGACGGTCATCCGGGGCGTGATCCAGAACGTCATCATCCAGCCGACGTAGAGCGGGTGCCGAATCCATCGATACAGGAACGGCGTCGTGAACTGCTTGTGCTCGTAGCGCCGGCCGCGGAAGTAGAGAAACGTCTGGCGCAGGCCGAAAAGATCGAAGTGATCGATCAGGAACGTGCTCCACAGCACGAGGCCGACCCCCGCGAGCAGCCCGCCGGTGAGCAGCACCGCGAATGCGCCGTCGGTCGCCCAGATCGGATGCGGGATCGGCTGCCAGAGCACGAACAGCGCGATCAATGCGAGGCTCGACGCCAACACGTACACGCTGCGCTCGATCGGCTTCGGCACGAAGCGCGTCCACCACTCCTTGAAGCCGGGGCGCGCCATCACGCTGTGCTGGACGCCGAACAGCAACAGCAGCAACGAGTCGATCAGCAGGACGTTTCCGAACGGGCCGGCGCTGTCGGAGTCGATCGATTTCGGGACGACCAGGTTGGCGACGAAACCGACCAGGTACAGGAACGTGACGAAGAACACGGCGTAACTGATGACACCGAAGGCGAGCACGGCAGCTCGGCGCATGGCGATCCTCCTCGGCCAGGGCGCTCCGTAGGTCTCGAACCCTTCGAGACGCACCGCCGACCCTACCGAGCCCGCGGCCGCCAGGCGTTACCGCGACCGTACCGATTCCTTACCTCCGAAGAAGTCTGGAAATCCGTTTCGATCCAGGTCGTTACGGGGAAAACCCGGAAGCGGCCGGGGCGCGCAGGCTCACGCGCCGAAGCGGGAAACGGACCGCCCGGGGCGTTGCCAGGGAGGGGAGCTCGGGGCGTTGCGCGGCAGATCCGTTCACATCGCCGGGAGGATGTAGCCGTCCTTCACTGGCTCGCGCTTCTCGAAGTGCGGCCCGAGCTGCTGCTGCAACGCAGCGACGGTCCAGCGTTCCGGGCTCTGGAACTTGTGCTCGAGGCGCGGGTGCGAGGCGATCGTGACGTCCTTGCCCCAGATCACGAACACCTGCCCGGAGACGTTGTGCGCGAGCGGCGACGCGAGCCAGCCGACCAGCGGCGAGACGTTTTCCGGCGCGAAGGTGTCGAAGCCGTCCTCCGGCTTCTGGAACATCGCGGCGAGCGGACCGGAGTCGTTCATCCGCGTGCGCGCGCGGGGCATCAGCACGTTGGCCGTAACGCCGTACTTCGCCAGCAGCTGCGCGGCCCCCAGCGTCAGCGACACGATGCCGGCTTTCGCGGCCGAGTAGTTCGGCTGCCCGGGCGGACAGAACAGCGCGGACTCGGACGAGGTCGAGACGATCCGGCCGTAGACGGCGTGACCGGCCTTCGCCCGCTCGCGCCAGTACGTCGCCGCGTGGCGTATCGGACAGAAGTGGCCTTTCAGGTGCACGCGGACGACGTCGTCGAAGTCCCGTTCGCTCAGGTTGAAGAGCGTGGCGTCGCGCAGGAAACCGGCGTTGCAGACCAGCACGTGCAACTCGCCGAACTCGCGCACGGCGGTCTCGACGAGGCCCTTCGCGGCGTCCCATTCGGCCACGTCGCCGAAATGCGGCACGGCCTCACCGCCGTGCGCGCGGATCTCGTCGCAGACGGCGCGCGCGGCGCGTTCGTCCCGGCCGCTGCCATCGGCGCCGGCGCCGAGATCGTTGACGACCACCCGCGCACCGAGCCGCGCCAGCTCGAGCGCATGGCAGCGCCCGAGTCCCGTCGCGCCGCCCGTCACCACCGCGACTTTGCCGTCCAGCATGCTGTCTCCCGCCATCGGCTAGCGCAGCCGTTCGAGGATCGTGCCGGTGCCGACGGCGGCCCCGCAGCACATCGTGATCAGCGCCGTCGTCGCATCGCGGCGCTCGAGCTCGTGCAGCGCCGTCACCAGCAAGCGCGAGCCGGTCGCGCCGACCGGGTGCCCGAGTGCGATCGCGCCGCCGTTCACGTTGACCTTGTCGAGATCTGCGCCCGTCACCTTCGCCCAGGACAGGACGACGGCGGCAAAGGCCTCGTTGACCTCGAACAGGTCGATGTCCGCCATCGTCATGCCGGTCTTGCGGAACAGCTCCTTCGTCGCGTCGATCGGGCCGTCGAGCAGATAGTACGGATCGGCGCCGACGACGACGTCCTGGAGGATCCGCGCGCGCGGCCGCAGGCCCAGCGCCTGTGCCTTCTCCGCCGTCATCCACAACAGCCCCGCCGCCCCGTCGCTGATCTGCGACGAGTTGCCGGCGGTGTGGAGCGTGCAGCCCGGCACCGGCGGGAGCGCCGCGAGGCCGTCGAGCGTGCTCGGCCGGATGCCCTGATCCCGCGTCACCGGGCGCGTCGCGCCGGTCGGCTGACCGCCCTCGTCGAGCACCGGCGCCTCGATCGGCAGGATCTCGCGCTCGAAGCGCCCGGCCGCCTGCGCGGCGGCCGCCTTCTGCTGCGACGCCAGCGCGAAGCGGTCGACGTCGTCGCGCGTGATGCCGCGGTTCTTGCCGATCCGCTCCGCCGCGTCGAACTGCGACATCGGCTGGTCCCACGGCCACGGGTCGGTCTGGAAGAAGCCGGGGCCGTGGATCGCGTTGGCGCCGAGGCCGACGTGGCTCATCACCTCGACGCCGCACGCGATGCCGGCGTCGATGCTGCCGACGCCGACCAGCGCTCGGATCAGATGGTTCGCCTGCTGCCCGGAGCCGCACTGCGTATCGACGGTGGTGCCGCCGGTGTTCCAGCTCTTTCCGGCCGACAGCCACGCGTTGCGCGCGATGTTGTTCGACTGCTCACCGGCCTGCGTCACGCAGCCGCCGATCACCTGCTCGACGTCGGCCGGGTCGAGGCCGGCCCGCTCGCACAGGCCGAACAGCACCTTCGCCAGCAAGGCGGCCGGATGGAGTCCGGACAGCTCCCCGCGGCCCATCTTGCCCCGGGCGATCGGCGTCCGGAGCGCCTCGACGATCACTGCTTCGCGCATCACATGGTTCTCCTGCTCCAGGAAAGGGCCCGCTTCAATCGAGCTTGCCGAGGATCATGCCGCTGGTCGGCACACCGACGCCGGCGGTCACCAACACGTGGTCGTGCTTCGCGGGCTGATTGACCGACGTGCCGCGGATCAGCCGCACACCTTCGTTGACGCCGTTCATGCCGTGGATATACGCCTCGCTGAGCTGCCCCCCGTGCGTGTTGCACGGCAGCCGGCCGCCGAGTTCGAGGGCGCCGTCCCGAATGAAGTCCTTGCCCTCCCCGCGGCCGCAGAAGCCGAACGACTCGAGCTGCCACAGCACGATCGGCGTGAAGGCATCGTAGAGGATCGCGGCGTCGACGTCGTCGGGCCCGAGCCCGGACATCTCGTAGACCTGCTTCGCGACGAGGTCCATTTCTGGCAGGAACGTGATGTCGGGCCGGTAGAAGCTCGTCATGTTCTCCTGGTCTGCGGCCGCGGCCTGCCCGATGCCGCGGATCACCGCGCCGCGCCGTTCGAGATCGCGCGCGCGCTCGAGCGTCGTCACGACCTGCGCACAGCCGCCGTCGGATTCCTGGCAGCAATCGAACAGGCGCAGCGGTTCGGCGATCCAGCGCGACGCCTGGTGCTCGTCGATCGTCAGCGGCACACCGTGAAAGAACGCCGCCGGATTGTTGATCGCGTGCTTGCGCGTCGAGACCGCCACCTGCGCGAGATCGCGGCTCGTGCAGCCGGTCTCGTGCATGTAACGCTGCGCGAACATCGCCACCCACGAGGCCGGCGTCAGCAGGCCGAACGGCAGGTACCAGCTCCAGTGGATCAGGTCCGCCGTGACGATGCCCTCGGAGATGCCGGCCGAGTAGCGCCGCCCGGAGCGCTCGTTGAAAGCGCGGTAGACGACGACCGTCTCGGCGACGCCGGTCGCGACGGCCATCACCGCCTGCTGGAGCACGCCGATCGCCGCGCCGCCGCCGTACGGCACGCGGCTGAAGAACGTGAGATCGCCGATGCCGACTGCACGCGCGACCTCGATCTCGTCGTTCGAGTCCATCGTGAACGTCGTCAGGCCATCGACGTCGGCGGGCGACAGGCCGGCGTCGTCGAGCGCGGCCTTCACGGCCTCGCAGGCGAGCTGGAGCTCCGAGCGGCCGGAGTGTTTCGAGAACTCCGTCTGGCCGATCCCGACGATGGCCGCGCGATCCCGCAGCGCCGTCGTCATCGCGCCCCCCCGGCGCCGGACGCCGCCGGTAGCACGAGGCGGACGGTTCCGGTCACATGATTCCCCCACGCGTTCTTGCCGGCGATCTCGACGACGACCTCGTGCGCGGCCTCGTCCTTGCTCTTCACCGTGCCGACCAGCTTCATCGTGTCGCCCGGCAGGTTGGGCGCGCCGAGCTTGATCGCGACGTTCCGCAGTACGGCATCCGGACCGGCCCAGTCGGTGACGTAGCGACCGACCAGCCCATTGGTCGTGAGGATGTTCATGAACACGTCCGCCATGCCCTGCGCCTGCGCCGCGGCCTTGTCATGGTGCACGGGCGTAAAGTCACGCGACGCGAGCGCGCCGGCGACGATCCCCGTGACGGTGATCGGAAGCGCCAGCTCCGGCAGCGCGTCGCCGACGGCAACGGCCTCGAAGCGCCGCGTCGTCAGCGGCGCGGAACGGGCGGCGGACGTCATCGCGGTGCGCCCTCCCCGGCGTGGGCCGGCGGCGGCGCCGCCGCGAGTTCGCGACCGAGCCGCACCAGCGTCGGGCTCGCGCCGCCGAAGCGCAGCGCGAGCGCTCGCGACCACAGGAAGTAGCGGTGGATCGGATAGCTGATGTCGACGCCGAGACCGCCATGCTGGTGCTGCGCGGTGTCGGCGATGCGGGCACCACCCTCGGCGGCCCAGAACTTCGCGACGGCGATCTCGCGCGTCGCCGGAAGCCCCTCGGCGAGTCGCCAGGCCGCGCGCCACAGGGTCCAGCGCATCGCCTGGAGATCGATCCACGCATCGGCGGTGCGCTGCTGCACGGCCGGGAACGAGCCGATCGGCGCGCCGAACTGCTCGCGCTCGCGCAGGTGTCTGGTCGTGATCTCGAGCGCGCGCTCGGAGACGCCCCCCTGCATCGCGCAGACCCCGAGCATGCCGCAGGCGAGCGCGAAGCGCGCGATCTCGCCGCCGTCGGCGGACTCCCCGCCGAGCCGATCCCCGGCGCCGAGCGAAACGTCCGCGAGTTCCAGCGTGAAGAGCAGCTCGTGCGTCGAGGTCCGCGCGGCCGTGAGCCGGACGCCGTCGCTGCGGGGGTCGACGAGGAAGACGCCGACGCCGGCGTCGCTGGCGGCCGGCACCAACACGCGTGCGGCGCGGTTTCCGAGCGGAACGAAGCGCTTCACGCCGCGCAGCCGCCAGCCGGAGCCGTCGCGGATCGCAGCCGTCGCGGGGGCGTCGACGTCGGCGGACCCGGCATCGTCGAGCGCCGCCGACAGCCAGGCATCGCCCGCTGCCAGCGGCGGCAGCCATGCCGCTTGCTGCGCCGAGGTCCCGAAGCGTGCGAGCGGCAAACCGCCCAGCAGCAGCGCCGGCAATACCGGCACCGGCGCGAGCGCGCGGCCGACCTCGTGGCACAGCGACAGCAGCTCGAGCAGTCCGAGGCCCATGCCGCCGTGCGCGTCCGGCACCGCGGTCCCGAGCAGGTTCGCCTCGGCGAGCGTGCCCCACAGCCGCTCATCGATGCGATCGGGCGACGCCTCCGCGGCCTCGAGCCGGTCGAGACTCACCTCCTTCTCGAAGATGCCGCGCGCCAGCTCCTGGATCGCCGTCTGTTCGTCGCCGAAGCGGAAGTCCATCGCGGCTAGCTCCCGCTCTCGGCCGGATGGAAGACCGGCAGCTTCATCTCTTCATCCATCGCTTCGATGCGCGCCTGCACGCGCATCCCGATCCGGATCTCCGCCGGCTTGCGGCCCGCGAGGTTCGCGACGAGCCGCGTGCCCTCGTCGAGATCGACCAGTACGACCGGCAGCGGAACCTCGTAGCCCGGCACCGGCGGGTGGTGCAGGACGACGTAGCTGTGGATGGCGCCGGCGCCCCGCGAGACGACCCAGTCCCACGCAATCGACTGACAGCGCCCGCACATCGGGCGCGGCGGATGGCGCAACGTGCCGCAGTCCCGGCAGCGCTGGATGCGCAGCTCGCCGGCGGCGATGCCGTCCCACCACCACTGATTGTCGTGCCCGAGCGGCGGGCGCAGCCGGCGCGGCTTCGCCGGCGCGGCGGCGGGATCCGGCGCCGCCGCCGCGGGCTGGGCATGCGGCTTGAACTTCAGCACCCGGAACGTCATCCAGCCGAGCTCGTCGCCGGCCGGGTCCCGGAATATCGTCCGCGTATCGAGGAAGTATCCGATCCCGAGGGCGGTCGCCTTCTCGCCGGAGATCGCCTCGACCACCGTGTGCGAGATCACGCGATCGCCGGGCCGCAGGTAGCGCGTGTAGCCCTGCTCGCTGTTCGTCGCGACGACGGACGGGAAGCCCGCCTGCGTGAGCAGCTCGTGCAACGCGAGCTGTTGATCGCTGTGTGTTTCGTCCTGCTGCTGGCGCAGGTCCGCCATCGCGAGGCCGCGCATGCTCCACGCTTGCAGCATCGTCGGCGGCGCGACGAGGCCACCGTGGACCGAGGCCGCCGCCGCGTCGCGATCGGTATAGACCGGATTCGCGTCGCCCATCGCCTCGCACCAGTGCCGGATCATCACCTCGTTGACGGGATCGGGTCCCTCGACGGGCGGACCGGTCTCGCGGCCGACGAAGCCGCGCAGCGTCGCTTCGAGTTCGGGCTTGTCCATCAGCCCGCCCGCCGCTGGCGAGGCAGACCGAGCGCCGTCAGTGCGATGATTTCGCGCTGCACCTCGTTGACGCCGCCGCCGAAGGTCAGCGTCGTGGCGGCGCGGTACGCGCGCTCGAGCATGCCGCCGAACAGCGCGCCGGGCTCCCGTTCGGCCAGCAAGCCGGCCTCGCCGGTGATCTCGAGCAGCAGGCGGTAACACTCGCCGAAGAACTCGGTGCCCATCACCTTCACGGCGGACGCTTCGGCCGGGTGCGGCGCGCCCGCTTCGAGCGACCACGCCGAGCGCCAGTTCAGCACCTTCAGCGCTTCGAGCTTCGCGACGACGCGCGCGAGCTGGAGCTGCACCCACGGCTCGTCGAGCAGGCGTCCGCCGCCGGGCCGGCGCGCCTCGGCGGCCCAGCCCCAGACCGCCTCGACCAGCGCATCGGCGGTGCCCGGTGTCGCGAGCGTCACGCGCTCGTGGTTGAGCTGCGACGTGATCAGCGTCCAGCCGCCGTGGACCGGACCGATCGTGTTCGCGACCGGCACCCGCACGTTCTCGTAGTACGTCGCGTTGGTCCGTTCGCCGCCGAGCGTCCGGATCGGCGTCACCGAGAAGCCCGGCGACGACGTCGGCACCAGCAGGATCGAAATGCCCTTGTGCTTCGGGGCGTCCGGATCGGTGCGGGCGGCGAGCCAGATGTAATCGGCGTCGTGCGCATGCGTCGTGTAGAGCTTCTGGCCGTTGATCACCCACTCGTCGCCATCGCGCACCGCCGTGGTCCGCAGCGACGCGAGATCGGTCCCGGCGCCGGGCTCCGTGTAGCCGATGCCGAAGAACAGCTCGCCGCGCAGGATGCCGGGCAGCAGCGCCCGCTGCTGCGCCTCGGTGCCGTGCTGCATCAGCGTCGGCCCGATCGTGTTGACGCCGATGATCGGCAGCGGCGCCCGCGCCCGGTACGTCTCTTCCCAGAAGATCAACTGCTCGAGCGGACCCCGGCCCTGCCCGCCGTATTCCTTCGGCCAGCCGATCCCGAGCCAGCCGTCCCGCCCCATCTGGCCGACGACCTGCCGGAATACGGAACCGCCCATGTCGTCCCATTCGCGATCGAGCGCCGCGCGCAGCGCCGGCGTGAACATCTCGCCGTAATACGCGCGCAGCTGCTGGCGCAGGGCATGCTGCTCGGCGGTGAGGTCGAGATGCATCGGGGGGCGGGCTCCAGACGGCAGACAGAGAGACGGCAGAGAGACGGCAACGAGACGACAGCGTACAGAAGGATTGAAACGTGTTCTAAATATGCCGGAGCTGGTCCAGCGGATCAACCCACGCCGCTCCGGCGTAGTGAACGCTCGCCCGGAACCGCGGGGCGGCACGCGGTGGGTCGCGAGACCGGGGGGGCGAGGGGATCCGCGCGCTCGGCGGGTCCGCGGGGTGCGGCGCGTCGGCCGCGAGGCTGTCCCGCGCGAGCAGCGACGCCTTCGTCACCCTGCCGTCGCCCGGGACAGCCTCGCGGCCGACGCCGCTGGCGAGCATCATGAGAAGGCCGACGACCATGGGCCGTTGCACGGACGAGGGGGGCACCACGCATGCCGTCAGCCGGATCGACGCGGATCGAGTTCGACGGAGCGCACGGGGACGTCCTGTCCGCGCGCCTCGACCACGCGCCCGGGCGACCCCGCGCCTACGCGCTCTTCGCGCACTGCTTCACCTGCTCGAAGGACTTCGTGGCCTCCTCGCGTGTCGCGCGCGGACTGGCCGCGCACGGCGTATCCGTGCTGCGCTTCGACTTCACCGGACTCGGGAACAGCGCCGGAGACTTCGCCAACACGACGTTCTCGTCCAACGTCGAGGACCTCCTCCGTGCCGCGGACTTCCTGCGTCGCGAGCACGAGGCGCCGGCCCTGCTGCTCGGCCACAGCCTCGGCGGCGCGGCGGTGCTGGCCGCGGCGAGGCGCATTCCCGAGGCCGTGGCCGTCGCCACGATCGGCGCACCCGCGGATCCTCACCACGTGACGAAGCTGTTTGCGGACCAGCGCGAAGAGATCGATGCGCGAGGCGAGGCTCTCGTCACGCTGGCCGGCCGGTCGTTTCGGATCCGGAGGGAGCTGCTCGAGGACCTCTCGGCGGCGTCGCTGGAGCCGGCCGTCTCGAACCTCGGCAAGGCGCTGCTCATCCTCCACTCGCCCGTCGACCAGACCGTGGGCATCGAGAACGCGAGCCGCCTGTTCCAGATGGCCCGCCACCCGAAGAGCTTCGTCGCGATGGGCGGCGCCGACCACCTGCTCTCGCGACCCGAGGACGCCGCCTACGCCGTCGCGATCATCGCGGCCTGGTCGAGCCGCTTCCTGCCGCCCGAGCCCGGCGTCGACGCGATCGAAGGCAGGCGCACTTCCGAGACAGGACACTAGCGGGACTCCGGGTTCGGAAAGCCGAAACGGCAGCCCGCGTCCCACTCCGGCGGCTGCGGCCGCCTCCGTCACCTACCCGGCGAGTGCGCACCCTCGATGGATCACGAGTCGCTGGGAGACCGGCGTCAGGTCCGCGCAGACAGGCGGATGCATCGGTGGGTTCTCCCTGAGGATCGAGGTCTTCGCACCACCCCGTTCTCGAGGCATCCGGGCACCCAACCGGCGTCCGCAGCGTGTTGCGCCGGTCCGCTAGCGCTCGCGCCTCGCGCGCAGCGCCTGGGCCAGGCGTTCGATGCCCTGGGGCGAGTGATGCACCACGTCGATGTACATCGAGAGCGCTCCGAACGGTGAGCCCTGGGCGTCCGCCTCGTCGAGGGCGATCTCACCGAAGTCGAGCCAGTCGAAGTCGGCGTCGGCGACCAGCCGGATCAACCGAGCCTTCTCGTCGGCGTGGTCCTCGAAGCGCTCTCCACGCGTGCCGGGAATCCGGGTCGACTCCGGAACGACGTTGAAGATGTAGGGGGCGTAGACCACGGTCGTGCGCCCGATGCCTTGCTCAGCCACGAACTGCTGCAGCCAGCCGATTACACTCTCGGGCGTACCCATGCTTTCCGATTCGTCGAAATCGTTCTCGCAGTAGACATAGATCAACTCCCGGACTCGCCCGGGATAGCGATCGGCCGCACGCTCCAGGTTGCAGCGGATCTCTGCGGCCTCCGCGCCGCCATGGCCGAGGTTGAGGTAGCGCCGCTCGGAGTCGTGGCTTTGCAGGACTGAGGCCAGCGTCTCGACGTCGTCGACCATGGCGCCGACCGCCACGCTGTCGCCGGCGACCCACACCATGTCCGCGGCATCGACGAGGGGCACCGTTCGTCGCAGGCCGAAGGCGTCGGTCGAGTACGAGGTGAGCCTCACCGCATAGCGGTCGACCAGCCGCGAAAGGGGTGCAGACAGGGTCCGGCCGGCGTCGTAGAACATGACGATGGGATTGAACGTCTCGAACAGAGGGGTGCGCAGGAAGGTGACCGTCTTGGCGATGTCGGGGCGGCCCTGGGGGCAACCGTCGACCTCACGGCTGATGCTGGCCTGCTCGGTCTGCAACTCGTCATAGGGCGAGTTGCCGAGGCCGACACCCTCGCGTCGCAGGGCGTCGAGTAGCACTTCGATCTCCGCCGGATCCGTCAACACGGGCCGGAAGAAACGGGGCGCGGGATCGCCGACGCTGGCGACCCGCGCGATCAGTCGCTGGATGAGGCTGCGATGCAGCTGGTCACCCTGGAAGACGGCGAACAGTCCCTCGCCGAGCAGATAGGTCAGGAGGGTGATGCCGATCGCCAGTGCGACGTTCACCAACCGGTTCATGGGTCCCCTCCGCTCCCTGCCGGGTTTCGGCCAGACGGGTTTCGGCCGGACGGGTTTCGGCCGGACGGGTTTCGGCCGGACCCCAAGGATCGGACATGGGTCGTCGTGGTGTCGCGCCGGCTCGATCGACGGTAGCTCGGGTGCGCTCCGTTTGGAATGTCTCTGCGGAGACGCAGAAGAGACATGGACGACTGATCACACACCGGTCTCGAGAGGCGGGTGCGTTCCTTGGAATCGTCGTGAGCCCGTGCTCTCTGGTGACCGACGCATCGCACGGTGGCGTCATCCGCTCGTGGAGCCAACCGGCGGGGCAACCTTGCCGCTACGGGTGAGCCGGCGAGTCGAGCGACCAGCACGACGTCGCAGGCGACGGCACGATCGGCTCCCGAGGCGCGGCGAACGGACGAGCGTGGGCGCCAACCCGGCCGAGCCCGGCTAGAATCGCGCCTTCGCCCGCAAAGGATTTCGCCCGCAAAGGAGATTCGGATGCTCGCGTACGTCACGATCGGAACCAAGGATCTGAACCGCGCCGTCGCCTTCTACGACGCGCTGTTCGCCGAGATCGGAGCGAAGCAACTCTTCGGAATGGACCGCATCAAGTTCTACGGAACCTCGACGCAGCAGCCGATGCTGGCCGTCTGCATCCCGTACGACGAGAAGCCCCACGATGCCGGGAACGGCCAGATGGTCGCGATCCCCGGAGGCTCTCGGGAGCGCGTGGACAAGCTTCATGCGAAAGCCCTCGAGCTGGGCGCGGCCGACGAGGGCGCACCCGGAGAGCGCATCCCCGGGGTCTTCTACGGCGGGTACGTGCGCGATCTCGACGGCAACAAGCTCTGCTTCATGGAGATGAAGGTCGGCTGAGCGGGGAGCCGCCGGGCTCCCGGCGCCGCCCCCGGCCCGCTGCCGAGAACGGAAACGGCCTCGGCAGCGGGCCGGGGGCGGTCGATCCAGGCTGCGTGCGCCAAAGCCTCCGGCTCGCGCGCCGCGAGAGCCGGGAAGAAGGATCCCCCCGCGAGAACGTGCGCGGAGCCGGTGGCTTCCCGTCCGGCTTCCGGGCGCGAGGGTTTGCCGCAGAGCCTAGGTCGGGCCGCTTCCGCCGCCGCTCATCGCGGCCTTCGCGATCGTCGCCTGGATCCCCCGCGGCATGAGGCGCATCGAGAACGCCGAGAGCGCATTGCCGACGCCCGGCACGACGCTCGTCCGTCCGCGCAGCAATGCGCGCACGGCGCTGCGTGCAACGGCCGGACTCTGCATCATCATGAGCCGCTGGTAGAGAGTCGGGCGCTGGCCGGCGACGGTGAGGAACTCGGTCGCGGTGACGCCGGGGCAGACCGTGCAGACGTGCACGCCGTAGGGGCGGAGTTCGTGCGCGATCGCGTCACTGAAAGACAGCACGAAGCTCTTGGCAGCGGCATAGGTGGCGTAGGTCGGTGTCGGCTGGAACGCGCCGATCGAAGCGACCTGCAGGATCCAGCCGGCGCGTCGTTCGGCCATGTCGGTGGCGAAACGCTTGGTCAGCTCGACGACCGCCAGGACATCGAGCTCGAGCATCTGCCGCTCGCGCTCCCAGTCGATCTCGAGAAATGGCCCGAAGACGCCGAAGCCGGCGTTGTTGACGAGCACATCGACGGCGATGCCGTCGGCGCGCAGCCGTTCGTGGAGCGTACGCGGCGCGTGACGGTCGGCGAGATCCAGCGCGAGGACGTGCGTCGCGACGCCGTGCGCCGCCTCGAGTTCCGCGGCGAGCTGCCGGAGTCGCTCCTCGCGCCGCGCGACCAGCACCACCGGGCAGCCCCGCCCCGCGAGTTCGCGCGCGAAGTCCACCCCGAGTCCGCTCGACGCGCCGGTGACCAATGCCCAGCGACCGCGTAGGTCCGTCATGGCGTGCCCTCCCTCGGCACATGGTGTCACCCGAGGCCCGATCGCGCGAGCCTGGCCCCGATGTTCCGCTCCCCCGGGACAGCGAGCCGCTTGCCAGCTCCTGCAGGCCGCTCGTCACTCCCGACCACGCGAGCGGCCGGCCCGGTGTCACGCAGCCGGCATTGCCGGTGGCGGAGCCCGCCGGTTCGACGTTTCGCCGTCGCGCTCCGGGGCGTAGACTCGAGACGGGAGAAAGATGGACCGGGAGTTCGTCGGGGATGCGCGATTTCGCGTCGTCGAGTGCCTCGGGCGCGGCGGCATGGGCACTGTGTATCGCGTCTTCGACCGTGAGTCCGGCATCGAGGTCGCACTGAAGACGATCCGCGATCGGTCGCCGGAGCAGGTCTACCGACTCAAGAACGAGTTCCGTGCGCTCGCCGGGATCGTCCACGAGAACCTGATCCAGCTCTTCGATCTGGTGGTCCGCGACGACGCATGCTTCTTCACGATGGAATTCGTGCCCGGTGCCGACTTCGTCACGGCGATCCGGCTCGACAGCGGCCGACCGATGCGGCCATCGCAGCGCTACGAGCGGTTCCGCCGCGCCGCTCTCCAACTCGTCCACGGACTCACGGCGCTGCACGCGGCGGGCCGCCTGCACCGCGACCTGAAGCCCGCCAACGTGCGCATCGACCCCACGGATCGCGTCGTCATCCTCGACTTCGACCTGGCGTTGCCGACGGATTCCCGCGGCGCCGGCCTCGCCGACGACACCGGCGTGGCGGGCACGTTCGCGTGCATGGCGCCGGAGCAGCTCTGGGGAATGGGAGTGTCCCAGGCGTCCGACTGGTTCTCCGTGGGTGTCCTGTTCTGCGAGGCGCTGACCGGCTGGCATCCGTTCGAGGGTCGACCGCCACCCGCGCCGGGACAGCGACCGCTGACACGCGAAGAGCTTCCGGCGTGGGATCCCGAACTCCCGGAACCGCTGGCGGAGTCGATCGTCGGCCTGCTGCATCCGGATCCTGCTGCCAGACCCTCGACACGGGAGCTGCTGGCCGTCCTCGATCACGAGACGCCGACTGCGACGTGGACACCGCTTCCGATTCGCGCCGCTCCCCAGCGCCTCTTCGTGGGCCGCGACCGGGAACTTGCAGCTCTGCGTTCGTGGCTCCGCGCGCGGGACGGCGTGCGGATCGCCGGGCTGTCCGGGCCGTCCGGCATCGGCAAGACGGCGCTGGCTACGCAACTGCTCGGCGAGTTCGATACCGACCCGCACACGATCACGCTGCGCGGCCGGTGTCATCCGCAGGAAGCGATTCCGTTCAAGGCCTTGGACCCCGTCGTCGATGCGATGACCCGCGAACTGCTCGTGTGGCCCGCCGAGGAACGACGCTCCGTGCTACCGGACGACCTCTCGGCCGCCATGCGGCTGTTTCCCGTCCTCGCCCGGTTGCAGGATCGCACGGCCCCGGCGTCCGGCCCGGTGCTCGATGTCGCCGAGGCGCGCCGGCGCGGCGTCGGTTCACTGCGGGAGCTGCTGCGGCGGCTCGGCCAGGCACGAAGGCTGGTGGTCTGGGTCGATGATGCGCAATGGAGTGACGCCGACAGCGCGGCGCTGTTTACGGAGCTGCTGCGGCCTCCGGGCGCTCCGTCGCTCGCGTTGGTGTTGACGTACCGCGGTGAGGTGGAGGAGTCCGGTCCGTTGTTGCCGGAGCTGCGCGCGCTCGCCAGCGAGTTCTCCGCACTGGGCTTCGAAGAGATCTTCCTCGAACCGCTGAGCGCCGCGGACGCACTGGCGGTGGCGCGGCAACTGTGCCCCGCCGGCCTGGTATCGGAGGCGGAACTCGCGGACCTCATCGGGCAGACAGCAGGTTCTCCATTCCTGTTGCAGGAGCTGCTGTGGTACCTCCGGTCCGAGCGACCCGGGACGCCTTCGGAGGGCCCTGCCGCGCCGCGCCTCGCCGACGCGCTGGCCTCCCGGATCCGACGTCTCCCGCCACTCGAACGCCGACTCCTGGATCTGGTGTCGGTGTGCGGCCTTCCGACCGATCGCCGCCTGGTCCTGCGCGCGGCAGAGATCGGTGAGCGCGGCCGTCACGCCATACAGCGTCTGGAGGATCTCGGGCTGCTGCGCTCGGCTCCGGTGCGCGGCCAACCCCTCGTCGAGACCTACCACGACCGGATCCGGGAGACGGTGCTCGGTCGGCTCGACGACGACGATGCGGTCGGCTGCCATCGCGCGCTCGCCCTGAGCTTCGAGGCTGCCGGCCACGTCGAGCCAGAAATCCTCGCGCAGCATTTCGCCGGAGCGCGGATGTGGGGCCGCGCATCCGACTACGCCGTGGACGCCGCGAATCGGGCGACGGAACTGTTGGCGTTCGAACGTGCGGCCATGCTGTATCGCGACGCGCGAGCGTGGGACCCGCGATCGTCAGAACGCGAACGCGATCTCCGCGCCCGCGAAGCAGACGCCCTGGCCAATGCCGCGCGGCTCGTCGAGAGCGGTCGGCTCTTTCTGGAGGCCGCCGAGGGCGCGACATCGATCGATGCACTCGAGCTGCGCCGCCGCAGCGCCGAGCATCTGTTGTCCGGCGGCGCTGTCGACGAGGGACTCGCGGCGCTGCGCGCTCTGCTCGGCGAACTCGGCGTGCCACATCCGGCATCCGCGCGTGATGCCATGCGCCGGGCCATCGGGCTGCTCGCTGTCGCCGCACTGAGGCGGCCGCCATCCGGGACCGAGGATCCGTCCCTCCCCGTGCTCGAGCGGATTCGGATCGACACGTGCTACGGCGCCGGCAAGAACCTCGTGGACGCCGACCCTGCGCGCGGCATCTACTTCACGCTGGCCGCCCTGGTACGAGCCCAGCGCACCGGAGATGCGCTGCGCACCGCACGCGCCTTGACGATCGTAGGGGGATCGATCTCCGTGGTGGGCGGCCCGCTCGCACGCCTTGGCGAGCGGATGTTCCGGCAGGCCGAAGCGCTGGCGGCCCAGCTCGACATGCCGGAGCTGTGGGGCACGATCGATCTCGCCCGCGGCCAGGTGGAAATGCTCGCCGGACGCTCGGGCGAGGCCGTCACGCGGTGCGATGCCGGAATCCGGCGCCTCACGCATTCCTGTCGCGGCTTTGCGCTCGAAACCAATCTCGGACGCGCTTCCGCACTGCGCGCGCTGGAAGATCTGGGCCAACTCGATCAGGTGGCGATCCGGGCCCAGGAACTCCGCGATGCGGCCACGGCGACCGGCAATCGCTATGCGGAGACGGCCGCCATCCAGTATCTCGCGATCTCACGGCTCGCGGCGGGAGCGACCGAGGAGGCGCGGGAGCTGGCACGCCACGGCCGGCAGCTGTGGACGCGCCGCGATTTTCACATCCAACACCTCTACGCGGTACGGATCGAAACACTCTGCGATCTCTATGAAGGCCGGCCGGAGGACGGCTGGGAACGGCTCGAAGGAGTCGACGCTTCGCTGCGCGCCTCGGGTCTGTTGCGGATTCCGTTGACGCGTGTCGATGTACTCGCCCTGCGCGGGCGCCTCGCGCTGGCCGCGGCGAGCCGAAGCCGGACGGCGGAGACGGCCTGGCTGCGTGCGCTCGACCGCCACCTGAGACCGTTGAGCCGGATCCGACGACTCGACGCGGCGCTCCACGTACACCTGCTGCATGCCGGACGGGCCGCCCACCGCGCGGCGTTCCATGCCGCCCAGACGTCGCTCGAGGCGGCGATCGAGACGGGCGAGCGCGCCGGCTCCGCGTTGCTGACGGCGGCGGCCCGTCTCCATCGGGCGCAACTGCTGGACGACGTGCGCGCTGCGGAAGCGGTGCGGACGGCGATGCGACGCGGTGGCGTGCACGACCCCGATCGCTGGGCCCACCTCGTGGCGCCGGGTTTCTCGAATCAGACGATTGCGAGCACCGGGGCGACACCGAGGTAGGCCTTGGCGCGCAGCCGTGCCCCAGGCGTGTAGATCGCCTTGACCATCAGATCGTGCTGGAGACGGACGACGCCACCACGCCGCGATCTCATCGCGAGGTCCGTGACTTCGACGCTCCGATCCATGCGGCACCACGCCTCGATCGCACGCCGCTTGGCGGGGCTGCAAGCAGCGACCGCCTCGAGTTCGTCGAGAACATCCACCCAGCGCGGATCCGTGTCCGGCGCCGTCGCATGGTGAAACTCGATGCCGACCTGCGGGCCGAGGTCCGGCGTGAGGTCGACGTTCACCGAGTGGACGAGCGTACGACGACAGAGCCGGGCGAGTGAATCCTCGAACGCTGCCGGATCCCCGCTCCAGCCGAGCGACGCGACGCATGTCGGCAGCACCCGCCACGGCATCCGGACGACGAGCCGGACGACGGCCCCTTCCGGCCGCGGCCGCACCGCCGCGTGCAGCACCTGCGCACTGGCCGGCAGGCCCGCGACGACACGGACGAGTCCGTCGGCCGCAGCGCGCGAGAGCCCGTCGGCCAGTGGATCGAGACCGGCTCGAAGCACGGCGAGCAGCGCCTCCGGATCGCCGCGGCCGGTCCTGTAGTAACGCGCCGGATCGATCGTGAAGATCAGGAACGGCGCTGCGGCCGTGGCATCGACCTCCAGCCATACCGCCCGTACGCCGCTGGACAGGCCGGTTCCGGCTTGCGTCCACTCGCGAAGGAAGCGCACGATGCGGTTCCAGTCGGGTGATGTCGCGGACAGGGCCTCCGTTTCCGGCAACTCGAGCGCACCGGCGAGGGCGGAGCGCCTCGCGTCGCGCAGACAGACCGCGAAATCGACCGGAGCGGGACCCGCTTCGAGGCGGCACTCGAGTGCCGCCTCGCTGGCGAGGGCGGGCCACGGATCCACCAGACCCGGGAACGGCTGTGGACCGGGCGGAACCAGGGCCGCCGGCGCATCGCGCAGCGCCATCATCAGCAGCTCCCGGGTCCGACACGGCAGCGGGACCACCGGTCCCTGCAGCGGCGGCAGCATGGGATCGATCGTCATCCGTCGACGGTGAGGATCACCCGCTCGACGCTCCACGGATCTCCCTCGGAGTCGTTGCGGCCGCGCACCATCCATTGACCCGGAACTTCGAAGTTCACCCTCGTCAACACCTTCTGGTAGACGTCGACGTCACAATGGATATCGAGGACCTCGCCAGTGACGATCTCGAGCTTCGGAGGCTCTCCGACCTCGAGTTCGAAACGGATCTCCGGCGTGGCATCGAAGCCCTGGCCGAAGACGGAGATCTCCTGATCCGAGCCGCTCGGGCAGTGGAGCGGATGCGTTCGGCGTAGATGCACGCGGCCCTGCCCGTAGAAGCTCTGCTCCGCCATCAGCATGCTCACCGACCTCATGAACCGCTGGCCCGTTGCAGTCGAGGATTCGATCGTTTCCGGTGCCGGCACCTGCGGGACGGGTCCACCGACTTCGCTCCGGAGACGGTCGAGATCGATGCCGAGGAACTGTTTCATCTCGACGCGGATCCGTTTTAGGATCCTCTCGGGATCGAGGCTGAGAAGCACATCACGCTGATCCGCGTTGAGTCCGTACTGTGTCAGCGCATCGATCTCCCTGTGCAAGACACGGCAGCGGAAGGGCTCATCGCGGATCCATTGGGCCAGGAACTCGACCAGATACTTCGTGGGTGCGGGTCCGGGGTTCGGCATGACGGAGGTCCTCCTGATGGGCTCGGTGGAAGCGGGCATCTCGTCACGGCGCGGCAGTCCGCCGGAAATGACGGGCGGAGTGCCGGCAGTCGCCAGGATCCATGCCGAAGCCGCGATCGTACGCGCGATGTCGGCTGCATAGGAGAGGTCCAACGATGCCTGTGTGTCGCTCTCCGTGTGGTAGTTCGGATTGCCGGCATCCTGGGAAGACCCGCTGGCCTCGACGAAGAAGTTCTCGCTGACCAGACACGCTGGCCAGCCGCGGCTCAGGAAGCTTGCATGATCACTGCGATGCGTCGCCGGATCCGAGCTGCTGCCCGGGAGCGGGTACAACTCGGCCTCGAGCGCCGGGGCCACTTGCCGGGCGGCATCGCGCACCAGTGCGGTCAGCTGCGCCGTGGCGTCGACGAGGTCCGCATGATCAGCAGGCCCCGTGCCGTGGATCTCGAAGCGGCGCGCGGCCACGCCGGGATCCCGCCAACCGATCATGTCCGCCTGGATCATCGCCGCGACGGGGGCACCGATCGCCTCCAGCTCCTCGGCATAGTGCTGGCTACCGCCCCGACCGTACTCCTCGGCGTTGAACAGGACGAAACGGATCGTCCGGATCGGCTGCGTCTCGTCTGCCAGCGTGCGGAGCCGCTCCGCCGCTGTGAGCACCGCCGCGATGCCGCTGGCGTCGTCATCGGCGCCGGGGGCGGGATGGCTGGCTTCTCGTGTCAGATACCCCGGCGAGAAGGCTGCCGTCGAGTCGAGATGCGCAGCGACGATCACGAGTTCCGCCGACGTACCGGGGATCTCGGCCTCCACGTTGCGCAGCGTCCCGCCGTTGAACGGGAACGGACACGCCCGTGCCTGGCCGCAGAGCGTCAGCAACGTTTGCGTCGACCAATCGGTCGCGACGACGTTGCCCACATGACCGATGTTGCGGCTCGGCCCCGGCGAGGCCGCGAGGACCGACGTGAGGACCTTCTGATAGCGGCTCGCGTCGATCTGACCGAATGCGGCCAATTCCTGCGCCATGAGTCCGCGACCGACGAGCGGTGCCGTCGCGGCCACCGGTTCGAGAAGGAGGGGATCTGGATGCCCGACGCGCGTGTGACCGTGACGGCCGACGGGGGGGTGCAGCGCGCCGGGTGGAACATCACCGGGCACGGCGAGCACGAGATCGCGGGAGTTCCCCCACTCGAACGCAATGCGCTCGTCGCCACGCAGCCTCTCGACGAACTCGGCGAACGAGCGTCCTCCCGCTCCGGACGGCGGATCGACGGCCTCGATCTGCAGCGATGCCACCTCGGGATCTCCGGGCAGCACATGGACGGCATCATGCATCGCGCGCAGCCCGTCGATGGCGGAACGAGCCGCCACGACGTAGAGCGCCGCGTCCGGAGCACGCGCGTCGAGCAACGGCACGACAGGGCGGCCGACGAGCGCCGAACGCCAGGACGAAGGGCGACCGTCGAGGCGCAGGAAGACCAGCGAATCGTTCGCCAGCAGCGGACGGATGAGGCGGGGGTGCGGTGCCGCCCGCCAGCCTCGGCGCACGGCAGCCAGGCGCAGCGTCGCGTCGAGACCCACATAGAGGACGCGCTCTGGCCAGGCGGAGGGATCCGTCGCTGCGAGAGTGCGGCTCCTCGTCGCTTCGAGCCGCGGATCGGCGACGACCGGGGCCGCGGTGAACAGCGGCATCACGCCGGACATGGCGAGCACGCGGCTCAGGCTCGGAACGTCGATCTCGGGATCGCTGCTGATGACGCCGATCCGCGCGTGGGGCGCCAGCTCCTCGAGTATGCCTCGCAAGTCGGGCCGGACGCGGAAGCGATCGAGGCGGGGACCGCCCGGACGAACCGCCTCGAAGCCCACCGTTCCCAGCAGCTCGAGGAATACGACCGGGGCGACGCTCGGCATCATGGACTCGCGGCGAAAAAGCCGGCGAGACCCCCTGTCCGTCCGGCCGCTTCGTAGAACGGTTCGGCGATCGCGAGACTGCGCTCCAGCTGCCAGCCGACGGCGCTCTCGCGGACGCGCTCGGTGTGATCCGAGAAGTCGAGACAGCCCTCCGCGAGCCCGTCGGCCGCGGCATGCGCCGCGAGGATGCCGGTTCCGAGCGCCACCGAGATCCCTTCGCCGAGCCACGGATCGACGCCCACCGCATCCCCTGCCAGCAGCACGCCCGGAGCACCTTGGGGACTGTCGGGGTGGTACAGCGGCGCCGACCAACCCTCGACATGGGACCGTTCGAGCCGGAAACCGCGCTCCAGCATCGAGGCGGCGAAGAGATCGCGCAGCGAGATCCCCGACGGCCAGCGGCTCCCACCGATCCCGCGGTTCACGTAGCGCTCTCCGCGGACGATGCATGGAAAGTCCCACGCATACCCGCGCAGCCCCTGCGCCGCGAGACGGAAGTCGAAGATGGCCTCGTCGGAAGCCGCGGCGTCCGCCATCAGCGTCTCGAGCGCGACGAACTGCTCTCCACGGGCGGGACCGACGAGCGCGCGGCGAACCCGGCTCCGTGCGCCGTCGGCGCCGATCACGACGCGCGCGTGGTAACGCCCGCGGGGTGTCTCGAGGCAGATGGACTCCCGCTCGCGCGTCAGCAGCGACACCCATTCTCCCTCGCGGACGTGGACGCCTCTCTTCTTCACCTGCCGCAGCAACGACGCATCGAAGACATCACGGCGGACCACGCGGAAGAGTCGTGTCGATGCCTTGTCCTTCGAGCCCCCGGCGTAGTGGAAGAATACGGAGCGGACGGTCACATCCTGCACGTCCGCCGGAATCCCGAGATGCGTCAGCAGTCGATCGGTCTGGGGCACGAGTCCGCCCCCACAAGGCTTGTGGCGCGGGAACACGGCGCCATCGACGAGCAGGGTCCGAGCGGCGAGTTCCGGGGCACGCTGGGTGAGCTGCAGCGCGGCCGCGCAGCCGGCCGGCCCGGCCCCGACGATGATGATGTCGAAGCAGCGATCCATGTCATGACTCCTCGTCCGCACGACGCGGCGGCTTGGAATCGCGAGCGAGTCCGAAGAGCCTCACGAGGTTGTAGATATGGGACCGCGCGAGATCCAGTCTCCGAGCCGTCTCGGCCATGTTCCAGTCCGTGTCCAGGAGCGTCTGCTCGAGGAGATCCCGCTGAAAGCGCCTCGTCGCTTCCTGGAATGTGACGACCTCTGGATCGTAAACTCCGCCCTCGGGGCGCTCCGGGAAGAGATGCCGGACCTCCACACGCTCCGCGCCCTGGCCGGCGGCGCGCACCAGACCGGCCTCGATCACATTCTCGAGCTGTCGGACGTTCCCCGGCCAATCGGCTGCGGCCAGGGCCCGCAGGCCCGCTGCGGAGATCGGCAGCCGTGGCAGTCGATGGCGTTCGCACACGCGGATGCGCAGCGCCTGCGCCAGGTCGCACAGGTCCTCGCTTCGCTCTCGAAGAGCAGGCATGTGGATCGTCAGCACTTCGAGTCGATAGTAGAAATCGCTGCGAAACCGCCGCGCTCGGAGCGCCTCGTCCAGGTCTGCATTGCTCGCCGCGATCAGGCGCACATCGGCGCGGATCGGTTGATTCGCGCCCAGCGGATAGTAGGTGTGCGATTGGAGGAGCTGGAGCAGCTTCGCCTGGGCCTCTAACGGGAGTTCCGCCACCTCGTCCAGGAAGATCGTGCCGTGCTCCGCAGCGGCGATCTTGCCGGCGCGTTCCGAGCGCGCCTCCGAGTGGGCGCCCGCCCGGGATCCGAACAGTTCGCTCTCGAGCAGCGTCGTGGGAATCGTTGCGCAGCTGATCTCGATGAACGGGCCGTGCTGCCGGCGGCTGTTGTCATGGATGGCGCGGGCAAGCTGGGTCTTTCCGGTTCCCGACTCTCCCAACAGCAGCACGTTCACATCGAGTGGTGCGGCGAGCATGGCCTGTTCGAGGGCTGACGCGAGGGCGGCAGAACGCCCGACGATGGCGTCGAGTCGGAAGCGTGTCCGCAGCGAATGAGTCGGATCGCCGGCGGCCGCCACCGACCGGCGTGCCAGCAGTCCACCGGCCAGCGGCGCCAGGTGCCGCGCGAAGCGTTCGGCGGCCTCGCCATCCTCGTCGCGGAACGGGCCGGCGGCCGGACGGCCCTGTAGATACACGACGCCGCGCGCAGCCTCGCCATCGATCGGTACGCAGAGAACCGCCTCGATGTGGCCGCGACGGACGCTCGAACGCGCTTCGAAACGCTCGTCCAGCAGCGCCGAATGCGTCACGATCGTTCGTCCGCGCGCGAGCGCCTCGGCAATGATTCCGCGCGAGATGCTCGCGCGGATGCGTTCCGCTTCCTGCCCCGAGCAGCCGTGCGCCAGCCACCACTGCTCTCCGGTCTCGGTCCCCGGCAAGGGCTCCAGTTCGAGGTAACCGCAGTGCGCGTCGGTGTATTCGACGATGCAGGCGAGCGCCTGTTGCAGGAACGGCTCGACCTCCGTCGCCGCAGACAGATCCAGCAGGCGCCGATAGAGATCTCGTTCGCGGCGAACTCGCTCGAGGTCCTCCACGGACTCCTCGTGCTCCCTCGGACCGAGGGTACCCGACACGCCGCCGAGTGCTCGCCACCGAAGCGGGACGAGGAACCCGAGCTGGGCGCACGCCCCTTGTCCAGACCGGGAGAAAACAAGGTCCGGAAAGGGGCGTGCGCTGGCCCCGGAGGGGTGCATTAGCGTTTGCTCCTCGAGAGGAGAAACGCCTCCGGGTTGCCGTCCAGGCCGGTCGTCATCGGACGCCAGTGGAGCTGACGGTCCGTCTCCATTCGGTGACAGGATGTCTCATGGCTGCGCAGATCGACCGCGACGGGGACGCCGTTCCGACGGGCGACGTCGCGCAAGCGAGCCGCGCGGTTGCTGGCGTCGCCCACGACGCTCCAGTAGATCCGGCCGCCGGCATGGATCCCACCGACGTATGCATCCCCGGTCGCCACACCAAGAGCGGTCGACAGACCGGAATTCTCCGCCCCCCTGTTCGTCTCGAGCGGTGTTCTCCGCGCCGCTTCGGCGATCTCCCAGGCGGCGGCGACGGCGTGCTGCTCCATGTGGGCCTGCGAAGCCCCAGTGCCGAAGATCGCGATGACACCGTCATGGTGCAGCTCACAGATTTCTCCTCCTTCCTGCTCCACGGCCCGGGTCAAATCGGCCGCAAACCGGCAGAGGATCGAGAACACCGCGCGGGAGGGATGTATGGAGGCGTAGGTCGTCGCGCCGTGAAACCCGCCTGCCAGGACCGAGACGCACGTCTCCCCGAGATCGACGAGCCCTCCGCGATCGATCCGCTCGAGAAGCAGCGGGGGCACGCAACGGCGCAGCTCACGAACGGCTCGCGGCGGCTCGGTCGACGGACCGAAACCGGTTCGCAGCTGCCGAAGCGCCAGCGAGACGCGAGGGACGGGGGCAGGAGGGATGCCGGGCCTCATGGATCGTCGGCTCCAGGGTTCTCTCCACCGACGGAAAGCAAGCGGCGTGCCGGATGGTTCCAGCGCTTGCTGCGCGCTGTGCGTGCCGCTCGCGTGCGGCCATCGCCCCCAGGCGCATCGCCGCTGCCAGGCCAGTGGACAGTGCAGCCTCCGGACCGTCCACTGGCGTGGACAGGCGGGATCGCGGCCGACACGCGGGTGCCGTAGCCTTCGGACGTGTTTCCGGAGGCTTTCGTGCTGCCGTCGCGTTTCCTGTCCCTGCTCGATCTCGAACGCCTGCCCTGGTTTGCCCGTTCCGACGAACAGCGGCTCGTGCTGCAGGACCGCAGCGTCGGGCCGGTCGCCGACCTCCACACCCATCTCGCGCTCGCGTACGTGCGGCCGGTCTCCGTCGACCTGCAGAAGCTGCACCCGGAGACCCAGCACTACCTGCCGTCCTGCTGCGCGATCGACCTCGACGTCTATGCCAACCAGAACATGTCGCCCGAGCACATCCGCGAGCTGACGCGGGACCTGACGCTCCGCAGCGTGGGCGCGCGCGGCATGCGGGCGACCCATACCGTGCCGAACCTGACGCGCGAGATGGACGAGATGGGGATCCGCGCGTCGCTGCTGCTGCCGATCGACTATCCGGTGCTCTCGAACAACGCCGCCAACGCCCTCGACGCCGCAGACGCCACGTCCGACAAGCTGCGCTCGTTCGGCTCGGTGCATCCGTACGCGCGGGACCGCGAGCGCCGCCTCGACGCCCAGCTCGCCCGCGGCGCGCGCGGGATCAAGGTGCATCCCGCCGTGCAGATGGTCCGGCCGGATGCCCGCCGGGCGCGCGAGCTCTATCGGATGTGCGGCGAGCGCGACCTGATCGTGTTCTGGCACTGCGGGCCGGCCGGCATCGAGCCGCGCCTCGGGCAGTACCTGAACCAGGTGAAGTTCTACGAGGCTCCGATCGCGGAGAATCCGCGCACGCCGTTCGTGCTCGGCCACTCCGGCGCGCGCCAGTTCGAACAGGCGCTCGAACTGCAGCGCCGCTACCCGAACGTCTGGCTCGAGACTTCGTCGCAGTCCCTGAGCGCGGTCCGACGGATGATCGAGCGTGGCGATCCGGACCGCATCGTGCACGGCTCGGACTGGCCGTTCTACCACCCGGCGATCAGCATTGCGAAGGTGCTCATCGCCACCGAGGGCCAGCCGGAGCTGCGACACCAGGTACTGTGGGCGAACGGCGCGAAGCTGCTCGGCATCGACTGACGGACAGCTAGAGGACGAGCGAATCGGAGCGTCTCTCGCCCCACAACGGCACGACCGTCTCCCTCACGACAGCATTCGCCAGTGACGTTCCACGTCGCGCCGGCTCACCCGGATCAAAGCCGTGACCCGCGACCGCTGGGAGAGGGCGTGGCCGATGCTGTGGAAGTGGCCGCGGACGCCGCCGGGTCCGCTGCGGACGAAGATCAGGACGAGATCGCGCAGCGTTCCGGCGAGCGATCGAGTGAGCAGCGCGAGGGAGGCGTTCTTCAGCAGCGTGGCGATCCGGTTGCGGCGGCACTGGAGTTCGACGAAGCGATCACCGCGGCGCCGCGAGCTGCTGTGACGGGCGTGATAAACGACGGCCCGCGGCGCCAGCCGTGCGGACCAGCCAGCCAGCCGACACCGCCACCCGAGATCGACATCCTCGAAATACAGCCCGAAGTCGCGATCGAAGACGCCGGTCGGAAGTCGTACGGCATCCAGCATCGCGCGCCGGTAGAGCGCCGCGCCGGCCGACGTGCAGAAGATCTCCTCGAGCCCGTCGCGGCCGGTCCACGTGGTTCCGGACTCGCGGTCGTGGAACCGCCCGCCAGGACGGAGTTCGACGCCAGTGGAGTCGACTCGTGCCGGAGCGAGAGCGTCCATGATGCGCGCCTGGATCATGCCGACGTCCTCGTCGCTCGCGCGCGCCGCCGACCGGAGTTCCTCGATCCAGCGAGGATCGGCCACGGCATCGTTGTTCAGCAGGGCGACCCACGAACGATCGGAGCAGGCGATGCCGCGGTTGCAGGCCTCGGCAAAACCGAGGTTCGCCCCGTTCTCGAGGACGCGGACCTCCGGGTGCTCGCGGCGAACGCGCTCGATCGAATCGTCCGACGAGCCATTGTCGACGACGATCGTCTCGAAATCCCGCTCCGTCTGTCGGCGCAGCGACGCCAGGCACGCCGTGAGATCCTTCGCGGAGTTCCAGTTGACGACGATCACGGTGGTGTCGATCGCGCTCATCGCGGGGTGGCGCCTTCCGGGCCCCCGACGGAGCCCCCGGGAACATAGGAAACGGCCGGCGCGTTCCGGCACAGGCGGCCCGGGCTGGCTGCGGGTGCCGGTCGGTGCGGCCGGTGCGGCCGGTCGGCGCTGCGGTAGGCTGCCGCGATGCCCGGACTCTTCCCGCTCCCGCCGCAGCCCGATGGCGTGCCGTGGCCGACCTCCGAATGGCCGGAGGGGCCGCCCGACCCCGATGTCGACATCGCAGAGCTCGCGGCGGTCGCCGACCGGGCCTTCCAGGTGCCGGCGCCCGACAGCCACGGTGAGACGCTCGCGCTGCTGGCGGTCCATCGCGGCCGGCTCGTCTTCGAGCGCTACGCACCGGGCCGGGGCGCCGCCGACAGCTTCCCGTCCTGGTCGATGGCAAAGAGCATCACGCACGCCGCGATCGGCATCCTGCTCGGGGAGCAGCGCCTCGCGCTCGCGGCGCCGGCGCCGATCCCGACATGGCGGGGCGACGGCGATCCGCGCCGAGAGATCACGCTCGAGCATCTGCTGCGCATGGTCGATGGACTCGACTTCGTCGAGGTCTACGAACCCACGGGCCGCTCCGACGTGATCGAGATGCTGTTCGGTGCGGGCAAGGAGGACGTGGCCGGCTACACGATCGCGCGTCCACTCGCCCACCCGCCCGGCAGCTACTGGAACTACTCGAGCGGCACCAGCAACGTCGTTGCGGCGATCGCCGGCGCGGCCGTCGGAGGCGGACGCGACGGCATGGAGGCGTTCCTGCGCCATGCGTTGTTCGAGCCGATCGGCATGCACAGCGCCCAGCCGCGCTTCGATGCGGCCGGCACCTTCATCGGCTCGTCGTTCGTGTTCGCGACCGGCCGGGACTTCGCGCGCTTCGGCCTGCTGGCGCTGCGTGACGGGGTCTGGGACGGCAAGCGCGTGCTGCCGGCGGGATGGATCGATCACGCGCGGACGCCGACGCCGGCGTCCTTCGGGCAGTACGGCGCGCATTGGTGGCTCGCGCTCGACGGGACGCGGATCTTCACGGCGAACGGCTTCCAGGGCCAGTACATCGTCGTCGATCCGGAACGCGATCTCGTCCTGGTGCGCCTCGGGGCCTCGACGCCGGCGCAGCGGGCGGCCGTCATCCGGGATCTGCGCTCGATCGTCGGCGCCTTCCCGGCGCGCCGATAGCGGCCGGGATCGCGACCGCGCAGGGCGTGCGCCAGATCCCGCTCAACCACGCCCGGCGGACGGACGATCCAGCCCGGGATGTCTGCCCAGACGCCCGGGCTGCGATGAGCCGTTACGAGCGCTTCGCCGTGATCTTCGATCCGGCAGGAACCGGTCTCGGGGTCGAGGCGCTGGGCCTGATCGAGCGCGGCGTCGATCCGCTCTACGCAAAGGATCTCGACGAGGCGCTGCAACTCGCCGACCAGGAAGAAGAACGGGTCGGCGCATTCGTGCTGCCCGGCACGCTGTCCCCCGAGCTGCGCGAGCAGGCCCTCGCGCGGGCGACACCGCTGCTGTGGGCCGGCGCCGGTGCGATTCTCGTGGTGGCTCCGCCGCGCGACCGCGCGCTGCTTCGGGCGCTGCGCGATCGCGGTATCCGTTGGGTGCTGTTCGCACCGTACGAGCCGGCGGAGCTGCGCTTTGCCGTCGCGGCGGCGCTGTCGAGCGAGGATGATCTCGATCCGCGCAGCGGGTTGCGCGTGCCGATCCGCCTCGACGCCAAGCTCGAGACCGCGGGCGGCCGGCGCTGCGGCCAGGTCCGCAATCTCTCGATCGGCGGCGCCTACGTCGCGCTCCCCGAACCGCCGCCCGTCGGCACGCGGATCACGCTGGACCTGTCGCTCGGCGAGCGGCCGCTGCAGCTCACCGCGCACGTCCGGCACAGTCTCTCCGTGCCGGTTCCGGGCCGCGCCGAGCAGGAGCCCGGCATCGGGATCCAGTACCAGCTCCCCGCCGCATCCGAGCTGCGTGCGATCGACGAGTTCCTGCGCGAACGCGTCGACTCGTTCCGGCTCCGGTGAATGCCGCCGGTCCGTGCGGATCGCGAGCGGACCCGGACTGGCCGGTCGCCGTCCGAGCCGCCACCCTGCCGGCGTGCGCGCCATTCTCTTCGATTTCGATTTCACGCTCGCGGACTCCTCGGAGGCCGTCATCGAATGCTTCGGGGCCGGCTTCGCGGCCCTCGGCCTGCCGGCGGCCGCCCCCGATGCGATCCGGCGCACGATCGGCCTGCCGCTCCCCGAAGCGCTGCGGGTCCTGCACGGGATCGAAGACCGCGCGCTGGCCGAACGCTTCCGCGCCGGCTTCCACACGCTGGCGCAGCGCATCATGCACGAGCGCACGCGGGTCTACGCACCGGTCGCCGACGTGATCGGCGGCTTGCGGGAGGCCGGTCTCGCCACGGCGATCTGCTCGACGAAACGCCGCGACCAGATCGAGAGGATCCTCGCGCGCCACGCCCTCGGCGATCACTTCGATGCGATCATCGGCGGCGAGGACGTCCCGCGGCACAAGCCGGCGCCCGATGCGCTGCTGCTAGCGATGACGCGGCTCGGCGTCACTCCCGAAACGACGCTCTACGTCGGCGATCACCGGGTCGACGCCGAGGCCGCGTCTCACGCGGGGATCGACTTCGTCGCCGTGCTGTCGGGGCCTTCACCGCGCGCGGACTTCGCCGAGCGATCCGTGCGAGCGTTCCTCGCTTCGATCGCGGAGCTTCCGGCTCTGCTGGCGGCGCGCTGACGGCCGTCGACTCAGAACTCGAATGTCCAGATCACGTCGGCGCCCGCCTCTCCCTCCTCATCGATCGCACTCTGGATCAGCCAGCTACGATGGAAGTGCCACTCGATCCGGGTGCCCTCGAGCCCCGTCCCGAGATCGCGTTCGTAGAAGAGTCGTACGCCCTCGAGCACCTCGGCGCCGACCTGGATCCCCGTTCCGGCCTCGCCGCGCCCAGCCTCGAACTCGAAGCGATCGAGCGGCAGGCTCTCGAACAGCCCGGAGCCGACTCCGGAGCCGAGCAGGATCTGTCCGACCACCTGCGTCGCGGCCGCTTCGAGCCGCGCGGCATCGCTGGATCCCAGCGCCGAAGCCGGCCGCCCGAATGCGAGGTACGAAAGTTGGTCGGTCGGATCGAGCGGGGGGTCGCTCTCCAGCGTGACGACCGGCGCCGAGGCGCGCCCACCGACGACGATCCGCAGCGTCACGTCGCCCACGTTCTGCACCGCCACGATGTCGAGTTCCGGATCGAGCTGCCGGGTGCCAGCGAGCGTGGCGGTTCCGTGCTCGATCTCGAAGCGCCGATTGCGGAAGCGGTAGTGACCCTCCGTCGTGCGGATCGAGCCGACATAGAAAGGCTCCTCGCCGGGCTCCTTGAGCAGTCGCACCTCCCCCTCGATACGCAGATCGGCGCCCTGTCCGAGGACGCGGGAATCCCCGGTGAGCGCCAGCGTCACGTGGGCACGAGTGCGCCCCAGCGCTTCGGGCCACGCGCGCGACCCGCGCGGCTGCGAGCTGCGCGGGTGCGCCGGCCTGTCGGCACCCTCGTCGAGCCCGTGGACGCGGATCTCCTCCCACCCTGGCACGCGCGCCTCGGGCAAGCGGAACTGGCCCGGACGCATCTCGATGCGGCCGCCGAGTTCGAGATCCGGCCAGGCCCCCTGCAACGCCAGGGAACCGGCCAGGCGTCCGGACACGAGCCCGCCGAGCGGGAGCGCGAAATCGTCGAACTCGACACGCAGGTCCGTGTTGCCGAGCGTCGCGTCGGCGTCTGCCTGGAGCTGACCACTGCCGCGAATCGCCCCTTCCGAGCCGGCGCCGGGGATGTGCAGCCGCTCGACGCGCACGACCGAGCCGTCGAACCGCAGGTCCGCATCGATCGGACCGATCGGCCCGGCCAGCGCCTCGACGAACACGTTCCCGCCGACGAGGCGCAGGAAGCCGGCTCCCTGCGGCGCGCGCGGCGACCCGGTGAGCTGCACGTCGGCCTCGAGGACGCCTGCCAGGTCCTCGCCGGGGGATCCCGCCAGACCGCCGAGCCACGCCACATCGACGGACTCGGCACGCAGTCGCGCGCGCGTGTCGGGCCGCTCGAGCAGCGTGCCCGGGGCGCCGAACAGGGCGGCCCGCGAGACCGCCAGCTCGAGTCGCGCCTGCTCGACGCCGCCGTCGTGCAGCCGGATGACGGCCCGCTGCCGGGTGCCGTCGGGCTCGAACTCGACGCGGACCCGCTCGAGCGGTCGCGTGCCGACGACCAGCGGCTCGGCCACGAACTCGCCGCGCAGCGCCGGCGCGGTCCATGCGCCGTCTGCTTCGATCCAGCCGTGCAGGCGACCGCTGACCGGCAGGCCGTCGGCCCACACCGCAGCGAGCGCGCCGAGGTCCGGCGCCTCGACGTCGAGCCGCAGGGCGTGGGCCGCCGCGGTCGACGCATGGCCGCTCGCGCGCGCGCGCCATCCCGGCCCGACCAGCGTCAGTTGCTCGATGGCGAAACCGGGTGCGGCGCCGGCGTCGAGCCGCAGTCGCAGCACGGCCGGACCGTCACTGCGGATCTCTGCCTGCGGCAGCGTGAGCGTCGCTTCGTCGAACCGCAGCCGTCGCGCGCCGAGCGCCTCGCCGCGCAGCCGCAACGCCGCGGGGCCCCGCGACGATCCGCGGCGCAGGTCGTCGATGCGCAGCGCGAACGTGCCGCGCGGATCGTCCCAGGCGCCGCGGGCCGTCGCGTCGACGCGCAGCCGTCCGGCGAGCAGCTGCCCCCCGCGCCACGCCGCCGGCAGCCGCTCGACGCGCAGATCCGCGCGCAGTTCCGCGTGCTCGAGTCCCGCCGGAGCGCCGGCGCCGTGGGCGCGGACTTCGCCGAGGGCCCCGTGCAAGCGCGCCTCCTGGAGCTCGGCGACGAGCGTGCCGGTGTGCACGGAGCCGGCGAGACGAACGCGATCGATGGCCAGCGGACCGAATCGCTGCGACGCGAGGTCGGCCTCCAGCGCGAGCCGGCCGGTCGTCGCCGCGCCGGACGGGTCGGGCGTGAACGAGACACTGACCGGGCCATCGAGGCGCGTCCGGAGCTCCGGTTTCCCGCTCAGTACGCCGAGGTCCAGCGCGGAGACCTGAACGCGAGCGTGCACCGCAGTCGGCCGGGGTGGCCAGTGGGACGTCGCGAACTCGACGACGCCACCCTCGAGCGACAGCGAGCCGGCGTCGCTGACCAGCGCGGCTCGCGACACCTGCAAGCGTTTGCCTTCGAGCGTTGCGAGCAGGGCGCCGCGCTCGATCGCGCGCCCGACGACGATCGACGGATCGAGCTTCGACTCGACCTCCAGCGCAGCGGGCAACCGGAACGGCTCGCCGCGCTGCCAGCGCAACTCCCGCACGATGCCGTCGACACGGAGCGCCAGCTCCGTCCGACCCTGCGTCTCCCCTTCTGCAGCCTCGTCACCAGTGAGCAGGGACAGGCGTGCGCGTGTGTCGCGCACGTCGAGCCGTCCGACCCGGAGCGCCGCCAGCGGAAACGACGCCGCGTCCGTCCCGTCGGCATCCGATGCAGTGCCGAGCGTCTGGCCGATGCCGGACACGCGCCAGCCGGTTTCCTGCTCTGCGACGGCGAGGCGCAACCCTTCGACGGCAAGCGACGGGATCTCGAGCCGCCGCGCCCGCAGCAGCGGGGCGAGCTCGAACTGCACGTCGAGGACGGCGACGGTGAGCGGCGGCTGCCCGCCGGCGCGCAGCTCGAGGTCGCGGACGCGGAAGTCGCCGAGCAGCGGACCCTCGAGGCCGCCGATCCGCAGCGTGCCGCCGAGCGCGTCGCCGAGCCGCGTCTCGAGTTCGTGAACCAGCCACTCGCGCTGCCAGCCCCGGCTGAGCGCCGTCACCAACAACGCGCTGGCGAACGCCAGCAACAGCGCGAGCCCGGCGCTGACGACGAGCATCCGCCGCGCGCTTCGCCACAGGCGGCGCATCAGAACGCCTGCCCGATCGAAAAGTGGAAGAACGTCGTGCCGGCCTCTTTCGGAGCATTCAGCGGAAGCGCGAGATCGAGCCGGATCGGACCGAGCGGCGTGCCGACCCGCAAGCCGGCGCCGAGCGAGACCGTGAGATCGGCCGGCTTCCAGCGCCACGGCGTTAGGTCCAGCTGGCCCGCATCGACGAACACGACTCCTCCGACCGGATCGCGAATCGGGAAGCGGAGCTCGAGGCTGCCCTCGAAGACCGAGGCGCCGCCGACGGCCCGGCCGTCGGCTTCGCGCGGCCCGAGCCGCCAGAACGAGAACCCGCGCACGGAACTCCCGCCCCCCGCGTAGAAGCGTTGCGGCAACGGAATCTCGTCCGTCGACGAACCGAGCAGCGGCTGCAACGAGCCGAGCCGAACGCGGGCCGCGAGGACCGTCGGGCCGACGGGCTGGAACGCCCGAGCGTGCAGCTGCGTCGACACGAACGAGACGTCGGAGCCGAGCGCGGACAGGAACGGCGCGACGGACAGATCGATCGTCGATCCCCGTCGGGCATCGAGCGGATCCTCGACGGTGGAACGGCGCAGGCCGACGCGCAGTCCGCTCAGGAAGACGCGGCGCTCCGGATCGTCGAGCAGCCACGCGGTCGTCGAGTCCGCATCGCTGATCGAACTCCAGGAGAACTCGTAGCCGGCCTGCGCGCTCCAATCGGTGCCGAAGCGGCGTGCGACGCGCACGGCGCTGACGAGGCGCTCGGCATCGAAGGCCGGCGTGAGATCGCGCCCGAGCCGACTCTCGAAGCGCAGCGTCTGCCGGCGCGCCCCCCAGTGCGGCTGCTCGACGCCGAACGAGAAACTGCGTTCGAGGCGTGAGAAGCGCAGACGCGCGTCCAGATGGCGTGCGCCGCCGAGCCAGTTGCGGTGCAGGTAGGCGAGCTGACCACGCAGCCGATCGTCGGTCCCCCAGCCGCCACCGACCCTTACGCTGCGCGGCGGGCGCTCGGACGCGAGGAGTTCGACCGGCCAGACGACGTCGCCGTCGGCGCCGTCGTGCGCTTCCTCCGGCAGCGGGCGGACCACGACCGAGCGGAAGATCCGCAGCTCCTGGATGCCGGTGCGCGTCTCGCGCAGCGCGCCGAGCGAGTACACGTCGCCCTCGCGAAGCGTGATCTCGCGGCGCACCAGTGCCTCGTCGGTGCGCTCGAGACCCTCGACGCGGACGCTGCCGAAGCGCACGACGGGGCCCGGCTCGACGCGCCACGTGAGCTGCGCCTCCAGGGTTCGCACGTCGACGTCCGCGCCGCCCTCGATGCGCGCGAGCGGATGCCCGGCGTCGGCGAGCCGCGCGAGCAGCTCCTTCTTCGCGGCCTCGTAGCGATCCAGCGAGAACACGTCGCCGACGGCCAGCGGAAGCCCGTCGAGCCAGTGCTCGCGTGGCTGGAGGGCGAGCACCGCCGCCGGCAGCTCGATGCCACGCCGGGCGAGTCGCACCGGCTCGCCCTCGTCGATCGCGAACACGAGATCGGCCTGCTCGCCGTCGTCGCGCCAGTGCAGGATCGGCTCGACGCTCGTTTCGAAGTAGCCGAGCGTGCGGTAGAAGCGCTCGAGCCGTTCGGCGTCGGATTCGACCGTGAGTTCACGAAACGGAGGGTCGAGCACCCACGGCTGCCACCACGGCGGCGGCACCGGCGTCGTGAGCTGCGCCGCCAGTTCCCCGCGTGACGCCGCGCTCGCGCCGTCGAACCGCAGCGTGCGTAGCTGCGGAGCCGGCGCGGCGTCGGCTGCGGGCTCGTCGGCATCGGCAAGGCTCGACAGCGCCACGCTGGCGAGACACACGAACGCCAACGCCGTCGCGAGACGGCGCGGAGCGCAGGACCGGCCGCGAAGCGTCGTCGGGCGCATCGGAGGATCGAGGGTAACGGGTCCCCGGCGAGCCGGTGGATCGGCCGTGCGGGGCGTCAGTCCGGCTGCGCGAGCCGCTCTCCGATCGCCGCCAGTGTGCTCGCGCTCGAGCCGAGCGTGAGCTCGATCTGCCGCGCCCACAGGTAGTAGCGGTGCACCGGGTAGTCGACATCGACGCCGATGCCGCCGTGCAGGTGCATCGCGGCATACGCGACCGCGTGTCCGGCTTCGCCGGCGAGGACCTTGGCGACCTGGACGGCGTCGGTGGCCAGCTCCTCGCGCGCGACGGCGTCCGGGCTCGCCGACACCGGACTTCGCGACAGCAGGTACGCCGCCTGCAGCGCCACCAGTCGCATCGATTCGAGATCACAATAGGCGTCCGCTGCGCGCGTGTGCACGGCCTGGAAGCTTCCGATCGGGCGCCCGAACTGGTGACGCTGGGCGGCGTATCCAGCGGTGATGCGCAGCGCCTTGTCGGCAACGCCCACTTGCATCGCGCACAGACCGGCGATCGCACGCTCGACGGTCCACTGCAGCGCGTCGCGGCCCACGTCGAACGAACCCACGACGTCATCACCCGCGACGCGCACACCGTCGAGCGTCAACCATGCCTGCAGCGAGCGGTCCGTCACGAACTGGCGTTCCAGTCGGACGCCGGCGCCACTCGGGTCGACGAGGAACAGGCCCACGCGAGCGTCCGGCAGCGCCGCCGGCACCAGCACACGCTCGGCCACGTGGCCGGCCGGGACGCAGAACTTCGCGCCGTCGAGCCGCCAGTGCGGACCGTCGGCGCGGGCCTTGGTCGCCGGCGCCAACGGATCCGGATTGTCGGACTCGGCGAGCGCGGCGCTGAGCAGCGTCTCGCCGGAGAGCAGCGGCGGCAGCCAGCGGCGCTGCAGCGCCTCGCTGCCGAAGCGCGCGATCGGCGCCGCCGCACACGCGAGCGCGGCCCACGCCGGGACCGGCGCGACGGCCCGGCCGATCTCCTCGAGCAGCACGCACAGCTCGAAGAATCCGTAGCCACTGCCGCCGTACGCTTCCGGCAACGCCACCCCGAGCAGGTTCGCCTCGGCCAGCGTGGACCAGAGCTTCCGGTCGATCCGTTCCTCGCTCGTCTCGATCTCGCGCAACCGGTCCGGCGTGACCTCGGTCTCGAGGATCTCGCGCGCCAGTTCTCGGAGCGCCTGCTGCTCGTCGCTACAAGCGAAGTCCACGGCCGCCTCCTCAGGTCTTGTAATGCGGCAGGCCGAGGCCGGCCATCGCGATGATGTCGCGCTGCACCTCGTTGGTTCCGCCGCCGAAGGTCAGGATCAGCGTGGCGCGATACATGCGCTCGAGACGACCGCGCGCGACGGCGCCGGGCGATCCGTCCTGGATGGCGCCGGCCGGTCCGAGTACTTCCATCAGCTTGCGGTAGGCCTGCACGTACATCTCCGTCGCATAGACCTTGACCGCCGAAGCGTCCGCCGGGTGAAGGGCCCCTTGCGTCATGCTCCACGCCAGTTTCCACTGCATCAGACGCAGCGCCTCGAGCTTGACGTGCACCCATGCGAGCGCGTCGCGCACCCAGCTCTGATCGATCACGCGCCGGCCATCCGCCAGCCGCGTCTCGAGCGCCCACTGACGGACCTGCTCGAGCAGGCGCTGCGACGGCCCATGCGGCGTCAGCGACACCCGTTCGTGATTGAGCTGCGAGACGATCAGGCCCCAGCCGTTGTTCTCGCCGCCGACCAGGTACTTGTTCGGAACGCGCACCTGTTCGTAGTAGGTCGTGTTGGTCCGGACGTCGCCGACGGTCCACGTCGGCGTCATCTTGAAGCCGGGCGTATCGGTCGGGACGATGAAGATCGAAATGCCGCGGTGCTTCGGTGCCGCCGGATCCGTGCGCGCGGCCAGCCAGACGTAGTCGGCGAAGTCGGCGAGGCTCGTGAAGACCTTCTGTCCGTCGAGGATCCAGTCCTCACCGTCGCGGACGGCCCGGGTTTTCAACGCCCCGAGGTCGGTTCCGGCCTCAGGCTCCGAATAGCCGATCGAGAAATGGCATTCGCCGCGCAGGATGCGTGGCAGGAACTCCTGACGCAGCTCGTCGGATCCGAACTTCGCGAGCGTCGGGCCGACCGTGTTGAGGGTCAGGAACGGCAGCGGGAAGCCCGCCCTCTGGACCTCGTCGGCGAAGATCATCTGCTCGATCGGGGTCCGCCCCTGCCCGCCGTATTCCTTCGGCCAGCCGATCCCGAGCCAGCCGTCGGCGCCCATCTTCTGGAGTGCGACCCGGTACAGCGGCCCGCCGCCCTCGCTGCCCTGGAGTTCGGCTTGCAGCGCCGGGGTCATGAGCGCGACGAAGTAACCGCGCAGGAACTGCTGGAGCTCGCACTGCTCGGGGGTCAGCTCGACGCGCATCGCAGCCTCCGGCCGCCCGAGAGACCCGCCGCACGCAGCCGGTGGGGGAGGGCGTTTTTAGAACGTGTATCATTTCTCGAAGGGGCTGCCAAACGGCGGAGGGACGGGCGGAAGGACGGGCGGAGGGACCGGCGGAGGGACGGCGGGGCGACGGCGCGGTCCGGCTACTCGACCTCGATCTCGAGCTCCCGCTGCTGGTCGTAGACCCGCCGCATCCGGCGCACCCGCTCCATCTCGATCCGGAGTTCCTCGAGCGTCGCCTGCTCGGAGAGCTGGCGCTGCGCGGTCGCGATCGAGAGCAGCCCGCACGCGTGCGTCATGTACGGCCCGCAGGCGGGGCTCGCGCAGCAGTAGCCGGCGAAGTCCTCGAACTGCCGGGGCTCCTCCGGCAGCCGCGCGAGGTTGATCGTCCGGATCATGTCCGGGTGGCTGCGCTTGAGCCGTGCGAAGGTCCGACGCGCGGCATCGAGATCGCCCTCGTGCCATTGGATCAGCATGTCGTTGAACAGCACGGCCCCGTACGGGGCGCCGCCGCGCACACCGATGTCGTTCCAGCGCCGCGCCTCGGCGAGTCTTCCGCGGTAGACGTGGATCTCCGCGATGTTCGTGTACGCGATCGGCGAGCGGCTGAGCCGGCGGGTGTTCTGGAACCCGCGCAGCGCGCGGTCGAGGTCACCCCGGTAGGTATCCATCACGGCGAGATAGAGATGGGGGCGCACGTCGCGCGGTGCGAGTTCCATCGCGGTCAGGAACTCGGACACCGAGCGCTCGAGGAACGCGAGATAGCGGGCCTCGTCGTAGCGATCGTCCAGCGCGTCGCGCGCGATCCGGTAGTAGACTTCCCCGAGTTCGACGCGGACGTCGACGTCACGCGGTCGCTCGCGGCGGCGCTGTTCGAGCGCGACGCGGGCGCCGTCCAGATCGCCGGTGGCGACATGCGGCGCCGCCTCCCGACCGGTCCCGGTCGGGACGCACGACAGGCATCCGACCAGCAGCAGCGGCACGAGCGTGCGGGAGAGCGGCATCGCGGGACGGTAGCGAAGCAGCGGGCAGTGGCCTTCGCCGGTGGCAGCTTCGGGAGCCGGGCGCGGCGCGGACGTCCGGCGCCAGACCGGGGCGCAGCGGGGCGGTCCTGGTAGGCTCCGCCCCATGCGCGACCTGGTCCTCGTCGGCGGCGGCCACGCACACGTCCAAGTGCTGGCGCGGCTCGCGATGGAGCCGATCCCGAGCGCCCGCGTCGCGCTCGTCGTCGACCGCACCGATGCGGTGTACTCCGGCATGGTGCCGGGCTTCGTCGCCGGCCAGTACCGCGCCGACCAGTTGACGATCGACGTCCGACCCCTCGCGCGCCGGGCCGGGGCGGCGGTGATCGTCGCCGCTGCGACCGGCTTCGACCCGAGCACCAGACGCATCGAACTCACCGGCCGTCCGGCGCTGCACTACGACGTCGCGTCGCTCGATGTCGGCTCGACCGTGCGCGGGCTCGATCTTCCCGGTGTCGCGGTCCATGCGCTGGCGACGCGGCCGATCGGGCGCTTCGTCGCGGAGATCGACGCCCGGCTCGCTCGCGTCGTTCGCCGCGACCGCATCCGGATCGCCGTCGTCGGCGCCGGCGCCGGCGGGGGCGAGCTGGCGTTCTCGGTCCGCGCGCGGCTCGCCGCCGCGGGTCGCCGCGATGCGGAGATCACACTCATCGACAGCGGCGCGCGGGTGCTGCCGGCGATGTCGGCCCGGGTGGCTGCGCGCGTGGCGCGGCGGCTCGCCGCGTACGACATCACGGTGCACTCCGGCGCGCGCGTCGACCGCATCGAGGCCGAGCCCGGTTCCGCCTCCGAGCTCACCGAGAAGTGTCTGATCCTCCACGATGGGGCGAGGCTCGCGAGCGACGAGGTCCTCTGGGTTCCCGGCGCCAGCGCGCCGGCGTGGCTCAGCAGCACCCCGCTACCGCACGACGACGCCGGCTTCGTGCGCGTGCGCCCGACGCTGCAGGTGGTCGACCACGATGACGTCTTCGCCGCCGGCGACTGCGCTGCCTTCGCGCGCCCGCTGCCGAAGGCGGGTGTCTACGCCGTGCGTCAGGGACCCTCCCTCGCGCGCAACCTGCGCGCCCGCCTCGAGCAGCTTGCCCATGAAACGGCGGGGACTCGCCGGCTTCGTCCGTACCGCGCGCAGCGCGACTTCCTCGCGCTGCTGAACGTCGGCGACGGCACGGCGATCGGCGCCAAGTGGGGCCTCCCGGTCGAGGGTCGAGCGCTGTTCGCGCTGAAGGACTGGATCGATCGCCGCTTCATGCGGCGCTTCCAGGTCCTGACCGCCGGCGGCGAGCGAACGGAGGCGTTTCCGGCCATGCCGGGCATGGCGGACGTGCCGTGCGGCGGTTGCGCCGCGAAGGTCGGCGCGGCCCCGCTCGCCCGCGCGCTCGCACGGCTCGGCGTCCCGCCCGACGCCGCCGTCGTCCTCGGTCTCGCCGAAGCCGACGACGTCGCCGCCGTCGCCACTGCGGACGGCGCCGTCGTCGTCGCCAGTCTCGATGCGTTCCGCGCCTTCACCGACGATCCGTGGCTCGTCGGCCGCATCGCGGCCGTCAATGCCGCGAGCGACCTGTGGGCCAAGACGGTGGCGCCGCGCTTCGCGCTCGCGCTGGTCACGGTGCCGGAATCCGGCCCGACGCGCCGTGAAGAAACCCTGTACCAGGTTCTCGCCGGCGCGCGTGCCGCGCTCGACGCCGATGGCGTCACGCTCGTCGGCGGCCACAGCGTGACCGGCGATGCGCTGAGCGTCGGCTTCGCCGTCTGGGGGGCGGCCCCGGATCGTGACGCACTGCTGCGCCAGACCGGGCTCGTCCCGGGCGACCATCTGGTCCTGACCAAACCGCTCGGCACCGGCCTGTTGTGGCGCGCCGACATGCTCGGTGAGGCGCGCGGCGAGTGGATCGAGGGCGCCGTCGCGTCGATGCGTCGCTCGCTTGCCGCCGCGAGCCGTGTCGCACGGGCCGTTGCCGCCAGTGCCGGAACGGACGTCACCGGCTTCGGCCTGGCCGGCCATCTCGCGGCGCTGCTGCGCGCGAGCGGCGTCGGCGCGTCCATCGACCTCGCGCGCCTTCCGCTGCTACCCGGCGCTCGCGAGTGCCTCGCGCGCGGTGTACGCAGCACCTTCCATGCGGAGAACGCGCGCATGCGACAGGCGCTGCGGGTCACACCGGATGCCGCCCGCCACCCGGTGTACGACATCCTGTTCGACCCCCAGACCAGCGGCGGGTTGCTGTTCGGCGTGGCGCCCGAGCGCAGCGCCGACGCCGTCGCACGGCTCCACGGTGCCGGTGACGACCAGGCGGCCGTGATCGGCGAAGTGGAAGCCTCCGGAGCGCACGACATCCTCGACGCGACGGCCGAGCACGCGTCCACGCTCCGCGTGGTCTGCTCGTGACGAGGTCTCGCAGGCTTGCCGAGAATCGGCCGACGATGTTCGGAGGCGGGCGGGAGGAGCACACCCTGCGCCGATGTCCTCGGCGGACGAGCTTCGGCGCTGCGCACGGCTTTGGTACGGCCACCTCCGGATTACGGCTCCGGGTGTGCTCCTCCCACCCGGCGATGCGCGTTCGCCCGTGGCCGATTCTCGGCAAGCCTGCGAGACCTCGTCGGCGGGGACGCGACGCCGCGCCCGTCCGCGCCGCGCCCCGGCACCGGACCCGGACCGGTTCGAGCGTCTCCGATCTCCAGCCGGGCGAAGAGGATCGGCCAGCCGACACACTCCGGACCGGACTTCGCCTAGACTGCGGGTCCTCGAAAGGGTGACCCTCGGGTCCGGCCGCTGCATCGTGGCGATGCGAAGCCGGGCCGCATGCCCCTCATCACTCTTCACTCTCGAGCGGAGGAATCGAAGATGACCGACTTCCGAGCCGATCGGCGGGCCTTCCTGATGAAGAGCGGCGCCGTCGCCGCCGGGTCCGTGCTGGCTGCCGGCATCGTGGGCAAAGCCACGGCCGCCGAGCACGAGCACGAGAAGATGGGAATGATGGGACACGGCGGCGCCGACGGCTATGTGCTGGACAGCAGCGTCACGCAGCGCTGCGGAACTTGCGAGTTCTGGGGCGCCCCTCGTCGCCTCGCCGCGGATGGGAAGACGGTGACCATCACCGGTCTCGGCTGGTGCAACAACCCGAAGAGCCCGAACTACCAGAAGATGACCAGTCCCGAGCACGGACCGATGGCCGTCTGGAAGAAATGGTCGCTGCTTCCGTAGCTCCCCCATCCGGCGGCCGGGCCCGGGCCGATCGCCCGGCTGACCGCCTTGCCGGAAAGATTGAAACGTGTTTCATTTCCCGGCATGGACTTCCGCGATGCTCCCCGCGAAGCCGCGTTCCGCGCCGAGGCGCGCGCCTTTGTCGAAGCGCACGCGCCGAAGCGCTGGCGCCATCCGTTCGATGACGGCGTCGACGAACGTGAGCTGATCGACGCCCAGAAGGCCTGGCAGCGGACGCTCTTCGAGCACGGCTGGGCGGCCATCCTGTGGCCCCGCGAGTACGGCGGGCGCGGGCTCGGCCCGATCGAGCAGATCATCTGGAACCAGGAGCTGGCGCGTGCCGGCGTCGGCGAGACGTTGTTCGTGGTCGGCATCGCGATGGCCGGACCGACGATCATCGCGCACGGCACGCCGGAGCAGAAGGCGCGCTTCCTGCCGCCCTTGCTGCGCGGCGACGAGATCTGGTGCCAGCTCTTCAGCGAGCCCGGCGCCGGCTCGGACCTCGCCGCCGTCGCGGCGCGGGCCGTTCGCGAGCCCGGATCGGAACGTCCCGAGGGCGGCGGCGACTGGCTCGTATCGGGCCAGAAGACCTGGTGCTCGGGCGCGCACTACTCGGACTACGGGATCCTGCTGGCCCGGACCGATCCGAAGTTGCCGAAGCACAAGGGCATCTCCTACTTCCTGCTCGACATGCATGCGCCGGGCATCGCGACGCGCCCGCTGCGCCAGATGTCCGGTGGCGCGCACTTCAACGAGGTGTTCCTGGACGAGGTCCGGATCCCGGATGCCGCCCGCCTCGGCCCGGAGAACGCCGGCTGGTCCGCGGCCATGACGACGCTGCTGAACGAGCGCATGGCGCTCGGCGGGACCGGCGGCTTCTTCTCCTTCGCCGAACTGGCTGCGCATGCCCGCGCGCATCCCGAGCGCCTCGATGCGCTGACGCGAGACCGGCTCGCGCAGCTCTACTGCTGGGACAAGACGCTCGAACTGCTGAACGCGCGCGTCGTGACGAAGCTCGGGCGCGGCGTGATTCCCGATGCCGAGTCGTCCGTGATGAAGCTGGCGCTCGCCCGCATCCTCAGCGCGGGAGCCGACCTCGGGCTGCGGCTGGCCGGCCCGGACGCGCTGCGCCGGCACGGCCCGTGGCAGCACCAGTACCTGACGGCGCCGTCCCTGCACATCGCCGGCGGCACCGACGAGATCCAGAAGAACCTCGTCGCGGAGCGCGTGCTCGGGCTGCCACGTGAAGGCCGCGGCGACCGCGACGTGCCGTTCGAGACGCTGCGCCGCTCCTGACAGGCTTGCCGAGAATCGGCCGACGATGTTCGGAGCCGGGTGGGAGGAGCACACCCTGCGCCGATGTCCTCGGCGGACGAGCTTCGGCGCTGCGTACGGCTTTGGTACGGCCGCCTCCGGATTCCGGCTCCAGGTGTGCTCCTCCCACCCGGCGATGCGCGTTCGCCCGTGGCCGATTTTCGGCAAGCCTGTGAGCGCGATCGACGATCAAGTCCCGGCGCCGAGTCTCCGATGTGCGGCTCGTGCAGTGGCTTTCTCTCATCGGCTTCAGCGCGTTCGTCGGGACCAGCCTCATCGCCGGGGGTCGGCTGCTGCTGCTCGCCCGGCGTACGCGGCAAGTCCCGGAGGCCGCACTGGGAGCCGCGTTGTTCCTCGGCGGCGGGGTCGGCTGGGCGTTGCTGGTGTTCGGGATGCAGCTCCTGCCGCCGGCCGTGGCCCCGGCGGCGCGACTGCTCGGCAACCTGTTCATCTACGTCGGCGCCGTCTCGCTGGCCGCCGGCACCGCCCACATGTTCCGGCCGGGCCGGCTCGGTGCGCGGGCGGCGGTCGTCGGAATCGCTGCCGTCTTCGCGGTGTCCTTCTGGCAGCGGCTGCTCGATCCGACGGCGCTGCCGATCCCGGCCTTCGTGTTCTGGACATCGACGCTCGCCGGCGTGACCTGTTACGGCTGGACCGCGATCGAGTCCGGCCGCTGGCACGCGCGCTTGCGGCGCCGCGCCACACTCGGGCTCGCCGATGCCGATGGCGCCCGCCGCATGGGTCTGTGGGCGGCGGCAACCGGCATCGGCGTCGGCATCTACGTCGTCACGGCGGCGAACTGGTTCGTCCGGTCCGAGGGCCTGCACCCCGCCGCGCTGACGCTCAGCTCGCTGCTCGGCCTCGGCGCCGCCGCCTGCCTGTGGCTTGCGTTCTTCGGACGCGCGCGCACGCGACGCGAGGCCCGTCCGGAGGTCGCGCAAGCGAGCTAGGCTTCCGCCTCGTGGCGGTCTACCGGCTCGGCGCACAGCTCGCGTTTCCGTCGCCTGACGAGGCGGAGGCCTCCGGTCTGCTCGCGATCGGCGGCGATCTGACGCCCGAGCGGCTGCTGCTCGCCTACTCGCTCGGGATCTTCCCGTGGCCACTGGTCGAGCAGCCGCTGCTGTGGTTCTCCCCCGATCCACGCATGGTGTTGCGCCCCGCGGAGCTGCGCATCTCGCACAGCCTGCGCAAGACGCTGCGCCAGCAGCGCTACGAAGTCCGGCTCGACAGCGCCTTCTCCGACGTCCTGCGCCGCTGCGCCGAAGCGCCGCGCCGGGGCGAAGTGGGAACTTGGATCACCCCTGCGCTGGCGCAGGCCTATCGTCGTCTGCACGAGCTCGGCTTTGCCCATTCGGCCGAGGCATGGCGCGACGGCGAGCTCGTCGGAGGTCTCTACGGTGTGTCGCTCGGCGGCGTGTTCTTCGGCGAATCGATGTTCGCCGACCAGCCCGACGCGTCGAAAGTCGCATTCGTGACGCTGATGCAGACGCTCGAGGCCTGGCAGTTCGATCTCGTCGACTGCCAGGTGCACACGGAACACCTGGCCCGCTTCGGCGCCACCGAGTGGACCCGCGCGCGGTTCCTGGCCACGCTCGCCGAATCCCTCACCAAGCCCTCGCGACGTGGACGCTGGCGTCTCGAGCCCGCGCCGCACGGCTCCTGTGCTCCCAGCACGTCGGACACGATCGGCTCCACGTGACGCGGGCGGACCCGCGGCCCGCCCGACGAGCGACCCGCGGTGGGCGCTCCGGCACCGAGCCGTCCCTGCTCGGGATCTCCGACTCCCTCTCCCGCTCGTTGGCGCGTCTCGCCTTCGGCCCGCCGGTCACGCATGTGTACGATCCGTTCGGCTATGCGCGCGCGCCGTGGCGGGAGTACGTGCAGCGCTACGGCCAGGGCCCGAAGGAGATGGTGCTGTTGGGCATGAATCCGGGCCCCTTCGGGATGGCGCAGACCGGCATCCCGTTCGGAGACGTGACCCTCGTGCGCGAATGGCTCGACCTCGAAGCGCCGGTCGGGCGGCCCGCGCGGGAACATCCGAAGCGCCCCGTGCGGGGCTTCTCCTGCTCGCGGCGCGAGGTCTCGGGGGCGCGGCTCTGGGGCTTCGCGCGCGATCGTTTCGGCACGCCCGAGCGCTTCTTTGCGCGCTTCTTCGTCGCCAACTACTGCCCGCTGCTGTTTCTCGCAACGAGCGGTCGCAACCTCACCCCGGACAAGCTGCGCGCAGCCGAGCGCGAACCGTTGCTGCGCGCGTGCGACGCGGCGCTCCGGAAGATGATCCACCACCTCGAGCCGCGCCTCGTCGTCGGCATCGGGCAGTTCGCGGAAGCGCGTGCGCGAGCGGCGCTCGACGGCATGCCGGTCACGATCGGACGGATCCCGCACCCGAGTCCGGCGAACCCGGCGGCCAACCGCGGCTGGGCGGAGCAGGCCGAGCACGCGCTGGCCGGGCTCGGGATCCGCTGCTGAACCCGGAGCCCCAGCCCCGAATCCGCACGCGGACGGATTCCGTCAGAGTTTGCGGAGCAGCGTGCTGCCCCACGCCAATCCCGCGCCGAACGCCGACGCCAGGATGCGGTCCCCGGTGGCGAAGCAACCCCCCGCCAACTCCTCGCTCAGCACCGTGACCCAACCCGCCGAACTCACGTTGCCGATGCGCTCGACATTGTGCAGATGCCGGTCCGGCGGCACGCCGAGTTTCTGGCACAGCTTCTCGAGCAGGACGAGGTTGGCCTGGTGGGCGATGAACCATTCGACGTCCCCGATCGCCCGGCCCATCGAGGCCAGGAAGGTCTCGATCTCGGCGGGCATCGTGTCGAGCACGAAGTCGAAGACCGCACGACCCTGCTGGGCGAAACAACCCCAACCGGGCGCATCGTGGCCGGCGCGCGGCGATGTCTCGCCGGCCAGCGCGTCATCGATGCGGGCGCCCGGGCGGGCGCCCGGCGCCGTCGCATGGATCACCCGGGAGCCGCGACCGCCCACGGCGACCCCTTCGATCTCGAAGACCCCGGGCTCCCTCGACACGACCATCGCCGTCGCGGCATCCCCGAACAGGATCGCAGAGCGGCGGTCTCCGTAATCGGCCTGCAGGGTGAACGGCTCACCGGTCACGATCAGGATGTCCCGGTAGCTGCCGAGTTGGAGCAAGCCGCGGCAGACCTCGAGGGCGTACACGACGCTCGCGCAGGCGTTCTTCATCTGGAACGCCGGGATCTGCAATCCGTAGTGCTCACTCAGCAGGTTCGCGGGGCCGGGGTACTGGAGATCGTCCGTCCCGGCGGCGGCCACCAACAGGTCCGCGCACGCGAGATCGTAACCCGTGCCGGCGACCAGTTGGTCGACAGCACGCCGTCCGATCTCGCAGACCGGAAGCGGTCCGCGGTAGTCGTCCATGTGCCGGCGCTCGGCGATGCCGGTCTTCTGGCGGATCCAGGCATCGTCGGCTTCGAGGATCTGCTCGAAGAACCGGTTGTCCAGCACGCGACCGGGCAGGTAATGAGACAGATGCTTCAGGTAGACCGGGCGCCCCGTCATCGGCGTTCTCCGCACGCTTCCGCTCTCGCGGCTGCCTGCGCGGTCCCGATTCGTGAGTCCCCCCTCCGCGTCGAAAAGGTCGGATCCAACGGCGGGAAGCAGTCTCCTGCCGTCTCCCGGCCGGTGTGGAACCCGCCGGAAACACCGGCCGGCACTCAGTCCCGCCGGGGCCCCATCCGCTGATTCGGGACCGGCCCCTCGGCCGGAGCCACCAGCCAGTTCCGGTACCACGCCGGCGCGAAGAACGTCAGCGCGTAGATCGTGACGGTGACGACTCCCACGGTCGCCGTCGCGACCTGGATCACCGGGCTCCACGCGATCGCGACCTCGGGGCCGCCGGTCAACCAGTACGGGATGCTGGCGGTCCACGTCGCGAGCGCGGTGCCGAGCGAGGCGCTGCCCCACAAGAAGAAGCGATTGGTGACGACCGGATCGGCGAGACCCAGCGCCCGGCGGCGGCGCATCAAGCCGTAGTACCGGTAGGATTCGATCATCATCCAGAGCGGATAGCTCCAGATCACGCTGTAGCGGATCCACCAGAATGCATTCCCGGGCGCGCTGCTCCGGTAGCCGTTCCCGAGCTCCCCGCCGAGATGGCCGCCCCAGAGCGCCAGCAACAGCAAGCCGGCCAGCGCGCGCGCCCACGTCTCGCCCGGACGGAAGGTCGTCCACACGAACAGCACGACCATCGAGACGCCTACATCGTGGAGGCCATTGCCGATCCCGCTGAGCAAGCGCAGGCCCGGTTCGTCCGTGACGCCGATCGGCTCACCGCGCAGGATCAGCGCGACGATGAGCGTGCCGTAGCCGAGCACCGCCGTGCCCAGGATGCCGAGGCCGAGCAGCCGCTCCGGGCGTTCCCCGGTGCGGCGCGCCAGCAGCAGCAGGCGCCCCGACACCACAGCAGACACCGCGACGAAGATCAATGTCGCGAGGATCTGGTAGCTCTGGATCAGGCCGCGCATGGTGGACGCTCCTCCCGGGAGGAAGAGATCGTCCGAAGGGATTGGCCGCTTGAGCAGCTCCCGGTGCGGCGCTCAGAAGCCGAGACGGTCCGCGAGCCGGGCCCGGTGCCAGACCGGATCGCCGAGCAGGTGTTCGACGGCCTTGGCGCGCCGGAAGAACAGGTGGCAGTCGAACTCCCAGGTGAATCCAACACCGCCGTGGATCTGTACGTTCTCTGCCGCCGCGCGCGCCAGCGCCTCCCCGCAGGTGGCCTTCGCGATGCTGGCGGCCTCGGCGAGTTCTCCGGGATCGGCCTCCGGCTGCGCAGCGACCCACCACGACCAGTACGCCGCGGAGCGAGCAGACTCGAGCTCCAGCATCACCTCGGCGCACTTGTGCTGCACCGCCTGGAACGATCCGATCGGGCGGCCGAACTGGATGCGCTCCTTCGCATAGGCAACCGCCATCTCGAGACAACGTGCCGCCGCGC
>CAADGG010000040.1 GCA_900696485.1 uncultured Pseudomonadota bacterium
CACCCTGCGCCGATGTCCTCGGCGGACGAGCTTCGGCGCTGCGTACGGGTTTGGTACGGCCGCCTCCGGATTACGGCTCCGGGTGTGCTCCTCCCACCCGGCGATGCGCGTTCGCCAGTGGCCGATTTACGGTAAGCCTGTGAGTCTCGTCAAACGGATCCTGCTCTGGGTGATGGCGGCCTTCTACGTGTCTGCCGGGATCAACCATTTTCGCGACCCCGGGTTCTATCTTCCGATGATGCCACCATTTCTGCCGTGGCCGGAGGCTCTGGTGTTCGGGTCCGGGGTGGCGGAGGTCGCGCTCGGGATCACGGTGCTGGTCCCGCGTTGGCGCCGGCTCGCGGCCTGGGGCCTCATCGCGTTGCTGATCGCGGTGTTCCCGGCAAACCTGTACATCGCATTCGAGAACATCCCGCTCGGGGGCCGCCGTGAAGGTCTCGGCCTCCTCAACTGGGTCCGGCTTCCGTTCCAGGCCGTGTTCATCGCCTGGGCGTGGTGGTACACGCGGCCGGATCCGGAGCGCAGCGATCCAAGCCGCTGAGCGCTCGGGAAACGCCGGTTTGCTTCGTCTCGCTGCACTCGGTACCACGGGGATCATGTCAGCACGCACGAGGTTCCGCTTCACGCTCGCGCCGCTGCTGCTCGGGTTGCTGTCCGGCGCGCCGGCGACGGCGGAGGAGGGCAGGCCGGATGGCGAGGAGATCGCGCGGCGGGTCAATGCCCGGGCCGACGGCAGCAACGTCTCCCGCATCTTGATCATGGACCTGATCGACAAGAACGGATTCCGTCGCCGGCGGGAGACGCGATCGTTCCGTCGCGATTTCGAGAACGGGGAACGGCGCTCGGTGTTGTTCTTCGACGCACCGGCCAACCTGAAGGGCACCGCCCTGCTCACCTGGGATGATCCCGATCCCACGCGCGACGACGTGCAGTGGCTGTACCTGCCCGACCTGCGCAAGGCCCGCCGCGTTGCGATGTCGGAGCGGGGTCGCGCATTCCTCGGTACCGATCTCAGCTTCGAAGAGATCAAGAAGGAAACGCGCGTTTCGATCGAGGACTATCGCTGGCGCACCATCGGGGAAGAGGAAGTCGACGGGGCGGCCTGCCTCGTCGTCGAAGCGACGGCGGTGGATCCGCGCACCGCACGCGAACTCGGCTATGGAAGGATCCTGCTGCGGGTCGATGCCGAGCGTTGGATCCCGCGCTTCGGGGAGTACTGGGATCCCCGCGGAGAGCCGATCAAGACGATTCGCATCCAGGACATCCGTGAGATCGAGGGCGTGTGGACCGCGCATCGGATCGAGGCGGAGAATCTGCGGACCGGGCACCGGACGGTGCTCGAGTTCCACGACGTGGCGTATCCCGCGGCGTTGCCGGACGATCTGTTCAGCGAGGCCGCGCTGGCCCGCGGGGCGCCCTGATGGCAGCGGACCGGACGCGCTACCGTCCCAGCGTCCGGATTCGGGAGGAGAGGCCGATGGCCCGTTCCGATCGAACGACGAGCGAACCGAGCGAACCGAGTGAACAGAGCGAACTGGACACGCAGCGAACCCCGCGTCGCGGCGGCCGGTTCCGGCGCGGGCTCGCGCTCGGCTTGATGCTGGGTCTGCTGGGATTCGCCAGCGCGTGGCCGGACGCTGCGCGCGCGGATGATCACGATACGCGACGTGCGGCGCACCCGGTCCGCATCGCGGCGTATATCCTGCATCCGGTCGGGGTCGTGCTCGACTGGCTGCTCGTCCGGCCGGCCCACTGGGTGGTGGAGCGCGAACCGTTCCGGACCCTGTTCGGCCACGAGCCGGACTGAGCGCGTTCGCGGCGGCGCTCGCGTTCGAGTGAAACCCGGACCATCCTTGCCGTTTTTCCGTTGTCCGGCGGACAGGGGGCCGGTATGATCCTTGCATGTTATCTGCCACTCCGAAAAGGCTGGTCCCGCCCACGAGACGGCGGACCGGCCTTTCGATCATCGTCGCGTTGCCGCTCATGTGGTCGGCCCTCGGTTCTGCAACCGCGCATGCCGGGACCGCCGCCGTTCCGCCGATGCTTCTCACCGAAATGACCTTCGTCGCGAGCAGCGGCGCCGTGCGGGAGATCCTGGTCACGGCCGACCAGGCGACCGTGCGGCTTCATGCCGATCGTGCCGACCTCGAAGGCGTGCGGGCGGAGTGGGCGGGCGAGGATGGTGAGATCAGCCTCGAGCTGAGCTGTCGGCAAGGGGAGTTCGATCTCACGACCAACGATCTGATCGCCATCGGCGATGTCCGAGGTCGCTTCCGCGATGGCCGCGAGTTTCGCGGTCCGTGGCTCCGGTATGACCGGGCAAAAGGCATCGCGTTCACCGATGCCCCCGTCACGATCTACGATCAGGGCCGCACGCTGCAGGGCGGCGGACTTCGCTACCACGTTCGAGACCGGAGACTGCGGCTCACGGCCGGCGCCTCCGTCGTGGAGACGCCGTGAAGATCGACTGCCGCCCCGCGGCCCTTCTGTTCCTGGTTGCCGGTGTGCTCGCCGTGGGTTCCGCGACGGCCGTCGCGCGGCCGTCGGCGATCGGCTCGAGTCCCCCGGCGGTCGAACCGAAGGAAGACCCGGCGCCGGGCCTTCAGGAGGCCCCGGAGGGAATCGCCTTGCCCGAAGACTCCGCGGCCCAGCCTGCCACGATCCGTGTCGCAGCGGAGGCGTCCCCAGCGCCGGGGACAGCTCCGGCCGACGCCGCGGCGCCGCCCGCCCCGGCAGCGGATCCGGAACCCGCGACCGGGGCCGGGCTCCTGAACATCGAGTCCGGCCAGCCGCTCTCGATCACCGCGGACGAGCTCGAGGCGATCGAACTCCCGGATGGGCGCCGCCAGCTGCTGTTCAATCGCAGCGTGAGCGTCGAGCAGGGCGGCCTGTGGGTCCACGCGGACCGGCTCGAGGCCCACTATCCGGCGAAAGCGTCGCAGCCGGACCGTCTGCGGGCGTCCGGCAACGTGCGCGTGAAACAGAAGAACCGCGAACTCTCGTGTGAGAGCGCCACCTACTTCCCCGCCGAGGAGCGGCTCGAATGTGTCGGCAACGCCCGGCTGCGTGACGGCAGCAACCAGGTCGACGGCGAACGGATCGAGATCCTGTTTGCGCAAGACCGGATTCGCGTGCAGGGTGGCGCCGTCGTGAACGTCGCGCCGGACGACGAGAAAGCCGCCGCGAAGCCCCCCGAGGCGACGCCTTGACGCGTCCGCTGCTCGCGGCGCGCGGCCTGCGCAAGACGTACGGAGACCGCGAGGTCGTCTGTGGCGTCGATCTGCAGGTCGCTCCGGGGGAGGTGGTCGGCCTGCTCGGCCCGAACGGCGCCGGCAAGACGACGACTTTCAACCTGATCGTCGGGGGCGTGCGTCCGAGCGCCGGCCGGGTGTTCCTCGGGGAGCGTGAGATCACGGGTCTTCCGATGTTCCGGCGCGCGAGGCTCGGACTCACCTATCTGCCCCAGGAGCCATCCGTGTTCCGGCGCCTCTCGGTCGCGGACAACCTCAACGCGATCCTCGAGACGATCGAGCCCAGTGCGGCGCTGCGCCGGGAACGGCTCTCCGAACTGCTCCAGGAGCTCGGCCTCGTCGGCAAGGAACATCTCCGCGGGGGATCGCTGTCGGGCGGGGAACGGCGCCGCGTCGAGGTGGCGCGTGCGCTCGTGCTCGATCCCAAATACATGCTGCTCGACGAACCGTTCTCCGGGATCGATCCGATCGCGGTGATCGAGATCCAGCGGGTGGTCGAGCACCTCAAACGGCGCGGGATCGGAATCATCGTGACCGATCACAACGTGCGCGAGACGCTGTCGATCTGTGACCGCGCCTACATCATCAAGGACGGCTCGATTCTTCGCGAAGGCAAGCCGAGCGAGATCGCGGACGACCCCACAGTCCGCGAGATCTATCTCGGTGAGAACTTCCGGCTCGGCTAGGAATCCCATGGCGATCGAGATCAAGCAACAGCTCCGCCTGAGCCAGCAACTGGTGATGACGCCCCAGTTGCAGCAGGCGATCAAGTTGTTGCAGCTCTCCCGGCTCGAACTGGCCGATGTCGTCACGCAGGAACTCGAGGAGAATCCGGTTCTCGAACTCTCGGAGGACCAGGACGAGGACCTGCCGCAAGAGGTCGCGGCCGACAGCCACGAGGCCGAGAACACCGCAACCGAAGCCGCGGCGGTTCCGGACGAGGTCTCCGAGCACCGGGACGCCAGCGACGCCGAGAAGATCGCCGACATCGACTGGCAGAGCTACGCGGAGGCCTATCCGCAGACCGGCTTCCAGGGCGAGTCGCGCGAGGAGGACGAGCGGCGCTCGCTCGAGGGCACGCTGACGCGCCGCGAGACGCTCGGGGAGCATCTCGACTGGCAGCTCCAGCTCTCGGATTTCAGCGCGCCCGAACGGGCCGCGGCCAAGTGCATCATCGGCAATCTCGACGACAACGGCTATCTCCGCGCGGACCTCGACGAGATCTCGCGTGCCGCCGGGGTGTCGCTGGACGTGGCGGAGAGCGCGCTGTGCAAGGTGCAGCTCTTCGATCCGGCCGGCGTCGCGGCCCGGAATCTGCGCGAGTGTCTGCTGATCCAGATCGATCGATTCGGCGCCGAGGACCCGTTGGTCCGCGTCCTGGTCTCGGATCATCTCGATGCGTTGCAGCGCCGCGATTTCCGCGGGATCTCGCGGGCCCTCGGGATCACTCCCGAGGAGGTCGCCGTCGCCTCGCGGTTGATCGGGCGGCTCGAGCCACGGCCGGGACGGCCCTTCGGCGGCGAAGATCCCATCTACATCATCCCGGACATCTACGTCTACAAGATCGGCGACGAGTTCCACGTGGTGCTGAACGAGGACGGTCTGCCGAAGCTGAAGATCAACCAGCTGTATCGGGACGTCCTGACCGGCGGCGCGACCGCGGTGGCCAAGGACACGCGCGACTACGTGCAGGACAAGGTCCGATCGGCCCTGTGGTTGATCAAGTCGATCCATCAGCGACAGCGGACCATCTACAAGGTGATGACGAGCATCATCAAACACCAGCGCGATTTCTTCGAGCGCGGGGTGCAGCATCTGAAGCCGCTGAATCTGCGGGATGTCGCCGAAGACATCGGGATGCACGAGTCCACGGTGAGCCGGGTCACGACGAACAAGTACGCCAATACACCGCAGGGGATCTTCGAGTTGAAATTCTTCTTCAACTCGAGCATCAATCGCGTCGAGGGCGACGCGATCGCCAGTGAAAGCGTCAAGGAGAAGATCCGGCGCATCATCACCGCCGAGGATCCCCGGCGGCCACTCTCCGATCAGCGGGTGGCCGAGATGTTGCGTAGCGCCAATATCGACATCGCGCGGCGGACGGTCACGAAATACCGGGAAGCGATGAATATCCTCTCCTCGACGAAGCGGCGTCGGGTCGGCTAGCCTGCCGGCTCTTCGAGGGCATCCATGAAGATCACCGACATCCTGGTTCGCGACGCCGTGATCCTGGATCTCGCCGGCGGCAGCAAGCGAGACATCCTGGTGCAGATGGCCCACGCGCTGGCGGTCGCGGAACCCGAGGTCGACGAAGCCCGGTTGGTCGAGGTGCTGATCGAACGAGAAAAGCTCCAGAGCACCGGAATCGGGGAGGCCGTGGCGATCCCGCATGGCAAACTGCCCGGCATTTCGCGTCTGCTCGCTTCTTTTGCTCGGAGCCGGACCGGCGTGAACTTCGAGTCGATCGACGGTCAGAACACGCATCTCTTCTTCCTGCTGGTGGTGCCGGAACACTCCGGTGGCCAACATCTGAAGGCGCTGGCCCGCATCTCCCGCTTCTTCCGCGACGCGGCCTTCCGCAAGCGGCTTCTCGATGCCGAGACCCGCGAAGAGGTGTTCCGGGCCATCGAGGAAGAAGACGCGAAATTCTGAGGTCGGAGCGCCCGTGACGACGCAGGTCCACGGAGCGCTCGTCGACGTCGAAGGAGTCGGCGTGCTGCTCCTGGGACCGAGCGGCATCGGCAAGAGCGAATGCGCGCTCGAACTCGTCCGCCGCGGTCACCGACTGGTCGCCGACGACGTCGTCGTGTTGCAACGCGACGACGCGAACCGACTCCGCGGCCGGACGCCGGAGCGGATCCGCCATCACATGGAGCTGCGCGGGATCGGCATCATCTACGTGCCGGATGTATTCGGACCCGACTCGGTCCGCGACGAGGCCGAGGTGGATCTGGTGTGTCGGCTCGAGGCGTGGCACCCCGATCTGGAGGTCGAACGCGTCGGACTCGATCGGCCCTGCGAGGACTGGGAGGGTCTGACGCTGCCGACGCTGCGGCTCCCGGCCCGGCCGGCCGGCAGTCTCGCCACGCTGGTCGAGGTGGCGGTCCGGGATCATGGCCTGCGCCGCGCGGGGCGCAGTGCGGCGCGGGGGCTGGACGCGCGGCTGCGGGATGAGGCCGGATCATGAGCCAGCCGTCCGCCCGGATCGTGTTCGTCGGTGGGCTCTCGGGGAGCGGCCGTTCGACGGCGATGGGCGCGCTCGAGGATCTCGGCTTCTACGGCGTCGACAACCTGCCGCCGCAGTTGAGCGAGCAGTTCGTCGATCTGTGCCGGAAGGCGAGCCCGCCGATCCTCGACATGGCGCTCGCCATCGATGCCCGGGAGGAAGCTTTCCTGCGCGGCTTCCCCGAGGTCGTCGAGACGATCCGTGCCGGGGGCGCCCGCGTGGAGGTGCTATTCCTCGACTGTGCGGACCAGGTCCTCGTGAATCGCTACCGCGAGACGCGCCGCGTACACCCGCTGGCGCCGGCCGGGACCGTGGAGCAGGGCATCGCGCGCGAACGGACGCTGCTCGAGGACGTGGCGCGGCTGGCCGACTGGCGGCTCGACACCTCCCAACTCAACATCCATCAACTCCGCGAGTCGATCGTCCGCCTGGTCACCGGGGCCGAGCGGCGCTCGGTCGTGAACCTGGTCTCCTTCGGCTATCGCTACGGGATCCCGCCGGCGGCGGAGTTGCTCTTCGATGTCCGGTTCCTGCCGAATCCGCATTTCGAGCCGGCGCTGCGCCCGCGCACCGGACGGGATGTCGAGGTCGCGAAGTACGTGCTCGAGGATGCACGCACGCAGGATCTGCTGAAGCGACTGCGCGATTTCCTCGACTACCTGTTCGGTTTCTATGATGCGGAAGGCAAGGCCTACCTGACGATCGGCATCGGTTGCACGGGAGGGCGGCACCGATCGGTGGCGGTAGCGGATGCGCTTGCGGAGGGGTTCCGCGCGCAGGGTCGCGACGTGAACGTTCGACACCGAGATGTCGAGAAGGAACTCGGATGACCGGTCTGGTAATCGTGACACACTATCGGCTTGGCGAAGAGTTCCTGCAGGCGCTGCGCCTGATCGTTCCGGATGCGCCGCCCGTGACGGCGGTGTCGATCGATCCGAAGCAGTCGGTGGACGAGATGCGTGAGGCGATCGCGAAGGCGCTGCGCGGCGCCGATTCGGGCGATGGTGTGCTGGTCCTGACCGACATGTTCGGGGGGACCCCGTCGAACATCAGCCTTTCGTTCCTGGGCGAGCACCGAGTAGAGGTCGTGACGGGGTTGAACCTCCCGATGCTGATCAAGCTGGCGACGATGACGGAACCGAAACCGCTCGAGGAACTGGCGGCATTCATCAAGGACTACGGACAGCGGAACATCCGGGTGGCGAGCGAGATCCTCCCGAAAGGGCAACGGTGAGCTCGCCGATCTGTGAAGGGGTCTTCACCGTCCAGCGCGAGCTCGGCATGCACGCGCGGCCGGCCGGCCGCTTCGTCGCCCGCGCCACGCGCTTTGTCGCGGAGATCCAGGTGGCCCGGGTAGGCAGCGAGGACGAGTGGGTGAGCGGGCGGAGCGTGCTGTCGCTGCTCTCGCTCGGCGCCACCCGCGGCACGCGGCTGCGACTGCGAGCCGTGGGCAGCGATGCCGAGCAGGCCGTCGCGGTGCTCGGGGGCATCATCGAGGAAGCGAACGAGCCGGAGTCGGCGCCGGTGGGCTGGGGGTCCGGAACGACCTGAGGCGCTCGTTCGCAGCGAGGACGATCCGATGAGGAGCGGAGAGCCGGTTCCGACGGTTCTCGAGGGTGTCGCGGCGGCTCCCGGAATCGCGGTGGGCCGCGCGCGGGTCCTCGTGCCCGAAACCCTGACGATCCCCGAGCGCCGGTTGACCCCCGCCGAGGTGCCGGAGGAGATTGCACGCCTGCAGCGCGCAGCCTGCTCGGCCCGCGAGCGCGTCCAGGCGATCCACCACGCACTGGCGGGCGTGGAGCTGGCCGATGCGATCTTCCGGACGCAGCTTCTGCTCCTCGAGGATCCCCAACTTCTGGATGGTGTCGCCCGCCGGATCCGGGACGGTGGCATCAATGCGGAGCGCGCGCTGCAGGACGAGGGCGAGCGCATGCTCGCGGTCTTCGCCGCGATGCCGGATCCCTATCTGCGCGAGCGGCGCAGCGATCTCGCCGTCGCGGTGCGCGAGCTCCAGATGTGCCTGCTCGGCCTCGAGTCGGCCCGGATCGGGCCCCTGACGGAGCCGACGGTGCTGATCGCCGTCGATCTGTCCCCCACCGAGATCGCCCAGCTCGACCGCGCGTCCGTGCTGGCGTTCGCCACCGATGCCGGGGGGCCGGCTTCGCACGCGGTGATCCTCGCCCACTCGCTCGGGCTGCCCGCCGTCGTCGGGCTGGGTCGCGCGACGGCGCTGGTTCACGAAGGAGATCTCGTCCTCGTCGACGGAGGCGCCGGCCGGCTCTGGGTGCGGCCGTCTCCGGAGGTCGTCCGGACCCACTGCCAGCGTGCCGCGCGCGAACGGCAGCGGACCAACGCCCTGCTCCGGCTGGCCGATCTGCCGGCGGAGACACGCGATGGCCGCCCGATCGTGCTGCGGGCCAATCTCGAGCGGGCCGACGAGGTCGAACGCCTGCGCGATCACGGCGCCACCGGCGTCGGTCTGTTCCGCACCGAGTTCCTGTACCTGAACCGCGACGAACCGCCGGGTGAGGAGGAGCAACTGCAGCACTACCGCGCGGTCCTTGCCGGAGTGAAGCCGCAGCCGGCCACGATCCGCACCGTCGACCTCGGCGGGGACAAGCTGCTGGTCGCCGGCCAGCGCCGGAGCGAAGCGAATCCAGCGCTGGGACTGCGCGGCGTGCGACTCGCCCGGGGTCGTTCGCCTCTCTCCACCGTCCAGCTGCGAGCGCTGCTGCGTGCGAGTCCGGCGGGCCGGCTGCGGATCCTGCTGCCGCTCGTCACCGGTGTCGAGGAGGTGGTGGCCGCCCGCACGCACCTTGCCGATCTGCGCCGCGAACTCGAGGCCGAGGGCCACCGGGTGGCGGACGGCATCGAACTCGGCGTCGTCGTCGAGACGCCGGCCGCGGTCGCGCTGATCGATCGGCTCGCCGCCGAGACGGATTTCTTCTCGATCGGGACCAATGACCTGATCCAGTACACACTCGCCGTGGATCGCGACAACGAGGCCGTGGCCTACCTCTACGGGGCGGGGCATCCCGCCGTGCTGCGGGTCCTGCGCAGCGCCGTCGAGGGGGCCCGGGTCGCCGACCGGCCGATCGGGGTCTGCGGCGAGATGGCGGGCGATCCGCTGTTCACGCTCGTCCTGATCGGCCTCGGCGTGGATGAGCTCTCCATGAGCGCCGGCTCGGTGGCGCGGGTCAAGCGCATCCTGCGCGCAACCGACTGGGCGGAGGCGCGGTCCCTGCTCGCGGAACTCCTGGCGCTGCGGACCGCCGCCGAGATCGGCGATACGCTCGGCCGGGAGATGCGTCGGCGCTTTCCCGAGGAGTTTGAGTCAGCCGCACCGGTTCCGTAGACTGCCGCGTCCCGTCTCGAGCGCTCGCGTCCGATTCGAGTCCGTTCCTTCCCGGAGGCCCGCCCCATGTCCCGATCGCTGTTCACGTCCGAGTCCGTTTCGATGGGTCATCCCGACAAGATGTGCGACCAGATCTCGGACGCCGTGCTCGATGCCCTGCTCGAGCAGGATCCGCGTTCGCGGGTGGCCTGCGAGACGCTGACGAAGACCGGCTTCCTCATCCTGGCCGGCGAGATCACGACGACGGCACACGTCGAGTACGAGCACCTGGCGCGCAGTGTCGTGCGCGACATCGGATACACGGATTCGGCGCTGGGCTTCGATGCCGACACCTGTGGTGTGTTGGTCGCGCTGGGGCAGCAGTCGCGCGACATCGCGCAGGGCGTGTCGGAAGGCGAGGGCCTGCACAAGGAGCAGGGCGCCGGGGATCAGGGCATGATGTTCGGGTTCGCCTGCGACGAGACACCCGAGGCGATGCCGGCGCCGATCCGACTGGCGCACCGGATCATGGAGACCCATCGGCAGCACTTCGAGGCCGGCACGATCGAGTGGCTGCGGCCCGACGCCAAGTCGCAGGTGACCGTCGAGTATGGCGCCGACGGACACCCGGCACGGATCGATGCGGTCGTGCTCTCCACCCAACACGATCCGGACGTCGGCTACGACAAGCTGCGCAAGACGCTGATCGAGGAGGTGATCCGCAGCGCGCTGCCGGCCGCGTGGATCGACGACAAGACGGTGTTCCACGTCAATCCGACCGGTCGCTTCGTGATCGGGGGCCCGATGGGCGACGCGGGTCTCACCGGACGCAAGATCATCGTCGACACCTACGGCGGGATGGGCCGGCACGGGGGCGGTGCGTTCTCCGGCAAGGACCCGAGCAAGGTCGACCGCAGCGCGGCCTACGCTGCGCGCTGGGTCGCCAAGAATCTCGTGAAGGCGGGCCTCGCGAGCCGCTGCGAGGTGCAGCTCGCCTACGCGATCGGCGTCGCGGAGCCGGTTTCGATCCGGGTCGATACGTTCGGCACCGGCCGGCTCGACGGCGCACTCCTCGAACGGCTGGTCCGCAAGCACTTCGATCTGACGCCGAAGGGCATCGTCGACGGCCTCGGGCTGCTCCGGCCGATCTATCGGGCCACGTCGTACCACGGGCATTTCGGCCGGGAGGACCAGGGCTTTCCGTGGGAGAAGACCGACAAGGCCGAGGCGTTGGCCCGCGACGGCCGCTAGCGCCCCGGGCCGGGTTTGCAGGCCGAGTTGCTTGCGTCACTGGAGACGGCGTGCCATACCCGGTCGCCATGGCGGCAGGGGCTGTACGGGTCGAGGACCAGCACGCGGCTTCGGGGAGAACCCGGGCGGCCCTTCTCGGGGCCATCGCCTGGTTCCTGGCGGCGGGAGCGGCGCCGATCGCGGGGGTCGTCGCCCTGGCGAGCTTCGCCGCACCGTGCCGGGCCGAACCCCCGACGATCCGGGTCCTCGTGCTCGAAAGCCGTGGCGGCACTCTGCAAGTGGAAGCGGCCGGGCGGCCCGCGAGCTGGTCGATCCGGCCGGACGGGACCGGGCTCCGAGTGGATGGCAGACGGCAGCCGCGGCTCGAACTCCCCGGGCCGGGCCCGCACCGCGTCGCCGGCCGGCGCTATCGGGGAGCGATCGAGATCGACGCGGGCCTCGGCGGGCTGCGCGTGGTGAACGAAGTGCCGCTCGAGGCGTACGTCGCCGGGACGCTGCTCGGCGAGGTGCCGGAGAGCTGGGGTGTGACGGTGTTGAGGGCCCAGGCCGTGGCGATCCGGACCTACGCGCTGCATCGCCGGCTGCGGGCCGACGCACGCGCGTGGGACGTCGAGGCGGATACGCGCGGTCAGGTCTATCTCGGCATGGACGGCGAGAGCGACAGCGCCTGGAGCGCGGTCGATGCGACACGCGGGCAGGTGCTGACCTGGGGCGGTGAGCTGATCCTCGCCGCGTTTCACGGCACCGCGGGCGGACGGACGGCCAGCGCCGAAGAGGTCTGGGGCCGCGCGCTTCCGTATCTCGAGAGCGTCCCCGTCGACGGCGAAGAGCGCTCGCCGGATACGTACTGGCGGGTTCCGATCGGCGCCGACGAACTCGGCCGGACGCTGGCCGCGCTGGGGCAGCCCGTCGGCCGCGTGGAGTCCGTGGCGATCGCACGGCGCACGCCGAGCGGTCGCTGCGAGCGGCTGGAGATCCGCGGGACGGCCGGTCGCGCCGACGTCTCGGCGCTCGAGCTGCGCCGCGCACTCGGGGAACGGCGCTTGCGCAGCACGCTGTTCGCCGTTCGCCGCACGCCGGACGGCTTCGTCTTCGTCGGCTCCGGCCGCGGGCACGGGGTCGGCATGAGTCAGTGGGGAGCGCGCGCGATGGCCGAGCGCGGAGCGCCGTATCGCGCCATCCTCCATCGCTTCTATCCCGGTGCCCGGCTCGCCTCGATCCGAGGATCGGAGACGGGGCAGGTCGCTGCAGGAGGATCCTGGTGAACGCGCTCGCTCTGACCGTGATCTTGCAGGCAGATGGGGCGGCGCCTGGCGCCCCGTCGCCGTTCGGTTTCATGCTGCCGATGCTCCTGATCTTCGGAATCTTCTATTTCCTGATGATCCGCCCGCAGGCCAAGCGCCAGCGCGAGCACGAGGCGATGCTGAAGGCGGTCGGCCGGGGCGATCGAGTCGTCACCACCGGCGGCCTCCACGGCACGATCGTGGGAGAGTCCGAAGAGGTCTTGACGCTCGAGATCGCGATGGCCGGCAAGGAGCGGGTGCGCGTCAAGCTGGACCGGCGCGGAATCGAGCGGCTGCTCGAGAAGGCCAAGGGAGGCGTTTCGGAGTGAGCGGCCTGCACAGGCGTGTGTTCGGGATCGTCGCAGCGATCCTGTTTTGTGGCTGGTTCGCCGCGGCCAACTTCGTGTCGCCCGAGTTGCGGCGTGATTCCGCTCTGCTGCCGGACGCCGCGATCCGGCTCGGGCTCGATCTGCAGGGAGGCATCCACTGGGTGCTCGGGCCGGATCTCGACGTGGCGATTTCGCACGAACTCGACGTCCTGCGCGGGGGCCTGCGCGATGTGCTCGCCGAGAAGCAGATCGAGCCGACGCGGCTCGCGGTGGAAGGGCAGGAACTGATCGTCGAAGCCGCCAAGCCGGAGGATCTCGCCGGCATCCGGGCGGCGTTCAGTGACACCGATGTCCTGCGCGAGACCGCCGCCGATGACAACACGCTTCGCTACGCGCTGCGCGACGAATGGGCCGCCCAGGTCCGCGAGCGTGGCATCGAGCAGATCCTCGAGGTGCTGCGCCGGCGTATCGATGACCCGATCCAGGGCGTGCAGGAGTCCGTCGTCACGCGCCAGGGCACGGACCGCGTGCTGATCCAGATCCCCGGCGGCCAACTCGACCGCGAGCAGGCGCGTGGACTGTTGCGCCAGACCGGCTTCCTCGAGTTCAAGCTGGTGCTGGACCAGGCGCCGACGGAGGAGTTGCTGCGGGCGAAGTACGAAGACGGGCTGCCTCCCGACACGCAAATCGTTTTCGAGCGCGAGAAGGGCGCGCCCGGGCAGGCGCTCGAGGAGCGCCGCGTGCTGACGGCGTACCTGGTGCCGACTTCGCCGGATCTCACCGGGGACTTCCTGACCGATGCCCGCTCGAGTCTCGACAACCGCTACGGCTGGACGGTCAACTTCGCGTTCAACTCGGAGGGCGCCCGGCGTTTCGCGAAGCTCACCGGCGACAATGTCGGCAAGCAGCTCGCGATCCTGCTGGACGGCCTGGTCTACAGCGCGCCGTCGCTCCAGACCCGGATCGGCGGGGGGCGCGGCTTCATCCACGGCCGCTTCACGTCCCAGGACGCCGCGGATCTCTCGGTGATCCTGCGGGCCGGCTCGCTGCCGATTCCGGTGCAGATCGAGGAGGAGCGCACGCTCGGCCCGGCGCTCGGCGCCGATTCGATCCGCCGCGGCGTGCGCGCGGCGCTGCTCGGCTTCGCGCTCGTCGTGCTGGCGACCTGCTGGTACTACAAGCTGGCGGGTGTCTACGCGAGCCTCGCGCTCCTGGCCAACGTCATCCTGTTGGTGGGGATCCTGTCGATGGCGAACGCCACACTGACGATGCCGGGCATCGCCGGCCTGGTGCTGACCGTCGGCATGGCGGTCGACGCGAACGTGATCATCTTCGAGCGCATCCGCGAAGAACTCCGGGTCGGCAAGGCGCCCCGGGCGGCCATCCGCACCGGTTTCGCCAAGGCGCTGTGGACGATCCTCGACTCCAACATCACGACGCTGATCACCGCGATCATCCTGTTCCAGTACGGCACCGGTCCGATCAAGGGCTTCGCCGTCACGTTGTCGGTCGGCATCTTGACGAGTGTCGCGACGGCGCTGCTGATCCCTCGGCTGCTCTTCGACCTGTACCCGGGCAACCGCCCGGTCCAGGCCGTCTCGATTTGAGGAGACTCCGGTGATCGAGCTGATCCCGCACGGGACGAACTACGACTTCATCGGCAAGTGGCGCTGGGCGGTGCTCGGTTCGCTCGCGGTGATCGCCCTTGGACTCGCTGCGATCCCGGTTCTCGGGCTGCGCTGGGGCATCGACTTCGCCGGCGGCGCCGAGGTGCAGGTGCGCTTCGAAGACGGCGTCGAAGCGAGCGTGAACGGGGTTCGCGCCGCGGTTCGCGATCTCGGCCTCGGCGAGCCGACCGTGGTGCGCTCCGAGGTCGGCGGCCAGGATCAATATCTGATCCGCTACCTCGGAACGCGCGAACAGGCCGAGGGCGAGACCCAGAACCAGGCGGCGGATCGGATCCAGGCCGCACTCGTCGAGAAGGTCGGTGCGGTGACCGTGGACCGCGTCGAGTTCGTCGGACCGAAGGTCGGCGCCGAGCTGCGCAGTGCCGGCACCAAGGCGATGGCGATCGCCTGGTTGATGATCCTCGCCTACATCGGATTCCGGTTCTCGACGCGCTTCGCGCCGGGCGCCGTCGTGGCGCTGATCCACGATGTCGTCGTGACGTCGGCGATCTGGATCCTGCTGGGGCAGCCCTTCGATCTGCAAGTCCTCGCGGGCCTGCTGGCGATCGTCGGCTACAGCATCAACGACACGATCATCATCTACGACCGGATCCGCGAGACGATGGCGTTGCGCACCAGCTACGATCTGGAGGATGTCATCAACCGCAGCGTCAACGCGACGCTGTCGCGGACGATCCTGACCGGTGGCCTCACGCTGGTCGCGGTGCTCGCGCTGCTGCTGGCGGGCGGTCCGGCGATCTTCCCGTTCAGCGCGACGATGGCGATCGGTATCGTCGTCGGGACCTACTCCTCGATCTACATCGCCGCGCCGATCATGCTGATCCTCGAACGGCGCTTCGGCGAGACGGCCGGCACGGCCGGCAAGAGTGCCGCCAAGGGCGCCGGCAAGAAGCGGGGCGGCAAGCGCCCGAAAGCCGCGCGGGCCTGATTCGCCGCCCCGGCGCCCGGCGCCCGCGCCGCGCAGACGCGGGCTCGATGGGCTGCGGGGCCAGCCGAGGGAAGCCGGCGGGTCGACGGCGCCCGCGCGGGATCTACCCCCGGATGGGGTCAGGGCATCGCCTTCTTTTCGCCGCCGATCGGAGCGACCGAGGCGCCGCCGCCGGTCGTCTGCCCGCCCGGCGATCCGCCGCCGTGCGCGCCGCCCGGAGCGCTGCTCGGCTGTGCGGCGCCCTTCTTCACGCCCATCTCGATCGAGCCGTTCACGACGGCTCCTTCTGCGACGACGAGCCGCGGCGCGCTGACATCGCCGTTCACCAGGCCGGTCGCCTGGATCTCGATCCGTTCGGCGGCCGACACGTTGCCGGTGACCTTGCCGACCACCACGACGGTCTTCGCGTGGACTTCGGCGTTCACGCTGCCGTTGGCGCCGATCGTCAGCAGGTTGTTCGGGAGATCGACTCTCCCCTCGACGTGGCCCTCGATCGTGAGGTCCTCGTTCCCGCTGAGATCGCCCTTCAGCGAAATCGACTTGCCGATATTTGCCATGGTCCCCCCTGCGACCGCAGTCGCTTGCAACGGCTTGGCCTGCGTCGGCGGGCTGCTCATCGGTCGGCTCCCTTCGACGGCGGCCGGGCTGGCCGCAGAATCCCCGGAATCACGAGACGGCGGAGGAGTCGGCGGCCGCGGCGCGGCCTTCGGCGCATCCCGCTGCGGTGTGGCCGGAGACCCACCCTGCGGCGGCGCCGCCGGCGGCGCCGCAGGGCTGGAGGCGCGGTCCTTCGTGCCTCGGTCTTTGCCTCGGTCGAACAGACCCACGGCTCGATGCTCCCCCTTTCGAGCGCGCGCATGCTAGCGCAGTGCGGCGGCCTGTTCGATGACAATCCCATTGCGGGTCAGGATGGTGCCCTGCGCGCGCTCGAGCGCAGTGATCGCATTCTGGTAGGCCTGGTGCGCGGTAATCAGCTGGCCCTCGGCGGTCACCAGATCATCCTCGCGCAGCAGCACGTCGAATGGCGTCGACTCGCCGTATTCGAGCCGCACGCGCTCCGCGCGCAGCTGCTCCTCGGCGGCAGCGACGGCGCGCTCGGCGGCCTCGATGCCCTCGACCGACGCCGCCAGGATCCGCGCGGCGCGGCGCACGTCCGTGACGATCGATTGCTGCAAGCGGTGGAGCTGGGTCTGCGTGCGGCGCAGCTCGAACTTCGTCCGGTCGAAACGGCCCCGCGCGCCGAAGTTGCCGATCGGCACCGAGACCACGCCGCGGACGGTCCAGTTCTTCGCGGCGTCGTCGGTGAAGAAGTCGTTGTTGGCATCGCCGAACTCGGTGGGGACGCTGGATCGGCACGGCTGGCGAACGCCCGTCACCGGGTCGACGACGAAGCTGACGCAGTCCGGGCTGAGGTTCCCGCTGAGCCCCGTATTGCCATAGCTCGCTTGGATGTCGAGCTGCGGGAGGCGCTGGTTGCTGGCCAGCCGGAGCTGCAGCTCCTGCTGCTCGATCTGCTTCTGCAGCTGCGACAACTCCGGGCGCAGCGAGAAGGCTTTCTCGGCCGCGACCTCGGGGTCGACCTCGCGCACCTCGATCGATCCCGGCTTGTCGATGAGTTCCACCGGGATCTCCGAGCGCGGCGCCAGGTACGGACCGAGCACGAGATCGATCAAGACGTCCTGCTGCGTGCGCTCGGCGGCCTGGGCCGTGATCAACCGGAACTCGCGGTCGGCGACGCCGGCCTCGGACTGGACGACCTCGACCTTCGAGACGACGCCGACGTCGTACTGGGCCTTGGTCTGCTCGAGCAGCGCCTGTGCCGTCTCGAGGCTCTTGCGCGCGACCCGCGTGGCGTCCCGGTTGGCGACGAGGCCCCAGTACGCATCCTCCGTCTGTCGCACCACGTCCATCAGTCGCGACGCGAACTGGTCGGCCGCGACACCGACGCCGATCCGCGACGTTCGCACCAGCGTCCACTCGGGGCTCCAGAACAGCCCGCGGAGGAGAGGAACCTGGAGCGTCGCCAGGAAGTCCGCCGTGAACTGCGGAGACAGTGTGGCGAGGTTCGAGTTCGACTCGGTTTCGGCGCCGGCGTAGGAAACGGAGTAGGCGCCGCCGACCCAAGGGATCAGGCCGCGAAGACCCGCTTCGGCATCGGTCAGCCGCGTCTCGTTGAACGCGACGCTGAACAGCTCTGAAGCGGTGGGAATCTCCGTGTGGCCATGCCCACCCTCGCCGAAGATCTGGGGATCGTACGAACCCCACGCCGCGAGCAGATCCGCCTCCGCGATCTCCGGATCGAAGCGCAGGATCTCGACGTCGAGGCTGTTCTGGACGGCCTGTCGAACGGCCTCGCGGAGGTCGAGTCGCCACATTTCATCGGGCGCGAGCGCCGCCGGGTTCGCCGGGGCGGAACCCGCCGGAGCATCCGGCTTCGGCTCGGCGCCGACGCCGACCAGCGGCACGAGCAGAGCGACGGCCGCGGCCAGGGCGCGGACATACGGGCGGCCGCCGCCCGATCCGGACCCCGGCGTCACGATCCGACTCACGCTCCGAGCCACGCTCCGCGTCGCTCCTCGCCGTCTTCGCATCGACCGCTCCCCCTCCCGCGCGCACCGCACCTTAGCTCGCCCATCGCCTCGTCTCCAAGGACGGGCGGCGCCGGGCCGGCGAGCGCGGCGCGCGACACCGCCCGACGAGGACCGACCCGCGCCAGGCCGCTGCGCCTTCCGGGCGCGTCCCGAGCGGCAGGGGGTCGACACGGAGCCGGCAGGCCTGCACGTCGCGGAGCGCCCTGCGCAGGGCGGTCCGGGTCGGCGTCTCGGGCTCGGCCGGGCTCGGCGGGAGCTTGCCCGGGTGCCGCGGCGAGCGCCCGCGTCGCTGCCGGCCGCGGGGCTCCCCACGCCCCCTCAGCCGATCCGCGCGCTCTGCCCGCCGTCGACGGCGAGCGCGACACCGGTGATGAAGCGCGCCTCGTCGGAGGCGAGGAACAGCGCCGCATGGGCGACGTCCCACGCAGTCCCCATCTTGCCGCCGAGCGGGACCTGCGCGTCGCGCTTCGCGATCAGCTCCTGTCGCTCGACGCCGAGCGCCGTCGCGATCCCCTCGATCGCCATCGGCGTATTCATCAGGCCGGGCATGATCACGTTGGCGCGGATCCCGAACTTCGCGTTGCCGATCGCGAGCGACTGCGTATACGCATTGATGCCCGCCTTCGAGGCCTTGTAGGCGACGATCGGCGTCGCGCAGACCGCCGCGATCGAGGAGATGTTGACGATCGCGCCACTGCGCTGCCGGCGCAGGAACGGCAGCACGTGCTTGCACGGTACGATGACGCTTTTCAGATTCACGTGCAGGATGAGGTCCCAGGCGTCGAGGTCGACGTGGGCAGGGCCGGCATCGCCGCCGCCGATCCCGACGTTGTTGTGCAGGATGTCGATGCGCCCGTGCTGCTCGGCGCAGCCGGCGAAGAGCGCGGCGCAGTCGGCCTCACGGGTCGCGTCCGCTTCCCACGCGCTCGCCGTCCCGCCTTCCTCCCGGATCTGCGCGACGGTCTCCTCGGCCGCTGCGAGCCGGCGATCGACGACGACGACGCGGGCGCCCTCGCGCGCGAACAGGACGGCCGTCGCGCGGCCGTTGCCGATCGTCTCGCCCGGCGTCTGGCCCCCACCGATCACGACGGCGACCTTGTCGGCGAGTCGATCTCGCCCGCGCCGCGCCGGGCTCATCCGCGGTCCGCCGGCAAGGTCGGCAGGTCCGGCGAGTCCGGTTGCACGCCGAGCGAGTTGAGGGCCATCGAGACGAGCTGGTACTGTCCGACGGCGAAGATCAGATCGAGCACCTGTTCCGTCGTGAAGTGCTTCGCCAGCGCGTTCCACGTGGCATCGGAGAGGAACGCATCGGCGCGCAGTTCGTCGACGGCTCGCAACAGGACGCGCTCCGATTCGTTCCAGCCTTGCGCGTCGGGCCCGTCGGCGACGCGCTCGATCTCCGCGTCGGTCAGGCCCACATCGCGCGCGATCACGGCGTGCTGGCCCCACTCGTAGCCGGCGCGACACAGCCAGCCGATCCGCAGGATGGCGAGCTCGCGCTCGCGCGGCGCGAGCGTCGAGCGCGCGAGCACGTGGTTGCCGAACACCAGCCAGCGCTTCAGCAGCTTCGGATGGTGGGCGAGCGTGCGGAAGATGTTGAGGATCGGACCGCGGCCGAAGCGTTCGCGGGTTTCGGCATCGAGCTCGGCATCGGAGAGCGGGGCGAGACGGGGCGTGGCCAGACGCATGAAGTCCTCCTGGCACCGCATGCTACACGCCGGACCGCGGCGGCACTCGGATCTCCCCGCCCGCGCCGCCGGCCGCCGCGTCGAAACGACCGGCGGCATCGTCGGGCAACCGGGCGAGGAAGCGCCGGCGGGCGTCGCCATCGAGCGCCTGCCACGAGCCCCGAAGCTCCCGCCAGACCCGGACCTGGAACGTCTTCGCGACGCTGCGGAACGGACGGCCGAGCAGGGTCCCGTCATAGAGGGCCCGGCCGCCGATGAAAGCGCGCTCGTTGAACGTGGCCTCGCCCGTGGCCCGGTGGCGCCGCCAGGCTTCGTGATTCTGTTGCATCAGCGGCACGAAGGCGCGGGCGAGCCACGACAGGAGCGGCGCGTGCGCGTCGCCGAGAAAGACCGGTGCGGCCGGCTGATGGCCGCGAAAGTCGTGTCGCGCCAGCCGTTCGACCCAGGCATGGACGGCCGGGGCGGCCCGGCGCAGCGCCGCGTGCGCGGTCGGGTCGGCGCGGTTCATGCCGAGCTGTCCGTAGAGACTCGCGTCGGCCAGTGTGAAGCGTTCCCCGAACAGGAACGGCTGCCGGCCGAGGAGCGGCTCGAGGGCGTCGAGCAATCGGTCGAAGATCGTTTCGAGGAGAGCGTGGGTCGGAGGGAAGCCGCGGCGCGGCGGAGGCCGCAGCCGCCGCGGCAGATCGTCGAAGCCGGCATCGACGGGAGCGACACTGAACAGGTACGGGAGTCGGCGGACCTGTCGTGCCGGGAACGTCCGGGCGAGAACGGCCGCGAGGGGGCCCGCGAGCGGCCGGTACTCGCGCGCGAGCCGCACGCCTGCGTCGTTGTCCCTCGCCGACAGCACCCATCGGCGGTGGTGGACGAGGTAGAGCCCGAGTTCGTCGAGCGCCTCGTCGACGAGCCGGATGGCGAAGTGCACCGCGCCGTCTGCCGACGGAAGCAGCGGCGCCGCGCCGGACGGCGCCTTGCGGTCGAGCCACGCGCCGATCGCAGAGGAGTCGTAGAGGTTCTCGCCTGCGGGACCGAAAAGAAACGGGACCAGCGGGAACTCGTCGAGCGGATCGACGGGCGGCTGCATCAGGGCCAGCCGACCCTGCACGACGGCCTGCCGCCGGCGCGCGCCGCGCAGCGCGTCGAAGAACCCACCCTGCGCCGGCAGCAAGCGATGATGCAGACCGGCGAAACGCAGCATCGCCTCGACCTTCAGCGAGAAGGGCGAGAGCTCGGAACCCCAGAGAACCCACCCGCTCACCGGCGGCGTCCGCTTCGTGAGGCCACCCGCAGGCTGGGGACGACGATCCAGGCGGCTCCGGGTTCCGGGATCGGTGCCGGCGCACGGGTCTCCGAGAGAATCGGTCCGCGCGGTCGGGGCGAGCGGATCGTGGCGAATTCTCCCGGCCGGCCTCCAGGATGTCGAGTGACCAGAGCCCTCACGAAGGTTTCGTGCCTCGGAGTGCGAGCGCGGTTCCGATCTCAGTCCTTCACCTTCAGCTCCGCCTTGTGCTCCGTGAGGAAGTCGCGGATCTCGTCGGCCATGTCGAGCAGACGCGTCCACTGCTCCTGGTACAGCGTCACCGGGAAGCGCCCGAGGCCGTACAACGAGACGGCCCCTTTCTGACTCACCTTCAGGCTGAGTCCCTTTTCGGGGCGCCGTTTCAGAACCTCGTTCTCGGCCTTCAGCCGCTCGAGTTCGGCACGCAGCGCGTCGGCGTCTTCGGTCATGGGGCCGCCCTCCTGTGTGGCCTGCGGCGATCGGGATGCGCCGCGAAGATAGAATGGCCGGGCGGTCGTGCGCCGCACGCCCCTCCGGCGGGGCGACGGATGACGTGCGACGGCCCGGGGCGACCGGTCCGGCAACCACCCGGGCCGCTCGGCGAATGCCGTCGATCCGCTACCTTGCGCCGCCATGCGCGTCGCGGCTCTAGTCCTGGCCGCAGGTCGCGGCGAACGGTTCGGTGCACCGGTCCCGAAGGCATTCCTCTCGCTGGGCGGCCGCCCGCTGGTGGTGCGCGCGATCGAGGCGCTGGCGGCCCGGCCCGAGATCGAGCGGATCGTGCCGGTCCTGCCGGCGGCGGATCTCGCCCGCTGGAACGCGCTCGCGCGGGACTTCGCCGGCGCCCGGAAGCTCGCCGAAGCAGTGGCCGGCGGCGCGCAGCGGCAGGACTCGATGCGGGCCGGACTCGCCACGCTGCCCGCCGACCTCGAATGGGTGGCGGTGCACGACGCGGCGCGGCCGCTGCTGCGTGCGGAACAGGTCGGCCGTGTGCTCGACGCAGCCGCGCGCACCGGCGCCGCGCTGCTCGCCGTGCCGGTGCGCGACACGCTGAAGCGGGTGGACGCGGGCCGGATCACCGCGACGCTGGATCGCAGCGAAACCTGGGCGGCGCAGACGCCGCAGGTGTTCCGGATCTCGCTGTTGCGCGCGGCGCTGGCGAAGGCCGACGCGGATGGGTTCATCGGGACGGACGAGGCGCAGCTCGTCGAACGGCTCGGCGTGCCGGTCGCGGTCGCGGAGGGCGATGTGCGCAACCTGAAGATCACGTGGCCGGAGGATCTCGAACTCGCCGAAGCGATCTGGAGGCAGCGCGGATGAGCGACACGGGCAGCGTCCGGATCGGGCACGGTTTCGATGCGCACCGGTTGGTGGCCGGCCGGCCCTTGCGGCTCGGCGGCGTCACGATTCCGCACGAGCGCGGCCTCGAGGGCCACTCGGACGGCGATGTGCTGCTGCACGTCGTCGCCAGCGCCATGCTCGGCGCGCTCGGGGAAGGGGACCTCGGAAGCTGGTTTCCGTCGAGCGACGAGCGCTGGCGCGGCGCCGACAGTGCGGTGCTGCTGGCGGCCGTCGTCGAGCGGATGCGCGAGCGCGGGTTCGCCGTCGGCAACCTCGATGCCACGGTGATCGCGCAGGAGCCACGGCTCGGGCCGTTTCGCGAGGCGATCCAGGCGCGGCTCGGACAATTGCTCGGGGCCCCGTCCGGGCGGGTCAACATCAAGATCACCAGCACCGACCGGCTCGGCGCGATCGGCCGCGGCGAGGGGATCGCGGCCGTTGCGGTGGTGCTGCTCGAAGCCGGGAGCGGCGACTCGGCCGGAGCGGCGGCGGGCGCCGAACCGGCCCGATGAGCGAGCTCTTCCTGTACAACACCCGGACGCGTCGCAAGGAGCGCTTCGAGCCGATCGAAGCGGGTCGGGTCCGGATCTACTCCTGCGGCCCCACGGTCTATGCGCCGCAGCATCTCGGAAACCTGCGAGCCTACCTGTTCGTGGACCTGCTGAAGCGCGCCCTGCTCGCCGAGGGACTGCGCGTCACGCACGTCATCAACATCACGGACGTCGGGCATCTGACCGACGATGCCGACCGTGGTGAGGACAAGATGGAGCGCGCCGCCGAGCGCAGCGGCGCCAGCGCAGCCGCCATCGCGGCGAAGTACACAGGGCAGTGGCTCGACGACCGAAAGCGCCTGCGCTGCCTCGAAGCCGATGTCTATTGCAAAGCCACCGAGCACATCCCGCAGCAGATCGAGCTGGCGCGGCGACTCGAAGCCAAGGGCTACACCTACCTTCTCGAGGACGGGCTCTACTTCGATACCTCGAAGTTCCCGCGCTATGCCGATTTTGCGCGTCTCGACCTCGCCGGTCAGGCCGCCGGCGCGCGGATCGGGGACGTCGCCGGCAAGCGCCAGCCGCCGGACTTCGCGCTGTGGAAGTTCGCGGCGCCGGGCGTGCAGCGGCAGCAGGAGTGGGACTCACCGTGGGGCCGGGGCTTCCCCGGCTGGCACATCGAGTGCTCGGCGATGAGCGTTCATTACCTCGGCACGCATTTCGATCTGCACACCGGCGGTGTCGATCACATCCCGGTCCACCACACCAATGAGATCGCCCAGAGCGAAGCGGGCTTCGATCTGCATCCGTGGGTGAACGTCTGGATGCACAACGAGCATCTGAAGCTCGGCGACGAGAAGGTCTCGAAATCGAAGGGGCACACGCTGGTGCTCGACGACCTCGTCGCCCGCGGCATCGATCCGCTCGCGTACCGCTACTTCTTCCTGCAGGCGCACTATCGCCAGCAGCAGAGCTTTTCCTTCGACGAGATGGAGGCCGCCGCGACCGGCTATCGGAGGCTGCTCAGCGCCGCGGTCGAGGCGCGCAGCGCGGCGGGCGAGCCGGAACCCGAAGAGCGCGACGCGCTGGAGTACGAGCGCGGCGAGTTCTGGGCGGCCGTCCGTGACGACCTCAACGCGCCGCGCGCGATGGAGGTGACGTGGCGTGTCGCCCGCGGCTCGCTGTCCGGGCCGGCGAAGCGGGAGCTGCTGCTCGACTTCGAACGCGGGCTCGGTCTCGGGCTCGACAACCAGCAGCCGCAGCCGGCCGACTCGCCGGCGGACCCGCGCATCGAGGCCTTGCTCGAGGATCGCCGGGCGGCCCGGGCCCGGCGCGACTTCGCCGCCGCCGACGCGATCCGCGACGCGTTGCGCGCGGAGGGCATCGAGATCGAGGACACGAAGGACGGGGTGCGATGGCGGCGCGTGCGCTGAACAGGCCCGGAGCCGGCGCCGCTGGCGGACGCTTCCGACTGGTGTCGGAGTTCTCGCCGCAGGGCGACCAGCCGGCGGCGATCGCCGCGCTCGTCGAGGGAGTCCGCCGCGGGGACCGCCACCAGGTGCTGCTCGGCGTCACCGGGAGTGGCAAGTCCTTCACGATCGCCTGCGCCGTCGAGCAGCTCCAGCGGCCGACGCTGGTGATGGCGCCGAACAAGACGCTCGCGGCGCAGCTCTACGCCGAGCTGAAGGGATTGTTTCCGGACAACGCCGTCGAGTACTTCGTGTCGTACTACGACTACTACCAGCCGGAGGCCTACATCCCGGCGAGCGACACGTACATCGAGAAGGATTCCTCCGTCAACGACCAGATCGACAAGCTCCGCCACTCGGCGACGCATGCGCTGCTGACCCGCCGCGACGTCCTGGTGGTCGCCAGCGTGTCGTGTATCTACGGCCTCGGCGCCCCCGAGACCTACGGCGCGATGCACGTGTACGTCGAACGCGGCGCACGGCTGGTCCGGGACGACCTGCTGCGCCGGCTCGTCGACATGCTGTACGAGCGCAATGACGTCGACTTCCATCGCGGCACCTTCCGCGTGCGCGGGGACGTGGTCGAGATCTTCCCGCAGTACGAGGACGAGCGGGCGATCCGGATCGAGTTCTTCGGCGACGAGGTCGAGTCGATCGCGGAGATCGATCCGCTGCGCGGGCAGGTCGTGGCGCGCCCGAGCCGGGCGCTGCTCTATCCGGCCAGCCACTACGTCGCGACGCAGGAGATCCTGCAGCGCGCCATCGAGGGGATCCGTGGGGAGCTGCAGCAGCGCCTCGCCGAGCTTCGCGGCCAGCAGAAGCTGCTCGAAGCGCAACGGCTCGAACAGCGCACGCTCTACGACCTCGAGATGCTCGAATCGATGGGGTTCTGTCACGGCGTCGAGAACTACTCGCGCTGGCTCGACGGCCGCGCCCCCGGCCAGTCCCCGTACACGCTCTACGACTATTTCCCGGACGATCTGTTGCTGGTGCTCGACGAGAGCCACATCACCGTGCCGCAGATCGGGGCGATGTACCGCGGGGATCGCGCGCGCAAGGAGACGCTGGTCGAATACGGCTTCCGGTTGCCGTCCGCGCTCGACAACCGGCCACTGCGCTTCGACGAATGGTACCAGCGGCTGCGCCAGGCCCTCTACGTCTCCGCGACGCCGGGGGACTGGGAGCTCGAGCAGGCCGGCGGCGTCGTCGTCGAACAGATCATCCGGCCGACCGGGCTGGTGGATCCGGTGGTCGAGATCCGGCCGGCGAGCGGGCAGGTGGACGATCTGCTCGGAGAGATCCGCGCGCGCATCGCCGCCGGTGAGCGCGTGCTCGTGACGACGCTCACCAAGCGCATGGCCGAGCAGCTCACGGACTACTACGCCGAGGCCGGCATCCAGGTCCGCTACCTGCACAGCGACATCCACACCATCGAACGCACCGAGATCATCCGGGAGCTCCGCGAGGGAGCCTTCGACGTGCTGGTCGGCATCAACCTGCTGCGCGAGGGCCTCGACATCCCGGAGGTGTCGCTGGTCGCGATCCTCGATGCCGACAAGGAGGGCTTCCTGCGCTCGACGCGCTCGCTGATCCAGACCATCGGCCGGGCCGCCCGCAACGTCCACGGCCGGGTCCTGCTGTACGCGGACAAACGCACCGACTCGATCGAGCGCACACTCGAGGAGACGGATCGCCGCCGCGCGACGCAACAGGCGTACAATGCCGCCCACGGCATCACGCCGCGCAGCATCGAGAAACGGATCTCGAGCCTGCTCGAGTCGATCTGGGAGCAGGACTACGTGACGGTGCCGACGCTCCGCGAGCGGCCGGAAGCCGAGATCCCGGCCCACGAGCTGGCGACGCTGATCGCCGGCCTGCGGCGCGCGATGCAGGCGGCCGCGAAGGAACTCGACTTCGAGCGGGCGGCGGCGCTGCGCGACCAGATTCGCGGGCTCGAGGACGAGCGGATCGCGCGGGGGTAGGCGGCGGCGCGAGCGGGATCGGCCGTTCGGGCCGGCCGGGAAGCGCCGGCGCCGGCTACTCTCCGGGCGGGCTTCCTCGAGGGGGATGGAGCGCTCTTGGTGTGGATGCGACCGGTGCCAGTTCGATGACCGGGCCGCCGGCCGATCCGGGCGCGCTCGGCGCGCGGATCGACAGTCTGCCGGCCGCACCGGGCGTGTACCTGTTCCAGGACCGGCGCGGCAAGGTGCTCTATGTCGGCAAGGCGCAGAGCCTGCGCGCACGGGTCCGCTCGTACCTGCGGGCGGGCGGCGACGGCCGCGCGCGGATGCCGGCGATGATCGAGCAGGCGGTCGACGTCGACGTGGTGTTGACGCCGTCGGTGAAGGACGCGCTGCTGCTCGAGAACGAGCTGATCAAGCGCCACCGGCCGCCGTTCAATGTCCGGCTGCGCGACGACAAGCAGTATCTGGGCATGCGCCTCGACCCACGCGAGACGTGGCCGCGGCTCGTGCCGGTGCGGCGCTTCCGCAGCGACGGCGCGTCGTACTACGGGCCGTACACGTCGAGCCAGGCCCTGCGCCAGGCGCTGTCGAACCTGCGCCGGATCTTCCCGCTGCGCTCGTGCAGCGACCCGGTGTTCCGCGACTACGCGCGGCGCGGACGGCCCTGCATCGAGTACGAGATGAAGCGCTGCGTCGGGCCGTGCGTCGGGCTCGTCGAAGCGCCCGCCTATGCCGAGCTGGTCGCCGGCACCGTGCTGTTCCTGCGCGGCCATTCGGAGGAGCTGCTGCACGATCTGCACGCGCGGATGGACGCCGCCGCGGCGGCCGAGCGCTTCGAGGAGGCCGGCAAGCTGCGCGACCGGCTGGCTGCCGTCGAGCGGACCGTCGAGCGCCAACAGATGGTGTCGGGAAAGGGAGAGGAACGCGACGTCTTCGCGCTGGCACGCCGCGGCGACGAGCTCGAGCTGCACGCGCTGCACGTGCGCGGCGGCCGCGTGGTGGGTCACGATGCGTGGTCCTTCTCACAGGTCGAAATCGAGGATCCCGAAGTGTTCGGCTCGTTCCTCGGGCAGTACTACGGCGCGCCGGACCGGGCCCCGGTGCGCGAGGTGCTGGTGTCGGTGGCGCCGGCCGACGCCGAGGCGCTGGTCGAGCTGCTGAGCGAGCGGGCCGGACGGCGCGTCACGCTGCGCGTCCCGCAGCGCGGGCCGGCGCGCGAGCTGCTGGCGATGGCGACCCGCAACGCCGAACTCCGCCTCACCCAGCGCCTCGATGCGCGAGCGAGCCAGCAGGCCGCCGCCGCCGAGCTGCAAGCGCAGCTCGGGCTCGCCCGCGTGCCGCGACGCATCGAGTGCTACGACGTGTCGACGCTCGGCGGCACGCTGGCGGTGGCCAGCCGGGTCGTGTTCGAGGACGGCCGGCCGGACCGGGGCGCGTGGCGTCGCTACCGGATCCGCGAGGCCGCGGCCGGCGACGACCTCGCGTGTCTGCACGAGGTGATGCAGCGGCGGCTGGCGCGCATCGAGCGCGAACCGCTGCCAGATCTGCTGCTCGTCGACGGCGGCAAGGGACAGGTGGCCGTCGCCGCCACCGCGCTGCGCGACCACGGGCACGCGTGCGACGTCGTCGGGATCTCGAAGCAACGCGACGAGGTCGCGCCGGCCACGCGCGGCGCGTCCCCTCGCGGAGGCGCGCGGCCGGCCGCGCGGGTGCGGCGCAGCGGCGGCCTCAAGGCCGAGCGCCTGCATCTGCCGGCGCGCAAGGACGCCGTGCTGCTGCCGCCGCGCGCGCAGGGTCTGCTGCTGCTGCAACGCGTTCGCGACGAAGCCCACCGCTTCGCGATCGAGTTCCAGCGCGACCTGCGCCAACGCATGCACCTGGCGTCGATCCTCGAGGAGATCCCCGGCATCGGACCGCGCAAGCGGCGTGCGCTGCTTCGCGAACTCGGTTCACTGCGGGCCGTCCGGACGGCCTCGGCCGAGCGGCTGGCGGCGGTAGCCGGTGTCGGCGCCCGCGACGCCGAGCGGATTCTCTCGTTCTTCGCGGACCTGGAGCGGCTCCCTGCCGACTGATCGCGCGCGTCGTCGAGCGGTCCGCGGGCCGCCGATCCCGATCAAGCACCGTCGCCGGTTCGCCAATCTCGATCAAGCATCGTTGCCAGTTCGCCGATCTCGATCGCCATGCCGGGCCTTCGCGTGCTCGCGGTTCTCGTCGTGCTGCTGCTGGGGAGCGGACCCGCTCCGGCGGGCGCCGAGATCTATCGCTGGACCGACGCCGACGGACGGCTTCACTTCACGGAAGATCTGAGCCGGGTCCCGGCGCACCAGCGGGGGGCCGCCCAGACCGAGGCTGCCCGCGAGCCGGCGCCGAGCCGCGTGCAGACCTACGAGTCGCCGCCGGCTGCGCAGGCTCGGGGCCGCGCGCCGCTTCGCCCCGAGCGGGGAGCCGGCCGGGTCCACCGGATCCCGGTCGAGCGCGCCGGCAACGCGATGGTCGTCCCGGTCCGGATCAACGATCGGACCGTCGCCCCGTTCCTGCTGGATACCGGCGCCAGCTACGTGCTCGTGCCGCGGCGGGTGGCGGACGAGGCGGGTCTCACGACCGGACCGGATACCCGGAAGATGCAGTTCCAGACCGCGAATGGCGTCGTCGAACAGCCGATCGTGACGTTGGACAGCGTGGAGCTCGGCAGTGCGCGCGTCGAGCAGGTGCCGGCCACCATCAGTGACGGGATCGAGATCGGGCTGCTCGGCCTGTCGTTCTTCAATCGTTTCACGTACCAGATCGATGCCGCGGCCGGGCTCGTCACGCTGCACGAGAACGATCTCGAAAAGGACGGTCATGTCCTGGGCGGGCGCAGCCCGAGCCAATGGCTCGGTGAGTTCGAGTCGCTGCGCACGCAGATCGCCGAGCTCGAGAACCAACGCGAGCGCACGCCGTCCTCCCGCAGCCGGCGTTTCGAGCGGCTCGATGCGCAGGAGGCGGCCCTCGAGCGCCAGCTCGACGCCCTCGAGGCCGAGGCCGACCAGGCCCGGGTCCCGCAGGCCTGGCGACGCTGACGGCGCCCGGGTGGGGGGTAGCGGCGTTCCCACTCTGGGCATCCGGTGGGTGTCGCGGCGCGCTCTGGTCGCGCGTTCTCGCCACTCCGCCATCGCGGAGACCTCTGTCGCTGGCATCGATCTTGCTCTCTCGTTCTTCGTCGCCCGACGTGCGGGCGGGAGCGGCAACGCATGCGCAAGTGGGGCGAGGACGAAGCGGTGACGGATCACGGAACCAGTGAAGACGTGGCGCAGGAGCGGATCGCGAGCGAACTCCGCCGGCTCGGCGTCGCCGACGCGATCTGTTCGGAGCTGGCGCGCCGACTCGAACCGCTCGTGCGAGTGCTGTCGCCGGAGGTCTATGGCATCGTGCTCGCCGGCGTGTCGCTGACGCATCGACTCCACCGCGAGCGGGAAGCGACGCTCGCGCGCAGCGTCCGCGGGCTCACCGAACTCCCGCGTCTGCTCGGCGCCTTTGCGGAAGAACTGCGCAAGCTCGACGAGGCGCTCGGCGTGCTGACGGTACAGCGCAAGCGTCCGGAAGCGGCCGTCGCGACCCCGAGCGTGCCGCCGCGCCGACTGCTGCACTGAGCACCGGCTCCCGCTAGCGAGCCGGCGGCGCCGGAGCCGGCGCGGCGGCGAGGATTCCCGGGCCGCTCCTGCTACGATCGGCGGCGCCCCGCGGTCCCCGCAGGCCCCCGATCGGCTTCCTTCTCGCGCTTCTCGGCAGCCAGCTCCTCGCCATCGGCGCGGCCGACGCCGGCTGGCTGGCTGCCGCCATCGCGCTGCGTGTGGCGCTCGCCGCGGGGATCGCTGCGCTCGGCGCGCGCCGGCGGCGGACGCGCTGCGTGTGGGCGTGCGTCGCGCTCGGAGCCGCTTCTGGCTTCGGGCATGCGGCGAGCTTCGAGCAGGTGGCGGCCGGACCGCAGGGGCCGTTCGACGCGACGATCGAAGCCACGGTCCGCAGCGCATCGGTCCGACCCGATCAGGTGCACTTCGAACTCAGTGCGGTGCGCGTCGTCGAGCCTCGGGACGCGCCGGCGCCGGAGCGGCTGCTGCTGACGCTTCGCGTGTCGCCGGAGCGCGGCGCGCCGTCGGCGATCGAAGCGTTCGTACCGGGCGATCGCGTTCGCGCGCGCGTGCGCATCCGCCCGCTCGAGACCCGCGCGAACCCCGGCGCGCCGGATCGCGCGCGACGCGCGTCGCGACGCGGCATCGCGGCGCGGGCCGCACTCGTCCACGAGGACCTGATCGTCCGCCGACCGGACCTCGAAGGTTGGCGTCCGCTCGCACCGCTGCACCGCTTGCGCGCGCGTGCGGCCCGGCGACTGGCACGGCACGGCCCCGGCGGCGGCCTCGCACGGGCACTCGCGCTCGGCGACCGCGGGGGTCTCGAGAGGTCGACGCGCGACGCGTTCCAGCGCCTCGGCATCTCCCATCTGCTGGCGGTGTCGGGGCTTCACCTGGCGCTGGTCGCGGCGCTCGCGTTCCGTCTGCTGGTGTTCGTGTTGCTGCGCGCCGGACCGCCGGCACTGCGTGCGGACCCACGGGCCGGCGCCCTGTTCGGAGCGGTCGCGGCGGCGGGTGGCTATGCGCTGCTCGCAGGCTTCGGGATTCCGGTCCGACGCGCGCTCGTCGTCCTCATCGGTCTCGTCGCGTCGATCGCTTCGCGGCATCCCACCCGCCGCGGAGCGCCACTGGTGGCGGCCGCGGTCGTGCTGCTGGCGTTCGAGCCGGCCGCCTGTTTCGAGGTCGCGGCGCAGCTCTCGTTTGCCGCGAGCGCAGCGCTGGTGTGGGCGACGCGCCCGCCGCTGGGATGGATCGGAGGCTCCTCGTCCGGCGCTGGATCGCCCGCGGGCGGGTCGATCGAGCGGGGCACGGCGTTTCCGGCACGGGTCGGCCGGGCGCTCGCCGAGCTCCTGGGAACGACGGCGCTCGCCAGCGCCGCGACGGCGCCGATTGCCGCCGGGACGCTCGGCCTCGCCGCGCCCGGCACCGCGCTTCTCGCCAACGCGCTGGCGATTCCGTGGACGGCGCTATTGCTGCTGCCGGTGTCGATCGTGACGTCGTGGGTGGCAGGGCTGGCTCCCGAGAGCGCCGTCGCGACGGGCCTTTGCGCCGCGGCCTCGGGCCTCGGGACGCTGACGTTGCAGGTCTCGTCCGCCGCCGCGGCGCACGTGCCGGCCCTGCCGGCCGTGCCGCGCGGGATCGGAGTGCTCGCCGCCGCGATCGGTCTCGCGCTGGTCTCGATCCGGACGCCGTCACTCGGCGTGCGTCTGGTGACGTCGTTCGGCGTCGTCGCGCTGCTGGCGATCGCCCCGCCGCCCCGGATCGCGCCGGCGCCCCCGCGTGTCGTCGTGCTCGACGTCGGCCAGGGCGACGCGGTGCTCGTGCAGGGGCGCCGCGGGGCGCTGCTCGTCGATGCCGGGATCGCCGTGCCGGAGGGTCCCGACCTCGGTCAGACGATCGTCGTGCCGGCGCTGCGCGCGCTCGGTGTCAGGCGGCTCGACCTGGTCGTCGCGAGTCACGCGGATCTCGACCATCGCGGAGGCCTGCCGGCCGTGCTGCGCTCGCTGCCGGTTGATCGGCTGTGGCTGCCGTACGGCGGGACCGGTGATCCGGCATTCGCCGAACTCGTCGCGGCGGCGCGGACAGCGGGCGTCCGCGTGGAAGAGCAGGGGGCGGGTGGCGCACCGCTGCAAGCCGGCGATCTGGAGGTGACGCCGCTCTGGCCCCCTTCCGAACGACCCCGGACCTCCGGCAACGATGCCTCGCTGCTGCTGCGCGTCGGTGTCGCCGGCCGCACGATCCTGCTGCCCGGCGATCTCGAGGCCGGTGCGGAGGCGGAGCTGCTCGCCGCCGGCGTGCGGCTGCGCGCCGACGTCCTCAAGCTCGCCCATCACGGCAGTCGCACGTCGTCGAGCGCGGCGTGGCTGGCGGCGGTGGACGGCGCCATCGCCATCGCATCGGCCCCGCGTTTCGGCCGCTTCGGGATGCCGCACGCCGAGGTCGTCGAGCGCGCACAGGCGGCAGGCTACACGCTCTGGTGGACCGGCCGTGACGGCGCGGTGCTGATCGGTCTCGAGCCGGTGCTGCACGTGCGGGGGTGGCGGAGGGCGCGTGCGACTCCGGGGCTGAATGCCGGCACGCGCTGAGGACCGCTCGACTCCGGATCCGTCTGCCCTGTCTCGACTGGTGGCGCCTCCGTCGTAGCAGCAGCCCGGCCCCCCGGAACGCCGCCCTGACGAGCGGGGTGCAGGCAAGCCCTCGTCGAACCGATACCACCCCGATCGCAGCCGAATCCCCTGCGGAGGTGAGAACCACCCATGGGCCGTCCGAAGCCGACCGAAGAGGAACTCCTCGCGAAGATCCGCCGCCTCCCGCCCGAGCGCGTGGCCGAGGTCGAGGACTTTGTGGATTTCCTGCGCCTGCGCGACGAGGGGCGGAGCCTCACGGAGGCGGCGAGCCGGCTCTCCGAGGCCGCCTTCGCAAGGGCCTGGGAGAATCCCGACGACGCCGACTATGACCGGCTATGAGTTCGGGGACGTCCTCCTCGCCCCGTTCCCCTTCACCGACCAGAGCACCACCAAGCGCCGGCCTGCCGTCGTCGTCAGCAGCGAGGCCTACCACCGCGAGCGGCCGGATCTCGTGATCCTCGCGGTCACGCGTCAGGTGCGCCCCGCCGCCGGCGTACTGTGCACCTAGTGTCGCATCTCTGAAGTCTCTGAAACACGGCGGATCTTCCGCCGGATCTCGCGAGGAGACTTCGTCCACGCGAAGGGGCGCGCGTTCTCGTTCCACTCTGCGATGAAGCGGGCGATCAGGCGCTCGAGTCGGCGCACGCTGTCGAAGCTACCACGCCGGATCGCTTGGTCGGTGATCACGGCGAACCAGCGGTTGATTGCTGGCCCCCCCCCGTAGAGGGGCGCAAGGGGCCGCTGCGGCCCCGTCCAGTCCGCTTTGAGCGGCTCACCTGGATGCCCCCGGCTTTGCCGGGGGAGGAGTCACCGGTATCGACGCCGAGCCAGGCCCATCAGCGTGCCGAACGCGGCGAGCCCCAGCGCCGCCGCGCCCGGCTCGGGGGCCGCCCGCGTGAAGTCTCCGCGGCTCGTGCCCCACGCGATGCGCGCGCCCGCCGTGCCCGGAAGCTCGTGCACCATCAGGCCGGCGCTGGTGGTGCCGCTCAGCACCTCGAGGGCGGGATCGTCGTCGACGTTCGCTAGCGTCGGCGCGCCGAGGGCGCCGCTCCAGGTCATTCCGTGGCGCGGGATCGGGACGCTCGCGAGCGGCTGGCCCTGCCAGTCCACGATGCGCAGCTCGCCGTCCTGCTGGCTGCCCTTCTCGGTCCAGACGTGGAAGAGCACCTCGAGCCGCCCGTCGCCGTCGAGGTCGGCTGCGACCGCTTCCGAGGCGAAGCGGATCGCGTTCGCGCCGGGCGGGTTCAGGTCGATCGGCCAGCCGTGCTTCTCGGTCTTGTCGAGCCAGAAGGCGTGCAGGCGACCGTCGTAGGACGGGAACAGGATCTCGGGCGCGCCGTCGCCGTCGAGGTTGGCGATCGTGGGGTTGGGTGCGACGGACTCGATCTCGTTCCAGTCGAGGGAGAGCGGCGCGCCGCCGCCGTCCGGGAGGGGCAGCGCGGTCCAGTCGTAGCGGGCGTTCGACCAGCGCGTGCGGTCGGCGTTCAGGATCACCGGGGCCTGGAACAGGGACTCGTAGGAGGGCGTCGAGCAGAACTCGTAGAAGTTGCCGATCAGCACGATCTCCGGCGTGCCGTCGCCGTCGAGGTCCGCCACCACAGGGGCTGAATCGGCCAGGTTGGGGCGCCACTGCACGGGTGCGGGAGCGCCGCAGTCTGCGAAGCCGAGCAGGTCCCACGTCTGATCGTAGTGCAGCCCGACCTGGCTCCAGTCCTTGGCGACACCGCCAGGCGTTCCGAAGACGGGATCCGCCTTCCGTTCCAAACCGTCGTCGGTGAAGGTGGCCAGGTAGTGGACGTCGCTGGTGGCCACCACCTCGCGCCGGCCGTCGCGGTCGAGGTCCGCCGCAGCGAGATTCTGGTTGTAGCAGCCCCAGCTGTAGCCCGGGGACGCCGGTGTGTGTTGCGGCCAGCCGGCGCGCACCGCGCCGGTGTGTTCGAGCACGCTCCATTGGCCCTGGTCGCCGCCGGCGGCACGGGCCACCAGGATCTCGCGGTCGCCGTCGCCGTCGAGATCGGCCACCGCAAGCGAGCGGATCTCGCCGCTCGGGAAGGGCTGCACGGGGAAGCCGGGGCGCAGCGCGCCATCGCCGTCGAGCGCCACCACGCGCCCGTTGCCGTTGGCGATCACGATCTCGAGCACACCGTCTCCGTCGAGGTCGGCGAGCGCGGGCGAGGGCCACAGGCGTCCGTCGTTGCCGACGGCCGGCCAGGTCCACTCGAGGGCCCCGCTGGCGCCGTCGACCGCCATCAGCCGGTAGCCGCCCCAGAGCACCTCGATCCTGCCATCGCCGTCGATGTCGCCGGCGGCCGGTGAGGCGTACCAGCCGGTGTCGCAGAAACCCGCAGGGCAGCGCGACCAGGCGAAGGCGGGCGGGGCGGGCAGGCCGGCGTGGGCCGCGCCGGCGAGCAGGAGGAGGAGGACGAGCGGAGCGAGGAAGGGGCGTCGCGGCATGGCTCCTCTTCGGCAGCCCGGCGGCTGCGTCGAAGCGACGGCGCGCGCCCTGGCGAATCGCCGCGGGTTCCCGACCGGACCTTCCGCTATCGGATCCCGCCGGGAGGATCCTGTCGGATTGTGTGGGGGTGCGGGCAGGCAGGGGAGAGGACGGATTCGCCTCGGAGCGGGCGAGTCGACGACGGCCTCATGTGGCCGGGGTTGACCCGGATCGCATCGATCCGCTGCTGGACGTCCTGTCGGGATCGCGGCCCAGGGTGATGTCGGTGGTCATCGGCCGCTGTTCGCTGCTTCGAGCGTGCGCTTCGGCCCGGCGCTCGGCAGGGAAGAGAGAAGACCGGAGGACAGCAACCAGGAGGGTCGTAAAGATAGATGTCTCCCAAGGTCGTGAAACTGGGCGTCTCTTGACAGGTGACGGAAGGGTCTGGCGGGATCGCTCGTGCGGGTCGAGGAGCGTTCAGGTCTGCGACTGGCGGCGAAGCCGCACGGCGTGCAGCAGCGACGGGACGTCGTGGCGGCACTCGGCCGAGAGCAGCGTGATGCCGAGTTCGTCGACGGCGCACACGAGCTGGAAGAGGGCAGCGATCCGGAACGGCCAGGCGATGTCGAAGAGCAGCAGCAGCGGGATCGCGAGCGCCATCGCGAGGGCCCCGAGCTTCACCGACCAGGTGTGATAGCCGGGCACCGCCCGGTACTTGAGATAAGCCAGCGCCGTCGGCAGCAGCATGCACGCGACGGCGAGGATCACGTACGCGGCTTCGCGACGGAGGATCTCCGGCCACAGCCACCAGGCGGCGAGCGGCAAAGCGGCCCAGAGCGCGAAGTCGGCCCACTGGTCGAGTCGCGCGCCGAAGGCGGTCTCCTGTCCGAGCCGCCGCGCGAGCGCCCCATCGACGGCATCCGACGCGAGGGCGAGGCCGAAGAGCACGAGGACCGCGTTCATCGCGCCGTCGGCGGCGAGCCACAGCAGCGCCGGCACGCACGCGATGCGGAACGCGCTCACCAGGTTCGGGGCATTGAGCCGGGCGTCAGCCACCCGCGTGGCCGTCTCGCGGGCGATGGCGCGCGCGATCGGCGCGCAGCAGCAGGAGGCCCGGGATCGACAGCAGGGCCGCCTGCACGAGGCCCATCGGCCAGCCCCGTCCGTTGGGACTCGTCTCGCTCCAGACCAGATGGCTGAGCGCGACGTAGAATGCGTAGCCGGCGGCGGTCGGCAGGATCCACGAGCGCTGCGTCCAGAACCCCCACGCGCCGACGCCGAACAGGGCCCAGTGGAGCGGCGCCGTTGCGCGCGCCGCGGCGCCATGCAGCTCGAAGCCGAACCAGACCTCGACGTCGCGCGCCGCCGGGACGAAGAGATCGCGGGAGATCAGGAATGCCACCGTCGCGACGCAGAACAGCGACAGTGCGGTCATCCACCAGGGACGAGGAGCCGGCGAAGAGGAGATCGGCATCGGGGTGCTCGTGTCGCCGGCGGAACGGGGCTCGAGGTCGTCCGTCGGCACTCCAGACCGTACCACGGCCGGCCGATGCGCCCGGCTGGCCGTCGCCGCGCGTCAGTACAGCCCGAGGATGCGCCCGGCCAGCGCGAGGATCGCGAGGATCATCACCGGGCGCAGCAGGCGCTCGCCGCCGGCGACGGCCAGCCGGGCGCCGATCCAGCCGCCGGCGACGAAGCCGCACGCGAGCATCGCGGCGGGGAGCCACGCCACCTGCCCGGCGAAGACGAAGATCGGCAGGACGAAGGCCGTCAGCACGACGTTGACGGCCACCTTGATGCTGTTGGCGCGCACCAGGTCGTAGCCGGCATGGCTGAGGGCGCCGACCAGCAGCAACCCGACACCCGCCTGGATCGCGCCGCCGTAGAGGCCGATACCGAAGAAGACGGTGAAGCCGAGCCAGCGCGGCCATGGCCGGGCCGGACGCTGGGCGCCGACGCGCGGACGCCGCAGCATCGGGACCAGGTTCAACAGCATGACGACGCCGAAGATCCGTTCGAAGAGCGCATCTTCGACGCGGGCGATGGTGAAGGCGCCGACCAGCGCACCCAGACACACCGGGAGCAGCACCTTGGCGGCGCCTGCCAGCCCGGACACCCCGCGTTTGCGGAACTGCCAGGCGGCAGTGAGGTTCTGCAACAGGATGCCGACGCGGTTGGTGCCATTCGCGATCGTGCCGGGGAGGCCGACCAGCACCAGCAGCGGCACGCTGATCAGCGAGCCCCCGCCGGCCAGGGTGTTGACGACGCCAGCGGCGATCCCGCCTGCGATCAGGATCGCGGCCTGTTCGAACGTCACGAGCTCTCCTCGCCGGGAGCGCGCGAATCGTAGCGGCTCGCTCGCACCGGACGAAGGCGCCCGCGTCGCCGGGAACACGGCTCGCGCGATCCAAGCGGCTCGTGCCCCGCGCACGGCCGGTCAGCCCTTGAGCCCGGAGGTCCTGCCCGACTAGAGTCCGGACATGGCTGCGACTCCTCCGTCTGGAACTCCGTCGACAACGCCTCCCATGGCTTCGCCCGATGCCGCACCGGGGCAGGCCGCTCCGGGCGCATCCGCGACCGCGCCGCCGCCGGACGTCATCGAGGTCCGCCCGGACGAGCGCTTCGACGAGGCCCGCCTCGCCGGGTATCTCCGCGGTCGGCTCCCGGGTAGCGAGGGGGCGTTGCAGGTCCGCCAGTTCGGCGGCGGTCATGCCAATCTCACGTATCTGCTGCACTACGGCGACGGTCCCGATGCCGCCGAGTACGTGCTGCGCCGGCCCCCGCTCGGTCCGGTCGCGCCCGGGGCGCACGACATGGAGCGCGAATACCGGGTGCTGTCGCGGCTGTGGAAGGCGTTCCCGTTGGCGCCGCGTGCATTCCATTTTTGTGGAGACGCGGCCATCATCGGCGCGCCGTTCTTCGTGATGGAGCGGCGCCACGGCGTCGTCATCCGCGGCGGGATCCCGGCCGCGTTCGGCGGCGGCGCCGACCCGGAGGCGAATCGCAAGTTGTCGCAGGTGGTCGTCGACGTGCTCGCGGACTTCCACGCCGTCGATCCCGACGCCGCCGGGCTCGGCGACCTCGGCCGCCCGGAGGGCTTTCTCGAGCGGCAGGTGAAGGGCTGGAGCGAACGCTGGGAGCGCTCGAAGGTGGAGCCGTTCGAGCTCGCCGACGAGTTGCAGCGCTGGCTGCTCGACAACCTGCCCGAGTCGCCGCCGGCGACGCTGCTGCACAACGACTGGCGCCTCGACAATATGGCCGTGGCCGCCGACGACCCGGGCCGCTGCGTCGCGGTCTACGACTGGGACATGTGCACACGCGGGGATCCGCTGGCGGATCTCGGCACCGTGCTGGCGGTCTGGTACGACCCGGACGAAGTCCCGTCGTCACTGAATCCGATGCCGACGCTGGCGCCGGGCTTTCTGCGCCGCGCCGAGGCCGCACGCCGCTACGGCGAGCGCAGCGGGCGGTCGCTCGAGCGGCTCGACTACTACCTGGTGTTCGGGACTTTCAAGATGGCCGTCGTCCTGCAGCAGATCTATGCGCGCTTTCACCGCGGCCAGACCCAGGACCAGCGCTTCGCCGGGATGGGAGAGGGGGCGAAGGCCCTGTTCCGGCTCGCGGCGGCGCGCCGCGCGTGAGCGTCGCGCCAACGGGCCGCAGGAACGGCGGATCGAAGGGCTGCGCAGCGGCGCGCCGCCGCGGTCCGTGGCGAAGAGAGCCGGGAATCGCAACTGCGCGTGGAATCCTGCGCATGGACTCATGCGGACGGGATCATCGAGTCACAGATCGACGAAACAGGAGGAGCAGATGGCGGACTACGAGTTCCCGGTCGACCGGACGGGGATCCTGAACTTTGCGGCGGCCTTGGGCGAGCGCAATCGGATCTATTGGGACGAGGCCTTCGCGAAGGCGACCCCGCTCGGCGGCGTGATCGCGCCACCGACTTTCGCGGTCTCGTCGGCGCTGTGGAATCCGAGCTACGGACTGCGCGGGATCCGGCAGATTCCCGAGCGGCCCGAGCCGGCGCCGGAGCGGGCGCCGGCGGCGGCGAGCACGACGAAGAGCGGCGGCGGCGATTCGTCGCGCCTGCTGCACGGCGAGCAGCGCTTCGAGTACCACCAGCCGCTCCGGCCCGGCATGCGGCTCGCCGCCCAGACGCGAGCCGGCCGTAGCTGGCAGAAGGACGGCAAGCGCGGCGGCACGCTGCGCTTCAGCGAATCGATCACGGAGTACCGCGACGAGCGCGGGGAACTCATCGTGACGGCGACCAGCGTCGGCATCATCACGGAAAAGGCGGTGCAAGGATGAGCGCGAGCAACGGCAATCCGAGACTCGGCGCGGCGGACCTTCGGGTCGGCTCGAGCCGCGAGCAGGTGGTGGTCACGAATCTCTCGCGCACCCAGATCGTCATGTACGCCGGCGCTTCGGGTGATTTCAATCCGATCCATCACGACGAGACCTTCGCCACCGGGACCGCCGGCTATCCGTCCGTGTTCGCACACGGGATGCTGACGATGGGGCTCACCGGCACGCTGCTGACGGACTGGCTCGGCGACGGCGTGCTGCGCTCGTTCGGCGTGCGTTTCGTGCGACAGGTCTGGCCGGGCGACACGCTGACCGCGAAGGGTACGGTGCGTTCGATCGCGCCGGATGGCCGGGTGGAGATCGAGCTGGTGACGACGAACCAGCGCGACGAACCGGTCGTCGCCGGCGAGGCGGTGGCGCAACTACCGGTCGCGAGCGGGTGATGGACCGGCGGAGCGCGCTCCGGGCGCGCCGCCGGATCTTCGGGCTCGCGGCTGCGTCTCTGCTGGTGGCGGCCTGCGCCGAGCCGCGCGCCGGCGTGCTGGAGACGCGCTTTCCCGCGCTGCGCGACTTCCCCGGGCAGCGCCTCGCCGAGGCCCACCCGTTCGTGTTGCCGAGCGGTGGCCGCGTCGTGCAGTTCTTCTGTCGCTGGCCGAGCGACACGCCGCTGCCGGTCTCGGTTCCGCTCGATGCGACGGAGGCGGAGCGTCGCGCCATCGACGTCGCGCTGCGGGCCTGGGAAGGCGCCGGTCTCGGCGTGCGCTTCCTCGTGCTCGAGGGCGGACCGGCGCCGATCGAGATCCGCTTCGAGGACGAGGCGCTCGCCATCGGAGCCGGCGGCGACATGGGCAATGCCGTCGTCGACTGCCAGATGGCGCCGCTCTCGCAGCAGACGGACCCCGGGGCCGTGCGCGAGGCGCGGCTCGTGCGCGCGCGGCTGCGCATCGCCCGGCAGACCGCGCCGAGCTGGCAGGGCAAGGCGCGCCCGCTGACGGCGGCCGAGCAGACCGGCACCTTGCTGCACGAGCTCGGTCATGCGCTGGGCTTCCAAGGCCACGCGCGCCGGGGGGACACGGTGATGGTGCGCGAAGTCGAACGGATTCCGCGCGTTGGCGCCGCCGTGCTGGCGGGCGAGGGATTCGCCGATCCGACGCTGCGCGCGCTCTATCGGCTCCCGAGTGGCGCGGTCGTCTCGAGCACGCCGGTCGAGGCCTGGCGGACGGACCTGGTGGACCGGATGGCTCGGCTCGCCGAGGGCGCGGCGCTCGACGGGCCGTTCGCTCGCGTCGGCGAGAGTGCGGCGCGGATCTTCTGGCGCGATCCACAGGGCGCCGAGTACGGGCTGGTCGTGATCCAGATCGCCGAGGCGATCCGGCGGCCCGAGACCACGCGTGTCGTCCCCGAGCCGCGGGCCCGCCGCGCGTTGCCGCGCCGGAACGATCTGCGACCGGGTCAGTCCGGCCGCGAGTAGCGTCGCGCCAGCTCCGCGAGGATCGTCCGACAATCGTCCGCGGGTCGGGCTGCTGGCCGACGTCGGGACGAGCGGACGTCGTGACGAGCGGCGCAGACGGCGCGGTCCGATCGGCGCCCTAGTGGACCTTCGGGTCGAGCTGCTTCGCGCGCTTCAGCTCGCGCTCGGCTGCCTCGGATTCCCCGAGTGCGCGCAGCACGAGACCGAGCCGGAAATGCGAGATCGAGTCTTCGTCGTCGAGCGCGACGGCCCGCTCGAGATGCGTGCGGGCGGTCCCCGGATCCGAGGGGGTCTTCTTGTAGAGCGCCCAGCCGAGGGCCGACTGGTACGCGCACTCTTCCGGCCAGAGCTGGACGGCAGGCCGCAGGAAGTCGTGGGCGCCGCTCCAGTTGCCCGCCCGCATCATGATCTCGGCCTTGCGATACAGCGCCTCGGCCTGCACCACCCGTTGCGCAGCGGCGTCGGCTCCCGTGCCGTCGAGGCCCTGATCGTAGTCGCGCCGCCGGTCGGGATCCGAGAGGGTTTCGTAGGCCCGGGCGATGCGCGCAAACAGCTCTTCGGCCGGAGTCCGGAGATCCTCCAGGCCGAGACGCGTGAGAGCATCGGGGTGGTAGCGTTTGGCGGCTGCGAAGTAGGCGCGCTTCACGTCATGCGCCGCGGCGCCGCGCGAGACGCCGAGAAGTTCGTAGTGGTCCCGGTCCCCGAGTGCCGCGTGCGCTTCGCGGATCTCGCGGGCCAGAACCTCCAGCTCCGGGCCGGCCGCCGGCCCTTCCGGGCGCCGTTTCGCGTTCGCCGCGTCGGGTCCGTCGCTCGGCGGATCCGCGCTGGCCGCCGTGGCGTCGCGCGACCCGATCACGATCTCGAAATCCGGTTGCTCGACGTCGGGCTCCGCTGCGGCCTCGCCGTCGGCGACCGCCGTCGTCCGCCACTGCACCGCTCCGAGCCGGTCGAGCACCCAGATGGCGGCGAGCGCGCTCGGCGTCGGCGCGGCGGCGAGCAGGACCGCGAGGCGCTGGCTGCCGTCGCATCCGGCGAGCAGGCGATCGACGTCGGCATCGCGCAACAGCCGGCCGGCCAGCACAGTGAAGCGGCCGTCGCCCTGCGGGTAGTGGTCGAGCGACGCGGCGAGATCGTCGCGAATCCGCGTCGGACTCCAGTGGATGGCGATGCCTTCCTGGGCCAGCGCCACCGGATCGCAGCGAAATGCTGCCGCGTCGCCGCCGGGGGCTTCACCGCCGTGGAACGCGAACTCCCCGCGCGGCCAGCCGAAACAATCGAGCAGCCGCCGGCGCAACTGGTTCTTGAGCGCGCCGAACAGCTCCTGCGGTCCGACCAGTTCCAGGGAGAGCAACGCGGCGCCCTCCTTGCAGCCCCGCTCGCGAACGGTGTCGACGAGACGGGCATAGTCGTCACGCTTCAGGACGCCGGCGTCCAGCAGCTGGATGCCGAGACTCTCGCTGGGAAGGTTCGATTCCGCCAGCACCGGGACTCCGTCGCGCAGCCACACGCGCTTGCGTACGGCCTCGCGCGTGAGATCGAGGGATCCCGTCAGACGCTTGCGGTAGAACGACAGCAACAACACCGGCAGCGGCGTCACATCGAGGGTTCCGCACTCCGCAGGGATCTCCATCGATCGGGCTCCTTCGTCTCCGGGTCGGCTCAGAGAGCGCCGCGCTGGGATTCGGCGATCTGGAAGCCCAATGCGATCGCGCTGCGCAGGTCCTTGCGGGTCAGCAGGTCTCCGTGCCCGAGGCCGGCGACGACGCGCTCGGACAACGGGGAGATCCCGGCCAGCACGGCCTCGGCGCCGTGCGCCTCGATCACCTCCACGACGCGTTCGAGCGCGACGGCACCGAAGCCGTCGTCGATGATCGCGCCCTGCAGGTCGACGACGACGACGGTGACGCCGAATGCCGCCGGGTCACAGGCGACCGCCTCGACCGCCACGGCGGTCTCGTCGCCGGCGTATGGCACCACCATCACGGGACCCCAGACGTGGACCGCGGAGCTGCCGGGATCGAAGGCGTCCTCGACCGGCGGCAGCGCCGCGCTGCGCCGCTCCCGATCGAGTCGATCGCGCAGCATCCCGAAGGGCAGGGCGGCGAGCAGCTCGTCGGCGATGCGCTCGTCTGCCTCCCGCCAGGCCACTGCGTCGCGGGCCTCGAAGCGGCAGGTGTCATCGCCGCGGGCGGCGCAGCTTCGTTCGACGACCAGCACGTCGCTCTCCCACAACGCCGACATCCACCCGGATGTGTAGCCCGTCGACAACAGGCAGGCGGGCGCCGCAGACCGTCCACACGCGACCAACACCGCCTCCGCTTCGTGTTTGGCGGGCCAGCTCCCGTGCAGCGTGAGCGGCCGTCCGGCGCTGCCACCGGCCGCCGTTCCGACGAAGCGCATCGCCAGCACCGGCGCCGCCATGCCGGCTCCCCGGCGCGCGCGCTCGCCGTCGCGCAAGCCGTGCAGGAAGCCGGCGCGCAGCAGGGCGAGCGGCGCCTCGTCGTCTCCTCGCTTCCGACGCAGCTCCGCATGCAGTGCGGCGAGCAGCCGCGGATCGGCGAGGAAGCGCGGGTCTGCGGCAAGCCCCTCGTCGAGGGCGAAGCATTCGCGATGCGGACGCTCGGGCCTCATCCCTCGATGAACTCATAGATGTCGAACTTCTGGTTCTTGCGCAGGAAGCCGTCGCCTTCCCGCTCGAACAGCGCCAGCATGGCGCGGACGGCAGCCGGATCGAATTGGGTGCCGGAGTAGGTGTGCAGCTCGCGGATCACGATCTCCAGCGACAGCGCCTTGCGATACGGTCGATCGCTGGTCATCGCTTCGACGGTGTCGGCCACCAGGATCACCCGCGAAGGGAGGGGGATCTGGTCGCCACAGAGTCTGGCCGGATAGCCGTGGTCCGAACCGTCGTACCACTCGTGGTGGTGGCGCACGCAGGGCACCACCTCGGCGAGGAAGGTCACCGGCTCGAGGATCCGCGCTCCGATCTCGGGATGGCGTTTGATCTCCTCGTATTCGAGATCGGTCAATCGCTCGGGCTTGGTGATGATGTGGTCCGGCACACCGATCTTGCCCACGTCATGCAGCAATCCGGCGATGTAGACCCGCTCGATGAAGTCCTTCGGGAAACTCATCTCGCGGGCGAGCTTGGAGGCGTAGACGCCGACGCGCTCGGAGTGGCCGCGCGTGTAGGCGTCCTTGGCGTCCACCGCCTCGGCGAGCGCCCGGATCGTCTGCACGTAGGCGGTGCGTAGCTCGTGATGCTTCTCGGCGAGCTGCTTGGTTCGCTCGCGGACCTTGTCCTCGAGATTGCGATTCATGTCCTGGAGGCGGAAGTTCTGCTCCCGCGTGACCAGATTGAGGCGCTTGATCTCGTGTTTCAGATGGAAGTGGTCGAACGCCTGACGGATCGTCGCCTTCAGCTCTTCGTCGTTCCACGGTTTGGTGATCAGCCGGAAGATCTCGCCGCGGTTGATCGCGTCGACGGCGACGTTGATCTCGGTGTAGCCGGTCAGCATCATGCGCACGATGTCGGGATGCCGATCGCGCACCGACTGCAGCAGGTCGACGCCGCTCATCTCGGGCATGCGCTGGTCGGACACGACGACCTGCGCGGAAGTCTTGTCGAGCAGCTCGAGCGCCTCCGAGCCTCGCGATGCGCACAGCACCGTCCACGGCTCGTGTCGCGTCAGGCGATTCAATGCTTTCAGGATGTTCACTTCGTCATCGACAAAGAGAATCGTCTGCTGCGACAACCGCACACTCCTCGTTCGTCGGCAGGGTCGGACCGTCCGGGCTCGCCTTCGAGCCGCCGTCCGGATCCTGTTCCAAGACCCGTGCCAGCCGTGGTGAGGAGCGGGTTTCTCTCGTCAGGACAGGACCTTGCGTCCGACTCTGCAGAATCCGTCGAGGTGGGGGCGGGATCCCACGGTTGGGATCGGATCGGCAACCACGCGGCATGCCGCCGGCGGCAGGTCGGCAGCTTGCCGGGAGGCTGCGCACGCAGCGCTGCGCGCGTCGCGCGCAGCGCTGCGCGCAACCCGGCGATCGTGAGAGGGATCGGAGCGTGGCTCCGCACTTCGTCACGGGGGGCTGCCTCGCCCGCGTCCCGCGGGCGAGACGTTCTCGCCGGAGGGACCGCCCGGCGGTCCGGAGCCCGCCGGCCGCGTCGGCCCGAGGACGGCTCAGCGGGCCTGGCGCGGACGCCGGCGTCGCCCGCGCCGGCATTTGCGCATCGCCGTCGCGAAGCTCAGAGGTAGATCCCGCTCCCGACGGTCGGCAGCCGGTTCTTGGCCGCCCGCAAGCGGTCGACTTCGCCGAGCAGGTCGGCCGTCGTGACGGGCCCCGGCTCCTCGCCGTTGGCCTCGCAGCGTGCCTTGCGGCGCAGCGCCGCGTGCAGCACCCGGATCCATTCGCCGGTGCTCGGCCCCTGGTAGTGCGTCACGACGGAGTGCCAGTCCACCGGCTCGAAGAGGGTCCGGCCGGCCCGCTTCTCCACGGCGATGCGGTGGATCTGCAGCGCCTCGACGATGTCGCCGGGAAAGATCGGCGTCACCTCGACGACGCGCTCGAAGCGGAAGTCCGTCAGGAACGCCGTTCGCAGCGTGTCGGGATGCGCTGTCGAGCCGGCCACGAGCGATCGCTCGACGGCGATGGCGCGATCCACCAGGTCCAACAGGAAGTCCATGATCGGTCCGATCGGGAGATCCGGCCGATGCGTCCCGATCTCCTCGGCGCGCGAGAACTCGAGCTCTTCGAAGAACACCGTGACCGGCGGCAGATCCCCGAGCGTCTGGCTCCACGCCTCCAGCAGCTCTCCGACCTGTCCGCCTCGGTGTACGACCTCGACGACGAGGCGCGGGACGTCGATGCGCAGGAAGGCCGTGCGGCTGCGCGTCGCGAGCGCGGCCGCGAGCAGCGTCTTGCCGACCCCGCTCGGCCCGATCATCAACAGCCCGGTCGGCGGCGCAGTGCCCCAGCGTTCGTAGACCTCGGGATTCGTCGCCGCGCACGCGTAGGTCAGCACCTCGTCTTTCGCGGCCGCGAGCCCTCCGATCTGCTCGACCCCCACCGACGGCATCGCGTCGAGGGACGTCGCCTTCGCGATCGGCGGGTACTTGCGCTCGAAGCTGGCCCAGAGGTTCTGGCTGCGCTCGCGCTCGATGGCCGGATCCCGGGAATCGGACATGCGGCGCAGCATAGCTGCTCTCGGCAGCAGCCCGGGCCGTCGCTCGGTCGAGTGGCTCCGGCGGGTCGTGGAGAGGGCCCGGAGCGGCCGGCTCGCTACGCTTCGCGGCCGTGTCCGTGTCCGTGCGTCTCGATCCCACCACGCTCGCCCGTGCCCGCCGCACCCTCGCGCGCCGCGATGTCACGCTCGGCGCCGTGATCCGGCGCGTCGGCGCCTGTGGCCTCACCCCGCGTGGGGATCCCTATCGTTATCTGGTGCGCTCGGTGCTGTACCAGCAGATCAGCGGCCGCGCGGCGCAGGCCATCGAGCGGCGCCTGTGCGGCGTCTTCGGCGGACGCATTCCGGCGCCGGCCCGGCTGCGCGCCGCCGCGCCCGAGCCGTTGCGCGGCTGCGGTCTCTCGCGGCAGAAGGTCGCGAGCCTGCACGCCATTGCCGCGGCGTTCGACGACCGTCTGCTCGACGCGCGCCGGCTCCGGCGGCTCGACGACGCCAGCGTCGTCGAGGCCGTCACCACCGTGCGTGGCGTGGGCCCATGGACCGCACACATGCTGCTGATGTTCTCGCTGGGCCGGCCGGACGTGCTGCCGGTGGGCGACTACGGCGTTCGCAAAGGCGCCATGCGCTTGTACCAGCTTCCGGCCCTCCCCTCGGCCACGGAACTCACCGCGCTGGCCGAGCCGTGGCGCCCGTGGCGATCGGTCGCGAGCTGGTATCTGTGGCGCGTACTCGAGACGGCGGTGCCGGAGTGAAGCCACGAGGCATGCCAGCCGGTCGCGGCGCTTCGACGCCACGTCGCGGGTGCCGTCGCGCGCCGCGGGCCGGCGCGCGGCGTGGCGCCTGCACGCCCGCCGCGGATTCGCCATACTCGGCCGGCCGCGGACCTCGGCACGTCCCCATCGTCTAGAGGCCTAGGACTCCGCCCTTTCAAGGCGGTAACACGGGTTCGATTCCCGTTGGGGACACCATCGTGCCGGCCTGCCGGACGCCTTGCCGCCGGTTGACGCTGCGCATCGCGACGGCGCACAATGCGCGCCGGACCCGCACCCGCTCCGGACCCGCGCCGGGTCCGGAGCGGGCCGGACCGAGAGGGGGACGCGGATGGCTCGTTGGATCGCGGTGGCCGTCGGAGCGGTCGTGCTGTTCGTTGCGGCCTACGTCGGTGCCGCCTGGTTCGGGATCTACGGCCAGCACGAGGGACCCGGAGAGCCGACGGCCACGCGGATCCCCGAGGCCGTGGTGGCGGAGCGCGCGCACGCCGCGGCGCGCGCCGCGGCCGCGCTGACCCCGGCGCCACCGGAGAAGCAGATCCTGTTCGGCGATCTGCACGTCCACACCACGTTCTCCACCGACGCGTTCTTGGCGAGCCTGCCGATGCTCCAGGGCGAGGGCGCGCACCCGATCGCGGACGCCTGCGACTTCGCTCGCTTCTGCTCGGCGCTCGATTTCTGGTCGATCAACGATCATGCCGAAGCCAGCACGCCGCGCCGCTGGCAGGAGACGAAGGAGTCGATCCGCCAGTGCAACGCGCTGGCGGGAGATCCGGACAACCCGGATGTCGTGGCGTTCCTCGGCTACGAGTGGAGCCAGGTGGGCCGGACGCCCGATGACCACTACGGACACAAGAACGTGGTGATCCGCGGCCTTGCGGACGACGAGGTGCCGGTGCGCCCGATCGGCGCCGGCGGTCTTGCGACCGATGCGCTGCGCAACGCCGGCGAAGCGATCCCGCGGCTGCTGCCGTTCGCGGATTTCGCGAACCGCCAGCGCTACTGGAACTTCATCCGCTTCCTCGACGAGATCGCCGAAGTTCCGCGTTGCCCGGAGGGGGTGCCGTCCTCCGAGCTGCCGGCGGACTGCTATGAGGCGGCGGGCACCCCCGAGGACCTGTTCCGCAAGCTGGACGAGGCGGGCCACGATTCGATCGTGATCCCGCACGGCAATACCTGGGGGTTCTACTCGCCGCCCGGCATCACGTGGGACAAGCAGCTTGCCGGGGCGATGCACGATCCGTCGCGACAGACGCTGATCGAGGTGATGTCCGGGCATGGGAACTCGGAGGAATACCGGGACTGGCGTGCCGTCGAGTTCGACGCGGCGGGCATCCCCCGTTGCCCGGCGCCCCGCGACGACTACCTGCCGAGCTGCTGGCGCGCGGGTGAGATCATTCGCGCGCGTTGCGCGGAGGCAGGCGAGAGCGAGACGGAGTGCGAGGAGCGGGCGGCCGCCGCGCGGCAGCACTATGCGGAGGCCGGCGTCGCCGGCCGGCACGCGTTGCCCGGCACGCCTCCGGAGGCATGGCTCGACGCGGGTCAGTGTCGGGACTGCTTCCTGCCGACGTTCAACTACCGGCCCGGCGGTTCCGCCCAGTACGCGCTGGCGATCTCGGACTTCGAAGGTCCCGAGGAACCCGATGGTGATCCGCGGCGTTTCCAGTTCGGGTTCATCGCGTCGAGCGACAATCACCGCGCGCGGCCCGGGACCGGGTACAAGGAGTTCGCGCGCCACGGCATGACGGAGGCCAACGGCGCGGCCTCGCCGACCTGGCGCGAACGCATCGTCGGGACGCCGGAGGCGCCCGAACCGCGTTCGCGCGCGATCGACGTCGAGACGATCGGGCGAAGAGGACTGGCGGTGCTCGAGACCGAGCGCCAGTCCTCGTTCTTTCTGACCGGCGGCCTCGCCGCGGTGCATGCGGACGGGCGCTCCCGCGACGCCATCTGGGATGCCCTCGGGCGCAAGGAGGTCTACGGCACCAGCGGCGCGCGGATCCTGTTGTGGTTCCACCTGCTGAACGGCGAGCGTCCGGACGGCTCGCTCGCGGCGGTGCCGATGGGCGGGGTCGCGCGGGCTGCCGGCGTGCCGCGCTTCGAAGTGCGTGCCGTCGGCTCGCTCGAGCAGGAGCCGGGTTGTCCGGACTGGAGCCAGACAGCGCTCGGGCCGGAGGCGATCGCCCGGATCTGCCGGGGGGAATGCTACCACCCCTCCGATCGGCGCCGGCCGATCACGCGCATCGAGGTGGTGAGGATCCGTCCGCAGCGGACTCCGGACGAGGACGTGGCCGGGCTGATCGAGGGTCCGTGGCGGGTCTTCTCGTGTGCGCCGTCGGAAGCCGGCTGCGTCGTGCAGTTCGAGGATCCGGAGCAGCCGACCGCCGGCCGGGACACGCTGTACTATGTCCGGGCGATCGAGGCGGCGACGGAGATGGTGAATGCGGCGAGCCTGCGCTGCACGGCGGACGCCGAATCCCGCTGTAGCGAGGTCGATCCGTGCTGGGGGGACTATCGAACGGCCGACGACGACGATTGCCTCGCGCCGGCCGAGCCGCGCGCGTGGTCGTCACCGATCTATGTCGATGTCCGCGGGGCCGGCTGAGCGCGCGCTCCGTGACGAGACCGCCCAGGGCCGGTCCGGCTGCGGACGCGGGGTCGGCTTCGACGCGGGCGGCAAGAAAGGGAGGAACGGGTTGATGGACCGAATCTGGAGTGGACGAAGCATCGCCGCGTCGATTCTCGTGCTCGTACTGCTGTGCGCCGCGGCGCCGGCGGAGGCCCAGCGCTACGACGCGCCACGGAAGTTCGGCCGCGGCCTGGCTGGCATGACGACGTGTTTCCTCGAAGTTCCCGGCAACATCGTGAAGACCACGCGTGCGCGCGGTCTCGGCTACGGCTTGACGCTCGGCTTCGCCGAGGGTCTCGGTCGCCTCGTCGTGCGGCCGCTGGTGGGAGTCTACGAGTTCGTGACGGCTCCGTTCCCGATCCCGGCGGGCTACAAGCCGATCATCGAGCCGGAGTTTCCGTGGGACTACTTCTAGCGGCGGCGGCGCCGCGCTGCGGTCGCCGCGACGGCGGCGCCGGGCACGAGCTGTTGCACGGCTTTCCGCCCATTGCCGGGGCGACGGCTCGGACGCTGATCCTCGGGACGATGCCGGGCCAGGCGTCGCTCGCCGCCGGACAGTATTACGCGCATCCGCGCAACGCGTTCTGGCCGATCCTCGGTGCTCTGCTCGGCTTCGATCCGGCCGCTCCCTATGAGCACCGGGTGGCCTGCCTGATGGCCTCCGACATCGCGTTGTGGGACGTGCTGCGCCGGTGCCGACGCCGCGGGAGCCTCGATCACGACATCGACCGGACTTCGATCGCCGCGAACGATTTTGCGACGTTCTTCGCGCGGCACCCGGGCATCGACCGCGTCTACTTCAACGGCGCCGGTGCGGAGACGTTGTATCGCCGACACGTGCTGCGCCCGGGCGATCGCAGCGTGCGCAGGACGGGCGTCCGACTGCCGTCGACGAGTCCCGCCCACGCCGCCCTGTCGCTGGCCGCCAAGCGGGCGGCGTGGCGGGTGTTGCGGCGCGGCTGATCGAAGCGCTGCGGCCCGCGGTCCGAACCGTGTCCAAGTTCGCGTGTCGGGTCAGACGGGCGTGCGGCCCGGATCGAGCCGCCGCGTCAGTTCGAGGTGGGCTTCGATCACGGCTCCGGCCACCGGCGCCCGAGCCAGCCGCAGCGCGGCGCGCAGGCGCATGCCATGGAAGCACAGCGCGGTGAGTCCGGCGCCGGCGGTCACGACGGCCGCGATCGTCGCGACGCCGGGCTCGCGGCCGAGGTCGCCGAGGCTGCGCAGCGAGAGGAACGTGCCGCCGGCGAGGACCGCCGCCGAGACGAAGACGGCGACGCTGGTGCCGAGCACGACGGGCCGGGCTCCCTGCGCGCGGTAGCGGCGGAGTTCACGGCCGGAGAAGTGGTCGAGAAACCAACCCGTGGCTTCGTCGACGCCGCGCTCGCGGGGTGGACCGATCATCGCTCCGGTGAGCGGATCGAGCGCCAGCTCGCCTCGTTGGTGAGCGCGGACGCCGGCCATGATCGCGCGATGGCGGTGCTCGTCGATCGGAAAGAACACGGCGATCGCGAGGGCGATCAGTGAGGTGGCGGCGGGCAGCAGGCCGAAGATCCCGCTGATCGCGTGGCGCACGGTCTCGCTCTGCTCGACATTCGGTTGGAAGCCGAGCGACACGAGGATCGCGAGCGGCACCGAGGCGCTCGGGATGACCGTGAACTTCGTCATGATCGCCCAGAGCGCGCCGTATTGTGCTTCCCGCCGCTTTCCGGTCAGGAACTCGTCGTAGTCGATCACGTCGGCCTGCATCGACGGGGCGAGGAACAGACGGACCCCGAACGACGACCCGGCCCAGACCAGGATCACGAAGGTCTGCCACAGATCGCCCTCGCCGACGAAGAACAAGGCCGCCGAGCCGGCGCCGCCGCTTGCCAGCGTGATCAGATAGATCGATTTCTTGCCGAAGCTCCGCGCGGCCCGGATCCAGAGCGGCATGAACAGGAACGCCGACGCGAAGTATGTGAGCAGGAAGATGCCGATCCAACGCTCGGGATCGTCCGGCTTCAGCACGTACTTGGTGAAGTACGGCATCATCAGGCCCGGGATCGCGCCGGTCATGCTGGCCGCGAGGTAGACCCCGAGCAGCACCCGGAACGGGCGGTTCCGCAGCACGCGGCGGATCCCGGGGATCAACGGGTTCGATTCGCGTTGGTAGAAATCCGGCCGTTCGCGGATGCGCAGGCACAGCACGGAATAGAAGACCACCAGCAGCACGCCCATCGCGATCGCGAACGCGGAGTAGGCGGCGCGATCGCTGCCGAGAGAGCGGATCAGCAGCGCCGGTACGGCCGCGGCGACCATCGTCCCGAGGACGGCAAAGCCCTCCATCCAGCCGAACAGGCTGAGACGCTCCTTGTAGTCGAGGGTGATCTCGGGCCCGAGGCCGTAGTGCGGAATGCCGTACATCGTCGACGCCAGGAAGAACAGGACGAAGGTCGCGGTGAACCAGCGTGCGGCCTCCATCGGCGCGAGGCCGACGGGAGGCGTGAACAGCGCGACGAAGGCGAGGGCGCACAGCGGCGCCCCGAGCATCATCCAGGGTCGCCGGCGGCCCCAGCGGGTCCGGGTCCGATCCGTGATCCACCCCATCAGCGGATCGGTGATCGCGTCGAAGGCGCGCGCGAACGCGACGGCCATCGCGATGTAGCCGAGCGGAACCAGGACGGTGTCCGAGTAGAAGATCGGCATGTAGATCGCGACGGGGATCGCCATGCCGGCGCCGGCGAAGTGCGGGGCGCCGAAGGCCAGTTTCACGCTGAGCGGAAGACGCGTGTCCTTGCCGACATAGTCGGGAATCGCGGCGGGCGCTGTCGGCACCCGCGGAGTGTGCACGCTCGCCCGCTCCCCCGCCACGCGTCAAGAACGGGGCCGGGTTGGATTCGTCAACTTTTCCCGACGGGAAAAGTTGACGAATCCAACCCGGCCCCGTTCTTGACACGTGCGACGGTGAGGCCGACTTGTTGGCCGAACGAGATCTCGAGGTTGTGTCCATCGGGGTCGCGCAGGAAGGCCCAGTAGCCGACCGGATCGCCACCATCGACGGGTCCGAGGGTCAGGACGCCTTCCTCACGACCGAGCGCACAGCGTCGATCCACCTCGTCGCGGGATGCGCAGCCGACTCCGAGATGGCAGAAGCCGCCGAGCCGCGCATCGACGTGGCCTTCGATCAGGACCAGCACGAAGGGACGCGTCAGGTCGGAGAGCCAGACCACGCGGCCCCCCTTGCTGTCGACGCGCTCGTGGACGAGCCGCATGTGCGCGTACCGCTCGTAGAACGCGATGCTGCGGCGCGCCTCGGAGACGACCAACGCGAGATGCGTGGCCCCGACGTCCTCGCGGGCGCCGGTTTCGAGCGGGCGGTCGTCGTCGCGGGTGGGCACGAGGGTTCCTTCGGCGCGGGGGGACGAGAGGCGCGGGCTGGTCCGAACCATACGGACCTCAGCGGGCGAAGAGCAAATCGCGCGCTGCGCGACTCACGGAGCCGGCGGAGCGGTCAGCGCGCGCGCGGCGAGCCGGTGCAGATCCGGGTGCAACAGCAGCGCCAGGACGTCGCCGTGGGCGAGGGCCTCGACGATCTGTGGATCCTCCGCGAGGCGCAACAGCTCCGGATCGGAGCGCACGCGCGCGATGCGAGGGCCCGCTTCGGTGAGAACCCGATGCATGGCCGTCCGGAAGCGTGCGGGGTCGTTCGCCTCGGCGGAGTCGACGAGACCCGCCGCGCCGAATGCCGCGCGCAGGGCCTCGTCGTGGGTGAGCCGAAGAAAGCTGGACCGCGCCATCGCGTGCTCGATGCGACCGGACTCGACGTCCGCCCAGAAGGTGGCGTCCTCGATGAGGGCGGGAAGGTCCGGATGCTCGGCGATGCGGCGCAGGCCGCCGAGCGTCTCGGCCGGCCGCGTCAGGACCTGCACGGCGGCTGCTTCACCGCGCGCCCGGTCGAGCAGCACGGCGCGCATGCCGCTTGCGATCGCCGTCCTCGTTGCGACGCGGAGCGGCGTCTCCTGCGTCGAGACCTCGGAGCTCGGGGCATCGGTCGCGAGCGAGCGCGCGGCATCGAGCCACAGGGCCAGCAGTCCGAGCACCAGCGCCGCCAGCACTCCGCGCGCGAGGCCGAACAGGGCTCCGCCGAGGCGGTCGGGCGCCGTGCGCGGGGCGCCGCCGCGGCGGAGATCGGCGGCGCGCCGCAGCGCACCCGCAGCGAGGCCGATCGCGAGCGCGGCGACGAGAAAGGCGACGGCTCCGACCGCGAGGCCCCCGACCAGGCCGGGGACCCCGAGCGCGAGCGCGGCGGCCGGGCCGAGCCACACGGCGCTGAAGCCGGCCGCCGCATAGCCGCCGCACAACGCGAGCAACGCGCCCGCGCTTCCGATCGTGCCACGGCGTGCTCCCAGCGCCGTGAAGAGCAGGAGCAAGGCGAGGGCAACCGCATCGAGCAACACGAGGCTCCTCCAACCGGCGCCGGTCGGAATCGTCCGGCGCGAGATCGGCGCCAAGCACTCTGGTCCCGCATGGGGGTCGGCGCGACCCGGCGCGATCTGGAGTGCTAGCACGTCCGGCGCCGGCCAGGAGCGCCGCCTCGTCGCGCGCCGGAGCCCCACTCCGAGCGGGGTGCGGGTCGAGGGAAGAGCCATCATCCCGCCGCTCGCCCCTCGGCCGGAGGGGTCTGCCGGGCCGCTGCGCTCAGCGGAGCGGAAAGAGCGAGTCGATCGCCGCCACCGCTTCCGGAGGCAGCTGCACGCCGGAAGCCCGGGTCGTCTCGGCCAGTTGCTCGGGGCTCGTCGCGCCGACGAGGACGCTCGCGACGCCGTCTTGCCGCAAGCACCAGGCGAGGGCGAGCTGCGCCATCGTGAGACCGAGTCCGGCCGCCAGCGGCCGCAACTGCTCGACGCGACCGAGGACGTCCTCGGCCAGGAACGCCTCCATGAACCGCGCTTGGAACGGATCGGCCGCGCGCGTGCCGGGGGGGCGTCGTTCCCCGGGCCGGTACTTGCCGGTCAGGACGCCCTGCGCGAGGGGGCTCCAGACGATCTGTCCGATGCCCTCGCCAGCACAGAGCGGCAGCACCTCGCGCTCGATGCCGCGCCGCAGGATCGAATACTGCGGTTGGCTCGAGATCGGCCGGTAGGCGCCGCAGCGGTCGGCGCCGTGCAACGCGTCGGCGATCTGGCGCGCGTCCCACTCCGAGACGCCCCAGTACAGCACCTTGCCCTGGCGGATCAGGTCTTCGTAGGCGCGCACGGTCTCCTCGATCGGAACACTCGGGTCGGCCCGGTGGCATTGATGCAGGTCGAGGTAGTCCGTCCCGAGCCGGCGCAAGGAGGCATGCACGCTCTCGAACAGGTGCTTGCGGGAGAGTCCGCGATCATTGGGATCCTCCGACATCGGAAAGAAGGCCTTCGTCGCCAGCACCAGCCGATGCCGCGGGACCCCCTCGAGCGCGCTGCGCAGCGCCGTCTCCGCCGCGCCGTTCGCGTAGACGTCCGCAGTATCGAAACACTGGATGCCGGCGTCGAGCGCCGCCCGGACGATCGCCGTGGTCGCCGGGATGTCGACGCTGGCGCCGAAGGTGAGCCACGAGCCGAGCGAGATCTCGCTGACACGCAGGCCGCTGCGTCCGACCGGTCGGTACTCCATGGCTCTGGAGGCTAACCGACGGCACGCCCGGCGTGGCGCGTGCCGGGCGTGCACCGGGCGAGAGGAATCCCGGGAGTCAGCCTAGACTGCCGCCCGATGCTCCGGCTCTCCGCCCCCACCGACCCGGCCTGGGTGACACAGGCTCTTGATCACCTCGACGAGCTGCTGCTCGATCATGCGCATCTCGAGAAGAAGGCGGCGGGCACGGCGGTGACGCTGCTGTTCCGCTACCCGGAGCGACGCGTGCTCCAGGAGCCGCTGGCTCGGATCGCGCGTGAGGAGCTGGTGCACTTCGAGCAGGTCCTCGCGCAGCTCGATCGCCGCGGGGTGCCCTTCCGGCCGCTGCGTCCGGGACCGTACGCGGGACGTCTGCATGCGGCCATCCGCGGGCAGGAGCCAGACCGTCTGCTCGACACGCTGCTGGTCGCGGCGCTGATCGAGGCGCGCAGCTGTGAGCGGCTCGCACTGCTGGCCGCTGCGCTGCCCGCCGTCGATGAAAGGCTGGCGGCGCTCTATCGCGAATTGCTGGAAGCGGAAGCGCGCCATCACGGCGAATATGTCCGGTTGGCGCTGGCGCTGTTCGCGGAGCCGGAAGTGCGGACGCGACTCCAGGCGCTGGCGCGCGCGGAGGCGGACGCGCTTGCCGCCGGGGCTCCGGCGCCGCGCTTCCACGGCTGAGGCGGGATGAGGAGGCAGGCATGACGACGAAGCGGATCTCGATCCGGGAGCTCGAACTCGAGTACGAGGAGCACGGCGAAGGGGAGCGCGCGCTGGTGCTCGTGCACGGGTTCACCGGCTCGCGTCGGGACTTCGCCCCGCGCGTGCCGAGGCTCGCGCGGCTCGGCCGCACCGTCACGGTGGATCTGCGCGGGCACGGGGGGTCCACGCGGACCGGGGACGCTGCGAGCTACACGCTCGATCAGCTTGCGGAAGACCTGCTGGCGTTCCTCGAAGCCGCCGACCTCACGGGATGTGATCTGCTCGGCCACTCGATGGGCGGCATGGCCGTGCTGCGCGCGGCGCTCGCGGCGCGCGGTCGGATCGGATCCCTGGTGCTGATGGACACGTCGGCCGGGCCGCCGGCGCTGCCGGTCGAGATGTTCCGGCTGGCGAAGCAGGTGGTCGCCACGGCGGGTCTCGAGAAGCTCGCCGAACTCATGCGGGCGCGTGCCCCCGAGGATCCGAGTCGCAGCGAAGCGGATCGGCGCCTCGAAGCCGAGTGGGGTCCGGGCTACTGGACGGAGTGGCGGCTGCCGAACTTCCGCGCGATGGATCCCGTCGCGTATGGCGCGTTCGGCGAGGCGATCTTCAGCCAGACGCCGCTGACGGCGAGGCTGTCCGAGATCGCAGTGCCGACGTTGGTCATGGTCGGGGAGGAGGACAGCGGGTTCCTGCCGGCGGCCGACGAACTGGCGACGGCGATTCCGGGCGCGCGACGGATCACGATTCCGCGAGCGGCACACCAGCCCCAGCTCGAGAATCCCCCGGCATGGCTCGACGCGATCGCCGCGCATCTCGCGCGCGTGCGCGCCGTCAAGAAAGGGGCCGGGTTGGATTCGTCAACTTTTCCCGACGGGAAAAGTTGACGAATCCAACCCGGCCCCTTTCTTGACGGCGCCGACGAGGCGATCGATGACCTCGTCGCGGGCGTTCTCGCCCATCAGGCCGATGCGCCAGATCCGCCCGGCCAGCTTGCCGAGCCCGCCGCCGACCTCGATGCCGTGCTCCTCGAGCAAGCGACGACGCAGATCGGCTTCGCCGGCCCGCACGATCGCCTCGGGAAGCCACAACGCGGACAGCATCGGCAGCCGATGCTCGGGAGCCACCAGGGGCTCGAAGCCGAGCGCCTCGAGTTCGGCGACCAACCGCGCACCCGCTCGCGCGTGACGGACGACGCGGGCGTCGACACCCTCCGCATCGAGGATCCGGAGGGCTTCGGCGAGTGCGACGATCAGACCCACCGGCGCCGTATGGTGATAGACGCGCTTCGCGCCGTAGTAGCTGCCGAGGAGGGTCGTGTCGAAGTACCAGCTCGAGACCGGCGTGCGGCGGCGTGCGACGCGCGCCAGCGCTCGTTCGGAGAACGAGGCCGGTGCGAGACCCGGCGGACAGGACAGACACTTCTGGGTGGCGCTGTAGGCGGCGTCGATCCGCCACTCGTCGAGTCGCACCGGGAGGCCGCCGAGCGACGTCACGCAGTCGAGGACGACGAGTGCGCCGGCCGCCGCAGCCGCGGCGGCGATCCGCTCCACCGGCTGCCGCACCCCCGTCGAGGTTTCGGCGTGCACGAAGGCGACGAGCGCCGGCCGTTCACGCTCGATGGCGGCGATCATCGCATCCTCGTCGAGCGCGGTTCCCCATTTCGCGTCGACGCGGGTGACGCGGGCGCCGTGGCGCCCCGCCACCTCGTGCATCCGCTCGCCGAACACGCCGGCGACGCCCACCAGCACGCGATCGCCCGCTTCGACCAGGTTCGCGAAGCACGCCTCCATGCCACCGCTGCCGGTCGAGGAGAGCGGGATCGTGAGTCGATTGGCGGTTCCGAACAGGGCCCGGAGGCGTCCCTGGACTTCGTCGACGACGGCGAGAAAGGCCGGATCGAGATGGCCCCGCAACGGCTCGGCCAGGGCCGCGAGGACCCGGGGATGGACGTTCGACGGGCCGGGTCCGAGCAGCAGACGGGGCGGGAGGGAACTCATGGCGGCGCAGGGTAGCGGGGCGCCGCGAGCGCGTTGACAGCGGGACGGGATCGCCTACGTTCGGGCCACTATTTCCCCGCGGGAATCCCCCTCTCGCTCGCAGACTCCGGAGTCCGAAGGCTTGAAACGCTGGCTCACCGTCCTCGTGGGAGTCGGCCTCGCGGCAGCGGCGTTCCATGCGCTGCTCGCGACGCCGCCGTCGCCGCGCTCCGCATCGGTGTCGGCGGCCGGGTCGGCGCCTGCGCACGAAGACATCGACCGTGTGTCGCGCGATCGCCTCGAGCGCGTCTTGCGGGAGGCCGAGGCGCGCGAGGCCGGCGCGCGATGAACCCGGCCCGCCCCGTGCGCCGGGCTCGAGCGGCGCTCCGCCGACGCGAGGACTGGGAGCAGGAAGAGCGCGAACGGCTGGCCCCGTGGGCGGTGCGCAGCGCCGAATCCCAGGGGCGCGTGAGCGCCGAAACCGAGCACCCGTACCGCACCGCGTTTCAGCGCGACCGCGACCGCATCGTCCACGCCCGTGCCTTCCGCCGGCTCGAGTACAAGACCCAGGTCTTCGTGCATCACGAAGGCGACCACTACCGCAACCGGCTCACGCACACGCTCGAAGGCGCACAGATCGCGAGGACCATCGCGCGCTCGCTCCGGCTCAACGAGGATCTCGCCGAAGCGATCGCGCTCGCCCACGATCTCGGCCATACCCCGTTCGGACACGCCGGGGAGCGTGTCCTGAACCATCTGCTGCGCGACGCCGGGGGCTTCGACCACAACCGCCAGACACTGCGCGTCGTCGATTGGCTCGAGCAGCGCTCCGCCGACTTCCGCGGCCTCAATCTGAGCGTCGAGACCCGCGAGGGCATCCTCAAGCACGGCTGCCATTGGGAGCATCCCCTGCCGGTGCCGGCGCGGCGCGCGCAACCGTCGCTCGAAGCCCAGGTTTCCGACCGGGCCGACGAGATCGCCTACGTGAACCACGATCTCGATGACGGGCTGCGCTCCGGGCTGTTGCAGGCGGAAGCGCTCGTGGATCTGTCGCTCTGGCGGGAGAGTCACGGGGAGGTGCGGGCGCGCTGGCCGTCGGCGGGCGAGCGGATGCTCCGGGCCCGCACGATCGTCGCGCTGATCAACCGCCTGGTGACGGATCTCGTCGAGACGACGGCGGACCGGCTCGAAGCCGCGACGCCCGCGGACGTCGAGGCCGTTCGCGACACGCCGGAGCGGCTCCTCGGCTACGCGCCGAGTCTCGAGAAGCGTCTGCGCGAGCTCAAGGACTTCCTGTTCCGGAACCTCTATGATCACCCGCACGTCGTCGCGACGACCCGCGAGGCGGAGCAGGTGCTCGCCGAGTTGTGGCGCGCTCTGCACGAAGACCCGAACAAGCTCCCGGACTCCGTGCGCGCGCGCTTCGCAGAGGACGGCGCGGAGCGTGCCCTCGCCGATTACGTGGCGGGGATGACCGACCGCTTCGCGCTCGCGGAGCACAGGAGGCTCGTCGATTCCGATGCCCGCCATGCTTGAGCCCCTGCGAGTGGCGCTCTCGACGGCGCCGGATGCCGACACCGGCGCGCGGATCGCGCAGGCGCTCGTGGAGGAGCGGCTGGCGGCCTGCGTCAACGTGATTCCCGGCGTTCGGTCGATCTATCGCTGGCAAGGGGAGATCGAGGATGAGCGCGAGGTCCTGCTGGTGATCAAGACCCGCGCCGAACGCCTCGACGCGTTGGCGGAGCGCCTGCGCGTGCTGCATCCGTATCAACTGCCAGAGCTGCTCGCCTTGTCGGTCGCCGGCGGCTCGGCCCCGTATCTCGAATGGGTGCTCGAGGGGGCGACGCCATGAGCCTGGCCGACGTCCTCGAACGCGCGGCCGAGGCGTTGCCGGATCTGGCCGACACCATCCGCCCGGCCAACGGCGATCCGGATCGGCTGCTCGACTCCCTGGCCGCGGCGGACGCCCGAACCCTGCTCGGCTGGCTGCTCGCCGAGTCGCCGGCCGCGGGCGAGGAGCTGGCGATGGCCTGGGCGGATTCCCCGCGTGGTTCCGAGCCGATCGGGGCGCTCTCGGACGAGAGCCTCGGCAAGGCCGGCCGCAAGGCGCTGCGCCGGGCCCGACACCGGCTGCGCTCGCGCGGCGTGGCAGTCGCCGAAGCGGCTCCGACCCCGCGTGTGGCGAGTCTACCGAGGCTCGACGACGAGCTGGCCGCGGCGCTCGTCTCCACGCCGGATCCGAGCGGTGCGCAGCTCGTCGTGATCGTCGAGGCGAGTCCCGCCGGCGGGGCGCGGATCTTTCAGGGGGGGGCGGATCTCGAGCGTGGGGTTCCGGATTTCCAGGTGTTCGCAACGACCCGCTCGCAGGCGCGGGGTCTGCTGCGGGATCTCGAGGCGAACCCGCAGCTCGGCGCGGTGCGCACGTCGCGGGAGTCGCTCGCGGCGCTGCTGGCGACCGCTGCCGCCGCGCAGCCGCCCGGTCGCGCGCTGCCGCCGGCGTTCGAGGAGTGGCGTTCGCGCGTGGCGCGCCCGGCTGCCGGCGCCCGCTGCCCCGGGGCCGAGGCGCGCGACGCGCTGGGGGCGAGCGGCGATCTCACCGCGGCCCGCAGTGTGGCCGAGCGCGTGGCGGCCGGCGAGATCGGGCCGTGGCCGCCCGCCCTCGAGGCGCTGCGCGAGATCGGGGAGAAGGTGCGCCAGGCCGCTTCGAGTCCGCTGCTGGTGGACGAGGCGCAGCGTCGCGAGCACGTCGAAGCGGTCGTCGCCGAAGCGCTCGATGCGCGCTATGCGGAGCCGGCGGGCGAGCGAACCGCCCAGCGCTTCGAGGAGACCGCGTATGTCGCCTGGCGGCGCGAGCGCCTCGACGAGGCGCATGCGTTGCTGGCGGCCGCGCAGGCCTTCCGCGATCGTGCGCCGCGCGACAATCCCGTTGCCCGAGCGCTTCTCGACCGCGTCCTCGAGCCGGTCCTCGAAGCGTTGCGCGAAGAACGGGATCGATCTCCCGTGGTGAGGCCTTAGCGTCATGACCGTGGGCCAAGGTCGTTACTGGCGGATCGCGCTGTCGCGCAAGCGGGACGCGGCTCTATTCAGTGTCGGAGGTCTTCCCGACGACCTCGAGGAACTGGAGACGTTCAAGCTCGAGGTTCCACTGCGGCGCTGGAACGCCGTGATCAAGTACGCCGAGGCGGATCGCAAGCTGCTCGGCGGCATCCTGTTGGATCTGGCCCCTGCGAAGGAGCAGGTCGCGCGCGTAGTTGCGTGCGACCGGCTGCTCGCGGATCTACAACGCGTCCTACGGGACGCAAGCGTTTCGCTCGTCGAGGCCGGGGTGCTCGTCATCGCGCCGCCCGACGGCGAAACGAAGGAGGAATCGTGATGCGGAGACGCTTCGGCCGGCGGCGCTGGGGGAGTGGCGGAGACAACGGGAACGGCGGCGACGGGCCGCGCGCGCTCGATGCCGCCCGCGAACTGGCGCGAGTGATCCAGAGCGGTGTCCTGCCGACGGACTCGCTCGTCCCGGTGGAGAGCGGTGAAGTCCCGGCGAGCCTCGCGGCCGTCGGGACGGGCGTCTCGCGCGACGGAGAGCGGCTGGTCGTCGGCGTGTCCCCGGCGTCGGGGGGCGACGCCTGGTTGGGTGCGATCGCCGTGGCCGCCCGGCTCGTGCAGCAGGACGGCTTCGACGGCTCGGTCTATGCGGTTTCCGGAAGCTGGTCGCTGGCGGCACGGCGCCGGATCGGACTGGCGCGGCCCGGGGTGCTGCGCGTGCGCGCCCGGATCGAGCCGGATGCGCAGGAAGCGACGGGCGAGGTGACGGAAGAGGGCCTCGAAGCGCCGGTGTTCGCCGTCGCGTCGCTGGCCGCCGGGCTTCCGACACCGCAGCGGGCCGTCTGGGATCGCGCCGCCGCGGCCCTCGCGGGCCTCGCTGGGAAGCACGGAGGAAGCGTGCGGCCCGCCGCGCCGGGTCTCGAGCTGGTCTTGTTCGGCAAGCCGATCGCCACCCTGCGCAGGGCGGATTCGGGAGTCTCGCTGGAGGTCTGGGAGCCGCGACGCGATTCGCTCCCGCTGCTCTGGGACTCGCTTGCGGATGCGTTCGATCGCTTCGAGGGAAGTCTGCGCAAGGTGCTGACGGATCGCCGGCTGCGCGAGGGCGAGCCCGGCGTGCGGGCCGTCGCCGGGATGAGGCTGGCCGAGGCCGCCGGCATCCACTCGGTCGCCTGGTGGCCGCTGGCCGGCCCGCTCGGCGAGGGCATCGAATTCGCCGGGATCGCAGCCGACGGCCGCGGCGTCGTCGGCGTCGCACGCACGGATCTGGATCTGCCGGCGCTCGGCACCGCACTCGACGGCTGGGTGGCGATGGTGCCGCGTCTGTCGAGCCTGCTTCGAGATCACGACGCCGCGGCGCTGCGTCCTGCTCCTCCTGTGCTGCTGCTGGCCGCCGAGCGCTTCGATCCGGCGGCCGAGCGTGTGCTCGCCTGTCTCGACATCGAGGTGCGAGCCTGGAATGCCCCCGGCGCAGCGCGTCGTGAGCCGGTGCTGGCGCCGCGCACGGAGCCCACCGTCGTATCGGTGCCGGCCCCGGGCCCCTCCCGCGCGCGGCGCGGTGGCGCCTCGCCGCCGGCGCTCCCGGCCGTCGAGCGGGAGCCGGCGGCGACGTCGCGACCAGAGGCGCCGGCTTCCAGGCCGTCCGCCCCGATCCGGGACGCCGGCGCGAGCACACCGGCGCGCCCCCGCTTCGAAGAGGTCTCGCTGTTCGATCTGGCGGCGGACGGCGACGAGAGCCGCAGTCCGCGGCGGCGGCGGCGCGGTCGCGGCCGAGCCCGGACCGACGGGCGCGAGCGGGCTGCGGGTTCGCCGGATGCCGAGGCGCGCGGCGGGGCCGAGGACGACGAATCCGACGCGCCCGTCGCGGGGCCGCCGCTGACCGCTGCGCTGCCGCGGGAGACGGGGGACGAGGTCGCGGAGCGCGGAACTGCGCGCCGCGGACGCAGCCGGGGCCGCGGCCGCGGGCGCAGCCGGGATCGCGAGCGGGAGGCGGAGGAGAGTTCGCGTCCGGCGGGCGCGCCACCCGCGCGCGCGAGCCGCGCCGCCGACGTTTCGGAAGACGAGGAGGATGTCGTCGAGGAGGAGGACCTCGTCGCTCTGGCCGAGGTCCCGGATGTCGCCGATCTCGAGCCGGAGGCCCCCGAACCCAGCTTCGACGACGACGACGAGGAGGAGGTCGAGGAATCACCCGAGGAAGCGCGACTGCACCGGGAGCGCGAAGCGCGCCGGCGCGCCCGCATCGCCAAGACCGAGCCCGAGGTCGCGCCGCCGGCGCCGCGGCCGCCGCGCCGGCGCGCCGCCTTCCTGGCACACGCCGATCGCGACTCGATCGGCGCGGCGATCCTGCTGGCCCGCGAGACGCGTCTCATCGAGGGTCTCTGGGTCTACCCGCAGGAGGACCTGATGACCTTCTTCCGCAGCGTGGCGACGGATCTGCGTGAAGATACTCCGATTTGTGTCATTGGCTTCACCGCGTCGCCGGCTCGGGATACGCTGCAGGCGGCGTCCCTGTATCGCGGTCGCCTCAGCTGGTTCGACCATCACGACTGGCCGCCCGAGGATGTCGAAGGCTTGCGCCGCGCGATCGGGGCCGACGCCGTCCACGTCGATCCGACGGCGGGCAACGTGCTGCCGCTGGTGCTGGCCTCGTGCACGCGCCGCAGCCGCTTCTCCGACAAACTGGTGGATCTCCTCAGCGGGCGCTTCTCGCGCCACGACTGGGAGCGGTGGGGCCGGCTCTGGTGGTGGCGGCTCGGCCAGCTCGCCACGCGTCCCGGCGAACGCCGCGCGGACGTCGAGAGCCTGCTCGCGGGGCGCCCGTCGGACCTTGCGCGCGAGGCGTCGCGCGCGGCGCCTCCGCCGCTTCCGCCGGAGGTCGAGTGGGTGGCGAGCCGGGATTTCCGACTCGTCCACTTCGGCGGCTACACGCTGGTGCGGGTTTCGGCGCCGGCGTCGTTGGATCTGCAGCTGGCCGCCCGCATCGCCCGCGAGCGCTACGCCGCCGATCTCTCGGTCGCCTGGACGGAGGACGGCGAGCGCTTCGTGCTCGGCTCGGACGAGAGCGCCACGCGTCGTCCCTTCGATCTCGGGTCCATGGTGGATCATCTCGCCGAGAAGTTCGGGTGGGTGCAGGCGCTCGCCGACGCCGACCACGTGGCGCGCTTCCGGATCTCTCGAGCCGCCTCGCATCCCGAACGGATCGACGAGGTGGTGGGCGAGATCGCGATGGGCCGCTCGATCCTCGAGGGATAGATCCGTGGGCCCGAGCGGCCACTTCGTAGAGCTGTTCTCCTCGGTGCAGGGCGAGGGGCCGTACGTGGGCGCCTCGACGCTGTTCGTGCGCCTCGGCGGCTGCGATCTTCGCTGCCGCTGGTGTGATTCGCCCGCGACGTGGCGCCCGCCGGCCGCATGCCGGATCCAGACGGCGCGCGACCGGACGGAGTGGCGCGAACTGCCCAATCCCGTCGCGGCCCGTGCGATCGTCGCGGCGGCGGATGCGCTCGCGCTCGAGGACCACCGATTCGTCGCGTTGACGGGTGGTGAGCCGCTGCTCCAGCCCGAGGTGATCGATGCGCTCGCGCGCGCACTCGGCGGGCGCGGCCCGCGCGTGCTGCTCGAGACCGCCGGGCACCTGCCCGACGCGCTGGCGAAGGTCGTCGAAACACTCGACGTCGTGTCGATGGACTGGAAGCTCGCGAGCGACGTGCGACGAGAGGGTGAGGCGACGGCGGTGTTGCAGCAGACCGCGCGGAGCTTCGACGGACTGCACGCACGCTTCCTCGAGGTCGCGCGAAGAGCCCCCGAGGTGTACGTCAAGATCGTCGTGACGGAGACGAGCCGGGATGCGGAGGTGCTGGCGGCTTGCGAGCAGATCGCCAGACAAGACCCGGCGACGGTCGTGGTGTTGCAGCCGGTGACGCCGCAGGGCGTGGTTCGAACTCGTCCCGGCGCCGCGCGCCTGCTCGCGCTCCAGCGCCAGGCTTCGCGCTGGCTGACGGATGTCCGCGTGATCCCGCAGACCCATCCGCTCTACGGGGCGCCGTAGCCGAGCAGCAGGCGCGCAGCCGCGGGCAGATCGGGGGCCTCGAGGGCAAAGGGATCGCCGCGGGCTGGCGCCGGCGCCCCGACCCCGACCCGGACGGCGCCGCGGCAGCCCGCGCGCCGGGCAGCCAGTACGTCGTGCGCGCGATCGCCGATCATCCAGCTGGCTGCGAGATCCGCCCCGAACTCGTCCCGCGCGCGCAGCAGCAGCCCCGGGGCCGGCTTGCGGCAGGCGCAACCGGCAGCCGGTTCATGCGGACACACGAGTGTGGCAGCCAGCTCGATTCCGGCTGCCGTCAGATCCGTGAGCAGCAGGTCCTGGAAGCGTTGCAGGTCGGCGGCCTGGAAGAGACCGCGTCCGATCCCGCTCTGGTTCGTCGCGAGCGCCAGCGCGTACCCGGCCTTCGCCAGCAGTTGCAGGCCCTCGAGGACGCCGGGCAGCAGCGAGTAGTCCTCGCGGCGGTGCGGATACCCGCTGTCGCGGACCAGCGTGCCGTCGCGATCGAGGAAGACGAAGGGCCTCACGACCCGCCGCCGGCGAGCGGTTCGGCAATCGCCCCGCACACGTCCTCGCGGACCGCCTTGGCCGCCACCTTGACGGCATTCTCGAGCGCGCGCGCCTGGGAGCAGCCATGGGCCTTGATGACGATGCGCTCGAAGCCGAGGATCGGCGCCCCGCCGTACGACGTGTAGTCGAGCAGGTTCGAGACGCGCGCCAGACCGTCACGCAGCAAGAAGCGGCCGACCCGCCAGCGCAGGCGCTGGCGATAGACGGGTTCCCCCATCCGGGTCATCACTTCCCCCATGCTCTCCAGCAGCTTCAGCACTACGTTGCCGAGGATCCCGGGACAGACCAGCACGTCGACGGCGCCGAGCGGCACGTCGCGTCCCTCGACGTTGCCGTGGAAGTGCAGGCCCGGGGCCGCCGCCAGCAGGGCATGGGCGGCGCGCAGCAGCTCATCGCCCTTGTTCGCCTCCTCGCCGATGTTCAGCAGGCCGACACGAGGCTGCGGGACCTTCGAGATCCGCGCCGCGTAGGCGGAGCCCATCCACGCGAACTGCAGCAGATCTTCGGGCGTGGTGTGGAGGTTCGCGCCGACATCGAGGAGCAGCGCGAAGGGGTCCGGATTGTGGGGCCGCGGGAGTGTTGGATAGACCGCGGCGAGGGCGCCCCGGCGGATCCCGTGGATTCGCGGGATGGCGCGCCCCACGTGCAGCAACAGCGCCCCGGTGTTGCCGGCCGAGACCAGCGCCTCGGCGCGTCCGTCCGCGACGGCCTGGACGGCCCGCGCCAGTGACGACTGTTCCCGGCGCAGTGCCTGCTGGGGGGGCTCATCCGCCGGAACCGTGTCGGGGGCGTGCAGGATCTCGATGCGGTCCGGGTCGACGGATGCGGCGCGCAGCGCGGGTTCGAGTCGTGCGCGGTCTCCCACCAGGAGCAGGCCGATGTCGGTGTTGCGTGCGATCGCCACGGCTGCGTGCAGCGGCGCGTGCGGCGCGTGATCGCCACCGCTGGCGTCGAGGGCCACCGTGCGGACGGCGGAGAGTGGGGCGTTCATCGTCGGCGCAGGGTATCACGCAGCGTGCGGAGTTCGGCGCGACGCGACGGGGCCGGTCGCGATCCGAAACGCTCGGCGAGATAGCTCTCGGTGAGCGCCCAGAAGGCGGCCGAGGCCGCCGGCGGCACGGTCCGGGAGACCTCGCGTGCGAACTCGCGGGCGGGGAGGGCGGCGGGTCGCACCAGACCACGATGCCGCTCGAGCAGCCGGAGCGCCTCGCCGTAGCGGCTGGGAAGGCGAACCCCGTACCCGTACGGTCGTCGCCGGCGCGACCAGATCCAGAGCCCGGCGCCCGCGACGGCGAGGGCCGCGGTCAGCGTCGCGAGCACGCCGCCGTCGAAGCCCTTGCGCCCGGGCGTCGGCGCTTCGCCGGCCGCGAGGGCTCCGCGCGGCTGCGTGCGCCACCGGCGCCACTGCATCCATCCGCTGCGCAGCGCGTTCATCTGCCGCGAGCGATCGAATTCGACGATGTGCTGGAACCACCAATGCTCGAGCGCGCGACCGAGTCCCTGCATCTGCGCCAGCAGTCCGAAGGCGTCGGCACGCAACCGGGCGTCGACCGGAGTCGGGTCGTAGCGGACCCAGCCGGCGCGCTCGTAGTGCACCTCCACCCAGGCGTGCGCATCGGACCGCGCCAGCTCGACGAAGCCGCCGAGAACGTTCTCGCGACCCCCGGCAAAACCGTTCACGAGGCGTGCCGGCAGGCCGAGCGCTCGCACCAGGACGATCATGCCCGACGCGAAGTACTCGCAGTGCCCGGCGGTCTCCTCGAGCAGGAAGGCCTCGATCGGAGACCCGAGGGCGCCGCCGGTCTCCGGCGGGGGGCGATCGTCGTAGCGGCCGCTGCGCAGCAGGTGACGCTCGATGGCGGCGACGCGCGCGGCATCGCTGGCGGCGCCGGCGACGATCTCGCCGGCGAGCGTCCGGATGCGGTCCGAGATCGGCGGCAGGTGCAGGTAGCGCGTGCCCGTGCCGGCCGGCGGCCGCGCGTGATCGTCGTGGAGCGCCGTCTCGTCGGACTCTGCGCTCGCGACGCGGATCGCGTACTGGACACGGTCCTGCTCGCTGTCGGGGGCGTAGAGACCGCCGTTGTCGTCGCGCTCGATGCGGCCGAAGCTGCCCGTCACGTGCGTCGGCACGCCGGCGGCGAACAGCACGCCGGCCGCCATCGGCTCGCGCAGCACGCGCTGGACCAGGTCCTCCGGCGCCAGGTGCGGGCCCAGATCGACGCCGAGATCCGCCCCCGGTGAGACGTAGCGGCGCGTGCGAGGCGTCACGGACCAGTGACGGCCGTCGAAATGGTCGAAGGCGAGGCCGCGCCAGTAGGAGGCTTCTCGCGGAGGCGGCGTGCCGGCGAGCGTTTCGACTCGCAGCACGACGGTGGGGTCCTGGCGGATGCGACCCAGATCGCCGAGCGTGACGCGATCGGAGAAACCGGCCTGCGGGGTCGCGCGCAGGCCCGGATGGGAGAGCGCTCCGCTGCGCACACGGGGCAACACCAGGAAGATCAGGATCGCCAGCGCGAGCGAGAACAGCGTGGCGACCATCGTCGTGCGCAACAGTCTGGGCGAGAACGCCCGCTCCGGCAGCCAGGGCTCGCCGGCGGCCAGCGACTCGACCCACAGCGTATGGACTACGAGCGTCCAGACCATCGCGGCGACGAACACGGCCAGGAACACCGGGAACAACAGACTGTCGGTGAGATTCGCGGCGAGGATCATCTGGAAGAGTCCGAGCGCCACCAGAACGAAATCCGAACGGCGTGGGCGGGCATCGAGCAGTTGGAGGCCTTGCGCCAACAGCGCGAAATGAGCCAGCGCCACGAGCGCCGATCCGCCGCGCAGCCAGAAGCCGAGCGAGAAGGCGATGATCGCGAGCAGCAGCGCGTTCAGCACGACGCCGTGGCGTTGCCAGCCTCGCGAGCGCGTCCGCAGCCGAAGGCCGGCCGTGAGCGCCAGCGCCTGGGCCAGCAGCGCCGGGAGGGCGATCGTGCCGGTGACGGCGAGCGACAGGCTCGCGACCGTCGCCAGCGTGTAGGACGAGAGCGGGCGCGGCGGCGGGGCCGTCGTCGCGCGGGCGGAACCGACCGGCGGGCTCATCGCGCCGGAACCTCCGGCGCCGGCGCTTCCGGGGTGACGAGCGCCAGGAACCCCAGCAGGCGCGCGCGGTGCAGGGAGCCGTGGTCGGCGGCCATGGCGGCGCCGTCCGTGCGCAGGCCGACGCGCAGGCCGGCGCGCAGGCCGGCCTCGGCCTGGCTCGCGGCCCGCTCGACGGCCGCCTCGAACGCAGCATCCGGCGCGACGCCGGCCGTGTGTAGCCGCACCTCGCTCTCCGCGGCCGTCTCGCCTTCCGCGTCGCGCACCAGCAGCTGGCCGCGACGCCATGAAGCCGGCCAATGGATCCGCCGCGGCGCATCCCCGGTCGCGAACTCGCGCAAGCCCGTCACCTCACTCGGGGCGCCGCTGATTCCCCGGCTCTTGTGGCCGCGCGGCCGCGCATCGGCGCGGGCCGCCGGCGCCTCGCTGGCCCCGAGCCTCGGGTAGACGAGCACCGAGGCCGGCCGCTCGAGCCACAGCGACTTGGCGAAGAGTCCGAAGGGAAACCGCGTGGTGACGCGCAGGCCGTGGAAGCGCAGGGCTCCGCGGCCGGTGGGCGCGAAGGTGTAGCTGCGGGTCTCGCAGCCACCGGGCGCGATGCGCAGGGCGATGGCCCGACCGACCGCGGCCGGACGACCGGGTTCTGCTTCGGCCAGGTCTTCGACGACGATCGCATGCGACCAGACCCGGCGCTGTCCGTTGACGATCTCGAGCACCACGCGGCCTGGTTGTCCCACGCTCCATTCGAAGGGAAGGCGACGCCGTACGGCAATGTCCCGCAGGGCTGCTTCCGAGAGCACGCCGGAGAGCACGAGGAACGCCAGCATGAGGGACAACACCAGGTAGAGCAGATTGTTGCCGGTGTTGAGCGCGGCGAAGCCGACGGCGAAGACCAGCGCGAAGAAGACCCAACCGGCGCGCGTGGGCCGGAGCGTGCGCGGCAGGCGCAGACGACCTCGCGCGAGCGCGCGTTCCCGCCGCCTCGGCGCCGGATCCGGCGCCGCAGATCCGATCAGAGCGGGACCGAGACGCCGTCCAGGATCTCGCGGATCACCCACTCCGCCTCCTCCGGGCCGCTCGCGCTCCAGTCGTGGCGCGGATCGGGCACCAGTCGGTGCGCGAGCACGGCGATGGCGAGGTCGCGCACATCCTCGGGAATGCAGAAGTCGCGGCCATCCACGAGCGCCCGCGCCTGCGCGGCGCGACGCAGCGCCACCGCCCCGCGCGGCGACGCCCCGAGCCGGATGGCGGGGTGCTCCCGGGTCGCCCGGATGATCTCGAGCAGATACGCCACCAGCCCGTCGTCGAACTTGACGCGCTCGGCGGCGGCCCGCATCGCGAGCAGATCGTCGCCGTCGAGCACCGGTTGCAGTCGCGGCAGCTCGGTCGCCGCAGGATCGTCGCGCAGCACGGCCGCCTCGTCGGCGGGATCCGGGTAGCCGATCCGGAGTCGAAGCAAGAAGCGATCGAGCTGCGATTCGGGTAGCGGATGGACGCCGTGGTGTTCGAGCGGATTCTGCGTCGCGACGACGAGGAACGGCTGCGGCAGGCGATGGACCGTCCCGTCGACGGACACGCAGCCCTCGGCCATGGCCTCGAGCAGAGCGGACTGCGTCTTCGGACTGGCGCGGTTGATCTCGTCGGCGAGCACGACCTGGGCGAACAGGGGGCCCGGTTGGAATACGAAGCGACCGCTCGGCCGGTTGTCGCGGAGTTCCGGAACCGCCGACCCGATCAGGTCGCCCGGCAGCAGATCGCTGGTGAACTGGATCCGTTTGAAGCTCGCGTCGACGGAGCGCGCGAGCGCATGGGCGAGCGTGGTCTTGCCGACGCCCGGAACGTCCTCGAGCAGGATGTGGCCGCCGGCGACCCAGGCCTCGACGGTCTGACGAACGACCTCCGTCTTGCCGCGCACCGCGCGCTCGACGTTGGCGCGCAGTTGGCGGGCCTGCTCGGCGGCACGCGACGGATCGAGGGCAGAGGGGTCCAGCGGGGCACCGCACGAGTCGGAGGCCATGGGGGGCTTGTCGGTCGGGAGCCGAGGTCGCTGGAGCCCCAACCGCGCCGATGGGCGGGTTGCGCCGCGCCGCGTGTGCGCAGCGCCTCGTCGCGGGTCAGCGGGCGGCGTCGGGGCGCGAGGCGGCGGGAGGCAGCCCGAGGGCGTGACGCGGGTCATCCGTGTCCGCCGCCGCACGGACGGCGGCGACGAATCCGGACACCCTGCCGCCTCGTGCGGCCAGTTGCTCGGCATAGACGTCGAGATCCGTGTGATAGGTGGCGGCGAGCGCCAGGCAGGCATCGTTGAGACGTGCGGCCGCGGCGACGCGAACGGGATCGAGCTGGCGCAGCGGGAGCGCGGAAAGCGCCGCTCGTGTCGCCGCGGACAGCGCCTCGCGCCGCTCGTCGAGCGGCTGCTCCGTCGGCGGGGACTGGTAGAGGGCGGCGACCCGGGCGCGCAGCGCGCCCAGTTCGCGGGCGACCGCCCGCTCATCGGCGACGCGGGCCCGAACGACCTCGGCCGCATCGTGTCCGGCGCGCTCTGCGAAGAATCGGATCGCTGCCTCCTGTCCGAGGAAGGTCGCGACGCCTTCGTTCAGTCCGGCATCGCCGGCGACGAACACCGTGGCATGCACGAGTTCGTGGAAGAGCGTCTCGACGAAGCGGTCGACGCCGCCGCGCAACAGCGGTGTGGTGACCGGGTCGGCGAACCAACCGAGCGTCGAATACGCGGACACCGGAACCACGCAGGTGTCGAGTCCGTCCTGACGCAGCCGACTCGCTTCGGCCTCGGCGCGGGCGACATCGAAGAAACCCTTGTACGGCAGACGTCCGAAGATCGGGAACCAGAAGCCCGCCGGCTCGACCTCGCCCGGGCGGGTTGCGACGACGGTGGTGACGACCCGATCGCCGGGCCACTCCGCGTAGGTCCTATACTGCCCGTCCACGTCGAGTCCGAGGTCGCGGGCCGCGCGGAGAACGGGGTCGACCAGCTCGAGCGCGTCGCGAACCGACGCGTCGGTGGCCGGATCGGCGAGCACCAGGTCGATCGGCCGGGCCGCCCGCAGCAGGCGCAACTGGCCGTCGGCCAGATGGGCGACGTAGCAGCCGGGGAGGAGCATGAGCGCGAGGAGTGCGAACCCCAGCGCCGATCGCTTCGTCCGGATCCGGGCCCGGGCTGCGGCGGAGTCGGGTGAGATCGCCGGGGCGGAGGCCTGGGCGGCCGGCGCCAGCGGGATCGAGGAGTGCGCGGACGGGACGCTCGTCATCTATGCACCCGACGCGTGCGGGGACGGCGTGCGCGAGGCGCTCGTGGCGTGCCTCGGTGCGGCTGCCGTCGACGCGAGCGAGCCGGTGCCGGTGGCGGACTGGCCGGAGCTCTGGAAGCAGGGCCTGCGACCGCTCGTCGTGTCGGAGCGGCTGGTGGTGCGGCCGCCGTTCGCCGCCTCTCCGGTCCGGCGCGGGCAGCGGCAACTGGTGATCGAGCCGCGCCAGGCCTTCGGCACCGGCGCGCATGCGACGACGGCGCTCGCGCTCGCCGCCCTCGACGCGGCGCACGCCAGCCTGGCCGGCGCGCGGGTGCTCGATGTCGGCTGCGGCAGCGGGGTTCTGGCGCTGGCGGCACTCGCGCTCGGCGCGCGAGCCGCCGTGGCCTGTGATCTCGATCCGATCGCCGCGCGCGAGACCCGCGAGAACGCGCACGCGAATCGGCTCGCGAAACGGCTCGTGGTGTTCACCGGCTCGGTCGCGGCCGTGGCTCCGGTCGCGTTCGATCTGGTCGTCGCCAACATGATCCGACGCGAGCTGCTGCCGCTCCTCGGCGAGCTGACGGCGTGCGTGGGCGGCGCGGGCCGGCTCGTCCTGTCGGGGCTCCTCGTCTCCGAGCAGGGCCTCATGGAAGCGGCGTTGGCGTCCGCTGGACTGCGCATCGTGGCGACCCGGAGCGAGGCCGACGCGAGCGGGGATCGCTGGCTCGCGTTCACGACGACCCGCTGACGCGCCGCCGCCAGTCGTCGAGCAGACGCGCGAGGGTGTCGTCGAGGGGGATGCCCGGTTGCCAGCCGGTCCGGCGCCGCAGCCGGCTCGCGTCGCCGATCGCCGCGTCGGTGCCTCGCCAGCGCGCGGGATCTTCGCGGACCGCCGGACGGACCCGGGCATGGGCGAGCAGGCGTTCGAGCAGTCGACCGATCGCGACGCCGGCTCCGCTGGCGATGTTGTACACGTCCGCCGGAACTCCGCGTTCGAGCAGGCGCTGGTACGCATCGACGACGTCGGCGACGTCGAGGAAGTCTCGCACGGCGTCGAGATTGCCGACGTGCAGCTCCGGCGCGCGGAGGCCTGCTTCGATCTCGGCGAGCTGTCGCGCGAAGCTCGACGCGACGAAGCTGTCGCTCTGGCCGGGACCCGTGTGATTGAAGGGGCGGGCGCGGATCACGTCGAGGCCGCGGGCGCCGAAGACGGCGCCGAGTCGATCGGCGGCGGCTTTCGAGCGTGCATACGGCGAGCCCGGCCGCAGGGCAGCGCCTTCGTCGAACGCGCGGGCGTCGGTGGCGGCGCCGTAGACCTCGCCGGAGCCGACCAGCAGGACGCGGGCCCCGGCGGCGAAGCGCTGGGCCGCCCGCAAGAGATGGAGCGTTCCGAGTGTGTTCACGCGCGCCGTCACGGCCGGCTCTTCCCGCGAAGCCGCAACGGACGCCCGCGCGGCGAGGTGCACCAACGCATCGGGTCGCGCCGCCGCGATCGATGCGGCGACCGCGGCGGCGTCGGTGACATCGATCTCGCGATCGACGGCGACGACGCGATGGCCGGCACCCTCGAGTCGAGGCACCAGCCAGGAGCCGACGAAGCCGCGCGCGCCGCTGACCCAGATTCGCACGATGGGCGAAACTGCCAGAGCCGAGCCGCTTGTGCTACACGCCCAGCATCTTGCGGACGGTTCCCGTTGTGCCTCCCCTGGCCTCGTGCGTCGTCTCTCGCATCGCGGCCGCGCGCCGCGATCGGCGCGGCGCCGGCGAGCGGATCCGCCCACTCGAAGAACGCGGGGCGTGCGCGGGGCTCGGGGCGAACGACGGGACGGGGAGCGATCGATGATCCTGGGCGTCTCCGGACCGAACAGCGCAGGGAAGGGCGAGGTCGTCGCGTACCTGCAAGCGCGCAGCTTCTATCCGCTGTCGCTCTCCGATGCGATCCGCGAGGAGCTGCGGCGTCAGGGAGTCGACGAGACCCGCGAGCGCATGATCGAGACCGGGCGGGCGATGCGGGCAGCGCACGGGCCCGGCGTTCTCGCCGCGCGCCTGGCCGCCACGATCCAGCCGGATCGGAACTACGTGATCGACTCGATCCGCCACCCGGCCGAGGTCGAGGCGTTGCGGGCCCTCGGCACGAAGTTCCAACTGCTGTGGGTCGACGCCGATCCGGCCCGGCGCTTCGAACGCATGCGCACGCGCGGGCGGCCCGGCGATCCCGACAGTCTCGAACGGTTGCTCGCGCTCGAGAGTCGCGAGCGCGGCAGTGAAGACGCGGCAATGCAGCAGCTCGACTCCGTCGCACGGCTCGCCGACGTCCAGTTGCGCAACGACGGTGACCTCGCCGCTCTCCATGCCCAGGTCCAGCACGTGCTCGAGACTTCGCTCGGCTTCGTGCGCCCCGGCTGGGATGCCTATTTCCTGTCGATCGCGCAGGTGGTGGCCTCGCGCAGCAACTGCGTGAAGCGTCATGTCGGGGCGGTCATCGCCCGGGATCGGCGGATCGTCTCCACCGGCTACAACGGAACGCCGCGGGGAGTCCGCAACTGCAACGAAGGCGGCTGTCCGCGCTGCAACAGCTTCGCCGAATCCGGCACCCGCCTCGACGAGTGTCTGTGCTCGCACGGGGAGGAGAACGCGATCATCCAGGCCGCCTATCACGGCGTCTCGGTTCGCGCCGGCTCGCTCTACACGACCTTCTTCCCGTGTCTCTTCTGCACCAAGCTGATCATCAATGCCGGCCTCAGCGAAGTGGTCTACAACGGCGCCTATCACCTCGACCGGCGCGCCGAGTCCCTGCTCACCGAAGCCGGCGTCGTGATCCGCCACGCCCCGCTCCCCCCGCGCTGACCGTCAAGAAAGGGGTCGTCAAGAAAGGGGTCGGGTTGGAAGCGTCAACTTTTCCCCGGAAGGGGAAAAGTTGACGCTTCCAACCCGACCCCTTTCTTGACGGGCGCGCCGTCGAGGAGTTGGGTGAAGCCGCTGGGAGCGTGCGGGCCGATGACGAGTTGTTCGAGGACGCCGACGCCGTTGCGCTCGCCCATCCGCGCGCGACACAGCTGTTGGACGTGCAGGAAGCGGGGATCGAGCGGAGCGCAATCGGCGAGCGCCCAGGACTCGCTGGCCTGGGCTTCGCGGCCTTGCCAGATCCCATGTCCCCACTCGGGATGCAGATAGCCGAGGCCGAGCATCTGGAAGGTGAGGATCGGCTCGAGAACGATCTCCCGCCGCGCGCCGTGCGGCGCGACGAGGGTGAGGGTGGCGTGCGCCATCCGCCGTGTCCCCGGCTGCCAGACGATCCGATGATGCACGTCTCGGGTCGACTCGGCGTCGCCCGGATCCGTCGGGTCGCCGTCCGGCGCGAGCAGCGGCAGGACGACCCCGTTCTGGTGCCAGCGGGTGCCGGTGGCATCTTCGTTCACCGCAAAGTGTGTGCAGCAGTCGTCGAATTGCAGGGGCGCCCAGAGCCAGAAGAACTGGGGATCCACCGGCGCGGGCCCCGGGGCGCGCTCTCCCAGCGGACGCACGCCCCAGGATCGATCCCGGCATCCGAGGACGACGCGGGGATCCAGCGACACGCGCTTCCCATCGATCGCGATCCAGCCCTCCCAGGTCCCGAACTGCGTGAAGCGCGTGACGTCCATCAGCAGCCGGCCGTGCTCGCGCCGCACGAAGCGCGGTTCCTCGGCAGCCGCGCTGCGAGCACGGAAGCGAAGCTCGGCCTCGAGCCCGGAGTCGTTGACGGCAACGCGCACGCGCAGCGTCCGCATCGGTTCCTCGATCTCGACCGTGATCGGCCCCACTCCGAGCGGCTCGCGAGCGCCGGCTTCGCACGAGGCGTGCAGCGCCTGCTGCCGGCCGTCGCGCACGACGCTGAAAGCGGCATCCCGGATCCCGCGATTGGGGTAGGTGCCGAACGCGACGGCGAAGAACAGGGCGCCGTCTTCGGTGTAGCCATTGAAGAAGAAGCGATCGTAGTGATTGCGATCACTGGTTCCCGGATGCAGCAAGGGCTCCGACGTGGGATGGACCGGATGATCGTCGAGCAGGTGCAGCATCGGAGTCCTCGGGACGGCAGGATCAAGCCTCGACCAGCACCTCGAAGAGTGCGCGAACCTGTCGTTCGGTGTCGTCGAGGGAGCCGCTGTTGTCGATCACGTGGTCCGCCAGCGCGCGCTTCTCGTCGATCGGGAGCTGTGCCGCCAGCCGGCGCTCGAGGTCCTCGCGGGTCCCCCGATCCCGTGCCAGCGCGCGGTCGATCTGCAGCTCGCGGGGCGCATAGACGAGCACGGTCTCCTCGAACCCGAGCCTCGACGGGTCGTTCGGTCCCGCCACGCGTCCTTCGAAGAGCAGGGGGATGTCGAGCACGACGAGCGGCGCCCCGGCCTGGCGCGCCGCTTCGAGCTCGCGGACCATCTCGGCGCCCACGCGGGGGTGGACCATCGCGTTGAGGCGCGCGCGCGCAGCCGGGTCGCGGAACACGAGATCCCCGAGGCGCTTGCGATCCAGGGCGCCATCGGCGCCGATCACGTCGTTGCCGAAGGCGGCCGCCAGCTCGTCGAGAAGCGGTGAGCCCGCTGCCTGCAAACGATGCACGATCGCATCGGCGTCGATCACGGTCGCTCCGGCGCGTGCCAGCATGCGTGCCACCGTACTCTTGCCGGTGCCGATTCCGCCGCTCAGTCCGATCACGCGAGTCACGGGGTCTCCCTGGGCTGGTGTGGCGGCGGGGCTGCGCTCGTGGTCCGAGCCGGATGCTAATGCTCGCCCGCGCCGGAAGCGACCCGTGCTCGTGCCCGGTGGCGCCCCGCCGCGGCCCTCGTGGATCCTCACAGCGACCTCGTCACAGCGGCCTCGTCAGATCCTCGCTCGCGGGCACGACGCAGTTCTTGCCAGCGGCCTTCGCGCGGTAGAGCGCCCGATCGGCGTCGTCGAAGAAGCTGCGACGGTCGCCACCGAAGGCAGCGACGCCGATCGAGACCGTGATTCGCATCGGAGCGCCCGAGGCACTGGTGCCGAACGATGATTCCGCGACGGTCGTGCGAATCTTCTCCGCCACGTAGATGGCATCCTCGAGCGGGGTGCCGGTGGCAAGGACCACGAACTCTTCCCCGCCGTAGCGCGCGAGGACATCGGACTCGCGAACGGACTCGTTGAGAATCCGAGCGATCCGCTCGAGGACCGCATCCCCCGCGGCATGGCCGAGGCTGTCGTTCAAGGCCTTGAAGTCGTCGATGTCGATCAGGAGCATGGCCAGCGGTTCTTCGGTCCGCGAGCTGCGCTTGATCTCTCGTGTCAGGGTGTCCTGGAAGTAGCGATGGTTGTGGAGCTTGGTGAGACCGTCGGTGATCGAGAGCTGCTCGAGGACCTCGTTGGCCTGTTGGAGCTGGTCGTTCTGCTCGCGAAGCTGCCGGTGCTGCTGGTCGATCTCCGAACGGCTGCGGCGCAGCCGGCGCGCCATGTCGTTGAAGGTCCGGGTCAGCAGGCCGATCTCGTCGCGCCTTCGATCCTCGGAGATCTCGACCTCCAGCTCGCCCTGGGAGATGCGTCGTGCGGCGTCGGAGAGCTGTTCGAGCGGACGCACGATCGCGGAGGTGATCTCGTAGGCGAGAAAGCTGAACAACAGCACGACGGCGAGATCGATCACGAAGATCCGCGTCACCACGGAGAACACCGCCGCGTACGCGTGCTCGACCGGCTGCGCCGCCACGAGACTCCAATCATCGACCCCGAGGCGCCGGCTGATGCCGATCGCGCGCCGGCCATCGGCGCTGCGGAACTCGAGCAGCCGCGGCCCTTCGCGGTGCGCCAGCAGCTCCGGGGGAAAGCGGTCGAAGGACCGCTCGGCCGGCGCGCTCCCGCTCGCCAGGATCCGGCCGTCGCGATCGACCAGGTGGACGATGGCTCCTGTCGAATCGTGGTCGAGGCCCAGCAGCTTTTCGGGGCGCGGCAGGGTGGCTTCGAGGCAACCGATCGGCCGTCCCGCCGGATCGTGGATCGGGACGGCGGCCAACAGCACGCCGCCGACCGCCCGCAGCGCGGGAGGCAGTGCGGGATGGCTCGAGGTCCCCGGCGCCGCCGGCGGCCGATCGGTTTCCGGTCCGGCCGCTGTCCGCACGTTGCCCTGCGCGTCGAGAATCCTGATGTTCGGCAGCAGAGGGAAGGCGCGGAGCCGCTCTTCGAGCAGCGCTTCGGCCGCGAGGATGTGGTGACCGGCCCCGGCCGCCGTACCCGACACGGCGGGTTCGCGCGCGAGCCGTTCGAGCATGGCCAGCGCGTCCCGTGTCGCGCCGTCGAAGCGGCGGTTCGCCTGGCGCAGAACCGCCGGGTAGCTCTCTTCGAGATGCGTGCGCACGAACGCGTAGGTGGACTGGACCGAAATCCAGCTCACCACCAACGAGGTTACGAAGGTCGACAGGAAGACGAAGAAGATGATCTTCGTCGCCAGGCTGTCGCGCGGCTGCCGCCGCTCGGCGAGCCAGGAATCGGACATCGGAGGGCGCTCCCTGCGTCCTCGCGTCATCGGCTTGCCGAGGGCTGCGCTTGATCCGCTCGCGAAACCCCGGGCGACTCGCGCGCCGACGTCCCAACCAGCCGGAAATCCGCATGAATCTTTGCGACGTCGGCGCCCCTCCAGTACACTACGCCGGCTTTTCGGGCGGGGTGGACAGGGCCCGAGCCGTCCCCGCTCGAGTCGCCATCGCCCGCTCCGTGGCCCCGCGCTCCGTGGCCCCGGATCGGCCGGAGGCGCGCCGAAGGGGTGTGGCGGGGCAGCCGCGCGGCCCTCCCATCGTGCGGGCGTTCGGGCGGAGTGCGGGTGTTCGGGCGGAGCGCGTTCTCGGCCGCCCGGGCGTTCTCGGGTGGCTGCGATCGCAACGCGAGGGGAGCCGGAAGAGCGCATGGCCCGAAGCCCCGAAACCAGTCCGGCGTCCGGCACGGACGATCCGAAGATCGATGCGGAGCTCGCGACGCTGCGGACCGAGATCGATCGCGTCGACCGTGCGCTGCTGGCACGGCTGAACGAGCGGGCTGCGCTCGGTCAGCAGGTCGGGAGGCTCAAGAGCCGGGCCGGCCGGCCGGTGTTTTCGGCCGCCCGGGAGCGGGACCTGCTGGCGGCGCTGTGCCGCGACAATCCCGGGCCGTTTCCGACCGACGCGATCGAGCCGGTGTTTCGGGAGATCATCTCCGCCACCCGCGCCCTCGAGTCTCCGCTTCGGATCGCCTATCTCGGGCCCGAGGGCACCTTTGCGCACGAGGCGACGCGGCGGTACTTCGGTGCGGCGGCGACGCTGGTCGCGGTGAGCCCCATCGCCGAGATCTTCGCCGCCGTCGAGCGCGGTGAGGTCGAGCACGGGGTGGCTCCCGTCGAGAACACGACGCAGGGGGTCGTGACCGAGACGCTGGACACGCTCGCCACCGCGCAGGTGGGCCTGTGCGGCGAGATGCTGCTGCGGGTTTCGTACCAGTTGCTCTCGCGCAGCGGCCGGATCGAGGACGTGAGGAGCGTCGCGTCGCACCCGCAGGGGCTGGCGCAGTGTCGGATCTGGCTCGATCGCCATCTGCCCGGAATCGAGCGCATCGAGACGCCCAGTACCGCAGCAGCCGCGCGGCTGGCGGCCGCCGAACCCGGTGTGGCTGCGGTCGCTGGCGCCGCGGCCGGCGAGACCTACGGCTTGACGCCGGTCGCCCGGGCGATCGAGGACCGCCGCGACAACACCACGCGCTTCCTCCTGCTCGGCCGCCAGACGGCGGCGCCCAGCGGACAGGATCTCACCTGCGCGGTGTTCACCGTGCGCAAGACGCAGCCCGGTGCCCTGCACGGATTGCTCGAGCCGTTCGCTCGTCACGGCGTGAACCTCACGTCGATCCAGTCGCGGCCGATGCCGGGCAAGCCGTTCGAGTATCTGTTCTTCCTCGATCTCGAAGGCCATCGGGAAGACGCGAACGTGGTGACCGCGCTCGGCGAGGCTTCGGCAGCGGCCCACTCCTACCGTGTGCTCGGCTCGTTTCCACGCGCCAGCGCGGCCGGCGAAGCGGGCGTCCCGTGAGCGTCGCCGGACGGGTGAAGCCGTGGATCGCGGCGCTCCAGCCCTACGTGCCCGGCAAGCCGATCGAGGAACTCGAGCGCGAGCTCGGGCTGACGGACGTCGTGAAGCTCGCCTCGAACGAGAACCCGCTCGGTCCGTCGCCGAAGGCGCTCGCGGCCGTCCGCGCCGCGCTCGGAGGGGTCCATCGCTATCCCGACGGGGCGTGCTTCCGGTTGCGCGACAAACTTTCGCGCCGGCTCGACGTGGCCCCCGGGCAACTCGTGTTCGGCTGCGGCGCCGACGAGATCCTCGAGCTGGTCGCCAAGGCCTTCCTCGGACCCGGCGACGAATGCGTCTTCGCGTGGCCGTCGTTCGCGATGTACCCGATCGTCACCCGCGGGATGGGCGCCACGCCGGTCGCGGTGCCGCTCGACGCGCAGCTCGTACACGATCTCGATGCGATCGCACAGGCGATCGGGGCCCACACACGTGTGGTCATCGTATGCAATCCGAACAACCCCACCGGCACCAGCGTGGGCGCGGAGGCCTTCGAGCGCTTCGCGACGGCGCTGCCGGAGGATCTGGTCCTCGTGATCGACGAGGCCTATGTCGACTTCGCGCGGCGCCCGGATTTCCCCGATGCCCTCGCGTGGGTGCGCCGGCGACCCGGCACGCTCGTGATGCGGACCTTCTCGAAGAGCGTCGGCCTCGCCGGCCTGCGCGTCGGCTACGGCATTGCGGATCCAGAGCTGGCGGGCTTTCTCGAACGCGCGCGGCATCCGTTCAACGTGAATCTGCTCGCCGAGGTGGCCGCCGCGGCTGCGCTCGACGACCACGAGCATCTCGAGCGCACGCGGCGACTCAACGCCGAGGGCATCGAGCTGCTGACCCGCGAGCTCGGGGCCCTCGGCATCGAGGTCTGGCCGAGCGAGGCCAACTTCGTGCTCGCCCGGCCCGGCCCTGGCGCCTACGAGCGGCTGCTCCGGGAGGGTGTGATCGTCCGGCCGCTCGCCGGATTCGGCCTGCCCGAGCATGTCCGGATCTCGATCGGTCTGCCCGACGAGAACGAGCGGCTGGTGAAGGCACTCCGGCGCATGATCGAGGAGGACGCGCGATGAGCGGCGCGCCGGACCCGCGCTTCGAGCGCATCGCCGTGCTGGGCCTCGGCCTGCTCGGCGGCTCGCTGGCCTGGGCGGCCCGCAATCGGGGTCTGGCCGGCGAGGTCGTCGGGTGCGGGAGACGATCGGCGCCGCTCGAGCGGGCGCGTGCGCGCGGTCTGGTGGACCGCGCGACGCTCGACCCCGCGGAGGCGGTCGTCGGGGCGGACCTCGTCGTCCTCGCAACGCCGGTCGGGGACATGGGGCCGATCCTGCGCCGCGCGGCTCCGGGGCTTCGGGCGGACGCCCTCATCACCGACGTCGGGAGTGTGAAGGCCGTCCTCGCGGAGACGCTTCCGGGTCTTTTGCCCCCCGGCACGGTCTACGTGGGCTCGCATCCGATGGCGGGAAGCCACGAGAAGGGCTCCGACCACGCGCGGCCCGATCTGTTCGAGGGCTCGGTCTGTCTCGTCACTCCCGGCTCGGAGGCGCCGCCGCTCGCCGTGGCTCGGATCGAGGGGTTCTGGAGGCGCCTCGGGGCCCAGGTCCTGCGCCGCGATCCGGCGCTTCACGACCGCGAGGTGGCGTGGATGAGCCACCTTCCCCATGTTCTCGCCTTCGCGTTCGTCCGCGCGCTCGGCGAGGCGCCGGCCGGGGCGCGTGCGGTGGCAGGGCCCGGCTTCCGGGATTTTACGAGAATCGCGCGCAGCGATGCCGAGCTCTGGGCCGATATCCTGGCCGCCAACGCCAAGGCAATGGGGGCCCCGATCGCACGAGTGGTGGCCGAACTGGGCGAGATTGCTCGCGTGATCGAAGCCGGAGACGAAGCAGCGCTCGAACGGTGGATTGCCGAGGCCCGCAGCCGGCTCGTCGCGGGAGACGCGCCGGACGGGATCGGAAAGGATCGGGACCCGGAGACGTCCGGAACTCGAACGAAATCAAGAATCTCGCCCGATCCGGGGGCGTAAACCCGGAAATCCAGGACCACGCAGGCGCGTGGCCCCGAAGGGAGTTCGAACACATCGCATGACGGACAGCATGACCGAATCGCAGAACACGCAGACCGAGAGCTTTGCGGAGCTCTTCGAGAAGACCTCGCGCACGATCAAGGAGGGTGAGGTCGTCCAGGGCACCGTGCTCAGCATCGACGGCGAGCACGTGCACGTGGACGTCGGCTTCAAGTCGGAGGGGTTGATCCCGCTCTGGGAGCTGATGGCCGACGATGGCCAGGTGCTCGTGAAGCCCGGCGACACGCTCGATGTCCTGATCGAAGAGACCGAGGACATCGACGGCCGGATCACCCTCTCGAAGGAGAAGGCGGATCGGCTCAAGATCTGGGACGACATCAGCCGCGCGTTCGAGGCCGACGAATCCGTCGAAGGCGTCATCGTCGCGCGCGTCAAGGGCGGTCTCTCGGTCGACATCGGGGTCAAAGCCTTCCTGCCCGGTTCCCAGGTGGATCTGCGCCCAGTGCGCAATCTCGAAGCGCTGATGGGCGAGCGGACCGCCTTCAAGATCATCAAGTTCAACAAGCGGCGCGGGAACATCGTGCTCTCGCGGCGTGCGCTGCTCGAGAAGGAGCGCGAGCGCCAGCGGCGCGACACGCTGCAGACGCTCGAGGTCGGCCAGATCGTCGATGGCGTGATCAAGAACCTCACCGACTACGGCGCGTTCATCGACCTCGGCGGCATCGATGGCCTGCTGCACGTCACCGACATGTCGTGGGGCCGGGTCAACCACCCGAGCGATCTGTTCCAGGTGGGCGATCAGCTGAAGGTGAAGGTGCTGAAATTTGATCCGGAGACCGAGCGCGTGTCGCTCGGTCTCAAGCAGATCCAGCCGGATCCGTGGGTCGATGCGGCGCACAAGTACCCGATCGGGAAGCGCATCCAGGGCAAGGTGGTCTCGCTCACGGACTACGGGGCGTTCCTCGAGCTGGAGCCCGGGATCGAGGGCCTCGTGCACGTCTCGGAGATGTCGTGGACCAAGCGCGTCAAGCATCCGTCCAAGGTCGTCTCGGTCGGCGACGCCGTGGACTCGATCGTTCTCGACATCGACGAGGGCAATCGCAAGATCTCGCTCGGCATGAAGCAGATCGAGCCCAACCCGTGGAGCCTGATCGAGGAGAAGTACCCGGTCGCCACCCGCGTGCGGGGAACGGTCCGCAACATCACCAACTTCGGGATCTTCGTCGGACTCGAGGAAGGCATCGACGGACTGGTGCACGTCTCGGACATCTCGTGGACGGAGCAGATCAAGCACCCCGGCGAGAAGTTCGAGAAGGGGGACGAAGTCGAGGCCGTCGTGCTGAAGATCGACAAGGAGAACGAGAAGTTCTCGCTCGGCATCAAGCAGCTCCAGCCGAATCCGTGGGACGACATCCAGAAGCGCTATCCGCTCGGCTCGGAGGTCGAGGGCGAGGTCACGAGCATCGCCGACTTCGGGGCGTTCGTGCGCCTCGCCGAGGGCATCGAGGGCTTGATCTACACCGGCGAGCTCGCGGCGGAGCCGGTCTCGTCGCCGGCGGACGTGGTGAAGGTGGGGGATCGCGCGAAGGCGATCGTGACGCGCGTGGATCCGAACGAGCAGAAGATCTCCCTGTCGATCAAGGCGATCCACGACCAGCAGACCCGCAAGACGCTGGCCGACCAGGCGGCCGAGATGGCGAAGAGCCAGCGCTCGACGCTCGGCGATCTGCTCGCGGAGAAGCTCGCGCAGAAGACCGAGGAGTAGGGAGCCACCGGAAGGATCGAGCGGAAACAGGCTCGGGGGGAGGAAATGACGAAGAGCGGTCTCATCGAGAAGGTCGCGGAACGGACGCTACACATCTCGAAGAAGGACACCGAGGTCGTCGTGAACACGATCTTCGATTCGATGACGGACGCGTTGCGGCGCGGAGAGCGGATCGAGATCCGGGGCTTCGGGAGTTTCCAGGTGAAGATCCGGGAGGCGCGCGACGGCCGGAACCCGAAGACCGGCGAGATGGTGAACATCCCGGCCAAGCGCACGCCGTTCTTCAAGGTCGGCAAGGAACTGAAGGAAATGGTCGATCGCTCGTCCCCCACGAGCGGATCGATGGATGATTCCGGAGAACAGCTCCGGGCCTGAGTGTGTCTCGCCCCCCCAGGAGCTCGTCAATGCGGAACGTCCGGCGCCTGCTCGCCGTCGCGATCTTCGTGGCTGCCCTGGTGCTCGGCTGGCGGTTCGCCCATGCGAATCTCGCGCCCGTCAGCGTGCACTACCTGGTGGGAGCGATCGACGGCGTTCCGCTGTGGGCGGCGCTCGTCGGATCGTTCCTGGTCGGCGCGAGCCTCGCCTGGATCGCGACCCTGATTCCGCTGGCGCGTCTGGGCTTGACGGCGCGGCGCTGGCGCAAGGTCGCACGCGAACTCGAGGCCGAGCTCCACCAGCTCCGGAACCTGCCGCTCGCGTCCTCGTCCGAGAGCGCCGTCCGGGGCTCGTCGGGCGCACCGCTCGCCCGAGCGCAGCAGGGCGCGGCTGACCGGAGTCGTTGACCTTCATGCCGGGTTGGTGGCACGCGAGGCGGCGCGCGGCGGCGGGCCCGCGCGACCCGGAGACTGCGGTCCGCGAGGCCCTCGTCGCGGCGCTCGATCAGGATCTCGAACGCGCGCAGACCCTGCTCACGTCGTTGCTGCGAGCGGATTCCTCGGAGCTGCAGCTCTACCTCGCGCTGGCCCATCTGTTTCGCCAGCGCGGAGAGATCGGGCGCGCGATCCACCTGCACCAGAACCTGTTGTTGCGACGAGACGCCACGCCCGAGCTCCGCTTCGAGGCGATGTTGGGGCTTGCCGACGACTTTCGCGCGGGCGGCTTCTTGCGCCGTGCCATGGCCGCCTACGAGGAAGCCCTGCGCGAGCGGCCGGACCATCCGCGTGCGCTGCGCGCGTTGGTTTCGCTGTTCGTCGACGCGCGCGAACCTCGCAAGGCGCTCCCCTTGGCGCGCCGGCTCGCGCGGGCGGAGGGCAGTGAGCCGCGCGCGATCGAGGCGCGGCTTTGGAGCCAGGTGGCGGAACTCGAGCGGCTCGAGGGGCACGGCGACGCGGCGCGCAAGGCGTTGCGCCGAGCGCTGCGTCGGGACCCGCGTTGCGCGCGTGCCTGGGTCGCACTCGGCGAGGTGGAGTTCGAGCGGGGACGACCCAAGCGGGCGCTGGCGGCGTGGCAACGCGTGCCGGAGCTGGACCGCCGGGCCGGCGCCCGCGTCTATCCACACATCGGCGCCGCGTTCGCCGCGGCGGGCCGCCGCGACGCATTCGAGCCGTGGTTGCGCTCGCTGCTCGAGGCGCAGCCCGACGATCTCGAGGTCCGGATCGCCCTGGCGCGCGCGCTCGAGGCGCGCGGCGCCGCCGAGGAAGCGGTGCTCGAACTGCGGAACGCCCTCGAACGCGAGCCGCACGCCCTCGTGGCCCACGTCGTGCTGGGGCGGCTGCTGCACGCCGAGGGCCGGAGTGCGGAGGCCGCCAAGGCGCACGAGGAACTGTTGGCGGTGCTCGAACAGCGCGGCGATCTCGTGCGAGATGTCGATGCCGACGAGGCCTTCGCGTGACGCGCAGCGCTCTCGACACCCCGATGATGCGCCAGTATCTCGCGATCAAGTCGCAGCACCCCGACACGATCCTGTTCTATCGGATGGGAGACTTCTACGAGCTCTTTCTCGAGGATGCCGAGCGCGCGGCGCCGCTGCTCGACATCACGCTGACGACGCGGGACAAGGGCAAGCTCGACGCGGTTCCGATGTGCGGAGTTCCGGTCCACGGGGCGGATCCGTATCTGAAACGACTGGCGGAGCTCGGCTTCCGGGTCGCGATCTGCGAGCAGGTCGAGAGTCCGCAACAGACCCGCGGCAAGCGACCGGTCCGGCGGGCGGTCGTGGAAGTCCTGACTCCGGGGCTGATCGGCGATCCGGACGGCCTCGAGGCGAGTCGCGAGGTAGCCCTGGTGGCGCTCGATCCGGGAGTGGACGGCGCGCAGATCGGTCTCGCCGTGCTCGAGGCGTCGACCGGAGACTTCCGCGCCACCGGGTGGAGCGGCGCGCTCGTCGAGGATCCGCTGCCGGGTGCTCTCCTCGAGGAGTTGCAGCGGATCGCGCCACGCGAGGTGCTGGTCTCGCAGGCGCATGCGCCCAGGCTGGCCGCGGCGCTCGCCAGCGCGCTGCCCGACGCCGTCGTGACGCCGGTGGCGCCCGAGAGTTTCGATCCCGGCGCGGCGCCGGCGCAGCCCGAGGGCTTCGATCCGCAGGGGCGGGACGCGGCGACGCGCGCCGCGGCGGCCGTGCTCAGCTACCTCGGCGCACTGCAGCCGTTCGCGTTGCGCCACGCCGCACGGCTGCGCCGCTACACGCTCACCGATGCGATGGTCCTCGACGCCGCGACGCGTGGGCATCTCGAACTGTTCGAGAGCGCCGTCGACCGCAGCCGGCGCGGAACCCTGATCGAGCGGCTCGATGCCACGCTGACGCCGATGGGGGCGCGGCGTCTCGCGCGTTGGCTCGGCTATCCGCTCATCGACGTCGCGGCCATCGAGGCGCGGCAAGCAGCCGTCGCGTGGCTCGCGGAACGCGATCGCCGGCGCGCCGGCCTGCGGGAGCGGCTTCGCGCGGTGCGGGATCTCGAGCGGCTGCTGGCGAAGACGGCACGCCCGAACGCGACTCCCCGCGATCTCGCCGCCCTGCGCGCGTCGTTGGCGGCGCTCCCGCCGCTGGCCGCCAGCCTCGCGCCCGGCGACGGCGACGACTGGCTGCCGGGAGCCGACGGCGGTCCGCCGGCGTCGCTGCCGATCCCGGTGCCGGTCCACGCGGCCTGGCAGTTGCTGGAGGCCGCGTTGGTCGACGAGCCGCCGGCGCTGCTGCGTGGCTCCCGAGGCGCTTCGGAGACCGGCTTTCTGCGGACGGGACATCATCCCCCCCTCGACGCGTTGCGCGACGCTGCCCGCCAGGGCCGCGAATGGATCGCCGGACTCGAGGCGCGCGAACGGCAGCGATCCGGGATCGCGACGCTCAAGATCCGATTCCATCCCGTCCACGGCTACGGGCTCGAAGTGACGAAGTCGCAGCTCGAACGCGTCCCCGCCGACTACGAGCGCAAGCAGACGCTGGCGAACGCAGAGCGCTTCACCACGCCGGAGCTGCGTGAGGTCGAAAGCCGCGTGCTCGGTGCGCACGAGCGAGCGGCGGCGCTCGAGCGGGAGCTCTTCGAAGCGCTGCGCACGGCGCTGCTCGACCACGAGACCGCGATCCGGGCCGCCGCCGATGCCGTCGCCGAAATCGATGCCCTGCAGAGCCTGGCGGAAGTGGCCCGCCGCGACGGCTGGGTCCGTCCCACCGTCGATGCCGGGGAGCGGCTCGAGATCCGGGCGGGTCGACACCCGGTGGTGGAGCCCATGCTGCGGAGCCGCACCGGCGATGCCTTCGTGCCGAACGATGCCCTCCTCGACCCCGAGGAGGCCCGCCTGCTGCTGCTCACCGGCCCGAACATGTCGGGCAAGAGCACCTATCTGCGCCAGGTGGCGTTGATCGTCCTGCTGGCCCAGATCGGGAGCTTCGTGCCGGCGGATGCCGCGCGCGTCGGCCTCGTCGATCGCATCTTCACGCGCGTCGGGGCGTCGGACCGGCTGGCCAGCGGGGAGTCGACGTTCCTGGTCGAGATGCGGGAGACGGCCGAGATCCTGCTCGAGGCCTCGCGCCGGAGCCTCGTGATCCTCGACGAGATCGGCCGCGGGACCAGCACCTTCGATGGCCTTTCGATCGCGTGGGCCGTCGCCGAACACCTGCACGATGCGCCGATGCTGCGCTGTCGGACGCTGTTCGCCACGCATTATCACGAACTGGTAGAGCTGGCCGGCACGCATCCGCACCTGCGCAACGCTCATTTCGAGGTGCGCGAGTGGGGGCAGGACGTGGTGTTCCTGCGCCGCCTCGTCCCCGGCGGAGCGAGCCGATCCTACGGCATCCAGGTGGCGCGGCTCGCCGGTCTGCCGGACGCGGTGATCGCACGGGCGCGTGAGATCCTGGCCGTGCTCGAGGCCCATGCCGCCGATCCCGTGACGGCTCGCGACGGCGCGCCGGCGGCAAGCGACGGGCGCGCGGCCCCGCAGCTGTCGCTGTTCGCCGGCGCCCCGGCCGTCGCGCCGTCGCAAGCGGCGTCGGAGACCCCGGCAGAACGCGCGGTCGTGCAGGAGCTGTGCGCGCTCGAACTCGATCGCACCACGCCCCTCGATGCGCTCCTGCTGCTCCAGCGCTGGCGGGAGCGGCTCGGCCGGGGAGGGCGCGCGTGAGCGGGCGGGCGAGCGGCCTGTGGATCGCGCTGCTGCTCGCGCTCGGCGGGGCGGCGCCGGCGGCCGAGCGCGGCGCGGTGACGGACGTGCGGCACTGGTCCTACGAAGCCTACACGCGCGTCGTCGTCGAACTCTCCCAGCCCGTCGCCACGCAGGTGCAGGAGATTCCGGCCGATTCCGCGACGGGTCTCCCGGCGCGGCTGTATCTCGATCTTCCGGGCATCTGGGTGGGTCGCACGCGCGATGCGCCGATCCCCATCGAGGACGGGTTGTTGCGTCGCGTCCGCGTCGGGCAGACCACCCGCGAGTCCGCCCGGGTCGTCCTGGATCTCGAGCGCTGGGATCGCTATCGGCTGCTGCGCCTCGCGGGACCCCACCGCGTGGTGATCGACGTCTTCGGGCCCCGCGCGGACCCTTCGGGCGCGGCCTCGTCCCGCGACTCCCGCAGCCTGCCGATCGAGGTGCGCGCGCTGCATCGGATCGTGCTGGATCCGGGCCACGGCGGTCGCGATCCCGGCGCGATCGGCCGCGGCCGCTTGCAGGAGAAGGACGTGACGCTGCGGCTCGCCCGGGCGCTGCGCCGGGAGCTCGAGGCGCGCGGCTTCGAGGTCGTCCTCACCCGCGATCGCGACCGATCGCTGTCGCTGCTCGAGCGGACGGCGATCGCCGAGGGCGCGCGCGGCGATCTGTTCGTCTCGCTGCACGCGAATGCGGCCCGCAACCGGGCCGCCGAAGGACTCGAGATCTACACGCTCGACGAGAACGCCCGCCGCCAGACACGGCGTCTCGCCGCGCGCGAGAACGGTGTGAGTCCGACCGAGGTGGATGAACTCCAGAGCTTGCTGACACGATTTCGGGTTTCGGAAACATCGGTACGCGCCGATCGCGTGGCCGATCTGGTGTTCGAGGAGATCGTGCGCGGCATGGGCCGCCGTTGGCCGTCGGTGAGCGCGGGGCGCGGGCGCCTGCGCGGTCCATTCTATGTCCTCTACCTCTCGGACATGCCGGCGATCCTCATCGAAGCGGGCTTCGTGACCCATGCCCAGGACGCCCGCCGGCTCCGAGATCCGGATTATCTCGAGACGCTCGCCACGCGGATCGCCGCCGGCATCGAACGCTTCCGCGAGGGCAGCGGCCCGATCGTCGCCGAGCAGCGACGATGAGTGTTCCGGAGCCGCTTCGCCGCTGGCTCTCGGAGCTGGGCGAGCGCGGGTCCGCCCCCGGCATCGACGGGCCGGGGGTGCTGCGGGCGATCCGCGGTTATCTCGAGAGGGTGCGCGAGCATCTGACCGAGATCCACAGCCGCTCGCACTCCGGCGCTCGGGTCAACGCCTTGCACTCGGATCTCATGGACCGGCTGCTCCGTCGCCTGTTCCAGATCGCGGAGGCGGAGTATTTCACCGAGCGACGGGAGACGGGCGATCGCGTCGCCGTGCTCGCGGTGGGCGGCTATGCGCGGCGCGAGATGGCGATCCACTCCGACGTCGATCTGCTGCTGCTCCACGTCGGCTCCGTCACGCCCTATGTCCGCCGCATCAGCGAACGCCTCCAGCTCTGGTTGTGGGACGCGGGGCTCACCGTCGGTTGCGCCACGCGGACGATCGCCGACACGATCGCGCTCGCGCAGACGGATGCCACCGTCTTCACGGGGGTCCTGGATACGCGCTTTCTCGCCGGGGACGCCGTCTTCTATCACGAGTTCCTCGATGCCGTACGCCGGGACCTGCTACAGGACGTGGAGCCGTTCTTGAGTCGCCAGATCGATGCCCTCGAGCGGCGACATGAAGCCTTCGGCGAATCGCTGTACCTGCTGCAGCCGAACGTGAAGGAGGGCGCCGGCGCGCTGCGGGACTACCACGGCGCGATCTGGGCCATGCGGGCCGTGCTGCCGAGCGCGCGGGGACTCGAGGATCTGCTCCATTTCGGTCTGCTCACGGAGTCCGAGATGGAGTCGTATCGCGAGGCGCTGGATTTCCTGTGGCGCGTCCGCAACGAGCTGCACCTGCTGGCACGCCGCCGTCAGGATCAGATGAGCTTCGAGCTCCAGGAGCAGATCGCGGCGAAGTTCGGCTATCCCGACCGCGGGCCCGATGCGCCGCTCCCGGTCGAGCTCTTCATGAGCGATTACTATCGCCACGCGCGCACGATCCAGAACTACTCGGCGTTGGCGATCGAGCAGTGTCGCCACCGCGCGCGCCGTACGCCGGCGCCCCCGGCAGCCGTCGTCGAGGTCAGCGAGGGCTTCCGGCTGGTCGGGGATCATCTGGAGATTCCCCACGCGGCGCATCTCGCCGAGCGGCCGCAGCGCCTGCTGACGGTGTTCGCGGTCGCCCAGCAGCTCGGTGTGCCGCTCTCGCGGACGGCGCAGCGTCTGGTGCGCGAGAACCTCCACCTCGTCGACGACGAGCTGCGCCGCGACCCCGCGGCGCGGGACACCTTCCTGCGCATCCTCGACAGCGAGAAGCGCGTGATGCGCTCGCTGATGATGATGAACGAACTGGGGCTGCTGGGCTGCTATCTGCCCGAGTGGGAGCATATCGTCTGCCGCTGGCAACACGTGATCTACCACACGTACACCGTCGACGTACACTCGATCTTCCTGGTCGAGGAACTGCGGCGCCTGTGGCGCGGAAAGTACGAGCCGGCGCTCCCGGAGCTCACGACCCTGATGCGCGCCTGTGAGGATCGTCCGGCGCTCTTCCTCGGGGCTCTCCTCCACGACATCGGCAAGGGCTTCGGGGGGGCGCATTCGGCCAAGGGCGCCCTGCGCGCTCGCCAGTGTCTCGAACGGCTCGGCCTCGATGCGGCACGCATCGAACGGATCGTGTTCCTGGTCGAACACCATCTCACGATGTCGCATATCGGTCAGCGCCGGGACTTGTCGGATCCTCGGATGATCCTCGAGTTCGCCAAGCTGGTGGGCGACCGGACCAACCTGCGGAACCTGTATCTGCTGACCTTTGCAGACATGCGTGCTTCCTCGCACAGCGGCTGGACGGAGTGGCGCAGCGCGCTGCTGCACGAGCTCTACGAGCGCACCGCCGAGGTGCTCGAGACGGGCCGGACCGACGAGGCCACCGCCCTGGCGACGATCGAGGCGCGCGTCGAGCGGCGTCGCCGGGCCGCGCGCGCCGAGCTGCAATCCCTCGGCATCGCCGAGGCGCGGATCGAAGACTTCTTCGACGGGATGCCGCGCCGCTACTTCGTCTCCCATACACCGAGGCAGATCGCCCGCCATGCCCGGGCGTTGCTGCTGTTCTCCGATGACAAGCCGCTCGTCTGTGCGGTGCGCGAGATGCGGGGCGGCTTCTCGGAGCTGATCGTCTGCGCCCGCGACGTGCACGGCCTGTACTGGCGGATCGCCGGGACGCTCACGGCGCGCGGCATCAACATCCTCTCCTCCAACGTCTACACCACCCGCACGGGTCTGGCGCTCGAGGTGTATCGCGTCGCGACGCCGCCCGGAGACGCGCAGGATCGAGCGCGCACGTGGGCGGGGTTCCAGGAGAGCTTGAAGCGCGTGCTGGCAGGCGAGGTGCTCGTCGAGGACCTGGTGAAGCGGCGGGGACGGCCGGTGGGCCGGCAAGCGACGCCATCGCGGATCCCGCCCAGCGTCGACGTCTCGAACGACGAATCGGAGTTCTACACGATCGTCGATGTGTCGGCGAACGATCGGCTCGGGCTTTTGTACGACCTCACCCGGACGCTCGCGGAGAACGACCTCGAGATCTACGTCTCGAAAGCGACGACGGTGCTCGACCAGGTGGCCGACACGTTCTATGTGAAGCACCGGGACGGGCAGAAGCTCACCGACGCCGAGCGCATCGAGACGCTGCGCCGCACGCTGCTGGCGGCCGCACAACTCGAGGAAGCGGACCATGGCTGAGCGGCAAGCGCGCGCCGTTCCGCGTCCGTCGCTGGAGCACGCACGCCACGTCGACGGCTTCCTCGCGCACTTGGCGGTGGAGCGGGGCCTCGCACGCAATTCGCTCGAGGCCTATGCGCGCGATCTGGCACGCTTCGTCACCCATCTCGAGCGCAGCGGGGTCCACGAGCCGGCAACGCTCCGCCCCGAACACCTGCGGCGCTTCGCCGAGAAGCTCGCCGACGAGGGGCTGGGTCCTGCCAGTCGCACCCGCACGCTGGTGGCGGTGCGCCGCTTCGTCCGGCACCTGCTGGCGCTCGGGGTGCTCGAGCGCGATCCGGCGGAAGGTTTGCTCTCGCCGCGCAAGACGCAGCGCCTGCCGCGCGTGTTGCAGGCGACGGAGACCGAGGCGCTGCTCGCCTCCGCCGCCGGCGAGGATGGGCCGCTCGGGCTGCGCGATCGGGCCATGCTCGAGGTCCTCTACGGAGCCGGCTTGCGCGTGACGGAGCTGATCTCGTTGCCGCTCGCCGGTCTCGACCGACGCGCCGGCTGCCTTCGCGTGCGTGGCAAGGGCGGACGCGAGCGGATCGTCCCGCTCGGAGAGCCCGCCCTCACGGCGCTCGAGACGTGGCTGGCCGAGGGACGCCCGCAGTTCGCGAGAGCGGCGAAGCGGCCGAGCGACGCGGTCTTCCTGTCGCGACGGGGCACGTCGATGACGCGCCAGAACTTCTTCGTCCGCTTGCGGCTGTTGGCCCAGCGGGTCGGGATGGCGCGGGAACGCGTCTCGCCGCACGTGCTGCGCCACTCGTTCGCGACGGATCTGCTCGAGGGCGGCGCGGACCTGCGAGCCGTGCAGGCCATGCTCGGTCACGCCGATCTGACCACCACTCAGATCTACACTCACGTGAGTAACAAGCGCCTGCGTGAGACCGTCGATCGACATCACCCGCGCGGCGCCCGGCGGCCCGGCGGCCGATCCCGGACGCCATGAATCTGCCGTCCTGGCCGACGCTGCGACGGGCCCTGCCGGTTCCCGTGGCCGCGCTCGTGGACGCCGTGTTGGCCGAAGCCGAGCGGCGCGAGATGGCCGTCTGGCTGATCGGTGGACCGGTGCGCGATCTGCTGCTGCGGCGCCCGATCCGGGACGTGGACCTGGTCGTCGAGTGTCCGGAGGAACACCGCATCGAAGCGCTGGCGCGGGCCGCCGCGCCGGCCGAGGCCCGGGTTACGGCGCACGCCCGGTTCGGCACGGTCCGTGTGGTCACGCCGAGCGCGGGGCTCGATCTCGCGGCGGCGCGGCGCGAGCGCTACGAGCGGCCGGGAGCGCTCCCGACCGTCGAGCTCGCGGCGATCGACGAAGATCTCCGGCGTCGCGACTTCACGGTGAACGCGCTGGCGCTGGCGCTCACGACGGCGGCGCGGCGCGGCCGGCCGGCGCTGCTGGACGTGGCCGGCGGGGTGGCGGACCTCGAGGCGCGCGTGCTCCGGATCTTCCATCCGCACAGCTTCCATGACGATCCGACCCGTGCGCTGCGCGCCGCAAGGCTCGCGGTCCGGCTCGGCTTCCGGCTCTCGCGAGGCTCGCGCTCGGCGCTGCGCGATGCGCTGCGCGACGGGGCCTTCGGTGCCGTGTCCGGAGAGCGCTTCCGGCGCGAGATCGAACTGCTGTTCCGAGACGCGGCGCTCGGTCAGGATCCGGCGGCCGCGCTGCGGCTGCTCGACGAGTGGCATGTCCTCGGCGGGCTCGAGCCCGGTCTCGGCGTTCCGCGTTCGGCGGCACCGGCCTTGCGGCGACTGGGGCGCTCGGCGGCGGAGCTGCCGGAGGCGGCGCGGCGCGCGCGACCCTGGGTCGCCGGTCTGGCGGTGTGGCTCGCCGACGCCGATGCGACGCTTCGCCGCCGGACCCTACGCCGACTCGCCGTTCGCGGGGAGGCCGCGCAGCGCATCGCCGACTTCCCGAAGCGGCGCGCCCGCTGGCAGCGCGCACTCGAACGCGCCCGCGGGCGTGGGGCCGTCGATGCCGTGCTCGCAGCGCTCGACGACGAAAGTCTGCTCGCACTCTGGTCGGCTGCCGCGCCGCCGTTGCGACGCCAGATCGTTCGCTGGGTGCGCGAGGATCGGCCCCGCCGCCCGCCGGTAACGGGTGCGGATCTGGTGGCGCAGGGGCTCGTCGGTCCGGCCGTCGGGACGGCCTTGAGCCGCATCCGGGCGGCGTTTCTCGACGGCGCGTTGCACGACCGGGACGAGGCGCTCGCATTGGCGCACGAAGTGGGCGCCCGCACCGCGGCCCGCGAACGCCGCCGCGGGCAGGCGGCCGGAAGCCGCCCGCGGGCGAAGCGGAGCGCGACCACGCGCCCGGCCGACGCGTCGCCGCCGGCCAGGCCCGCCGAGCCGGGCGAGCCGGATTGCCCCACGGAATCCGATCTGCCATGATGCGGAGCGCCCCCCCCGCTCGCTTCCTCCCGGAGCCGACTCCATGGCTTCCCCGCCGTCCGCCGAAACCCCTCGGGTTTCGGTCTTCGAGCCGCTGACCGCGGGCGACTCCGCTTGCGCGATCCGGCTCCCCGTATTCGACGGGCCGCTCGACCTCTTGCTCCACCTGATCCGGGAGGAGGAGCTCGAGATCACGGATCTCCCCATCGCGCAGGTCGCGCGCCAGTACCTCGAGTACCTCGGCCTGATGCACGACCTGCAGCTCGATGTCGCCGCCGAGTATCTGGTGATGGCGGCGACGCTGGCGTGGATCAAGTCGCGCCTGCTGCTGCCCCCGACCGGCGATCCGGAACTCGACGAGGGCGTCGATCCCCGCGCCGAGCTGGTGGCAAGGCTGCTCGAGTATCGGCGCTTCCAGGAGGCCGCAGCCGAACTCGGACAGCGACCGCTGCTCGGCCGTGAGATCTGGGCGCCGCCTGGCGAGCAGCCGCCTCCGGTGCCGGACTCGGAACGCGGGATCGAGGTCGGACTGCTGCAGTTGATCGCGGCGTTCCGGCGCGCACTCGCACGGGCGCACGCCTCCGACGCCGTCCATCGCATCGTCAGCGAGCCGGTGACCGTGCGAGAGCGGATGGTCGCCGTGATCGATGCGCTCGAGGCGGAGGAGATCGTGGAGTTCGACCAGCTCCTGCGGGATCCCGACGGCGCCTGGTTGTCGCGGTCGCATCTGGTCGCCACGTTTCTCGCGATCCTGGAGCTGGCGCGAATCTGCGCGCTCCGGATCTTCCAGAGCCGGAACGACGAGGGCAGCCCGGAGGGACCGATCCGGCTGCGCCGCGCAAGCGACGCGGCCGCACCGAACGAACTGCTCGCGGCCGCGGTCTGAAGGAGGTTCGAGTGGAGGATCGAGAGCGGCGCCAGGTGCTGGAGGCCCTGTTGCTCGCAGCGGCGGAGCCGGTGACGGCCCAGCGCCTGGCGGGCGTGCTCGGCGACTCCTCGGCAAGCCAGGTGCGCGAAGCCGTCGCGGCGCTGAACGACGAGTACGCCGAGAGCGGGCGCGGCTTCCGCATCGAAGCGATCGCGGGCGGATTCCAGCTCCGGACGCTGCCGGAGCTGGCTCCGTGGCTGCAGAGACTGCGGCCGCAGCCCCCGCTGCGGCTGTCGCGGGCGGCGCTGGAAACCCTGGCGATCATCGCGTATCGGCAACCGATCACGCGCGCCGAGCTGGAGCAGGTCCGTGGCGTCGACGTCGGCGCAGTCGTGACGAGCCTCGTCGAGCGCAAGCTCGTGCGCATCGCCGGTCATCGCGAGGTGCCGGGCCGGCCGATGCTTTATGCGACGACGCCGCGCTTCCTCGAGATCTTCGGGTTGGCCGCGCTCTCGGACCTTCCCACGCTGCGCGAGATCGAGGAGCTGTTGCGCGAACACGCCGCGCAGGCGGAGGTGTCGTCGGGGGTGACCGAGACGGAGGGCGGCGACGGCGACGACGCCTCGGTGTCGCGAGAACCGGGATCCGCCGAAGCCGACGAAGCGCCGGAGGCCGTCGCGCTGGGCGCTGAGGTCGAGCTGGATCTCGAGCCTCCGATCACGACCCACTAGTGCCCGATCTCGGTGGTTCGCCATGCCGGACGAGCGGATCCAGAAGCTGCTGGCGGCGGCCGGCCTCACCTCCCGTCGCACCGCGGAGGAATGGATCCGGGCCGGCCGCGTCCGGGTGGACGGCCGGGTGGCGCAGATCGGGGATCGCGCGGACCCGGCGCGCCAGACGCTGACCGTGGACGGGCGCGGGGTCCAACTGGCGCCTCCGGTCAGTTGGGCGCTGCACAAGCCGCGCGGCGTGCTGACCACCGTGCGCGACACGAAGGGCCGCCGCACCGTGATGGATCTGCTGCCCCCCGGCGTGCCCCGGCTGTTCCCCGTCGGGCGCCTCGATCTCGATACCGAAGGGCTCGTGCTGCTCACCAACGATGGCGCGCTCACCCACGCATTGTTGCATCCGTCGCTCGGCAGTGAACGCGAGTATCAGGTGACGGCCCGCGGGCGTATGCGCGACACCACCCTGCGTCGTTTGGCGGAAGGGGTGGAACTCGAGGACGGGCGCACGGCAACGGCCCAGGTCGGCACGCCGCACTTCGATGCGCGGGCCGACGCGACGCGCTTCCGCCTGGTGCTGCGGGAGGGGCGCAAGCGACAGATCCGCCGCACGCTGGCGGCGCTCGGGCATCCGGTCCTGCGGTTGGTGCGCACGCGCCTCGGGCCGCTCCGCCTCGGTCGTCTTCCGGCCGGTGCGGCCCGGCCGCTCACGGGGGGAGAGGTGCGCGCCCTGCAGCGCCACGCGGCGGCGCTGGAGCGCCAGCGGCAAAGCGCCGGCAACCGCTCCCGGCAACCCGCCGGCCGTGATCGGGAACTCCGCAATCAGACTCTTGTGAAGCCTCGTAAAACAGTCCAAAAGGTTTGATTTCGCAGCGCTTTTCGGATTAGAATGGCCTTGGTTCGGCGCGCGGACGACGGCGTTGTGAAGGTCGCGCGCGAGGGCCGGTGTGCGGTCGGCGTTGCGCTGTGGTCGCGGCTGCGGGCCGGTCTCGGGCGGCGCTGCGAAAGGCGAAGAAGATGCGGATTCTGCTGTGGCCCGGCCGGTCGTCTCGTCAGGTTCCCTTCCCGGTACCGTTCGCGATCGGGACGCTCGCGTTGACGGCGGCGCTGGCGTGGCCCGCCCCGGCCTCGGCGATCTCCGGCGTGTGTCCGGACGGGAGTGTCTTCATCGTCCGCCGTGCGGCCGACGTGCCGTGCCGCGAGGCCCGGCGCGTCGAACCGCATCGCGTGCCGCCGATTCGTCCGGAGAACCTGCCGCGGCCGTATCTCTGGGAAGTGCATCGCCAGGGCATCGACCCGAGCAACCCCTACAACCTCGTCGATCGCGCCGAGCAGGTGCGCACGCTCGGCAATGCCGATCTCGAGACCGGGGCGGTCGCGCCGTCCGCCGCCGGCGCTCCGCCGCCGGCCGGCGCGAGCCTGCCGCCGGTGGCCGCGGCGCCGCCGCCGCCGCCGCCTCCGGCGAGCGGTCCGCGTCCGAGCGATCTCGGCCTCACCGACGGCGAGCTCCGCGATCTCTTCCTGCTCGTCGAACTCTCGCAGCGCCGGGCCCCCGCCGTCTTCCTGCGCAGCCGGCCGGACGCCGCCGGCGACATGCGGGTGTCGATGGCGTACTCCCAGGCCTTCCAGGAACGGGTCGCCAATGCCGGCGGGGCCGGATCGGTGCTGCTCTTCACGGTCGAACCGGAGACGGCCGGGCGCTTCCTGCCGAACTTCAGCTTCGTCCAGGGCCATCTCACCTTTTCGCCGCAGCGCGAGGATCCGGCCCAGATCGGCATCCTGTCGGGCCGGGTCGGCGACCTGTCGGCCGGCGATCTGGTGCTCGGCTACGTCGTCCTGCCGGAGTCGATCGACGTCACACGACCCCTCGACGTCTATTGGGACGACCGTCAGGTCGTCGCGACCTTCCGTCCCTGAAGCGAGATCGGAAGCGAGATCCGAGGCGGGATCTGAAGCGGGAGCGCGACGCGCGCGTCAGCGCGGAACCGTGACGTAGAGCTGCGTATAATAGAGCGTCCCGTCGGCGGCCTGGGCGATGCCGACGCCGGTGGTGTTGAACATCGGCGCGAGCAGGTTCTGGCGATGCACCGGCGAGGCGAGCCATCCCTCGACGATCTCCGCGTTCGGGTCGCCGCGGTTGGTGAGCCCGACGTTCTCACCGGCCAGCGTGATGTCGGTGATGCCGCCTCGGGCGAGCCGATCGGGCGGCGTCCAGCCCTCGGGCGTCTCGTGCGCGAAGTAGCGGCGCGCCACCATGTCCCGGCTGTGGGCGCGGGCCACCGCGTCGATGGCGGCGTCGCGCCGCAGCTCGATCAGTCCGTGTTGCCGGCGCAGCGCATTGACGGACGTGTGCAGCGTGGCCTCGAGGGACGCCAGTCGCGGATCCGGGCCGGCGGGCTCGGCGGCGCCGACCAGCGGCGCCAGCAGCACGAGGGTCGCCCACAGCGCGGCGACGAAGAGTGCGGCCTGGAAAGGCGTGCGGGGCATGGCATCCGCTCTAGGGTGTCGCCCGGGTCTCGTCGAGGAGTTCGCGGCGGACCAGCTTGCCACGCGAGTAGTAGGAGCGCACGTCGATCAGGCCGTCGCCGTCGGTGTCCTCCTCGAGCGAGGCGGGCTTCCCCTTCGCGTCGAAGTGGGTCACGCGTTCGGGGCGGCCGTCGCCATCGGCATCCTCGGTGCGGCGCGCCAGCCGGCCGTCCTCGTAGTGGTCGATCCGGTCCCGGACGCCGCGGCCGCTCGTGTCCTGCTCGTGGCGGCGGATCTGGCCGCCCTCATAGAGCGTCCACGTGTCCGGCTCGCCGTCGCCGTCCGTGTCGGCCCGCCGGCGGGCGATCGTGCCGTCTTCGTAACTCGTCCACGAGTCGATCTGGCCGTCCCCCGTGGTGTCCTCGTCGATTCGCGCGATGCGGTCGCTGTCGGCCTCATAGAGCACCGTGCGCTCGGGGCGACCGTCGCCGTCTTCGTCGAGCAGCTCGCGCATGCGGCCGTCCGCGCGATACACCCAGCGATCGGGCCGGCCGTCGCCGTTGCGATCCTCGACCTCGTCGGCGGCCGCCGCGCCCCGAACCGGTGCCAGGCCGGGCGCCGAACCTGCGCTCGGACCCGCAGGCGCCGGCGGGTGGCTCTGCGTCGCCGCGCCGGGAGGGGGGCCGCCGCGCAGCGCCGCCAGCTCCTCGGCGATCGACAGCGACGCCGTCGGACGCGCAACCCCCTGTGCGCCGTCCGCTGCTCCTTGTGACTGGCGCGCCAGCAGGGCCTGCTGCATCGCCTGTTGCTGCGCCTGCTCGGCGGCCATCTGGGGGTCGGCCGGACCCGTGTCGCGCGATTCCGGCGGGATCGGAACTCCCGTCTGTTGCTGGATGCGCTCGAAGGCGTGGCGTCGGAACTGCTGGTCCCGGTCGCCATTCACCGCTTCGTTGAGCTTCATGAATGGCCACGCCACGACGGCGAACGGCCAGAACAGCGGGTTCGACCACAGCGGGTTCTCTTGCCGGCGGATCTTCCGGGTATCGATCGTGACGGCGCCGCCGAGCATCGCCATGTCGGAGCCGAGCGGAGGCTGCCCGATCGGAACGGGTTGCAGTTGGCCCGGGGGAGCTGCCGCCGGCTGCCCCGCTGCTCCCGGCGCGCCATAGCTCGGCGTCGCACCGGGCACGCCGGCGTAACTCCCGCTGGTCCGGCCGGGCGCAGTCGTCGCCGTGCGTTGGCCGTAACCGGGCATCGGGGGAGCCTGCTGGCCCGGAGCCAGGATCGTCGCGGAGGCGCCGGTATTGAAGATCGGGGCGTTCGGGAGACCGCTGCTCCTCGCGGCACAGCCGCTGGCGAGCGCGGCGGCCGCGAGCAGCGACAGCGAGAGACCGGTTCTGGAATGCATGATGGACCTCGAGCGTTGCGGACCGAGCGGCCCACCCCTCGGGCTTGCAAGATCCGTGCTGCACGAGTCGCGGAAGCCGATCCCGCCGCGCTGTCGCCCGTCTGGGGCCGGCCGCTGCGCGCTGCCTGCGGGTCCGCTGCACGGGGCCCGATGGGCAGCGGATTGCCCATTCTCGGGCATCCCGTTCCCAGCACGCCGCGCGCGCGCTCGCTAGCCTCGCGGGCACCATGTGCGGGCGCTTCTTCCTGTCGATTCCGGGACCCGAGCTGGCGCGCCAGTTCGAACTGGCGGCGCCTGCCGAGGACCAGGCGCGCTTCAACATCGCCCCGGGCCAGCGCGTGCCGATGGTGCGCGTTGCGCGCGCGGCGGACGGCGCTCCGACTCGGGTGCTGGCGCAGCCGCGCTGGGGCTTCGTGCCGGTCTGGGCGAAGGATCCCCGCGCGGGGCGGCGACCGATCAACGCGCGGGCCGAGACCGCCGCGCGCTCGCCGTTGTTTCGCGCCGCGCTCGCGCGCCGACGGGGTCTGGTGCCGGCCAGCGGCTTCTATGAATGGCAGCACGCCGGTCGCCGCGCGCGTCCGTTCGTGATTCGTCCCCGTGGCGGCGGCCTGCTGGCGCTGGCCGCGATCTTCGAGCGCCGCGAGACCGAGGCGGACGCGTCCGAGACGTGCGCGATCCTCACCACCGAGGCCGTCGCGCCGGTGCGCGCCATCCACGACCGGATGCCGGTCTGTGTGCCGCCCGAAGCCTACGCGCGCTGGCTCGATCCTTCCGTCCGCGATCCCGGCGAGTTCGCGCCGCTGCTGGCGGCGCGGCCGGCGCTTGCGCTCGAGGCCTACCCGGTCGATGCCCGCGTGAATGCGGTCCGAGAGGACGATCCGCACCTGATCGAGCCGGCACGCGATCTCTTTGCCGCCGGAGGAAGCGCGTGAGGAATCTGCTGATCGGTCTCGCCATCGCGCTCCTCGTGGTGGCGGCGCTGGCCTGGACGACGCTGTCGCAGACCGGTGTCGAGTGCGAGGTGTGCATCGTCTTCGACGGGCGCGAGCGCTGCGCGAGCGCCGCGGCGGCCACCCGCACGGAAGCGGAACAGACGGCCGCCATGACCGCCTGCGGGGTGCTCGCAAGCGGTGTCACGGACGCATTCCGGTGCCAGGCGACGCTTCCGCGCTCGGTCTCCTGCACCGGCGAGTAACGTGCCGCCCGAGGTGTGGGCCGGCGCGCGCTCGCGTCGACGAAGCGCCTGGCGCTAGGCTTTCGACGGCTCGCCGTCGTCGCTCAGGTCCTCGAGTTCGCGCCGGCGCGTTTCGGGGAGCAGCAACAGCAGCAGGCCGGCGACGAGCACGGTCGCCGACACCGCGCTGATCATGATCGGAAGCGAGATGCCGGCCCAGCGTCCGACGCCGACGAGCCAGAGACCGGCGATCCAGCCGATCGTCTGGAGCAGCGTCAGCCACGCCGCCGACGCGCCGCGCTGGGAGGTCGGAAACAGCTCCGTCGAGAAGATCCGCACGATGACGTCGCCGGCGCTGCTCGAGAACACGACCGCGATGAACGAGACCGGAAGCAGCCACCCGACCCCGTGGTAGAAGGCGATGCCAGCGATCGGGAACAGCGTGAAGGCCGCCATCCCGACGATCCGCCGCCCGGCCCGGTCGCCGAGCCGTCCGGCGATGACGTTGCCGACGATGCCGACACCGCCGCTCGTCAGCAGCATCACCGAGTACTGCCAGGGCGCCCAGCCGTGTTCGTTCTGGACGAAGAGCGCGGCGAACTGGAAGACCGAGATCGCACCGAGCGCGTGGATCATGCCGGCGCCGCCGACCAGCGCGGCGCGGCGCGGATTGCCGCGGGCGAGCGCCAGCAGCGATCGCAGCGAGCCGTTCCGGCCCCCCGGCCTCCCGGCGGTCTCCGCTTCGTGACGGCGGAACCGCGCCGTTTCCTGGAGCTCGCGGCGAAACCACGGCAGCAAGATCAGCGGCAGCGCCCCGATCACATAGAGCGAACGCCAGCCGAACGGCACCACCTCGATCGCCGCGAAGAGCAGCGCCCCGAGCCCGTGGCCGAAGGCGGCGAGGGCGCCGAGGATGCCGACGCCCCAGCCGCGATGGGCCGCCGGGAACTCCTCGGCGAGCATCACGATGCCGACCGCCGAGAGCGTCGCCAGGAAGGCGCGCGTGAGGATCTGGAACGCGACGAACTGCAAGGGGTTCTGGGACAGCGCCGTGGCGAGCGTGAAGACGCTCATGCCGATCATCGACGCGAGGAACATGCGCCGGCGACCGAAGCGGTCGGCGAGCGGCAGCAGCAAGAAGGCCAGCAGGCCGCCGAGGCGGACGGCGCCGAGGTAGAAGCCGAGTTCGTGCTCGGCCATGCCGAGATCCTCGGAGATGTGCTTGAGCGCCGAGGTCAGCAGCGAGAGGTCGTAGCTCTCGAAGAACAGCCCGAGGGCGACGATCCCGAGGATCTTGAAGAAGCGCTCCTCGATCGCCGGCGCACGGCCGAGGAACGGCGGGATCCACCACGGGTTGCGGCGACGCGGCGCTGCCAGACGCGGATCCGGCGGCTCGCTCTCGGCGTCCGGGCGGGGCTTCTCCAACACGCGGCGCACGATACCCGTCGGCACGGCGAAAGGGGAGGGCTGTCGAAAAGGTCTTTGGAAGCGCCGGCGCAGCCGGTAGGCTCGCGGGATGCGAGGCGCGCTGGAGGAGATGTGCTGGGCCACCGCCGTGTCCGAACGCCTGGACGCGGCGGACGCCGCCGCGGACGTCGCCGGCGAGGTGCAGCGGGCGCTCGGCGGCAAGCCCGATCTCGCGGTGCTGTTCTGCACCGGCGCCTACGGCCCGAACCTCCCGCTGTTGTCGGAACGACTGTACGGCGCCCTGGGCGGCGGTGTCCTGCTCGGCTGCACGGCGCGCAGCGTGATCGGCGGCGGGCGCGAGATCGAGGGACGACCGGCGCTCTCCCTGATGGCCGCCCGGCTGCCGCAGGTTTCGGTCCGTCCGATCCGGGTGGGCGGCGACGGATTCCCGCGCGGCACCGATGCGTGGTGCGACGCCTTCGATATCGACGTCGCCGCGCGTCCGCACTTCGTGCTGCTCGCGGATCCCTTCAGCAGCCACGTGGAGGCGCTGGTGCAGCAGCTCGATGGCGACTTCCCCGGCGCCGTTACCATCGGCGGCCTGGCGAGCGGCTCCGATCGGCCCGGTGGCAATGCGCTGCTGCTCGAGCAACGCATCCACAGCGACGGACTGGTCGGTGTGGCGCTGTGGGGCAATCTGGTCGTCGACGGTGTCGTCGCGCAGGGCTGCCGTCCGATCGGCGAACCGATGTTCGTCACCCGCTGCCGTGGCCAGTTGCTGACGGAGCTGGACGGCGAGCCGCCGATGGAGCGACTCCGCCGGCTGTTCGACGTCTCCGACGCCCGCGACCGCGCGTTGATGCAGAGCGCGCTGTTTCTCGGCATCGAGATGGGCTCCGAGCGACACGAGGTCCGCTGCGGCGACTTTCTGATCCGACCGCTGGTCGGCGTCGATCCGGAACTCGATGCCCTTGCCGTGGCGACTGCGTTCCGGGACGGGATGGTCGTGCAGTTCCACGTGCGCGATGCGCGCACGTCCGCCGAGGACCTGGAGGAACGGCTCACGCGGTACCGCGAGACGCCGGGACCGGGCGGGACGCCACGCGGGGCGCTGCTGTTCTCGTGCCTCGGTCGTGGCAGGGGCCTCTACGGCGCCGCCGACCACGACAGCAACGCCTTTCGCAGGCATCTCGGTCCGCTGCCGCTCGCGGGCTTCTTCGGCAACGGAGAGATCGGTCCGGTCGATCAGCGCAGCTTCCTGCACAGCTACACCAGTTCGTTCGGAATCTTCCGCCCGCTCTCGTCGATCTGAACACCGGGCATCGAAGCGCCGGCAGCGCCGCACGATCTCGCGCGTGCGCGCGTGCGCGTGCGCGCGGCGCCAGCGGCTCCCGGCTCGACGGCGGTCGAGAACATCTTCGCGCCCGTCGTGCTCATTGCATGCGCAGGGTGTCGGTCGCGAGCGCCGCCAGCACGACCGTGCAGGCCATCGCCAGCCCGCACGCCTGGAGGGTGGCGAACGGGCCGATCGCCGCGCTGAGGAAGCCGGCGGAAAGCGAGCCGAGCGGCGCCGTGCCGAGGAAGCCGAGCTGGAAGACCGCCAGCAGACGGCCGCGCCAGGCCGGTGGAGCGTGCTGCTGGAACAGCGTCCGACTGCAGTTGATGAACACCGCGCCGGCGCCCCCCCACGCGAAGGTCAGGACGGTCAGGCCCGCGAACGAAAACTGCAAGCCGATCGCGCCGAGGGCAACGGCCCCGGCCAGCAGCGCGAAGAGCGCCGCGCGACCCTTGCGGCGGATGCCGCCGCGCGCACGCATGGCCAGGGAGCCGAGGATCGTTCCCAGCGGGAACAGCATCGACACCAAAGAGAGACGATCGACGCCGCCGTCGTAGTGTTGCACGATCATGACCGGAAAGACCGCGAGGAACGGGCCGATGAAGAACAGCCCGACGGCGGCGACCAGCAGCACCGGGGCGCGCAACTGCGGCGATCGCGCCACCAACGCCAGGCCGTCGAGGACCTCCCGCCACGCCGTCGGTCGCGGTTCACTCGGCACCGCCGGCGCGACTGCCGGAACTCCGCGCACCGCGAACGATCCCGCCAGGAACACGGCAGCGAGCACACCGAGCATCGGGACCGTCCCCAGCCAACGCGCGGCGGCCGCCGCGGCGGTGCCGAGCGCCTGCGCGCCGAACTGCACCGCCGTCATCGTCGTCACCGCGTGCATCAGGTCCGGTCCGGCGACGCGCGAGAGCAGCGCATCGCGGGCCGGCATCACGAAGGCCGACACGGTGCCGAGACACAGGCCGTAGGCGAGCACGGCCGGCAACGAGAGCCAGCCCGCGGCCACGCCGGCCGCCAGCAGCAACACCGGCAGCGCCACCACGGCGTGCAGGGCGATCAGCAGTCGGCGCGGATCGACGCGGTCCGCGACGGTTCCGCCGAGCAGCAGGAACAGCAGCGACGGCCACAGCGTCGCGCTCTGGGCGATCCCGACCCAGGCATCCGACGCGCGCAGCTCGCCGGCGACCAGCCACGCGAACAGCGCGGCATTCATGCCCCAGCCCGCGAACCACGACCCGACGCCCCCGGCAAACCAGCGAAAATCCGCCGCCGCCGCGACGGCATCGGGAACGGAAGAGGGCGGAACGGCGGGAGCGGCACGCATCGGAGCCGGGAGCATCGCCCAGTCCAACGTCCTGCGCCCGGCGTCTCCCGATAGGTGTCCCGATCAGGTCTCCCGATCAGAGCTCGACGGCGCCGCCCTCCTCACAGCGCGCTTCCGTGGTCGGTCCCCAGGCGGCGACCGCCGCGTCCCATTCCTGATAGACCACGCGGTCGCTCGCGACGCAGACGGGCGCCGAATCGCCTGGCGCGAGCGTTCCGTCGTAGAGCCACTCCGCGCAGCTCGGCGTCGTCGCGGGATCACAGGCGCGGACCAGCGCGCTCGGCGGATCCGCATCGATCTTGCGCAGCTCGCAACAGGCAGCGACGGCTGCCGGCGGAGCGGTCGGTGAGAGAAGGACGGCGCTTACGAGAATCAGCAGGGGTCGGGTACGCATGGTCACGTCAGGATACACAGGCTGAGACCGGGCAGTCGATCGATTCTCCGCGGAATCGAGATTCTCCTTGCCCCCCTCTCATCTCCTCGTGATAGGGTGCCGCCACTCATGCGAAGGAATCGCTCGACGCTGCGACGGTCGCTGGCGCGGATGGCAGGATTCGCGCTGGCATTGGTCGGCCTCGCAGGCTCGGCCGAGTCCGCGACCTTCGTCTCGAGCACACCGATCGCTGGCGACACGGTCCCTGTGACGCTGACGATCGACGATGCACCCGAAGGCGATGCGGTCGACGTCACGGTGTCGATTCCGGACGGCTCGGGGGACTTGCTCGGGCTCTTCGGCAACGCCGCTCCCGAGAGCCTCGTGGCCGCGATGGCGGTCGTCGATGCAACCGGCGTGGTGACGCAGTCGCAGTTCGCGGCGAACCAGGTCTGGAAGGTGGGCGGCGGCAACGTACTGTCGCCGGTCAAGAACTGGGACTGGGGCTTCGCTTCGGGAGCGCCGGGAGCGCCGGAGGCGTCCTCTCGCAGGTGGCGTTTCGGCTGACGGCCCCCGGGCTTACCGCTGCGAACCTCACGGAGGCTTTCAACCAGAGCTGGCGGTTCGGCGTCCGGATCCAGAGCACGGCAGGTCCCGAGGGCTCGGCAAAGATCGGTGTCGCGGCGAGCCAGCCGCCGCAGGGCGCACCGCCGACGATCGAGATCGCGTCCCCGGCCGACGGCGCCCTTCTCGCGACGAGCGAAATCGCCGTGACGGGCAGCGTCACGGGCACGTTGCCGGTGGCCGTCGCGGTGAACGGCGCGCCCGCGACGAGCGACGGAGACGGTTTCGCCGCCGTGCTCTCGCTCTCCGACGGGCTCCACACGCTGACGGCGACGGCCACGAACGGCTTTGGCAGCGCGAGTGATGCCGTCTCGGTGACGATCGACACGACACCGCCGCTCGTCACGATCACCGCGCCGGAGCCCGGGACGCTGACGGCGGCGGCCGCGGTCACGGTGACCGGCACCGTCACCGACGCGAGCCCGATCGCGAGTATCTCGGTGAACGGCGTGCCGGCGACGCTCAGCGGCAGCAGCTTCACGGCCGAGCCGTCGCTGGCGATCGGGGAACAAGTGCTCACCGCCGAGGCGACGGACGCAGCCGGCAACACCGGCTCCGACGCCACGAGCGTGATCCGCGGCGTTCCGCCGGAGATCGCGATCACGACGCCGCTGGATGGCTTCGAGACCTCGGAGGCGTCGATCGCCGTGGCGGGCGCCGTCACGGGCACCCCGCCGGTGGCGGTTGCGGTGAACGGCATCGCCGCGACGGTCGCCGGAGAGAGCTTCGCCGTCACGGTCCCGCTGGCCGAGGGCGCGAACACGCTGACCGCGACGGTGACGGGACCGCTCGGGACTGCGACGGACACCGTGAGCGGCACCCGAGTCGGCGGGAGCCCGATGGCCGCGCTCGCGATCTCGATCGCGGCTCCGCCCGACCAGGCCTTCGTCTCTTCGCCGGTGATTCCGGTCTCGGGCGTCGTCAGCGACCCGGAGGCGGCGGTCTCGGTGAACGGCACGAGCGCGGTGGTCGCCGGGACACAGTATCTCGCTTCGGCGGTTCGCCTCGACGAAGGGGTCAACACGCTCGTCGCCACCGCTGTCCGCGACGGTGAGACGGCCACGGCCCAGGTGACGGTGACCTACAACGAACCGCCACGGATCGTAATCTCGTCGCCGCGGAACGGCAGCACATTGCGCACGCCGGACACCGACGTCGAGGGTCTCGTCGACGATGTTGCCGCGCACGTCGACGTGAACGGCATTTCCGCGAGCGTTGGTTCGGGCGGGCGTTTCATCGCCCGGGCGGTGCCGCTCGCACCCGGTGAGAACCCGCTGCTGGCCCGGGCCGTCGACGGTTACGGTGCGATGGGCATGGACCGCTCGCACGTGATCCGCGCGGACGACGGCGCCGGGAGGTTGCGGATCGTGCTCGTCGTCCCCGAGCGCCTGCGGCGCGGTGCGGACCCGTACGATCCCGATGCCGTCGCGCCCGTGATCGCGGAGAACGGAGAGGAGTTCGTGGCCGCTCTGTCGGCGATCGGGTTTGCTGCGCCGCTCTTCGCGCCCCCTGTCGAGGTGCCGGCAGTCGGCTTCAGCAATTTCTTCGCGTATCTCTTCGTCTTCACCGAGGCCGGTCGCATCGGGGAGCCGGTCGAGATCCCCGGACTCACCGATCTGCTCCCGGCATTCTCCGACACCGAGCTGCTGCGTCCCATCTCCGAGTTCGCCGAGGAGATCTCGGGTCTCGCCGGTGCGCCGGGGGTGGCCGCAGAGATCCTCCCGGCGGACTTCGAAGCGAATGGCTTCGCGCTCTTCTCCCTCGAACTCGGAGGGGCCGGATGAGTTGCCCGCCGCCGGAGATCCGGTGCCTTCGCGCGCTTCTGCTCGTCGCACTCGCTCTCGTCGGGCCGCCGCAAGTCCGCGCGCAAGGGGGAATCTTCGAGCTCGCCGGGAGCCACGATGGCGCGAGTGACACGATCCGGCTGCTCTACGATCAGCACGGACCGCAGATCCACATCACGTCGCCGGCATTCGGCTCGGTTCTCGCGGGCAACGTCGTGACCCTTTCCGGAACCGTCGACGATCGCTTCTCCGAGAATCCGGAGGATGTCGCGCCGCTGTTCGGTGTCATCGAGTACCGCGTGTTCGGAGACCAGGGTGTCGAGATCGATGCGGGCGAGACGTTCGTCGTGGACGGGCGGTTCACGATTCCCGATCTCGTGCTCGGCACCGGAAGCCACGATTTTCTCCTGGAAGCGCAGGACTCGGCGGGCATCCGCGGAAGTGCATTCCACGGCATCGCAACGGATCCGTCGGCGCCGGCCGTGGCGCTGGTCGGGCCGGCGGACGGCGAGGCGGTGATCGCGTCCACGGTCGCGCTCGACCTCAACTTCGCCGCGCCCGTGACGCTGCTCTCCGTCAACGGGAACGCCGATGGGCGGAGCTTCCCGGCCGGCCTTGCCGAGGATGCCGTGACGGTCGCGCTCGCACTCGGCGCGAACGTGGTGACGCTCGAACTGGACGGCGGGGACGGTCCCACGACGGCCTCCTTCACGATCTTCCGCGTCGCGTCGGCGGAACCGATCCGGATCGTCGACCCGCCCGAAGGCACGGCGCTGAACAGCGCACTCGTTCCGGTGACGGTGCGCGCCGCACGAGGAACGCCGTTCGTACGGATCAACGGAATCGACGCCAGTGCGGCGGCCGATGGCGTCACGTTCACCGCCGAGGTGCCGATCCGCGCCGGCGAGAACCCGATCGAGGCGGTGGCGTTCCCATTCGGACAGACGGCGCGGATCGTCGTCCGCGGGGACTTCACTCCGCCGCGCCTGCTCGCGCTGCTTCCGCCGGACGGGACGATCACGGCCGACGGGACTCTCGACGTCATCGGCTTCGTCGACGAGGGCGCTTCCGTCGACCTGCTCGGGCCCGCTGGCGCCCGGACGGTCGCGACCGTTCTCGATCACGAGCGGAGCCAGCCGGCATTCGGCGTCTTCGTCCATCGCTTCGAGGCGCCGGGGCTGCCGCTCGATCCCGGCGTGAACACGATGGAGATTCGGCTGCGCGATGCGGCGGGCAACGAAACCACGGAGACCGTGGCGTTCGAGGCCCGATCGGCCGCGCTCGCGCTCGTCGATCCTGCGGACGGCGCCGCGCTGGCGGGCGCGCGCGCGAGCGTGGAGCTCGAGGCGTTGGCGGATCTCACGATCGAGGCCTGGTTCGCCGCGGGCCGCGAGATTCCGGACCTTGCGGGGATCGCGCTCGCTCCCGGCGTTGCCACCTTCGCCGGGGTGCCGCTCGTCCCGGGCGAGAACGAGATGCGCGTCGTCCATCGCCGTCCGGGTGGCGAGCCCGAGGTCCTGAGCTTCCGACTGGTGTCGACGGCCCCGCCGCTCGCGACCGTCGAGGGGACCGTCCTCGACACCCGCAGCGGCGCTCCGCTGGCCGGCGCGCTCGTCGAGATCGCGGTGAACGGGATCACCGTGGTCGTCACGACCGACGCGGCCGGGCGCTTCGGCGCCGAGGTCGAGCCCGGGCTCGCGACGGTCTCCGTCCGCAGCGAGGGCTTTCTCGTCTCGACCGCGACGGCGACCGCCGTGGCCGCCGCGACGACGACGATCGATCTCTCGCTGTTGCCGTGGACCACGGCGCCAGGGGGTCTCCCGGGGGCCGGTCCCGGCGCCACGACGAGTCGCGTCGAGGGCATCGTCAGCGATGCCGCCTTCGGCGCGCCGCTCCCCGGCGTCACGGTGGCTGTTCAAGCCGGGATCGTGACGCTTTTCGCGACGACCGATGCGGACGGCTTCTACGCGGTCGAGGCGATCCCGGCCGAGCCGTTCACCGTGGCGTTCGCCGCCGGTGGCTTCATCGCGCAAGTCTTCGAGATCCCGTTCGAGACGCCGGTCGACTGGCGGCTCGACGCGGCTCTCGAGGCGCTTTCCGTCGGCGGAGGCGCCGGCACGAGCCGCCTCTTCGGCCGCGTCTTCGACGAGGACACCGGCGCCGGCCTCGCCGGCGCGGCGATCACCGTCGACCGGGACGGCACGATCCTCACTGGCGCCTCCGGCCCCGACGGCACGTACGCGATCGAGGAGATCCCCGCCGGTCCGTTCCATGTGAGTGTCGCGCTCGAAGGATTCGTCACGCGCGCCTTCGACGTCCCCTTCGAGGACGCCGGCGCCACCCAGGTCGACGTCGGCCTCGTCGCGTCCGGCGCCGGCGGCGGTGCCGAGGCGAGCGTCGTGCGCGGGACCGTCCAGAACGCGGAGACGGGCGCACTCCTCGCCGGTGCACTCGTCTCCGTCACCGCCGGCGGCGTAACGCTCGCCGCCACCACCGATGCCGCCGGCTCGGTCACGATTCGCGGGATTCCGGTCGCACCGCTCACGATCACCGTGACGCGCGAGGGCTTCCTGCCGCGCGTGTTCGACGTGGCGACGGACGAACCGACGGTGATCCCGCTCGTTGCGTCTCTCCTGCCCCTTGGCACCGAGGCGACGCTGGTCGGAACCGTTCGTAGCGGGATCAGCGGGCAGCTCGAAGCGGGAGTCACGGTGCGGCTGCTCGGAACGTCGCGCACGGCCACGACCGACGATACCGGCCAGTTCACGCTTGCAACCGTGCCCCTGGGAACGGACCAGACGTTGGTTCTCGCAAAGCCCGGCTTCATCGAGGCGTTCAGTACGTTCTCGCTTGCTCCCGACCGGGCAGGGAATCCGGTCCGGATCGAGTTTACCTACCCGATTCTCGAGAGCTACGAGCGATCGTTGGCAATCGACTTCGATGCCGGGGGCACGGTCGTCGACGCGCTCACGGGTTTGCCGCTCGAGGGTGCGGAGATCCAGGCCGGCACCGCGGCTACAGTCACGGACGCTGACGGCCGATTCCGCCTCACAGACCTTCCGCCCGACACGGTGGTGCGCGTGACCGCGACAGCGCCCGACCATGAGCCGCAGGGATTCGATGCGCTGGTCGTCCCGAACGGCGACAGTCCGCTCGATTTCCGGCTGGCGCCGACGTTGCTCGGTGAGGTCTCCGGCACCGTGACCGACGCTGGCTCGGGTGCCGCGATCGCATACGCCGAGGTCGGCATCGAAGGCAGCACGTTCCTCAGCACCGTCACGGAGGCTGATGGATCCTATCGACTGCTCGCCGTTCCTGCCGGAACCCACACGATCGTTGCACGAAGCCCCGAGCATTTCCCCGAAGCAAGTGCCGGCTTCGTAGTCAGTGCGGACACGACGTCTGCCTTCGATGCCGCGCTCGCCGCCCGTCCGAGGGCAGGGGGACTCGCCGGCCGCGTGCTCGATGCCACGACCGGAGACCCGATCGCCGGCGCACTGCTCGCGCTCGCCGACGGGCGCACGGTGACCAGTGCGGCAGACGGATCCTATGCGTTCCTCGACGTTTCCGCCGGACTCGCGCGCGTGACGATCGAAGCTGCCGGCTACGCTGCGGCAAGCCGCGTCGCTCCGGTGGATGCGGACGTCGATGACGCCACGCCCACGATCACGACCTTCGACTTCCGCCTCGACGGCAGCGGGGACCTCGACGCGAGCGAGGCGAGTGCCCTCATCGAAGCCTCGGTCGGCGGCTCGATCGAGACTCCTGACGGCCGCATGCGCCTCGACATTCCGCCCGGGAGCCTCACTGGCGATGGCGTCGTCACGATCCGAAAGTCACCGCTCCCTGTCTCCACGCCCGGCGCCTCGATCGCTTCCGATCCCGACCTCGCGCTTCCTCCGGTGACCGCACTCAGCGAAGAGGTCGAGATCCTGATCGGCCCGCCGCCGGGCGGCGAGAAGCCCCTCCTCGCGGGGCCCGTGTTCGTCGTCGCGCGCTACTTCGAGGAGGTCGCGACGGCTGTGGGCGCTTCGGAGGCGAGCGTGTTCCCGTACCTGCATACCGGCGACGCCTGGACGGCGCTCCGCATGGTGCCGTACCTGCACGCCGTCGATCGCATCAACAACGTCGTCGTCGCCGGTCTCGTCTTCGGCGAGACGGAGACCGGCCGCGGGGTCGTCGCCGAGCAGACGATGAGGCGCCCGTTGCTGCTTGCCCAGGCCGGAGGCGGAGGTTTCCAGCCAATCTTCCTCGATGCGTTCCGTCTCGTCATCGGCGCGGTCGCTCGGGTCTTTGCCTTCAATCCCGCCGTCGAGCTTGTCGAGATCAAGGATCTCGCCGCGTTCGCGGATCAGCGCCTCGAAGCGCCGTTCTTCGCCGTCAACACGTTCTCGCACCCGCTCCTCGTCGTGCACGGCTGGGATCCGCTCTCGATCCTGCGAGACTCGCAATTGATTCGCGAGCCACTGGAGGACGTCCGCTACGGCCAGATCCTGCGCGATCTCGTCGCGATGACGAACGCGGTCTATCGGCCCCTCTGGCTCACGTACAACACACGGCTCGGGATCGTCTCGAATGGGCAGGCGCTCGCCGAGGCGCTGCGGAGCCGCTACCCCGATCCGCCTCCCGACAGTCTGGCTTTCGCGGATCCGGATCGCCGTCCCATCGACGCCACGCAGAGTCCGAAGCTCTTCCAGACCTTCGACTCGTTCGGCTTCAGCATGGGTGGGCTCGTTGCGCGCACGTACCAGCTTGGATCGTTCTTCGCGGACCCGCCTGCCGCGGACGCCGTCGGCGGTGGCCGGGAGGGCCGGCTCGCCCACATGGTGGCGATGGGAACGCCACACCACGGCGCGCTCCAGCTTCTCCGCATCGCCGTCTCGGGGACCGCCTCGATCGTATGGCAGTTCCCGCTGGAGCAACTACTGAGTCTATGGTCGCCGGGCACGGCCGACTTGCTCGACTACGTCGACCGCGACGACGTGCCGTGCTTCCTCTCCGGCAACCCGTCGCTGTGCGCGCTCAATCTGGATCTGCGCTCAGCGCCGATCATCGAGACCAGCCTGATCGCCGGCACCAAGTCGACGCAGCGGCTGGCGAACGCCCTCGATCTCGATCTCGGGCTGCTCGTCGTGCCCGGGATGGAGAGCGACTCGGTGGTGCCGCTCTCGAGCGCACACGGCGAGAGCACGCTCGGCCGTCGGCTCGTACCGGCGCTGCGGAAGCGGAAGACTTTCACGGAAGGCTTCGACCACTTGCACGCGGGCACCGATGCGACGGCGCAAGGGGAGGGAGATCAGCGGATCAGTCTCTTCGCTGATCGGGACATCCTCTCGACGCTCCGCGACCACTGGGTGATCCGCGAGCGTGGTCTGGTAGCCGACGAGCCGATCTTTGGGCCTGGTGTCGTCGTCGAGCGCTGCCCGACGCTGACTCAGCCCGGCCGCATAAAGGCCGACATCTCATTCGACTGGAAGGCGATGAACGGCGGCGTCACGGGGA
>CAADGG010000041.1 GCA_900696485.1 uncultured Pseudomonadota bacterium
GCGGCGGATCCCGGCTGCTCGCGGGACGGCCACGGAGCCGCACGCACGCCTCGGCTCGTTCCATCCCTGCGTGGGGTCCGGGGAACGCCGCGATGAGTCGGGGCGCTCGGCTCCGCCACCTCGGGACGCGTTGGCGCGAGATGTCCAAACGGGAACTCGTCGATGCCGTGACCGCACGGCTCACGCGTCCGGTCGAAGCGCGCGTCGCGCGCTGGCGGGATGCGAGGCGGGACACACGGGCCCCGGGCACCGCGACGCCGCTGACCCTCGAGAAGATGTTCCACTTGCAGGTGGACGACATTCCGGATTCATTGGCCGCACAGCTTCCCGGTCTGGCAGATCACATCTTCGCGCACCGCTTCGACCTGCTCGGCTCCGGCTGGGTAGCCGTGCGTTATGGGATGCGTTGTCGCGGTCTCGAAGGGATCCGGTTCGCACAGAGTCCGCACGCCGCATTCGATCGCGCCGGCGACTGGCTCGCAGACCAGGTCTCCACGCCGAATCTCGCGGAGTCGCAGCGCCTGTGGCGTCTTGCCATCGAACCCGAAGCGAGCACGGCCTACGAACCCATCGACTGGCAGCTCGACTTCAAGTCCGGGTACCGATGGAGCGCCCAGACCTGGTACCGCGACATCCGGCGTGAGGTCCAGCGCGGCCGGGATCTCAAGGTGCCGTGGGAACTCGCCCGGATGCAGCACCTGCCGGTGCTGGCCTCCGTGCGGGCGCTGGCCGCACAAGAAAAGCTAGCCGGGATCTCGGCGAGCGCGTGCGACGCCGAGTTCCGCGCGCAGATCCTCGACTTCCTCGCGACCAATCCGCCCCGCTACGGAGTGAACTGGGCGTGTCCGATGGACATCGGGATCCGGCTCGTCAACTGGCTCGTGGCTCGCGATCTGTTCCTGTCCTCGGGCGCCGTGTTCGACGCGCCGTTCGAGGCGGCCCTGGCGCGTAGCGTCTACGAGCACGGCCGTCACATCCTGCGTCATCTCGAGGGCGGGGCGGGCCGGCGCGGGAACCACTACCTCGCCGACGTCGCGGGCCTGCTCTTCGCCGCGGCGTATCTGCCGGCCACGGCGGAGACCGATGCGTGGCTCGCCTTCGGCGTCCAGGAGATCATTTCGGAGACCGGCCAGCAGTTCCACGAGGACGGGTCTCACTGCGAAGCGTCTGTCTGCTACCACCGCCTGAGCGCCGAGATGGTGGCGTGGAGCGTCGCGCTCACGCTGGGTCTGCCGGAATCGCGGCGCCGTGCGTTGCGGGAGTACGACTGCCGGCAACACACGGTGCGGCCTCCACTGCGGCCGGCACCGCTTCTGCTCGCTCCCGTTCCCGGAAGCACGGACTTCTCGCCGTTCCCGGATTGGTTCTGGGAGCGGCTCGAGCAGATGGGTCAGTTCGCGACCGACGTGACGAAGCCGTCCGGCCAAGCCGTACAGGTCGGGGATCACGACAGCGGCCGCTTCGTGAAGCTCCACCCGCTCTACGAATGCACGACGGTGGCGGCCGCCCGCGCAAACTACGCGAACCTGGACGGATACGAGGAGCTGGCCGACGACGACCGCTACCTGGACGAAGAGCATCTCGACTTCCGCCCGCTCCTCGGGCTGCTTGCCGGCCTAGTGGATCGCGAGGACTGGATCCGGTTTGCAGGAGAGTGTCGGCTCGAGACGCGATTGATCCGGCGGCTGATCGGCGCACCGATCGCCGCGCGACATCCGCAGACCCTCGACGCGGTGGGTTCCGCACAGGCTTGGCAGGAAGCCCGTGCTGGAGCGGCGCGCGTGCCGCCGGAGCAGTATCAGAAGATCGTGTTCGCAGGTTCCGGTGCATCGCTTCTGGCGGATCTCACGTGCCGCGGTTATCCGGATTTCGGTCTGTACATCTTCCGATCTCCACGTCTCTATCTCGCCGTTCGCTGCGGCGCGTCGAGCCAGCGCGCTACGGCGGGCCACGCGCATGCGGACCAGCTCGCGATCGAGTTGCAGATCGACGGCCGCGACGTCGTCCGGGATCCCGGGACCTACCTCTACACGCCGCTGCCGGAGCGACGCAACGAGTACCGCGAGGCCGCGGCGCATTTCGTCCCGGCCGTCGCCGGACACGAGCCGGCCGCGCTCGGGGACGATGTGTTCAGTCTCGGCGAGTTCGTCGCCGGCACGTGCCTGTACGTCGGGAGCCAGGGCTTCTGCGGGGAGCACGAGCGGTCCGGCCTGAAGGTCCGCCGGGTCGTGAGCCTCGAAGCCAACGCCGTCGTCGTGGAGGACTGGCTCGAAGCCCGTGGCCCCGGCGAGCCACGGCTCGCGATGGCGACCGCCGCGACGCGCGGGCGCCCGTTCTCGAAGGGCTACGGGATCCGGGCGACCACCCCGGATCCGGCGCCGCCGGGGGCTCGGCCGTAGCGAATGTTGCGACTCGTCAAGAAAGGGGTCGGGTTCGTTTCGTCAACTTTCCCGAAGGGAAAGTTGACGAAACGAACCCGACCCCTTTCTTGACGGCGGTCCGCTCAAGCGTGGCTCCGGGCGGCTCGATAATCCGACGACGGATCGCGTGGTATGCTGCCGGGCCGCCC
>CAADGG010000042.1 GCA_900696485.1 uncultured Pseudomonadota bacterium
ACCTCCAGACCCAGCCCACGGATCCCCTACGCCATCACCGCTCGCGACCCGCTGCAATTCCACTTCGTTTGCGCCACCTTGCGAGGGCGCAGTTTCCGCGGCTTACGAGCCGCGGCTCCATTGAAGCGACGCCACCCATGCCGCAAGTTGACGCCACCTATGAGTTTCCGCGGCTTACGAGCCGCGGCTCCATTGAAGCCGGCGAGTGCCACGAGTGTCGGGCCGAGGCAGAGTGCGGTTTCCGCGGCTTACGAGCCGCGGCTCCATTGAAGCCTCACCGCGTTGCCCGGTTGCGACCCGCCGCCGGAGGTTTCCGCGGCTTACGAGCCGCGGCTCCATTGAAGCGCGTGCTGTTTGATGCCGCCCGCCCGTTCTTCGCGCGTTTCCGCGGCTTACGAGCCGCGGCTCCATTGAAGCGGTTGCGATCACGAGCCCGCCTCCCGATCCGGCGGAAGTTTCCGCGGCTTACGAGCCGCGGCTCCATTGAAGCTCCACAAAACGAGGCTGTCCCGAGAGCGCCCACGCCGGTTTCCGCGGCTTACGAGCCGCGGCTCCATTGAAGCACGGTCTGCCCCGCAAGCGCCACCACCGGCACGAGCAGTTTCCGCGGCTTACGAGCCGCGGCTCCATTGAAGCCGGTCAGTTTCTGCGCTTCTGCGCCGACTCGACGCGTTTCCGCGGCTTACGAGCCGCGGCTCCATTGAAGCAACGCTCAGTCCCGCGGTCCAGCCGCTCCACCTCTAGGTTTCCGCGGCTTACGAGCCGCGGCTCCATTGAAGCATCGCCACCTCGACCGACTCGCCCTCCTCGGCGTAGTTTCCGCGGCTTACGAGCCGCGGCTCCATTGAAGCGATCTCATCAAGCGGGAGCGCCAGTTCAACCGCCAGGTTTCCGCGGCTTACGAGCCGCGGCTCCATTGAAGCGGCCTTGCGCTATCGAGGAACTCCTCTCGTTCCTCGGGGTTTCCGCGGCTTACGAGCCGCGGCTCCATTGAAGCTCCATCGAGACGCCGAACTTGTACGCGAGTCGCGAGAGTTTCCGCGGCTTACGAGCCGCGGCTCCATTGAAGCGGTCCCGGCTCGGCGCTGTTCTGCGCGTACCACTCCGTTTCCGCGGCTTACGAGCCGCGGCTCCATTGAAGCCGCGCGGCGCTACGCAGGCCGTCACGTCCGCCGCCGCGTTTCCGCGGCTTACGAGCCGCGGCTCCATTGAAGCTTCGCGATCCGCACGTGATCGTACCAGTACGTGAGGTTTCCGCGGCTTACGAGCCGCGGCTCCATTGAAGCCGCGCGGCGTTCGTGGTCGGTACGCGCAGATCCTCGCGGTTTCCGCGGCTTACGAGCCGCGGCTCCATTGAAGCGTCGGCGGCGCGGCGGTAGTCGAGCGCATCGTAGTAGTTTCCGCGGCTTACGAGCCGCGGCTCCATTGAAGCCCGAGATCGCGCGGGTCGTTCGTCGACGGGTCCGAGGTTTCCGCGGCTTACGAGCCGCGGCTCCATTGAAGCTACGGCCTTACGGAGTCGCACCGATTGACGCTCGAGTTTCCGCGGCTTACGAGCCGCGGCTCCATTGAAGCAAGCAGCGCCTCGACACCATCCACAACCGCCGCCGGTTTCCGCGGCTTACGAGCCGCGGCTCCATTGAAGCACGAGCTTCGTGAGCGCCCGCGGGTGCAGCTCGCGGGTTTCCGCGGCTTACGAGCCGCGGCTCCATTGAAGCCAGCGTGTGCTGCGCGTTGATGAGCCCGGTCATCGTGTTTCCGCGGCTTACGAGCCGCGGCTCCATTGAAGCCGCGCGCGGGATGGCCATGGGGACGACGGCGCTTCGTTTGCAGGCCTGTACCAGTGATGACGGCGGTAGATCTCCAAACGATTCGGCTCGTCCCCATGGCCATCCCGCGCGCGGCTCGAGTGGCACATCCGAAACCGTCGGATCGAACTTGTCTGTCGCGGTTCGATCCCTCCATCCCCGTGTGCTCCAGCTCTTCCGCCGTGCAAAACACAGATCTGGGTCGATGGTCAGAAGCAGGAGCTTGGTCTCCCCTGCCAGATTGATGCACCCGCCTCCCACTTCGTTGCCGGAATAAACTTTCTGCGGAGGAGCGGATCGAGTTGGAGGCCACTCTGCGAGCAGGCGGGGATCACGGGTTGGCCTCGCGGTCGGCGGCCTGCCATCATCCCGGAGCGACATCCGTCGCAGGCGGCTGATCCGGCTGGTCTTCCGGATGATGCTCGCCGAACCGCGCCGGCCGCTCGCGGAGTTCCAGGGATCCGTGCGTGTCGAGATGAAGGCACATCTGGCGGGAGGATCACACCGGTAGGCCCGGGAGAATCGGGGCGAGATCGCCTCGAGACAACCACAGCGGGCAGGCCGGGCCGGCTCATGCCACGTTCGAGAGCGAGTCGGAGTCCGTGCTTCCAGGCGTCGCACGCTCCCTTTCGCGCGGGCCGAACGAATCGGGAACGAGCGAAACGGTCCGTCGCCGGCGCCGCGCGACGACCCCGCCCAGCGTTGCGGCGACGGCAGCGGCGAGCGCTCCCTCGCCGGGCTCCGGCGCGGTGAACGCGCAGCGCGTGAGCCGCACGTCGCTCAGGCTCAGCTTGTCTCCGATCACCTGTGTGCAGCCCTGCACGTTGTCGAACGAGACCTCGCCGGCGCTGCGCCCTAGATCCCAGAAGGCGACGCCGTTCACCGCGGCGCTGCTGAAGCTGAAGTGCGCATCGGTGTCGGGCTTGTCGCTGTGGAAGAGCACGCTGCCCGGTTCGATGCCGCCGTCGCCGAGCAGGATCGCCGCCTGCGAGACCAGGAAGTTGGCGTCGCGCGGGACGCGGAAGATCGCGAGGGCTCCGGCCGGACCATCGATCACGAGGTTGCCGTTCTGGAGCAGCAGGTCGTTGCCACCGGTGTCGATGTCGATGACGCTGAGGCCGGCCGGGAGCAGGATCTGGCGGTTCGTGGCCCAATCGCCGCCCGGAAACGTGAGCAGCACGTCACGAGAGAGTGTCGGGATGAGGGCGCGTGCGACGTCGAGTTCCGCCAGGATCTCGGCGAACGAGACACCGCTCGTGAAGCCGTTGTCCGGGAAGGGCAGTCCGTTGAAGGTCGTGTTGGAGACACCGTCGAGGCAGGTGGCAGCGAGCGCCGCGCAACGCACCCCGAGATCGCCGCGGATCGAGAGGTTCGCGAAGTCCAGGCGACCGCCCGGGTCGGTGATCGCGATCTCGCCATCCCCTGTGACGCCGAGAGGGAAGGGCCGCGTGCCCGGCGGGATCGGCTCGACGAGCGTGAGCCCGGGCATCGGAACGGTTTCGAGGTTGAGGCCGATCTCGAAGTTGCTGACGGCGACGGTCGTGCCGGCGATGTCGGCGTCTCCGGTTCCGACCAGCAGGTAGGGGGCCGTCGCAGTGCCGAGCGCGTCGGCGGGGGGCGGGACACCGAGCGTCAAGCCGGCGAGCAACGCGAACGCCGCGCGAGCGGCGGTCCGGACGAACGGGAAATCGAGGGCGAAATGCATCGGAACTCCTCGCGATCTGCACCCCAGCCCCTCGTCTGGGGTTAGCCGATCGAGTTCCGCCGTCGAATCCGGAGCGCGCCGCGCGGGCGCATCCCGCCGGGCCGGATGCGCCGGCGCCGACGATCGCCAGAACTCCGCTGAGAATCAGGACGAGCGGGGTTCCTCGGGCCGTTCGCTTCCTTCCTGCCCCTCGATGGCGGGCACCTGCTGCGGGCTCTCATCCGAGAGCGGAGCGAGCAGCTCGAGCACGACGTCGCGGCCCACCGCCGCGTCGACCGTCGCGCCCGCGTCGATCGCCGCGAGGAAACCGAGGGCGAGCGTGACGAGCAGCGGCCCGATCGCCGTCGCGGGCACATCGCCACGGATGGTGCCGCCCTGCTGGCCGGCGGCTGCCGTGCGGGCCACGCGCTCTGCCGCCTCGCCCAGCAGCGCGACGAAGCGCGCGCGCAGCGCCGGCGAGCGGTTGCAGGCCTCGAGGATGCGGTGCAGCGGCACGGCGTCCGCAAGCGGCGCGCCGGCCCGGCCCCGGCGGGCGCGCAGCGCGGCGAGGCCCGCCGTGGCGTCGGCGTAGCGGCGCACGGTGCGCTCGAGGTCCTGCGGTCCAGCGCCCGTCGGGATGATCGCGTCGAGGAACGCCCCGAAGGCGCGGTCCATCACGGCGACCACCAGTTCGTCGCGGTCGCGGAAATGGACATAGAGGGCGCCACGGGTGAAACCGGCGCGGGCGCAGATGGCGTCGAGGCTCGGGGCATCGAGGCCGTGGGCGGCGAACTCGGCGAGGGCCGCGTCGATCAGCGCCTCGCGGGTTTCGGCCTTGGCCTGGGCGCGGGCGGAGGGGCGGGCCGGCTTCTGCATCGCCATTGACATACCAGCTCGTATGTGGAGAATCCAGTCGCATACGGACCCGTATGTGAGCGACCCGCGTACGCCCGGGCCGCCGGAGGAATCGACCGTGGCCGCCTCCACCCCGCTCGAGCCCGCCGCCCCCGCGGTCCCCGACCGCGCCGGCGCCCTCGAGACCCTGCGGATCTGGTGCCTGCATCTGCTGTGCCTCGTGGTGCCGCTGACGACGCTGGCCTACCTGCTGACGGCCCCGCACCGCTGGTGGGCCGCGCTGCCCTGGCTGCTGGTGATCGCGGGCTCGGTCGTCGTCGATCTCCACAGCCGCGCCGAACATCGCCAGCCCGCGAAGCGCCTGACCCGCTGGCCCTTCGACACGGTGCTCTACCTGCTGGTGGCCGTGCAGATCGCGAACGTCGGCCTCGCGGTCTGGAACGTCTCGCTGTACGGCTTCTGGCGGGTCGACACGCTGGTGATGTGGCTGCTGGTGAACGTGAGCTCGGGCTACTCCGGGATCGTGGTGGCCCACGAGTTGATCCACCGGCGCGAGCGACACCTGAGCCGGCTCGGGCGCGTCCTGCTCGGGACGGTCCTCTACGACCACTTCTCGGTCGAGCACGTGCGCGGCCACCACGCCCGGGTGGGTACGCCCGAGGACCCGGCGACGGCGCGCTTCGGCGAGAGCTACCACGCTTTCTTCCGCCGGACCGTTCCGGCCCAGTTCCGCAGCGCGTGGCGTCTCGAGGCCCAACGGCTCGGCGACGCCGACATGCCGCTGCTCGACCGCCGCCAGCTCCGCAACCGGGTGCTCCATGGCGTCATCGCGGAGTGGGCCGTGGCCTTCACGATCGCCGCGACGCTCGGCTGGGGCGCCTTCGCGTTCTACGTGCTCCAGGCCTTCGGCGCGATCCGGCTGCTCGAAGCGGTGAACTACTTCGAGCACTGGGGGATCGTGCGGCACGGCAAGAAGCCGACCCCGATCGACTCCTGGGACACCGACTCCTGGTTCACGCTCTACACGCTCGTGGGCCTCTCGCGCCACGCGGACCACCACGCCTACGCGACCCGCCCCTACCAGCAGCTCCGCTACTGGGAAGAGAGCCCGAAGCTACCGACCGGCTACTTCGGCATGGTGCTGATGGTGTTCGCACAGAACCAGCGTTTCCAGAAGCTGATGACCCGGGAGCTGCAGCGCCGCAAGCTCGGGCCCTTCGCCGAGACGGCGGAGGCGGCCTGAGCCGGCACGACGAGCGAGCGCCACGAATGCCTCGGGACCGCCCTCCCATCGGCGATCCCCGGGGTCTTCGGGCCGCTCGGGGTCGCGGGTCCCCGTCGGGATCGGATCGGTCCGCGAGCGGCTCGGCGCAGGGCGGCGTTTTCACCCCTCCTCGCACCGTGGGCCTGCCACGCAAGCGATTCGTTGACCACTCCTACTCGTAGGGAAAAGTCAGCGGGGGGGGAACGAACGTGGTGAACGACGTGGTGAACGAGAACAGAGCGAGCAAGAACGGGCCGAACGTGCTGAGCGGCAAGGTGGCGAAAGTCTTGCTCGCCGGCGTCCTGGCACTGGCCCTCGGCGGAACGCCGGCAGGTGCGACGTCCGTCGTGATATTCGAGGACCACTTCGACGCCGAAACCGGCAGCGGGCAAGGCTCGAGCGGTCAGAGCAAGACCAACTACTCCGCCTTCGCCCAGTGGACGGTCTCCGACGGTAGCGTCGATCTGATCGCGAGTGGCGACTTCGGCATCGACTGTGTCGGCGGCGCGGGGAAGTGCGTCGATCTCGACGGCGCCACGAACGACGCGGGCGTCCTCACGAGCGTCGCGCTGAACCTCGCGGCCGGAGCCTACGACTTCCGCTTCCAGCTCTCGGGCACCGATTCCGGCTTCACCCAGACGGGAGCGCAGAACCCGAACGTCGTCGACGTATCGATCGGCGCCTTCTTCGCCGACACCATCACCGTCGACAAGGGCGATCCGTTCGCGACGTACGGCGGTTCGTTCACCGTGCTCGCGCCGACGACCGTCTCGATCGTCTTCGCGAACCGGGGAGGCGACAACTTCGGCGCCATGCTCGACGCGGTGAAGCTCGTGATGGTGCCCGAGCCGGGAACCATCGCGCTGCTGGCACTCGGGATCGGCGGCCTCGCCGCCGTCCGACGCGTCTCGGCGTAGCGCGTCGCTCGAGCGCCGACGGCCAGGAAGCAGTCCACCGACTCCTGATCGCGGGACGGAAGCTGCATCTCCGGACGGTCTGTCGCTCGGCAGCCCCCTCCCCCGTCGACGGATCCTGGCATCGCTCCGAAGTGTCCGCCGTTCCGGATTGTGGAGCCGCGGCGTCAAGAAAGGGGCCGGGTTCGTTTCGTCAACTTTTCCCCCGCTGGGGGAAAAGTTGACGAAACGAACCCGGCCCCTTTCTTGACGCGTGCCTTCGCCCCTCGCGATTCCCGGTAGGTCTGTTGGTCCGCTGGGTCGCGTGGGCCAAGCGCGTGCCGCGTGGCTCCGCCGTCCGTTCGCCGGGACCTCGTCCGCGGAGATCTCTTCCGCGGAGAGCAGGTGGGATCACGCGACGGAAGCGCGCAGATTCTGCTGGGCCCGGTGTGGAGGTCGAGTGCGCCGGGGATTGCGGCGCGCGGTACCTCGTAGTCCTTCGTGGTGCCTGATCGAGCTCAGCGCACCCATCGCGGCCCAGCCGCGTGCGGCGGGGGGTCGACGAAGGGGCCGGATCGCCGACGATGGCGGGAGAGCGTGAGGACCGTGGCCAACGCAGCCGCCGCGAGCAGGGAGACGCCTGGCTCCGGAACGACGTGCAGCGTGGCGGTGCCGGGTCCCGTGACGGTCCAGCCCGCGTCGGTCACGCTGGCGAAGGGCTGGCCGGTCCCGTCGGCGAACGTGCCGCCGTCGATCGGATCGCGCTCGGCGCCGATCAGCAGCGCGATGTCCCCGATCTGCGCGACGGAATCCGCAGGCCCGTCGAGCGTGAACGAAAGCTCGTGCGCACCGGCAACCGGCAGCGGTAGCAGAACGACACGTTGGACGAAGTCCTCGGCGCCATCTCCACCGGCCGAGATCGTCTCCTCGGTCGCACCGTCGAGCGCGACGGTCACGTCGCCGTCAGGGCTCAGGAACCGCAGCACGAACGCCAGCGCCGTCTCGTCGCCGTCGAACGTCACGGTCCGGCCGATCGTCACCGGAGAGCCGGCCTCCAGCTCCGCGACGACAGAGGGAAGACAAGGGGCTTCGAGCGAACCGGGCAGCGACGGCTTGCACGGGCCGGCGCCGCTCGAACCCACAGGATCGGCGCGTACGATCGCCTGCGAGAAGTCGTCGCCGAAGGTGACGAGCAGCGCGATCTGACCGTGGTTGTTGATCCGGCCGGATTGGGCGTGGCGAACGGGGCGGCCGAACAGCGTATCGCCGGTGGCGAGCACCCGGTCGAGTTCGAGGTCGGGCCCGGTGAACAATCCGTTCTTGCTGAAGCCGTCGAAAAACACCGTAGCCACGAAGTCGCCGGCATCGTTCGTATCGTGCGCCGATACCTGGTCGATCGGGCTGGTCGCGGTGAGCAAGGCGCCGGGCGTCCCTCCCGCGAGATCGACGCCGAAGAGCGACGCATTCAGGCCGCTCGGATAGGCCAGGAACGAGATCAGGCCCGGGCCGTTGATCTCCGGCGCAGCATCGCTGCTCACGCTGAACGGATTGACGCTGCCGTCGCCCACCACCACGACGTTGGGGGGAACGGCCGGCCCCGCCAGGATCGCTCCCCCGGATACCATGTCTCCCACTTCCGGACCGAACGTGTAGAAGCCAGTCCCCACGACGGATCCGTCGTCGTTCAGATCGGAGACCAGATCGAGATGGATCCGTGTTCCGACCTGCCGGCCCAGGTCCGGATCGAAGACGCTGTCGTCGAAGTCCTGCAGCGCGACCGTGCTGGATCCCACGGGATCGCCGGTCTCCCTGGTCAAGATGATGGCGGGGCCGCTCGCGTCGCCCGGCGTCTGCTCGTGGGCCGCCAGCGACACTGTGCCGCGATTGTTGATCGCCGCGCGACCGATCGCGGAGAACTCCGGCTCGGGCCCACAACAGTCGTTGTCGGCGACACCGATCTCGACCAATGTGCCATCGATATCGGTTGCGAAGATGCCGTCCCCGGTATCTCCGAGACGCCAGGGAGAGACGCGGTTGTTCAGATGGGCTTCGAAGACGACCTGGCCCGACTCGTTGAGATCGACGTTCTTGAACCGCGCCGAGCCCGGATCCCCGAGATTGAGAAAGGTCTGGAAGAAGCCGGCCGGTACGGGCGTACTGCCGTCGACGACCGTCCGCGACGACACCCCATCCGCGAGCAGAACGGCACCACCGTACGCGAACGTCGGGCTGTTGACCTTGCCATGGCGGATGTACGCCACCTGACCGAGATCGTTCAGTGCGAGTCCGTTGAAGCCGTTCGCGACGAATCCCGGATCGTTCTCGCTGGCGATCAGAACGAACTCGTAGTCCGACGGCGAAGCCGTCGCGTTCCCGGCCAGTCCGAGGGACGCCACCAGCCCCGCCGCGGCGAGGAGGGTGCGCCGCACGTTGCGATCTCTACCGATGCGAGTCCAACCTCTCATTGGTTCTCCTCTCCCAGCCGCGTTTCCCGGTCCCGGCACGACCGCCGGCTCCGGATCCGACCGGGCCGCACTCGCACCGGGCCGCACTCCGGCCGGGCCGGGCTTACCGTCAAGGAGCATTCTGCCGGCTCCGTGTCAACCGGTCGTTAACACGAAAACACATAGGCTTACCGGATCTTTAGGGGATCTCTTGCCGTCTATTCCCGACTCTCGGCGTCGGCCAGTGCGGCCCTCTGACGGGCTTCGAGAACGCCGAGTTCAGCGGTCCGGCCATCCGCCCGGGCCCACTCGGTGAGCAGCGCATAGGCCTCGCCGTGGCTGGGATCCTGCTCGAGCAACGCCGCGAGGCGCTCACGCGCGACGACGGGCGCATTCCGGGCGCGCGCCACGCGGGCGCCCTCGAGACAGGCCTGCTCGAACAGCAGCGACAGCCGCCGGCGTTCCCCCGCCAGCGCGTCGACATAGGGTCGGTTCGGAGCGAACTCCCCCCGATAGAGCGCGAGCGCGCGCTCGAACGCGGCGTCCGCGCGCTCTGCGTCTTCTCGTCGGAGGGCGGTTTGCGCGGCGGCCACCTCGTGACGAAACGAAGCGGCGTCGAAGTGGCCGCCGCGCAGATCGACGCGATAGCCATCCGGCGTTCGGAGCAGATACCGCGAGGGGATCTGCGAGGGTGCATGCGGCTCGAGCGCACGGCGCAGATACGTCAGGTGCGTACGAAGACTGCCGGCCCCGGCGGCCGCGCTGCCCCAGAATGCGTCGACGAGCACGTCGACCGGGACCGGCCTCGTCTCCCCCTCGACGAGCAAGAAGAGCAGGAGATCCAGGACCCGCGGCGTGCGGAACGCAACGGCCTCCTCCGGCTCGTCGGCTCGGGCCTGGACGCTGACCTTCAGCGTGCCGAGCGACGAGACCTCGAGCGGGCGCGCCGCGAGATCGAGCAGGTGCGATCGGAGCGCGGCGGTGCGATGACTCCTCGTCGGCGCCACGTGCGGCAGCGCGGCACGCGGGGCGCGCTCGATCTCGGCGTGCGCCCACGGCTCGCCGGCCAGCGCCTCGCGCAGCAGTTCGCCCATCAGCGGCGTGCGCTCGGCGCCGAAGCTGCGCCCGGCACGGCCCGCGCTCCGCACGGCCTCACGTGCGGTCGCGACGTCCCCGCACGCCCGCGCGAGGCGTGCCCGCACGAGGCCGAGCTCGAAGCGCGTCGCCTCCGCACGCACGCCGCCCAGCCGCTGCGCGGCGGTGTCGACATGTTGCCGGGCATCGGCGACGCGATCCGCATCGAGTGCCTGCCGTGCCCGTTCGAGCGCGATGCGAGCCTCGAGTTCCGCGTGGTCGGTACGGGCAGCAGCAGCCCCTGCCGACGCCAACGCTGCCGACCGGTCCTCGCCCGGCGACCGCGAGAGAGACAGCCACACTTCGGCTTCCGTCCAAGCTCCTCCCAACGCCGCGCAACCGGTGATCACGGCGTGGCCGGCCGCCCGCGCCTCGTCGTGTCGACCCAGCGCCTGCAGCGCGCGCACGCGCACTTCTCCCGCCGCAAGTCCGAGCCAGTGCTCGCGCATGGTCCGGCTCGCGCGTTCGGCCTCTTCGGCCAGCCCGAGCGCCGCATCGGCCCGCCCCAGTCCGAGTTCGCCCTCTGCGATGTGGATCGGCATGAAGCACATCACGCCGGTGATGCCGGCGCGGCGCCCGGCCGCGAGCGCCTCGAGCCCGAGCCGCCGTTGGACCTCGGGCTCACCGTGCAGCCGCGCGGCGTAGCACTGCCCGAGCCGGAGATTGACGAGCTGCGCCTCCGGAACCGCGTCGGTGTCGATCCGATCGAGCAGCGCCTGCGCGTCCGTCTCACGCCCGAGGTGGACGAACGCAACGAGCGCGCTCGAACATGCGGTGACGACCAGCGGATCCTCGAGATCGAGCGTCCCGCACAGCATCGGAGCGAGCGTGGCAGCGGCCTCCCGGAAGCCGCCCTGGAAGCTGAGGATCTGGGCGACGCGAGCGCGGGCGGCCCGCGCCAGGTCCGTACCCTCTGCCATCGGGGTCACGGCCCGCAGGTCGTCGAGCGCGTCGGACGGACGCTCCTGCACCCAACGCAGACTTCCGCGTGTAAACAGGAGAATGGGATTCGTCGCGACGACGGCGCCGTCGAGTCGATCGAGCAGCCGGCCGAGGGCGTCGAGCCGGCGGTTGTGGATCGAGGCGTGGCCGATCCCGATCAGGGTCTCGATGGCCCGCTCGACGTCCCCGGCCTCGACGAGGTGATGGAAGGTTCCCTCGGCATCGCCTTCGGCGCGATGGGCCTCGGCAGCGCGCGTGTGCAGCGCACGCCAGCGCTCCGCGTCTGCCGCGACGCGCCGGCGGAGCACGTCACGCACGAGGCTGGGCATCCGCCGCGGTGTCTCGAACGGCTCGACCAGGTGGAGCTGGCTCGCACGCGCGAGCCGTCGTTCCGATCGTTCGGGTTCGCGCGCGACGTGATCGACCAGCGGGCGCCGCAGCTCTTCGAGGATCGAGACATCCTCGAGCCAGCGTCGTTCGGAATCGTCGAGCTCCGTGAGGACCGCATCGACGAGGGTTTCCGAGATTCCGAAGCGGCCGATGCGCTCGAGGAGTCCGGATGCCGAACCGTTGCGAGCCGCTTCGGCAAACAGCCGTACCAGCAGCAGCCGCCCCTCGGTCGCCGCGCACAGGTAGTCCAGTTCGTGCGGGGCCAGTGACAACTCGGGAATGACACTGTCGAGGATCGCGCGCAACTCCTCCTCGTTGGCGCGGAATTCCTCGGGCCCGAGGATGGCCAGCTCCCCGTGCGCGCGCAGGCGCTCGATCGGCAGGTCCAGCGGCGTCCGAGAAGCGACGAGCAGCGAGGATCCCGTGGGCAGCCGCTCGGCGAACAGCGCGACGACTTCGAGCACCGGCGCGCTGGCGGCGAGATCCTCGGCATTGTCGAGGGCGATCACCAGCGGCGGCTGCTCGGCCACCCGTTCGATCACCTGGGCGAGGGGGTCGATCACCATCTCGGCGTCGGACGGAAGGCGCTCCGAGGGACGGCCCAACACCGTGAGGATCTGCCAGAAGAAGAACGAGAGATCGACGGAGTTCGGGTTCATGCGCACACGGATCACGGAGCGGTCGAGACGCCGCGCGAGGTCCCGGAGCAGCGACGACTTGCCGGCACCCCACGGCGCCGTCACGACGACGAGACGGCGCGCGAGCGCTGCCTGCACGCGCCGCGCCAGCCGCTCGCGCGGCAGCCAGCCACCGCCCGGCCGCGCCCGGTCCGCGTCCGCCCCCGACATCCTGTGTCCCCACCCTGGCGAGGATCGCCGGCGATCCCGCTTCGCCACGCTGCGCGCCACACGGAGGCGCCCCCCTGTTCCGGCCACCGGATCCTAGCCGGGCCTGCGACCGGCCGGGATCCGGGGCCGAGGACCTCAGCGAGCACCATCCGACAGCTCCCACGAGCACGGCCGGAGAGCGGCCCGAGCGAGACCAGAACCGACCGCGGATCCCCTATGCTGCGCCGGCCGATGCCGTCCCTCGTCCCCGACCGACTCGCCGAGCACGACTCCGATCCGATCGTCGCCTGTGAGGGCGTGGCGAAGCGCTACGGCGACCGGCTCGCCGTCGACCACATCGACCTCGCCGTACCGGCCGGCCTCTGCTTCGGGCTGCTCGGTCCCAACGGCGCGGGCAAGACCACGATGCTGCGGATGATCTATGGGGCGACGCCGCCGAGCGCGGGGATCGTCCGCGTGTTCGGACTCGACGTCACGCAGCACACGCGGCGCGTACGCATGCGGCTCGGCGTGACGTTGCAGGAGAATGCCCTCGTCGAGGTGCTCAGCGCCGTCGAGAACCTGCGCATCTTCGCACGCTACCACCGGCTGCCACGCGTCACGAGCGAGCGTCGCATCGAGGAATTGCTGGACTTCCTCGAGCTGCGATCGCATGCGACGCTGCCGGTTCGAGCGCTCTCGGGCGGCTTCCAGCGACGCGTCGCGATCGCGGTCTCGTTGATCCATCGGCCCGAGCTGCTGATCCTCGACGAGCCGACCACCGGACTCGATCCCGCCGTGCGGCTGGCGCTGTGGGAACGCATCCGCGAACTGCGCAGCGCCGGCACGACGGTGCTGCTGACGACGCACTACATGGACGAGGCGCAGCGGCTGTGCGATCGGCTCGCGATCCTGTCGGCGGGCCGCGTGGTGGCCGACGGCTCGCCCGCGGCGCTGATCCGCCAGCACCTCGCCGCGCAGGCTCTCGAGCTGACACTGCCCGCCGGCGAGGACGCACGCGTGCTCGCCGAGATCCGCGACGTGCGAACGCTGCGGATGGGTCGCCGGCTCGTGCTGTTCGCCGACGATGCGACGGCGCTGCTCGAGACGCTGCGCGAGCGCGGCCGCACCGGGGATCCGAGTGCCGTCGTCGTGCGGCCGGCGAATCTCGAGGACGTATTCCTCGCGCTCACCGGGACGGCGCTGGAGGGGGACGCATGAGCGTGTCTCGCTACGCGCTGTCGGTCTGGTGGCGTAACCTCGCGCTGTACCGGCGGACCTGGAAGCTCAACCTCCTGCCGAACTTCTTCGAGCCGCTGCTGTATCTGGTCTCGATCGGGATCGGCGTCGGCGCCTACGTGAACGAGATGGCGGGGATGTCCTACGTCGCGTTCCTGGCGCCGGGGCTGGTGGCGGTGGCGGCGATGAACGGCGCGAGTTTCGAGGTCACCTACAACGCGTTCGTGCGGATGAATTTCGAGAAGACCTATGCCGCCATGCTGACCACGCCGATCCAGCCCGACGACGTGCTGGCGGGCGAGATCCTGTGGGCGATGACGCGATCGTTCCTGTACGGCGGCTGTTTCTGGATCGTCATTGCAGCGGTCGGGCTCGCGCCGCTGCCGGCCTCGCTGCTGGCGCTGCCGCTGATTCCGTTGACGGGACTGTTGTTCGCGGCCCTCGGCATCACGTTCTCGCTGCGCATTCCCAGCATCGACCTGTTCAGCTTCTACTTCACGCTGTTCCTGACCCCCTTGTTCCTGTTCTCGGACGTCTTCTTTCCGCTGCAGGAGCGACTCTCGGGCGGCTGGCTGTGGATCGCCGAAGTGCTCCCGCTGCTGCACCCGGTGCGGCTGATGCGCCACGCCTTCCGCGGCGAGTGGTCCCCCATCCTGGTGTGGGACCTCGCCTACGTGATCGGACTCTCGGCCCTGCTGCTCGTGCTGGCCGCCCGGGCGACCCGCCGGCGGCTCGCCGCGTGACGACGCGAGAGCGCGACCGCAAGACGCTGAGACCACGAGACGATGAGACGGTGAACTGACGAGACGACGGGAGCGCCGGCGAAGACCGCACGCCGGAGGCCGCGTGGCTCAACGCTCGAGGCGACACCGCATCGCGATCCTTCGTTCGGGGTCCGGCAGGAAGGCGCGCTGCTCGGCGACGTGACGCGCGATGTCGGCCGGCCACGCCGGCTCCGGAACGACGACGAAGCCCTCGCGCTCGTAGAACACCCGGTTCCACGGCACGTGGTCGTAGGTCGTGAGCCAAAGGAAGTCGCCCGGCTGCTGCGCGGCCCACACACGAGCGCGGCGGAGCAACTGGCGGCCGATTCCGCGCCGCATGGCGTGGCGGCGGACAGACAGCTGCTCCAGATACGGCTCGCCATCGAGCACGTCGAGCGCCGCGAAGCCGAGCGTGCGCTGATCGCCGCCGACCGCCACGAACACCCGCTCGAGGCGTACCGCACGCTGCCAGCGCGCGCGTTCGGCTGCGAGGAACGGGCTGTCCGGCGCCAGCTCGATCCGTACCCCGGCCTCCGGGTACAGCGTGCCGGCATCGTCGTCGATACCGACGAGTTCCTCGAGCTCGTCTTCGCGCGCGAGCCGCAGCGACGGAGTCACCGGGACCCCGCGAGGCGCTCCGGCCGACGTCGGCTCGGATCGGTGACCCGGCGGTTCCTTGCGCCCGCGACTCCCATAGTCCTCGAACGGATCGTCGCGCTCGCGGACGGCCTGGCGGAATCCGACGGCCTGCGCGCGCCGGACGAAGTCGAGCCCCTCCTGGGTATGGCGGGCGATCCCATCGAAGAGCGTGCCGAGCATCCGGCTCGACTGCAGGCCCATGTTCTCGGCGGTCTGGTTGCACAGCAGCTTCATCATCACGAGCTGCGAGAGCGGGAGCCGGGCCATCCGTTCGGCGAGCGCGGTGGCGTGCGCCTCGAGTCGGCCGGGCGCGACGGTCTCGAGGATGAGCCCGATCTCGGCCGCCTTCGGCGCCGGAATCTCGTCGCCGGTCAGCAGGTAGCGCTTGGCCTGTTCGAGACCCATCCGGTAGACCCACATCGCCGTCGTGGGCGTGCCCCACACGCGCGCCGGCGGGTAGCCGAAGACGGCGTCCTCCGCCGCGACGATCAGATCCGCGCACAGCACCAGGTCCGTGCCGCCGCCGATGCACCAACCCTGCACGGCGGCCAGCACCGGCTTCTTCGCATTCCACAGCTTCATGTAGGTGTCGACGAAGCGGCTCATCATGCGCAGGTCGGCGACGGAGTCCCAGACGCGACGGGCTTCCGGGGTCGCTCGACGCTCCGCATCCGAGTAGACAGTCTGTGCGGACTCGGCGCTCGTCGACCAGTCGAGGCCGTAGCCGGCGCAGAACGCGGGGCCTTCGGCGCGCAGCAGGACGACGCGGACGTCGGCGTCGGCGTCCGCGGCGTCGATGGCGGCGGCCAGCTCATCGCGCAAGGCCGGCGTGATCGTGTTGTACTCGGCGGCGCGACACAGGACGAGGTGGCGGACGCCGTTGCGGGTTTCGCTACGCAGCGTGTTCATCGACGCTCGTCTCGCGCCGGACGCGGCGGTTGCGCCACGTCGAGCTTGTCGGCGACGACGCGGGACAGGTGCGCGAGCACGGCGGTGCGCCAGGGCCCGGCATCCGCGTCGCCGGCCCGGATCCGGCGCGTGAGCGCTTCGTTGCGGGCGCGCAGCGCGTCGGACCACGCCGACCGTCCGCCCTCCGGCGCCGCGGGATCCGTGCCGAGCAGCTCGGCGAGACCCTGCCATTCGCGAGCCCGGTGCTGATCCTCGGTCGCCAGCTCGCGCGCGACGATCCGGACGACGTTGGCCGCGACGCGCGCGTGATAGCGCGCCGGGCCTTCGAGCGCCGGAACCGCAGTCTGCTCGAGGAAGTGCTCGACGGCGGCCAGCAGCTCCGTCGTGGTCGGGCGATCGTTCATGTTCCGCCGGGCTCCGCTTCATCGCGCAGGAAACGCAGCAGTTCGTCCTCGGTTTCGGCCGTCCGGCGTCCCAGCGAGGCGAGTTCCACCGAGCGCACACGACCATCCAGATACACGCGCGACTGCATCAGGAAGACCAGCGCGAGCTTGAAGCTGCCGAAGGCCTCCCAGAAGCGCAGCGCCTCGAGGTCGACGCGCGTGCCGCTCGCGCGCTCGTAGGCCTCGACGAGCTGCTCGCGGGTGCCGACGCCGCCGACCGGCAGCGACGCGCCGAAGCGCCACGCCCGCATGCACAGCCAGCCGAGATCCTCGATCGGATCGCCGACGTGCATGAGTTCCCAATCGAGGATCGCGCGCATGCCGGTCTCATCGAAGAGGACGTTGCCGATCCGGTAGTCGCCGTGGACCAGCGCGATCCGGGACGGGGTCGGCGTGCGCGCGTGCAGCCAGCGCTCGGCGAGATCCAGCACCGGATGCGGTTCGACGGCGAGCTCGCGAATGCCCTGTGCGACACGCTCCACCTCGCGCTGCGCCGGGGAGCGATCGGCCGGCGGCGGCGCCAGATCCGCGAGATCTGCGAGATCCGGATCGGTGAGATCGAGCGCATGGATCCGCGCGAGCATCGCGCCGAGTTCGGCCGCCAGGCCGGCACGGGTACCCGCGTAACGGTCCTCGCGCAGCAGCCTCCGCGGCAGCGTCTCCCCGGCCACGCGGTCCATCAGGAAGAACGGCGCGCCGAGCCCGGCGCCGTCGTGGCTCGCCCAGTGCACACGCGGCACGCGCACGCCGCCGCGCCACGCCGCGCGCAGCACGCGGAACTCGGCGCCGCGGTCGCCACCGTCTCCGACGCGGCCGGCCGGATCGCGGCGCAACACCAGCGGCAACGTCTCGCGACGGCCCGGCGCGCGCTCGAGCGAGACGTCCAGCGACCAGATCTCGCGCGAAGCGCCACCGGCCATACGACGCAGGCCGGTGACGCTCACGGCGTCCGCCGGCAGTTGCTCTTCTCCGGCGATGAACGCGGCGATGCTCGCGGCGAGGGCGGCGGCCGGCGCCTCGTTCTGCGCAGCCCCTGCGCTCAGCGGAGCACCTGCGGATGGCGGGCCAGTTCCTTCATCAGGTTCTTGTGGTGCGCCTCGAGTGTGCCGCCACCGATCTCGATCAGCTTGGCGTCGCGCCACAGCCGCTCCACGACGTACTCGCCCATGTAGCCGTAGCCTCCCAGCACCTGGATCGCGGCGTCGGCGGCGCGCTTCGCCATCTGCGACGCGAACAGCTTGGTCGCGTCGGCATCGAGGCGCTGGCCCTTACCGCGCACGTCCATCCGGCGCGCCACGTCATACACGAACGTGCGTGCGGCGCGCCACTCGGCGAAGCTCTCCGTCACGTGGCGCTGGATCTGCCCGAACTCACGGATCGGCTTGCCGAAGGCCTGGCGCTGGCTCGCGTAGTCGACCATCACCTGCAGGCAGCGCTGGGCGATGCCGAGCGACATCGCCGCGAGCGTCAAGCGCTCGATCTCGAGGTTTCGCATCATGTGCAGCGTGCCCTCGCCTTCCTCACCCATGCGCTGGGCGACCGGCACCGGCACGTCCTCGAAGACGAGCTCCGCGGTGAAGGACGCGCGCATCCCGAGCTTGTCCGTCCATTTCTGGCCGAGCCGGAAACCGGGCATGCCCTTTTCGACGAGGAACGAGCTGATCACGCCCGGCGCCGTCGCGGCGTAGACGATGAAGCAGTCTCCGGTGCTGCCGTCCTCGAGCCCGCCGTTCGTGATGAAGGTCTTGCAACCGTTCAGCCGGTAGACGTCGCCGTCGCGCCGGGCCGTCGTGCGCAGCGACAGCACGTCGGTGCCGACCTCCGGCTCGGTCATGCACAGCCCACCGATCCATTCGCCGGTGACCGCACGCGGCAGCACGTGCTTGCGCTGCAGCTCGGAGCCGTTCACCGAGACGTTGTGCGCGAACAGGATCGCATGCGCCAACACCGACAACCCGAAGCCCGGGTCGGCCGTCGACAGCGCCTCGCAGACCTGCACGGCCGCCACGGCGTCGAGACCGGCGCCGCCGTACTCCTCCGGGATCGTCACGCCGAGCAGGCCGAGCTGGCCGGCGCTCTGGAACAGGGCGTGGTTGAACCGCTCCTCGCGATCGTGCACCCCGGCCTGCGGCTCCACCTCGCGGGCGACGAACTCGCGCAGCGTGTCGGCCAGGAGCGCGTGCTCCGGCGTCGGGGCAAGCAGGTCGAGAGCACTCGCAGCACGCGGATCGTGAAGGCTCATCGAAGCTCCGGCTCCGAGGTCGGGGTTCCAGGCTCCCCGCTCGGGATCCCAGGCCCTGGCTCTCGCTGGCTCTTGGTCTTGGCCCTGGTCTCGAGGTTACCGGCTCGCCCAGCGAGGCGCCGCCGGGCCGCGGGTCGTGTAGGATCCCGCATCGTGCAAGGCGGAACCCACGGCATCCGCGACATCGAGTGGGCAGGATGGATCGTCACGCGGCGGACCGCCATCGAGCAGGCGCTGGCGAAGCAACTCGGCGACGCGCACCCCGCCGCGGACAGCGCGGAGAGCGAGGCGCTGCGCCGCTTCCGATCGTGGGTGGCCGCATCGCTGCGCCGGGGCGGCGCCAGCGGCGCCCCGGCGCTCGACGGCCTGCGCGTCGATCCGGCACGCATCGAGACGCTGCTGGAAGGCTGGTGCACCGCCGCCGTCGCCGTCGCCGGGAGCGCAGGCTCCGAACTGCGCGCGCAGCTCTCGCCGCTGGCCGCGCAGTTCCAGGTCGCCCTGACCGGCGGCCGGCTCGCCCGACAGGCGCAGCGTGCGCCGCGGACACCGCGGCGCGCGGTGCCAGGCGCCATCGACCGGATCGCCGACGCGTTCCTGGCCGTGGACCTCGAGGACGGCCGCATCGTCGATGCGAATCCAGCGGCGGCGGCCTTGCTGCGCACCCCGCGCGACGCTCTGGTGGGCGTCATCGCCCTCCCCTTCGTCCATCCCCCGGATCGGCCGACATGGACCGACGAGCTCGCCGAACTGGCGGAAAGCGACGAGCCGCGGCGCTTCCGGATGATTTTCGTCGATGCGCTGGCGCGGCCGGTGGGCGTCGAGGCGCATGTCACGCGCCTCCTCGTCGGGCGCGGCGAACGGATCCTCGCACTCGTCGTCGCCCGCGTCCTGTGATCCGCACCCGGCAAGACCACATCCCATTCCAACCCATCGAACTCATCGAGCGACGAGACCACCAAGACCGGATCTCTACGCGGAGGCGTGTATCTCCTCAGCTCGCGAGTTCCCGTCCGAACCACGCGAGCATGCGCTCCCACGCTTCGCGTGCGACGGCCGGCCGGTACATCTCCGGTCGCGTCTCGTTCATGAATGCGTGCCCGGCGCCGGCGTAGAGCGAGACGACATGATGCGAGCCGACCTGCGCCAACTCGGCGGCCAACGCCCGCACGTCATCGATCGGGATGAACGGGTCGTCACAGCCGAACAGCGCCAGCATCGGACAGCGAACGTCCGCGGCGGCGGCGAGCGGCGAGCGCGGCTTGTGCTCCGGATCGAGCGCTTCGCCGGCAGGCGGCGCCAACAACCCATGCTCGTGTGACAGCATGCCGTAGAACGGCACCGCGGCGGAGAGCCCCGTGCAGCCCGCTGCGGCGAGCACCGCGTACTGCCCGCCCATGCAGAAGCCGGTGACACCGACCTTGCGTCCTGCGGCCGGGCCACTCGCGAGGTGGTCGACCGCCGCCTGCACCTCGGCGAGTATCGCGGGATCCGACAATCCGCGGATCCAGCGGCCCGGATCGCTGATCTGCTCCCCGCGCAAACGCCGAGGCTCGCGGCGATAGAGATCGATCGCGAGCACGGCGAAGCCCGCTGCCGAAAGCCGTCGTGCGAGATCGCGGTAGTGATCGGACAATCCCCAGACATCCGGGATCATCGCGATCCCCGGAGCCGGCGCGCCGCCGCGCGGACGGGCCAGGAATCCGAGCTCGAGCTCTTCGCTGTCCGTAGAAGTCGCCACGAAACGGATCATACCGCGGGTTCGCTCGCTTGCTCCCTTGCGCGGCGCCTCGAGCCGCACCGCCTATACTGCTCCGCCATGCCCTACGAACGCGAACTCCAGATCGCCCTCGAAGCCGCCCGCGACGCGGCCTCGATCCTCCAGCACTGGTACACCGTCGGCACCGAGCACTGGGAGAAGGCCGACGACAATCCGCTGACGATCGCGGACCTCGAATCGGACCGCGCGATCGCCAAGCGGCTGCGCACGGCGTTCCCCGGCGATGCGCTGCTGTCCGAGGAGACCGTCGACGACGCGAGCCGGCTCCGCAACGAGCGGGTCTGGATCATCGACCCGATGGACGGCACCAAGGAGTTCACGAAGAAGATTCCCGAGTTCGCCGTGTCGATCGCACTCGTCGAGGCCGGCGAGCCGGTGGTCGGCGTGATCCTGAACCCGCCGGCTGGCATCGCGGTGTGGGCGAGCCGCGGCGGCGGCTGCTTCCGCGATGGTCGTCCGGTCTCGGTGTCGAAGGTGGCGACGCTGTCGGAGAGCGTCGTGATCGCGAGCCGGACGGAAATCTCCCGCGACCAGTTCGCCCCGTACGAAGGCTGGTTCCGCGAGCTGCGCCCGGTCGGATCGATCGCGTGGAAGCTGGCCTGCGTCGCGTGCGCGGACGGCGACCTCAACGTCTCGGTCGCACCGAAGAACGAATGGGACGTGTGCGCCGGCGACCTGCTCGTGCGCGAGGCCGGCGGCGTCTACGTCGACTTCGACGGCGCCAGGCGGATCTACAACCAGGAAAAGACCCTGATCGACTGCGCCATGGCAGCCGGGCCGCCGGCGCTGATGGATGCGTTCCTGGCGCGAGAGAGAGAACGCGCGCGCGGTTGATCGCGCGGGGAGGGAGCTCCCTCAGCTCTCGCAGCTCTCGCAGCTCTCGCAGCTCTCGAGCGGGGACGGAGCCGCCGCCAGGCGCTTGTCCACGTCGCTGGCCGGCAGCGCGCGATCGAACAACCAGCCCTGTACGACATCGCAGCCGAGCCGCCGGAGCGCGTCGAGCTGCCCTTCGGTCTCGACGCCCTCGGCCACCACCGTCAGCTCGAGCGCATGGCCGATGTCGACGATCGCGCGCACGATCGCATCGTCGACGTGGCTGCGGCCGAGCGCCTCCAGGAATCGGCGATCGATCTTGAGGGAGTCGACCGGGAACGACTGGAGATAGCCGAGCGAGGAATAGCCGGTGCCGAAGTCGTCGATCGAGATGCGCAGCCCGAGCGCGCGCAATGCGGCAAGCTGTGTGCGGGCGGTCTCGGCATCCTCCATCACTTCGCTCTCGGTGAGCTCGAGCACGAGCAGCCTCGGATCGAGCCCGGTCTCCGCGAGGATGCCGGCGACGCGGCCCGGCAGCGCGACATCGCGCAACTGACGCGACGCTAGGTTCACCGACACGTAGAGGGCGCGCTGGTGCGCGAGCTGCCACGCACGAGCCTGCGCGCAGGCGACCCGGAGGATCCGTTCGCCGAGCGGGCCGATGAGACCGATCTCCTCCGCCACGGGAATGAACTCGCCCGGCGGGACCGGGCCGAGGTCCGGGTCGGTCCAGCGCGAGAGCACTTCGAAGCCGAGCCATTCCCGGCTGTGCGGATCGTTGAGCGGCTGATAGAACGGAACGATCTGATCCCGTTCGACCGCGTGGCGCAGCGCGCTCTCGAGCCGCAACCGGCGGCTTGCGCGCACGCTCAGCGCCTGGGTGTAGAACGCGAGGCGATTGCCGCCGGAGCGCTTGGCCTCGTACATGGCGGCATCGGCGTGCTTCAACAGATCGTCGGCGCTGGCGCCATCGAGCGGGAACAACGCGATGCCGGCGCTCGCCGCCGCGAAGACCTCCCGCCCATCCACCTCGAACGGCTCGCCGAGCGCACGCAGCTGACGCTGGACGATCGACGAGCACACCTCCGGACTCGAGAGGTCGGGGAGCAGCAACGTGAACTCGTCGCCACCCATGCGCGCCAGATTCCCGTTCCGGACCTCGGCCTCGAGCCGTGCCGCAACCTGCTGGAGCAGCCGATCCCCGGCCGCGTGCCCGAGCGTGTCGTTGACGCCCTTGAAGCGGTCGAGGTCGAACAGGCAGACGCCGACCAGGGAGCCTGCCCGGCGCGCCCCGACCAGCGCCTGCTCGAGCCGGTCGCGGAACAGCATGCGATTGGCAAGGCCGGTCAGCGCGTCCCGCTGCGCCAGGAAGCGGTTGCGCTCGGTGGTGCGCACGTTCACGAAGGCGACGGCGGCCTGGTTCGCCACCTGCCGCACGACGGCGGGATCGGGCCACGGAGCCGGTCCGCCGGGCGTCGCGGCCAGCACCAGCAGGCCGCCGAGGCCCTCGGCGCTGTCGAGGGGCAGCACGCGGGCCGTCACGGCGCCGATTCGCGTCAGCAGCTCCAGCGCGCGGAACGGGGCCACCCGGGTGTCGACCGTGTGCACCCCGCTGCCCCCGCGCAGCGCGGCGATCTCGTCGTCCGACAGCGCCAGCACGATCGGGGTCAGGGTGCGGTCTCCGACACGCCCGAGCCAGCCGGACAGCGACCGCGAATCGTCGGCCTCCGCCAGCAGCACCGCGACGGCGCCGCACGGATGCACGGCCGGCAGTTCGGCGATCAGCGCGTGCGCGATGCTGCGCGCATCGCTCGCCGCGAGGATCTCGCGATCGAGATCGATGAGCCGGGCCAGCAGATCGAACTGCTCGGCGAGGCGTCTGGTCATGCCGTTGAACGAGTCGGCGAGGTTGCCGAACTCGTCGTCGGTCGTGACTCGAACGACGACGTCGAAGCGTCCGTTCCCCAGCTCCCGGGTCGCCTCCTGCAGGCGATCGAGCGGCTCCATCTGGCGCCGGATCCGGATCACGCTGGCCAGGAACACGATCCCGAAACAGGCCAGTGCCAGCAACGGGAACAGGGAACGAAAGCGCGCCAGCGCGCCGAGAGCGACATCGCCTGGCTCGAGCACGAAGACGGTCCAGCTCTCGCTCTGGAGCTGCGAGTCCAGGAACAGCGTCCAGTAGCTCCCGAAGAAGCCGAGATCCTCGGCCTCGATCTCGAAACTTCCGCGATGCGATGCCCCCGCACGGGGCAGGTGGACCGCCAGGCCCTCGCGGGAGCAGCCGAGGACGCAACCCGGACCCGTCACGACGCAGTATTCCGCCCTCGGCGGCAACGCCGCGGGAATCGCCGTCTCGAGGAGCCGACCGGCGTCGAGAACGACGACCACACCCACGCCGTCGCCCGCGCCCTCCCCCCCTCCTCGGACGGGGGATCCCGGCGGCGCTGGCAGCGGCACGGCGAACTCGAGAACCGGCCGGCCGTCGGCGTCGCCGGTGTCCCGGGCGTCGATCCGGCCGGTCGCCGGAATCGCCCCGCCGCCAGCCGCGATGGGATCGAACGGCTTTCCATACATTGTTACGTGACGCCCATCCATTGACAGCAGGACGGCCGCGACGAGCGACTCTCGCAACGCTGCCGGCAGCGCGGCGGAAACCCCCTGTCTCCGATCCTCTCGATGCTCCGCTCTGGAGTCCGCTCTGGATTCCTCTGACCAGAGTCCCGCCTGCGCCGATGCCGGGATGGCCCCGACGGCGTCTCGCATCGTGACCAGCTTCTCGAGGATGAGCAGCCCCGAGGACTTGGCGGCCTGGTGCAGGCGCTCGCGACTCTGCTCGCGCAATCCATGCGAGACTTCGACGAAGATCAGGATCCCGAGAGCGGCGACCGGAATCCCGGCGCTGAGCAAGAAGCTCCCCAGCAGCTGCCGGGCAACGCGGCTGCGCAGCAACACGTGGGCGAGTGCCGGGCGCATCCGGAACGACGACCCGTCAGAACGCCGTGGCGACGCCGAAGAAACGTCCGTCGCTGGCCCGAATCACGTCGTCGTGACTAACCTTCGCGGTGAGCGGAGCGCGGCTCTGGCCGTCCGGACCCCGGCTGTACAGGTCGAAGTCGCTGTTCAGCGGAACCAGATTCTTGTCCTTGCGCACAGCACCCATCACGCGGGGCGGTGCACCCTCGATCGGCAGGTACTCGTACGCATGTCCCCACGGGTCGACCGGAACCGCGTTCATCGCGCGGTCGATCGCCGACGGCAGCCGGCCGAACTCGATCCGGAACTGCTCGATGCGGGTGGCGATCGACCGCAGGTCCGCCGCGGCTTGCCCGACCCGTGCTCGCTCCTGATAGCCGCTGTACAGCGACTGCGACACACTCACGAGAATCGCCAGGACGCCGAGGGCGATCATCATCTCGATGATCGTGTACGCGCCGGTGCCGCAGCGGCGGGTTCGCCGGTGCAGTGCGAGCGCGTGGGGCGCCGGTGCAGATCGAGTCATCGAGAGACCACTCCGTACAGCGTCGCCTCCGATTCGTCGGCGGGACGGCACCCGACCTGAATGCACCCGACCTGAAATCGGAAGAAAGTGCGCCAAAAGCGCGCACGGGCGACCGTGGTCGGCGTTCTCGGGCGCCCACGCCCAAGCGGGGCGGGTCAGAAGACCACGAAAGTCGGGAACTGCGGAAGGAGAGATGCGGACGGGTCCCGGCCGAGGCGATCGGCCCGGGGCTGCCGCCTGACTCCGACCGGCTCACCTCACCGGCCGTTCGGGCTCCCCTCTGCGTTCAGGCTCGTCTCTGGACTGGAATGGACTGAGATCGCACCGCTGAAGCCGGGCCTGCCCGTCGTCGGACAGGACGCGCTCGACGAAGTCCGCGGCCTCGGCCGGGCGCCCGGCTCCGCGCGCCGGCGCGATCCAGTAGGAGGTCGCGGTGGACGTCGCGATGGAGGTCGAGGTCGAGACGGAGGTGGGGATCCGCGAAGGCGAAGATGCGGAAACCGGGACCGCCTGCGGCGACGCCGTCGCAAAGGGACGCGCCCGATCGATGCGCCCGGCCGCAGCCAGGCGCTCCATCGTCGCGGCATCGTCGGTCGCGAGGACATCCGCGCGTGCCCCGTGCTCGACCAGTTGTGCGAGCGTCGCGGTATCCGCGAGCACGAACTCCGGGAGCACGGTACGCGGGCACGCCCCGGCGAGGGCCAGCTCACGAAACGCCTCGGCGAGCCTCGGCACCGCGTAGATCTGCAGCGGCTGAACGATGCCCGTCGTCGGATCGCCGCCGACCTCACCGACCCCGTCGACCGCTTCGACCGCTTCGACCGCTTCGACTCGGCCCCCCAGCGCCGGAACCGACACGGAGAGCACGGCGAGCACGGAGACCACGGAGAGTGCGGCCAGCACGCCGAACACGTCGAACACGTCGAACACGCGGAGACTGGAGAGCCTGACGACGAACGCCGGTCTCCTCACCGGACCGTGCTAGCCGCCGAGCCGTGCGCGGACGGCATCGGCAACGACGCGGCTCTCGTGCGTCAGCAGCGCGCCGCGTACCACCTCGTCCTCGAGGTCGATGTGCAGCGCGCCGTCCTTCACGAGCAGCGCGAGCAGGTTGGCGAGATTGCGCGCATAGACGCGGCTCGCGTCGACGGCGGCCTCGGACGGCAGGTTGGTCGGCCCGAAGATCGTGACGCCGTGGGCGACGACGGGCTGATCGGGCTGCGTCAGCGCGCAGTTGCCGCCGCCGGCGGCGGCGAGGTCCACGATCACCGAGCCCTGCTTCATGCCGATGACGGTCTCTTCGTCGATCAGCAGCGGGGCGCGCGCGCCCGGCACGGCGGCGGTCGTGATCACCGCATCGGCGGCATGGACGCGCTCGCCGAGCAGCGCGCGCTGCTTGGCCAGGAACTCCTCGCTCTGCGCCTTCGCATAGCCGCCGGCCCCTTCCGCATCGGCGGTGTCGAGCGGCAACTCGATGAAGCGCGCCCCGAGGCTCTCCACCTGTTCACGAACGGCCGGGCGCGTGTCGTAGGCTTCGACGATCGCGCCGAGCCGGCGTGCGGTGGCGATGGCCTGCAAACCGGCGACCCCGGCGCCGATCACGAGCAGCCGGCCCGCAGCGATCGTGCCGGCCGCCGTCGTCATCATGGGCAGGACCTTGCCGAGCCCCTGCGCCGCGAGCAGCACCGCGCGATAGCCGGCCAGTGACGCCTGCGACGACAACGCGTCCATCGCCTGCGCGCGCGTGATGCGCGGGATCAGCTCCATCGCAAAGCTGGTGACGCCGCGCTCGGCGAGCGCGGCGGCGCGCTGTGGCTCGTCGAGCGGCCGGAGGAAGGAGATCAGCACGGCGCCCGGGCGCAGCGCGGTGAGTTCGTCCTCGCCGGGCGGCTGGACCTTCAGCAGGAAGTCCGCGCCGGCGAGCAGGGCTGCGCGATCGGATTCGACGCCGATCCCGACCCGCTCGTAAGCGGCGTCCGTCGCGCCGGCGCGCTCCCCAGCGCCCGACTCGACAGCCAGTTCGACGCCGGCCTTCGCGAAGGCGCGCGCCGCATCCGGAACGATCGCGACGCGATGCTCCCCGGGCGCCGTCTCTCGGAGCGCGACGACTTTCATTCCGATCCTCCGTAGGTCCTTGCAAATCCGTGGCTGCGCCAGTCCGCCGGTCCATGGATCCGCAGATCCGTGGGTCCGGCCGGGCGCAGGATAGGCGAGCGGGGCTCAGGCGCACAGCGCGTCGCTGCAGTCTCCGGCGAAATGGTCCGAAACCTCGAGCTCCCCGCCGGCGCCACGCACCAGCACGGCCTCGGCGCCCTTCGAGCCCTCGCGAAAGACCGTGACGCCCTTCAGGCCTCGGCGCCATGCGGACAGGTAGATCGCCCGCACGTCGTCGGGCGTCGCGGCTTCGGGGAGGTTCACGGTCTTCGAGACGGCATTGTCGACGTGCTTCTGGAACGCCTGCTGCACGTCGAGGTGTTGCTCCGGGCTGATGTCGTAGGCGGTCGGGAACAGCCGCGCCACGGCCGCCGGGACTCCGGGGAGATGCCGGGCCGAGCCCTGCGCGCGGACACGGGCCACCAGTGCCTCGTCGAGGACCCCGGCGCGGCGCAGGGCCGCCTCGAAGTGCGGGTTGGTCTCCGGAAGCCGCGCGCCGTCGAGCACGTGGCGGACGAACGCCAGCGCGAAGTACGGCTCGATGCCGCCGGCACAGCCGGCGAGGATGGAGAGCGTGCCGGTCGGCGCGATCGACGTCACCGTCGCGTTGCGCAACCGGACGCCGCGGGCGGCGGCGCGCGAGCCCTCCCAGTGGGGGAAGACGCCGCGCTCCTCGGCGAGCCGGGCGGATGCCGCCTCTGCCCGCGCGTAGATGCGCGCCATCAGCCGCTCGGCAAGCGCCGGAGCGGCGGGCTCGTCGTACGCAATCCCGAGTTCCACCAGCAGATCGGCAAAGCCCATCACGCCGAGGCCGATCTTGCGATTGCCGCGCACCTGGGCGGTGATCGCTGGGAACGGGTAGCGACTGGCGTCGATGACGTCGTCGAGGAAGCGGACGCCGAGATCGACGGCGCGATCGAGACCGTCCCAATCGATCTGGCCGTCACGCACGAACGCGTCGAGCCGGAGCGAACCGAGATTGCAGGCCTCGTTGGGCAGCAGCGGGAGCTCGCCGCACGGGTTCGTCGCGGCCAACGGCCCGAGCTGAGGCGTCGGATTGGCGCGGTTCACGGCATCGATGAACAGCACGCCGGGATCACCGGTGGCCCAGGCATAGCGGGCGATCTCGTCGAGCAGCCAGCGGGCATCGAGCTGGCGCGTGACGCAGCCGTCGCGCGGGTTCCGCAGCTCGAAGTCGGTGCCGGCTTCGACGGCATGCCAGAACGAATCCGGCGTCGACAGCGACACGTTGAAATTGCTGAGCTGACCGCGGTCGGTCTTGGCGCGGATGAACTCGACGACGTCCGGGTGGTCGATCCGGAGCACACCCATGTTGGCGCCCCGGCGCCGGCCGCCCTGCTTGATGACGGCGGTCGCCGCGTCGAAGACGCCCATGAACGCGACGGGTCCCGAGGCGACGCCGAGCGTTCCCTGCACCACATCGCCCGCCGGCCGCAGCGACGAGAACGAGAAACCGGTGCCACCGCCGGACTGGTGGATCACCGCCATCTCTTTCAGCGCCTCGAAGACACTCTCGAGCGTATCGTCGACCGGCAGCACGAAGCAGGCCGCGAGCTGCCCGAGCGCCGTTCCGGCGTTCATCAGCGTCGGCGAGTTCGGCAGGAACTCGCGCCGCACGAGGGCTTCGAAGAAGGCCTCCTCCTGCCGTGCGACCTCGCCGCCCCATTCCTTCTCGACCGCCGCCACGCAGCGCGCGACGCGCTGGCACAGTCCCGGCCAGTCCTCCCGCAGCGCCCCATCCGGCCCGCGCGCCAGATACCGCGCCTCCAGGACCCGCCGCGCATTCTCCGTCAGCGCCCGCATCCCGAAACCCTAGCCGTCAAGAAAGGGGTCGGGTTGGATCCGTCAACTTTTCCCCCGTCGGGGGAAAAGTTGACGGATCCAACCCGACCCCTTTCTTGACCCCCGCGGGGCGACGGGTAGAATGCGGGGCTTCGCAGTTGGTCGTCGGAGGTCGGGGGAGGGTTCGAACATGTCGGGTGTGTCGGGTTCGAGCGCGAAGCGGGTGCTGCGCAAGCAGATCGGGAACTTCCTCGAGGACTTCGTGCCGGGGCAGACGTTCCGCCACAAGGGCGGCAAGACGCTGACGGAGGGGTTGTTCACGACCTTCACCGAGTTCACGATGACGACCAATCCGCTGGCCAAGAACGCCCGCTACGCGCGGGCGTACGGCTTCGCCGATCTCGTCTGTCCGCCCGGTCTGGTGATGCTGGTCGCCTTCAGCCAGACCGTCGAGGACATCTCCGAGAATGCCCGCGCGAACCTCGAGTACCTCGACATGCGCTTCGGCGTCCCGGTCTACGTCGGGGACACGATCGAGGTCGAAACGAAGGTGCTCGGGGTCACCGCCTCGAAGTCGAACCCGAAGCTCGGCGTGGTGCACGTCCAGTCGACCGCACGCAAGAACCTCGGCAGTGACGACGAAGGCGTCGTGCTCGCGTGGCAGCGCAAGGTGCAGGTCTGGAAGCGCGACGAAGCGGCGGAGCTCCATGCCGGCAGCGCCGCGCCCGACACGATCGAATGCTCGCTGTGGCTGCCGCCCTACGACGCTGCGCGCGACTACAAGTCGCTCGCCCATCTCGCCAATGCCGACACCTACTTCGAGGACTTCGAGCCGGGTACGCGGATCGAGCACTCGCGCGGCCGCACGATGACCTCGGAGCACATCCACCTCACCGCCGTGCTCGACAACACCAGCCAGGTCCACTGCAACCAGTTCATGATCGACGTCGACCCCAAGCAATACGTCGGCGGCGAGCTGATCATCTTCGGCGGCATCCCGTTCGTGCTGTGCCTCGGCCTGTCTTGCCCGAACGTCGGCGACCATGCGCTCGGCGACCTCGTCTACCAGACCGGCCGCCATACGGCGCCGCTGTTCGCCGGTGACACGGTGTTCGCGGCCACGGAGATCCTCGACAAGGCTGCCCACCCGGAGCGCGACGACGTCGGGATCGTCTCGACGCGCCTGTTCGGCTACAAGCACGTGCGGGCCAAGGACGGCGAGGAACCGGACCCGGATGCCCCTGCCGGTTGGAAGCGGGTGCAGATCTTCGAGCTCGACCGCGAGCTCGTCGTGAAACGTCGCAGCCACTACGCCTGATCGACCGGTACGACTGACCGACGCCGAACGGCTGGAAACGCTCGATCCGGTTCGGCGACCGCGCCGACGGTCGACCCGCCTCAGCGCGCGACGCGGCTCTTCAACTCCTTGGGGAGACGGCGGCGCAGATATCGTCGCGGACGGGGGTACAGCCACGACTCAGGCACGGCCGGCGACTGCCGATCGAGCGGACACGGGGCGCCGGTTGCGCATACCGGCCGGCCGTACCAACGGCCGTCCACCTGGACGGAAGTGAGATCCAGCGCTCGTCCGCAGCGTGCGCAGGACCCACTCGCCGCGACGTAATCGACGTCGTCTTGCGGTGCGCGCGACGGCTCGGTTCGGGCTTCCACGGTCGCGGACGATGACGGAAGCCCTCGCCGCTTTCAAGCGGCGGCCGTCACGACGCGGCGCGGGCGCGTCCGGCATCGCGGGCGGCGGCACCCCGCAACGGGCGCGCAGGCGATAGACTCCGGCCATGCCCGGACGACCTGCCCTTGCCCACGACCGCGCGCGCAGCACGGCCCTCGCCATCGCCATCGCGCTCGCGCTCACACTCCTCCTCGACGGACCGGCCCGCGCGGGCGACGCCGCCACCCCCCCCGAAACCGCGTGGCTCTCGATCGATGAGCCCGCCCGGGACGGCGTCGCGGTCTCGCTGCCACTCGCCGAAGTGCGTGGCCGCGCGGCGCCCGGCGGCGCCGCGGCGCACGATCTCGTGATCGTCCTCGATGCGTCCGACTCGACGATCCTGCCATCGGGGTGGGACGTCGACGGGGACGGACCGGACGGAAGGACCGATTCCGCGCAGGCGGAACGCTTCGCGGATTCCCCGTTGTGGACCGCGCGCATGCGCGACGCAGATCTCGACGACAGCGTGCTGCGGGCGGAGATCGCTGCGGCCCGGGCACTGCTGGACCGGCTCGATCTCGGCCGCGATCGCGTGGCGCTCGTGGTCTTCTCCGACGAAGCCGAGATCGTGACACCTCTCGGACGGTCGCGCGCGGCGCTCGAGGCGGCCCTCGAGGAGCTCGCGAGCCATCCGGACCGTTGGCTGCGCGGAACCAACTTCGGCGCGGCAATCGTCGAAGCGCAACACGCACTGGGAGACACCGCCGAGAGCCTGTCGCGCCCCGACGCCACGGACACGACTGCGGGCCGCCGCCGCTCGATCCTGTTCCTGTCGGACGGCGAGCCGACCCTCCCCGCCGGCCCGGACATGCCGCGCCAGCACGCGTTGTGGTCGGCGCATGCGGCAGCCGCTGCCGGCATCCGCATCCACGCCTTCGCCCTCGGCCAACGAGCCGTCCGTGGACTCGATGTCTTTGCGGACCTGGCGGCGCTGTCGGGCGGACGCTTCGAGCGCCTCGACCAGGCCGGTGACGCGATCGTGCGGCTGCCGCAGACGGACTTGGTCGGGCTCGCCGGGCTGCATGTGCACAACGAGACGACCGGCCGCCGGGTCCGCGCGCTGCGCATCTTCCCCGACGGCCGCTTCGATGGCTTCCTCGAGCTGGCGCCCGGCGCCAATCGCATCCGGGTCGAGGCCGTTGCCAACGACGGGGCAACCGCTGTCGCAGATCGGACGATCGTGCGCCTCGATCGCACTCCCGATCCGGAACTCGTCGAGGCGCTGCTCGAGAGACTGCGCCGGCGCACCCAGGAAGTCGCCCTGCGCACCGAAATGGAGCGCACGCGGCGCGTGCAAACGATCGAACTCGA
>CAADGG010000043.1 GCA_900696485.1 uncultured Pseudomonadota bacterium
CGAACCGGGCGCGCGCCTCGATCCGGTGGAGGCGCTGCGATATGAGTGACGCGCGTCTGGCCCGCTGGTTCATCGAACCGGGCGCGCGCCTCGATCCGGTGGAGGCGCTGCGATATGAGTGACGCGCTCGTCGAGGTGGAGGGCCTGACGAAGCGCTTTGCCACCGCCGATGGGGAGCTCGAAGTCCTGCGGGACGTGGACTTCCGGCTCGAGGAGGGGGCGCGTGTCGCGATCGTCGGGCAGTCGGGGGTCGGCAAGTCCACGTTCCTGCACGTGCTCGGCGCACTCGACCATCCGACGGCCGGCAGCGTCCGCTTCCGCGGCGAGGACGTCTTCGCCAAGTCCCCCGACGAGTTGGCGCGATTCCGCAACGTCTCGCTCGGCTTCGTGTTCCAGTTCCACCACCTGCTGCCCGAGTTCAGCGCACTCGAGAACGTGATGATGCCGGGCCTGCTGCGCGGGCTGGACTTCGCCGAGGTGAGCGAGCGCGCGGCGGCGATCCTCGGAGAGGTGGGACTCGGGGCGCGCCTGCAACACCGCACGGGCAAGCTGTCCGGCGGCGAGCGACAGCGCGTGGCCGTGGCGCGCGCGCTGGTTCTGGACCCGGCTCTGGTGCTGGCGGACGAGCCGACCGGAAACCTCGATCCCGCGACCGGCGAGCGGATCGGCGAGCTGCTGGTCGAGATGAACGAGAGCCGGGGGATGGCCCTGGTGGTCGTGACGCACAACGAGCGGCTCGCCGAGCGGCTCGGCCGGATCGCGGTGCTGCAACAGGGCGGGCTGTTCGACCGCAGTCCCTTCCCGAGCGTGTGACTGTGCCGATAAATCCCCGTCGCTCCGAAGAAAACCGTTCCGGCGCGGGCTTGCCCCCGCGCTGGCTGCCATCTAGAATGCGCCGCCGGACCCCTGCTCGCCTCCTGCGCCGTCGTGGCCTCGCTTTCGAGGGGCCGTCCAGATCGGAGGACCGCTTGCGCGCCGAACGTCCGGAGTCCCGCGTCGCGGGTGCTCAGCAGCGGTGGCTCGTTCACAGCGCGGTGTCGGCGCTCGTGATCGCGCTGGGGATCGGCATCGGGATCGTGGCGGCGGCGCCGGCGGCACACGCCCAACCGCCGGCCGTCAAGGTCCTGGTCGCCGTGCTGCCGTTCCAGGTGCACAGCGAGCAGGACCTCTCGCCGCTGGTCGGCGAACTCGCCGGGCAGTTGACCGCACGGCTCGAGGCGAGCGGCCGGATCCGCGTCGTCGATACCGTCGTGGTCCGCGAGGCGCTGGTCGCGCACCTCTCCGGCGAGAGCACCGACGCCATGTTGCGCGAGCTGGCGCGCGAGGTCGGGGCGCAGTGGGTCGTGCAGGGCAGCCTCACCGAGCTGGCCGGCGCCTACAGTCTCGACGTGCGCGTGACGCCGGCCGGCGAGACGATTCCGTCGCGCACGATGGTGTTCACCGCCGACGACACGAGTGCGTTGCGCGGACGGGTGGAGGAACTCTCCGATCGCGTACTCGAGATCGTCTCGGGAGACGAGGTGCCGGGCGGGCGGGTCCTCGAGGTGCGCATCGAGGGGGCGGCGGGTCAGGAGGACGCCATCCGCCGCGAGTTGCTCGTCCAGCCGGGGCGCTCCTTCGACGGCGATGCGATGCGCGCCGACGTCGAGCGACTGCGGACGCGTCCCGGCTTCGCCAGCGCCGAATCCGAGACCGAGCGCGGGCCCGAAGGCGTCGTCGTCACGTATCGACTGGTCGCGTCGGAACGCATCCTCGGCACGCCGGAGACGGCGAGCGCCGGCGGGGACCGGATCGCCGAGATCCGGATCCAGGGCAACCGGCGCATCGAAGCGGATGCCATCCGCGCCCGCATCGCGACGCAGCCGGGCGATCGCTACGACGCGGCGCGCATCGCCGAGGACGTGCGCCAGATCCATGCCCTCGGCTTCTTCGAGAACGTCCGCGTGCTCGCGGCGCAGACGCCGGACGGGCGCGTCCTCACCTTCGAGATCGAAGAGAATCCGGTGGTCCGGCAGATCACGATCGCCGGCAACGACTCGATCGATGCCGATCGGATCCGCGATCAGCTCACGCTCACCACCGGCGCCACGCTGGATCTCCCGCTGCTGCACGAGAACCGCGACCGCATCGAGGCGCTGTACCGCGCCGAGGGCTACTACCAGGCGCGCGTGAGCCATGAGGTCTCGACGCTGCCGAACGACGCCGTCGCGGTGAATTTCGAGGTCAACGAGGGCCGCAAGCTGCGGCTGCGCGAGATCCACTTCGAGGGCAACGAGCACTTCTCGGACAAGGAACTGGCCGCCGGCCTGCGGACCAAGCGCTGGCGTTTCTGGTCCTACGCGACCCGCTTTCTCGACAAGTCCGGGACCTATGCCGAGCCGATCTTCATGCAGGACCTGCAGACGGTCGAGCGCAAGTACACCGACGCGGGATTCCTGCGCGTCGAGGTCGGGGATCCCGAAGTCACGACGGAGAAGGACGGGCTGATCGTGACGGTGCCGGTGACGGAGGGCGGACGCTATCGCGTCGGCAGCCTCGATGTGAGCGGCGATGTGACCGTCACCGGCGAGGAGCTGAAGCCCGAGTTCAAGCTCACGAAGGACGAGTGGTTCAACCGCACGCACCTCAGCCAGGACGTCGACCAGGTGACGCGTCGCTACACGGATCGCGGCTACTTCTACGCCAGCGTGAACCCGCTCACGCAGGTGGACGAAGTCGGCAAGACCGTCGACGTGACCTTCGACGTGCAGAAGGGCCCGCTGTATTTCGTCCGAGAGATCGATATCAAGGGAAACACGCGAACCATCGACCGGGTGGTTCGGCGCGAGATGCAATTGGTGGAGGGGGAGCTCTACTCCGCGCGCAAGCTCCAGGTCTCGCAGGCGCGTCTCAACGGACTCGGATTCTTCGAAGAGGTGAACTTCGAGCCGACCCGCACCGAGGACCCGGCGGCGCTCGACCTCGACGTGTCGGTGGTGGAGAAATCGACCGGCGCCATCTCCCTGGGGGCCGGCTTCTCGACGGCGGACTCGCTGGTCGTGTCCGGCAGCGTCAACCAGGCGAACCTGTTCGGGCGCGGCTACGGCGTGCAGCTCGCGGCCGACATCGGCGGCCGCCGCGACCGGCTGAACGCGCAGTTCGTGAACCGGCGGCTCTTCGACAGCGAGTTCGGCCTGGCGGCCTCGGCGGTCCGCACCAACGTGTTCTTCGAGGACTTCGAGCAGACCAGCACCGGCATCGACCTGAACCTCAGCCGCTCGCTCGACGAGGCCGGCCAGCAGCGCGCGTTCCTGCGCTACTCGTACAACATTCGGGAAATCGACGCCGACGACAACATCACGGCTGCGGCGCCGATCTTCCGCGAGTTCCTCGAAGACAGTACCGATACCAGCCTGCTCGGCCTGTCGTACCGCATCGATACCCGCAATGACCGCGTGCTGCCGACGGCGGGCTACGAGGCCGGCATCTCGCTCGAGGGCGCCGGGCTCGGGGGTTTCACGAAGTTCGCCCGGATCGAGACGCGTGCGGCGCTGTATCGCGGCATCCCGGACTGGCTGCCGATCCCGCTGCGCGAGCGCTCGTCGGTGGTGTTCGCCGCGCGGCTCGGGTACACGCTGCCGTTCAACGATGTGTCGGACTTCGACAGCCCCAATGTTCTCCCGAGCGCGTTCCTCAGCGCGGAATCGAAGCCGCTCGACCAGATCGCCGACGACCTCAAGCTCCCGCTCTCCGAGCGCTACTTCCTCGGAGGCCTCGGGACGTTTCAGCTGCGCGGGTACAAGGCCCGTTCGGTGGGGCCGCGCCGAGCGATCGTCCAGGAGGGGAGGACCCTCGAAGGGAATGGAACGGGCGCGTTCTCGCCGGTCAACTTCAACCCTGTCACGGGCCTTTGCGGCTCGAGTTCGGGCTGCAACTCCCTCGACGACGAGGACGACGACGATTTCGACAACCTCGACGACACCGACGTCGTCGGCGGCAGCCAGTTCATCTCGCTGACCACCGAGTACCGCTTCCCGATTTCCGAGGCGCTCGGCCTCGTCGGCATCCTGTTCTTCGACGCCGGCGATGCGATGGCCGAAGACGAGTTCCTGTTCGACGCGACCGAGTGGCGCTTCGGCACCGGCTTCGGCGCGCTGTGGTTCTCGCCGTTCGGGCCGCTGCAGGCGTTCGTCGGCATTCCGCTCAACCCGCTCTCGGTCGAGGACAACTACGTCTTCGAGTTCTCCGTGGGCGGCTCCGCTCTCTAACCGATTCTGCCACCGCGGAGCGGCCCGGCCGCTCCGCTCTCGGGAGTTCCGTATGCGCGTAGCGATTCGTTCCCTTCTGCTCGCCGTGGGGATGCTGGCGTGGGCCGGTGCGGCCCACGCCGAGGACAGCATCCGCATCGCGGTCGTCGACATCGATCAGGCCGTCAACGCGACGGACCAGGGCAAGCAGGCCCGCGACGAGCTGGTGAAGAAGCGCAAGGCCGCCGAAGCCCAGCTCAAGCCGATGATGGAGAAGGGCAAGGCGATGGCCGAGGAGCTCCAGAGCAAGCGCTTCGTGCTCTCCGAGGAGGCGCTGTACCAGAAGCAGCTCGATCTCGCCGAGCTCCAGAACGACGCCCGGGCCCGGATGGCCGAGCTGGAGGGCCAGTACAAGGTCGATTCCGAGCGGCTCGTGGGTCCCCTGCGCCAGAAGCTGATCGAGATCATCAACGAGATCGGCAAGAGCGAAGGCTTCACGCTGATCCTCGAGCGCAACACGCCGGGTGTGCTGTACTCGCGCGAGGCGCTCGACATCACCGACATGGTCATCAAGCGCTTCAACAAGAAGCGCTGAGCCGGGCGCGTGCCGCGCATCCACCCCAGCGCGATCGTCGATCCGGCCGCCAAGCTGGCGGATGACGTCGAGGTGGGTCCGCTCTCGTGTGTCGGGCCCGAGGTCGAGCTGGGCCCCGGGGTCGTCATCGGGAGCCAGGTCAGCATCGTCGGTTGCACGCGCGTGGGCGCGCGCACGCGCGTGCACCCGTTCGCGGCGCTCGGCGGGGATCCGCAGGACCGGAGCTTCGCCGGCGCGCGCACGCGGCTCGAGATCGGCGCCGACAACGTGATCCGCGAGCATGCGACGATCCACGTCGGGACGCCGCAGGGCGGCGGCTGCACGCGGATCGGCGACGACAACCTGATCATGAACGGCGCGCACGTCGCGCATGACTGCCAGGTCGGCTCGCACGTGATCGTGGCCAGCTTCGTCGGTCTGGCCGGGCACGTCGTCGTCGAGGACTACGCCGTGCTCGGCGCCTACACGGGGGTGCACCAGTTCGCCCGGGTCGGGGAGTCCGTGATGAGCGCCGCCAACTCGATGCTCTCCCGCGATGCGCCGCCCTTTGCGATGGTGGCCGGCGACCGGGCGCGGCTGGTCGGGCTGAACGTCGTGGGCCTGCGCCGCCGGGAGCTGTCCGACGCGGCGTTGCCGGGCCTCAAGCACGCCTTCCATCTGCTGTTCGCGTCGAAGTTGCGCCTCGACGTGGCGCTCGCGCGGGTGCGCGAGGAGCTGCCGGACGTGCCGGAGGTCGAGCGCCTGCTGCGCTTCCTCGAAGGCTCGACGCGCGGCTTCTGCCGGTAGCGCAGGCCGGCGCCGTGGCGGGCACGCTGGGAGTCGTCGCCGGAGAGGGACGGCTGCCGTTCGAGGTCGTGCGCGGCGCGCGACGGGCCGGCCGACGGGTCTGGGTCGCCGCGTTGCGCGGCTTCGCGGATCCCCGCCTCGAGGACGAGGCCGAGCGCTGCGCCTGGCTGCACGTCGGGGAGGTCGGCGCGTTGCTCGCCGGGCTGCGCGCCGAGGGAGTGCGCGAGATCGTGCTGTGCGGTCTGGTGCCGAAGGCGCTGCTGTTCGCCGACCCCTCGTTGGTCCGGCTCGACGCCGTGGCGCTGCAGTGGCTGGCCGGCCTGCGCGATCGGCGCGACGATGCGTTGCTGCGCAGGCTGGCCGACGCGCTCGAGGCGGAGGGCTTCCGCGTGCTGTCGCAGTCCGCCTACACCCACGAACTGCTGGCGCCGGAAGGCGCGCTCGGCGGCCTGCCGCCGACGCCGGAGCAGCGCGCGGAGGTGGAGTTCGGCTGGCCGATCGCGAAGGCGATCGGCCGGCTCGACATCGGACAGACGCTGATCGTGCGCGAGCGCACGGTCCTGGCGGTCGAAGCGATCGAGGGCACCGATGCGGCGATCCGGCGCGGCGCCGCGCTCGGGGGCGGCGATGTGTCGGTGCTGAAGGTCTCGAAGCCGAACCAGGACGCACGGCTCGATGTCCCGGTGATCGGACCCGAGACGATCGTGACGCTGGCGGCGGCGGGCGCCCGTCTGCTCGCCGTCGAGGCCGGCCGCACACTGGTGTTGGAGCGGGCGGCGCTCGTATCGGCCGCCGACGCCGCCGGCATCTGCGTCCTCGGCGTGCCGACGGGCGGGCTCGGAGCCGGCGCCGCCAAGCCGGCGGGAGCCGGCGCCGCCGAGCCGGCGCGAGCCGGCGCCGTCGAGCCGGCGGGAGCCGGCGCCCCCGAGTCGGCGCGCCCCGGCTCCGGTGGCTCCGGGACACCGTGATGAGTCGGCTGCGGCTGCTGGTCGTCGGCGCGGGGCACATGGGCGGACTTCATGCGCGCAAGATCGCATCGCTGCCGGACGAGTTCGAGCTGGTGGGCGTCAGCGATCACCATCTCGACCGGGCGACGGCGCTGGCCACGCCGCTCGGCGCGCGCGCGGCCGCCGACCCGCTGGGCCTCGCGGAGCGGGCCGACGCCGCGGTCGTCGCGGTGCCGACCGTCGCCCACGCGAGCGTGGTGCGCGCGTTGCTGGCGGCCGGCCTCGACGTGCTGGTGGAGAAGCCGATCGCCGCCACGTTGGCGGAGGCGGAGGCGTTGCTCGCGCAGGCCCGCGCGGCCGGCCGAGTGCTGGTGGTCGGGCACATCGAGTGGCACAACCCTGCGTTGCGCGCGATGCGTCCGCGCATCCATCGACCCCGCTTCGTCGAGGCGCACCGCATGGGTCCGTTTCCGAGCCGTGCGACCGACGTCGACATCGTGCGGGATCTGATGATCCACGATCTCGACGTGGTCCAGCGACTGGTCGGCGAGGAGCCAGACGCGGTCGAAGGCGTCGGCGTCCCGGTGCTGTCGGCACAGCTCGACATCGCGAATGCGCGGCTGCGCTTCCCGGGCGGCTGCGTCGCGAACTTCACCGCGAGTCGCGTTTCGCCGACCCCGCTGCGCAAGATCCGCTTCTTCCAGGCCGACGGCTATTTCTCGATCGACTTCCTCGAGCGCACGGCGCTGATCGTCCGGCGGACGGCCGCGCCGGGTGGCGAGCCGCGCATCGACGTCGAGCCGCTTCGTTTCGACCCCGAGGATGCGCTGGCGGCAGAGCTGCGGGCGTTCGCGGCGGCCGTTCGGGCCGGCGGCGATGACAGCGACAGTGCCGAGGCGGGGCTGCGCGCGCTGCGCACTGCGCTGCGCGTCATCGACGCGACGCCAGCGCCCGAGGCGCTGGTCTGATGCGCGTGTTGGTGTCGGCCGGCGACGCGTCGGGCGACGGGCACGCCGCCGACGTGGTCCGGGCGCTTGCCGCCCGTCGACCCGGCACGCGCTTCGTCGGGCTCGGCGGAAGCGCGCTCGAGGCGGCCGGCGTCGAGATCCGCGTACCGCTGCGGGACGTCGCGATCGGCGGACTGGTCGAAGTGCTCGGTCACGTGCCGCGCGTGTTCCGCGCCTGGCGCACGCTCGAAGCCATCGCGCGCGATGAGACCCCCGACCTCGCGTTGCTGGTCGACGCTCCGGACCTGCATCTTCCGCTCGCGCGCCGGCTGCGGCGCGCCGGCGTCCCGGTCTTGTACTACGTCTCTCCCCAGGTCTGGGCGTGGCGGAGCCGGCGCATCGGCACGATCGCCGCGCGCGCCGATCGGCTGGCGGTGATCTTCCCGTTCGAGGTCGACGTGTTCGCCGGCACCGGCCTGCGGGTGGACTTCGTGGGACATCCGCTGGTCGATCGCTTGTCGGCCGTGCGTGCACGCTGGCAGCGCGAGACCGCGCGCGCCGCGCTGGGCCTCCCGGCCGATCGTCCCGTGCTCGTGTTGTTGCCCGGGAGCCGTCGCAACGAGGTGCGGCGGATGCTCCCGCTCCACCTCGCGATCGCCGCGCGGCTGCGCGCGCGGCAGCCCGGGCTGGTGACCGTGCTGGCGCTGGCGCCGACGGTGAGCGCCGTGGACGTCGAGCCGCTGCCGCGTGGGGTGGACGTGCGGGTGGTGGAAGGGCGAGGCTATCCGGCCATGGTCGCGGCCGATCTCGCACTCACCAAACCGGGGACCACCACGCTCGAGCTGTGTCTGCTCGGCACGCCGTTCGCCGTGGCCGGGCGCGCGCACCCGGTCTCCGCGGCCGTGATGCGCCGGCTCGTGCAGCTTCCGTCGTGGACGCTGCCGAACCTGCTGGCCGGAGCGCCGGTGGTCCCGGAGTTCTTGCAGCGACAGGCGCGGCCCGAGCGCGTCGCGGCGGCGCTCGAAGAGCTGCTGGCGGGACCGGCTCGCGCGCTCCAGCTCGAGCGGCTCGCCGGGGTTTCGCGCCGGCTCGGGCCGGGCGGTGCGGCGGAGCGGACGGCGCAGATCGCCGAGGAGATGATGCGTGGTCGCGTGGCCGCTTAGACAGCTCGGCGCGGGTCTGCTGGCGCTGGCCGCCGCCCCGGCCGCCGCCACGGCGCTGGTCGTACGGCCGCATTGGCGGGCGGGGCTCGGCGAGCGGCTCGGCCTGCGGACGCCGGCGGTCGATCGGCCCGTCTGGGTGCACGGGGCGAGCGTCGGCGAGATCCTCGCCGCCATCCGGCTGGTCGATGCGCTCGGGCAGCGGGGTCACGCCGTGTTGGCATCGGCGATGAGGCCCAGCGGACGCGCCGTGCTGGCGCAGATGCGGCCCGACGTGCCGCGGCGGCTGGCGCCGATCGATCATCCCTGGTGCGTCGCGCGGGCGCTCGACCAGGTGGCGCCGGCGGCCCTCGTGCTCGTCGAGACGGAGCTGTGGCCGAGCTGGATTGCCGCGGCGGAGCGGCGTGGGGTTCCGGTGGCGGTGGTGTCGGCGCGGATCTCGGATCGCAGCTTCGGGCGCTACCAGCGTATCGGGGTGCTGGTGCGCCGGACGCTCGGCCGGCTCTCGGCGGTCGGCGCCCGCACGGCCGAGGACGCGCGGCGCTTTGCCGCGCTCGGCGTGCCCGAGGACCGGCTCGAGATCACCGGGGATCTCAAGCTCGAGCCTCCGCTGGCGCTGCCGACGCTCGAGCCCGAACTCGATCGGGCGCTCGGCAACCTGACGGTCTGGGTGGCTGCCAGCACCCATGCCAGTGAGGAGGAGGCGGCTCTGCACGCCCTGTCCGCTGCCGAGGCGGCCGGCATCGCGACGGCGCTGATCCTCGCGCCCCGCTACCCCGTCGAGCGGGCGGCCGAGGTGAAGCGGGTCGTGGCGGCGCAAGGCCGACGGGTGCGGCTGCGCTCGCGACTGGCGGGCGACGTGCCGCTGGCGCCGGGAGAGGTCCTGCTCCTCGATTCGCTGGGAGAGCTGCCGGCGGTGATCGCGCGCGCCCAACTGGCGTTCGTCGGCGGTTCGCTGGTGCCGGTCGGGGGACACAATGTGGTGGAGCCTGCACTGGTTTCGCGCCCGGCCCTGTTCGGGCCGCACACCCACAAGGTGCGCGATGCGGCGGCGCTGTTGCTGGCCAGCGGAGGCGCCCGCCGCGTGAGCGACGAGACCGAGCTGGCGGCGGCCGTCATCGAGTGGTTGCGAAATCCCGCGGCGGCCAAGGACGCCGGCGAGGCGGCTCGTCGCGCGCTCGAGTCGCACCGCGGAGCCACCCAGCGCTGTCTCGCCCTCGTCGAGCGACTGCTGGACGACGGCCGGGCCCACGTGTCCCCGGATTGACGCCGATGGGGGGCGCGAGCCGGCGCATCGATCTCCGGGCCGGACGGCGGCTCGGCACGGCCTGGCTCTACGAGCGCGACCCCGGCTCGTGCGGGCGGCTGGCCCGCGCCCCGCTCGTGCCGCTGGCGTGGGCCTGGGGGGGGGGCGCGTGGTTGCACCGGCACACGCGGACCGCCTGGCTGCGCACTCCGGTCCGACTGCCGTGTCGCGTGCTGAGCGTCGGCAGTCTGCTCGTCGGCGGGTCGGGCAAGACCCCCGTGTCGGCCTGGGTGGCGGCGCAGCTGTCCGCTCGTGGGCACCGCGTCGCACTCGCCAGCCGGGGGTACGGCCGCCGGTCGGACGGGGCCGACGTACTCGTCGTGTCGGATGGGCGCCACTTGCAGGCCGCCCCCGGCGCGGCCGGCGACGAACCGCTGGTGCTGGCCGCACACGCACCGGGCGTGCCGGTGCTGGTCGGACCGGATCGCGCACGGGTCGGGCAGCGCGCCGTGGCGCTGTTCGGAACCGACGTGCTCGTGCTCGACGACGGCTTCCAACACCATCGGCTCGCACGCGACATCGAGCTGCTGCTCTTCGACGGCGCCGGGCTCGGCAACGGCCGGCTGCTGCCGGCCGGCCCGCTGCGCGAACCGCTCGGCGAGGCGGCGCGCGCCGATGCGCTGCTGATTCTCGACGGTCCGCTGCCGGAGCGAGATGCGGCCGCGTTGGCTCGTGTGGCACCGGATGCGCCGCACTTCGCGGCCCGGCGCGTTCCGGCGACGCTGCGTCCGCTGCGCGGCGGGGCCGCGCAAGCGCCCGACGTTCTGGCCGGGCGTGGCGTCGGGCTGCTGGCGGGGCTCGCGCGCCCAGCGGGGTTCCGGCGCACGCTCGAAGGGCTCGGCGCGAGCATCGTTGCGGAGCGCCTGTTCGCGGATCACCATCGCTACCGAGCGCGGGATCTGCGCGGTCTCGGCGAGTCCACACCGATCTGGGTCACGACGGAGAAGGATGCCGTGAAGATCCTGCCGAGCTGGTGCGAGCACGTGGATCTGCGCGTGCTGTCGATCGAGCTCGCCGTCGCCGATGCTCCGGGCCTGCTCGGCTGGCTCGAGGAACGGCTGGCGACGGATCCGCCCGTCTAAGCGTTCGCGCGTGACGGACCCTGCGCGACGGGATCCGGCGCGCGGTCAGAAGACCGTTCGGAGCCGCTCGCCGTGGCGGCGATACAGCAGCGCATGGCGTGCGAGCCGTCGCCGTTCGCGGGGCAGATGCGCGAGCAGCGCCCGCCGGAGTTCACGATCGCCGGCCACGTAGGCGTGCAGAACGCGCAGGCTCCCGCGATCTGCGCCGGCGGCGGCGAGCAGGCCGCGCTTGTGGAGCGAGCGGTGGAGCCGCATCAACTGCCGCAGGCGACGCGCGGGGGACGGCGCGGCGCCGGCGTGCGCGAGATCGAGGTCGATCACGAGGATCTCTGGTGTGCCGCTGGCTTCCCGGACCAACAGGTTCCCGACGTGCAGATCCGGGTGGGAGCCCCCGGCGTCGTGGAAACGCCGTAGCGCCCGGCCCGCGGCGTGCAGCCCCGCGTGCAGGCGATCTTGGGATGGGCCGCGCGCGAGCCACGCGCCGGCATCGATCGCATGCTCGACGAAGACGGTTCCGATGGCGGCGTTCCACGCGAGCCCGCGTTGCCACGCGAGCGCGAAGACCGGACGCGGAACCGGGGCGCCGACCGCGTGGAGCCGGGCCGTCGTGTCGAGTTCGTGGAACGGTCGGCCGGGTCCCGCCAGGCGGGCCCCGAGCAACGTTCCGAGCCAGCCCCCGCGTCGGAGTCCGCGCAGCGCGATGCGCTCACCTCGGCCCGCGACGGCGACGATGGCGATCGGGGCGCGCCCGCGCGGAGTCGCTCGGGGGCATTCGTGCGCCTCGGCCAGTCGCATTCGCACCCTGCGGGGATCGAGGAGGCCCGCTGCCTCGAGCGGCACGCGCCAGTCCGGATCCACGAGCGCGATGTCGCCGGGGCGCTCGATCCGGGCGAAGCCCGCGGGCAGCGCCAGCCGTCGCCGGCGTCGCAGCCCCCCCGCCTCGCTCACGTCTCGCCTCGCTCCGTGCGATACAGCAGCAGCGCCGCCGTGGCGGCGACGAGCGCGTTCGGGATCCACAGCGCGAGCGCGGCGGGCAATAGTCCGCTCTCTCCGAGATACTCCCCGAAGGTGAGCAACGTGTAGTAGCCGGTCGTCAGCGCGACGCAGACGAGCACGCCCCAGGAGCGGGCCGAACGCGTCCGTCGCACGCCCAGCGCGACGCCGAGGGCGGCGAACAACAACGGCGCGAAGGGCAGCGCGAGCCGGCGATGGTACTGGGTCCGAAACTGATTGGCGTCGCGGCCGCCGCTCACTTCCGGGGCCAGCGGACCCTGCTCGGCGAGATCGACGGTCTCGGCGAGCTGTTCGAAGCGCATCTCTCGCGGCCGGCGCGGGCGCGGATCGGAGAACAGCGCGGCAGCGTCGAGGGCGTAGTCGAAACGCTCGAAGGTGATGCGCTGGTGGTGCTCGGCGTCGGCGCTCTCGAAGTGGATGTCGCCGCGCTCCAGCTCGAGACGCATCACCATGGTCTCGGCGTCGAACGCGAAATGTCCGCGCTCCGCGAAGATCAGGAACGGTCGCTCCGGGTCACTGCGATCGGAGACCAGGATGCGCTGCAGACGATTCTCGCGATCGCGGGACTGGACGTACATGACCCGCGGGCCGATGGCGCGAAAGCGACCCGGCTCGAGCACGCCCCCGCGCGATGCGACCTGGGTCAGCAACGCGCGCATCTCGCGCCGGCCGGCCGGTTCGCCGTGCACCATCAGGAATGCCGTCAGGCCAGAGACCGCTGCGCCGAGCAGCAGCGCGGGCCCGAGGAGCGCGCCGATCCCGAGCCCGCAGGCGCGCAAGGCGGTGAACTCGGCGTCGCCCGAGATCCGCGCGACGGTCGCGAGGACCCCGAACAGGAAGCCGACCGGCACCGAGTAGGCCGAGACCATCGGGAGCAGGTTCACGAGCAGCGCGGTGGCCTCGCCCCGCGAGATCCCCACCGCCACCAGCTCGGGCAGCCGCTGGGCGAGGTTCTGCGTGAGCAGGATCACGACGAATCCGAGAAAGCCGAGCGCCGTGTGGAGCGCGATCTCTGCGGCCACCGAGAGCGAGAGGGTGCGGGAGACGCGCATCGGCGCGTATGCTAACGGCCCGCTCGCGCGCTGCGAGCGTCCCTCGACCTCCGGCTGGACGGCCCCTTGCCCCACGCTGCCTCTCCGCTGTGCCTGTCTCCGCTGCCGCACCCGCCGGCGAGCGACCGGATCCTGGTGATCCGCCTCGGTGCCGTGGGCGATGTGGCTCGCACGCTCCCCGCCGTCTCGGCGTTGCGGGCGGCCTATCCCGGGGCGCACCTCACCTGGCTCGTGGAGCCGGCGTCCCGCAGCCTCGTCGAGGCGCAGCCGGGGATCGATGAAGTCCTGGTCTTTCCGCGCGACGAACTCATCGACGCGCTGCGGCGCGGCCAGCTCGCACGCTTCGCCACGGGCTGGTTGCGCTTCGTGCGGCGCTTGCGCCGGCGCCGCTTCGAGCTCGCCGTGGACTTCCACGCGCTGGCGAAGAGCGCGCTGCTCGCGTACGCGAGTGGGGCCCCGCTCCGGGTGAGCTATGCGCGACCGTACGGCCGCGAGGGTTCCATCTGGCTCGCCACGGCACGCGCGCGCTTGCCGCCCCCGCCGATCTCGCGCTTCGCGCGCAATCTCGGGCTCGTCGCGTTCCTCGGCGTCGCCGTGCGGCCCGCGCCTGCGCCGCTGCGCGTCGACCCGGAGGTCCGGCGCCGGCTCGCCCAGGCGCTCGGCGGCGGCCCGGGACCGGTGATCCTGCATCCGGGCACCAGCCCGGGCACGCCCCACAAGCGGTGGCCCACCGAGGACTGGGCGACGGTGGCCAGGACCCTCGCGAGTGACGGGCTGCGGGTTCTCGTGAGCTGCGGCGTTGCCCCGGACGAGCGCGCCGCGGCGGCCGCCATCGTCGCGGCGGCCGACGGCGCGGCCGCGCCGGCTCCCGAAACGGCAGATCTCGAAGAGCTGGCGGCGTTGCTGGCGCAGGCGCGGCTGTTCCTCGGCAGCGACAGTGGACCGCTGCACATCGCGTCGCTGGTGGGAACGCCGGTGGTGCAGCTGATCGGGCCCACCCATCCGATCGAGAACGCCCCCGATCCCGGAACTCCCTCCCGCAGCGTCCGCGTCCCGGTCGCGTGCAGCCCCTGTCGCCGGGGCTGCGCGGCGGCGGTGTGCATGACGCGGATCCGCCCCGATGCGGTCGTTGCGGCAGCGCGTTCGTTGCTGGCGGCGTCCGGGCCGGGGTAGTACCCGTCTCGTCCACGAGGCGGGCGTCCGCGAGGCGGGCCGTCGCGGGCGCCGCGGCCGCCACGAGAAGGGGGACCCTTGGCCGAGCGCATCCTGGTGCGCGCTCCGAACTGGACCGGCGATGTCGTGATGGCGACCCCGGGCTTTCGCGCATTGCGGGCCGCCCGGCCGGGAGCGCACCTGGCCGTCCACGTACCGCCCGCTCTGGCGCCGCTGCTGCACGGCGCTCCTTGGTTCGACGAGGTGGTCCCGCTCCGCTCCGCCGGGCGCGGCGTCGCGGCCCTGCTCCGCGAAGCCCGCGCGCTGCGCCCACGGCGCTTCGATCTGGGTCTGTGCCTGCCGGACTCGTTCTCGTCGGCGCTGCTGATGCGCTGCGCCGGCGTGCGGCGTGTGGTCGGCCATGCGCGTCAGGGGAGACGTGCGCTGCTGCACGTCGCCGTCACCCCGCCCGCCGGCTGGGTGCCGCGCGAGCAGCATGTGCTCGATGTCATCGCGGCGGCCGGCGCGGCGCCGCGCGGCACGCACCTGGAACTGTTCGTGACCGACGACGAGGAGCAGCACGCGGAAACCGCGCTGCGACGGCAGGGGGTGCGCCGTGAGGACGCGCTCGCCTTGCTGGCGCCCGGTGCCTCGTACGGGCCGTCGAAGCTGTGGCCGGCAGCGGCGTTCGCGCAGGTCGGCGACGGGCTCGCGCGCGCCGGGGCGCGGATCGGCCTGGTCGGCGCGCCGCGCGAGGCGCCGCTGCTGCAGCGGGTCGCGGCGGCGATGCGGGCGCCCGCAGCGGTCCTGGCCGGTCCGCTGGATCTGGGCGCGCTGAAGGCCGTGATGCGGCGCGCCCGCGTGCTGGTCTGCAACGATGCCGGCGCGCGGCACGTGGCCGTGGCGTTCGGCGTGCCGGTGGTGACCCTCCTCGGGCCGACCAGTCTCGCGAAGACCAGTTGGAACCTCGAACGCGTGCGCGTGCTGTCCGCCGAGGTCGGCTGTCGACCCTGCTACCACCGGGTGTGTCCGACCGACCATCGCTGCATGACGCGGCTCGAGCCGGCTCGCGTGCTGGCCGCGGCGCTCCCGGCCCTCACTGGAAGCGCGCGAGAGTTCTGCGGAGAGGAAAGCCCCGGAGTTCCGCCGGATCCCGCGGCTCCGGAGGATCCGGCCGCGGTCCGCCACCTGCCGCGACCGGCGTCGGCATGATCGATCTGTCGATCGTCGTGCTCACGTGGAACGCGAGTGCGCTGGTGGCCGCCTGTCTCGCCTCCATCGAACGGAGCTTGTGCGCGGCCGGGACGCCCGCCGCCCTCGCCTTCGAGACGATCGTCGTCGACAACGGCTCGCGCGACGGCACGGTCGCGATGCTGCGTGAGCGCTTCCCGTGGGTCGAGACGCTGGCATTGCCCCACAACGTCGGGTTCGCTGCCGGTTGCAACGCCGGGCTCGCGGTGGCGCGCGGTCGTCATGTCGCGCTGCTCAACAACGACACCGAGCTGCTGCCGGGTTGCTTCGAGACGTGCGTCCGCTTCCTCGACGCCGAGCCGGACGTCGGTGTCGTGGGCCCGCAGCTGCTGCACCCGGACGGACGGCTGCAGAACAGCATCCACAACGCGCCGACCCTGCTCAGCGAGCTGGTGCCGAAGGGAATCCTCGAGACGTTGTGGCCGCGGCGCTTTCCCTCCAAGCGCCAGCGCTACGAGCGGCCCGTCGACGTCGAGGCGGTTCTGGGGGCCTGCCTGGTCGTGCGGCGGGAGGCGCTGGCCGAGGTCGGACCGTTGCCCGAGGACTATTTCTTCTTTCTCGAGGAAACGGACTGGTTGGTCGCGATGCGGCAGGCCGGATGGCGGGTCGTGCACCTGCCGGCCGCCCGACTCGTCCACATGCACGGGGCGACCACCAAGAAGAGGGCTCCCGTGGCGACCCGGATCGAATACTATCGCTCGCTCTATCACTTCTTTCGCAAGCGACGCGGACGCCGCCAGGCGGCCGCCGTGATCGGGGTCCGCGTGCTCAAGCTGCTGTTCGCACTGACGGTGCTCGCACCGCTGGCCATCGTGCTGCCGGCCGAGCGCAGGCGCTGGTGGGAGCGCGCGCGCATCCTGGTCTGGCATCTGCGTGGCCGTCCCCGGTCATGGGGGCTTGCCGCCGTCGTGGCGGGGGAAGGGGCGACATGAAGCGCGCCCGGACCTTCCGTGCCGGCTCCCGGCGCCCCGCTCCTCGGCCCGCCCGGTGATGGCCCGGCCGCCGGACCTGCGCCGGCTCGAGACGCTGCTGGATGGCTTCTCCCGGCTGCGTCTGCTGGTCGTCGGCGATCTCGTGCTCGACGAGTATCTGTGGGGGGATGTCGATCGGGTGAGCCCGGAGGCGCCGGTGCCGGTCGTGCACATCCATCGCGAGTCGATGGTGCTCGGCGGCGCCGGCAACGTGGTTCGCAATGCGGTGGCGCTCGGGGCGAGCTGCGAGTTCTGCGCAGCCGTCGGCGACGATCGTGCCGGCGACCGGGTCGTCTCGTTGTTGGCCGATCTCGGGGTGTCGACGGCCGGCCTCGTGCGCGTCGCCGACCGGCCGACGACGCGCAAGACCCGCGTCGTCGCGCGCTCGCAGCAGATCGTCCGTTTCGATCGCGAGACCACCGAGCCGGTGACGCCGCGCACGGCGCGGGCGCTGCTGGCGGCCGTCGACGCGGCGTTGCCGCATTGCGACGGCGTCGTGCTCGAGGACTACGGCAAGGGCTTGCTGGCGCCGCGGGTGCTGCGGGCGGCGATGCGTCGCTTCGCTGCGGCCGGGGTGCCGGTGAGCGTCGATCCGAAGGCGGACCTTGCGGCCTATCGAGGGGCCTCCCTGGTCAAACCCAATCTGCGCGAAGTGGAGTCGTTGACCGGTGCCCGCATCGTGTCGCGCACGGACCTCGAGCGAGCGGCCCTGCGGCTGCGGCGGCGCCTGGGTGGCGCCGACCTGGTCGTGACGCGGGGAGCCTCCGGCATGACGCTTTTCGGCGACGACGCGCACGGAGTCGAAGTCGCAACGCCGCCTCGCGAGGTCTTCGACGTGCAGGGGGCGGGCGATACCGCCATCGCCGCGTTGACGCTGGCGTTGCGCGCGGGCGGTTCGCTGTTCGAGGCGGCGGTCCTCGCGAACGCCGCCGCCGGGGTCGTCGTCGGCAAGGTCGGGACCGCGACGGCGAGCCCCGACGAGGTGCGCGAGCAGCTGCCGGCGGCGTTGGAGGCCGCTCGTGGAGAACCAGCCGCGCAGAGGGAGCGAACGTGATCCGCAGCATGACCGGCTATGGCCAGGCGTTCTTCGAGGTGGACGGTGCCGGCTTCGAGGTGGAGGCGCGCAGCGTCAATCACCGCCATCTCGACGTGAAGGTGCGCGTGCCGCGCGGACTGTCCGCGTTCGAGAACGAGTTGCGGGTGCAGGCCAGTGAGCAGCTCGTGCGCGGCAAGGTCGACGTCAGCGTGCGCGCGACGTCGGGCGCCGGCCTGGCCGACACCGTGGAGCTCGATCTCGCGGTGGCCGAGCGCTATCTCGCCGCGGCCCGCACGCTGCGCGAGCGGGACGGCGTGGTCGGCCACCTGGAGGTCTCCGCCCTGCTCGCGCTGCCCGGCGTGGCCCGCGTGGTCGAGCGCCAGCTCGAGGAAGAGACGGTCCGCGCCGCACTGCGCCGGGCGCTCGCCGCCGCGCTCGATTCGCTGGACGCCATGCGCCAGGCCGAAGGAGCCGCCCTCGACCGGGATCTGCGCACGCGCCTGGCCCGGATCGAGGCCTGGGTCGAACAGGTTGCGGCCCGCTCCGGCGAAGTCGCCCAAAGCGTGCGCGACAAGCTGCGCAAGCGGGCCGAGCAGCTGCGAGACGAGACCGGAATCCTCGATGACGCGCGGCTGCATCAGGAGGTCGTCTGGGCCGCGGATCGCTTGGACGTCAGCGAGGAGTGCGTACGCCTGCGCAGCCACGTGGCGCAGTTCCTCGCGCTGCTCGACGGCGCCGGTGCGCGCGAGGCCGCCGGACGCCGCCTCGACTTCCTGCTCCAGGAGATGGGCCGAGAGGCCAACACGATCGGTTCGAAGAGCGCCGATGCGCCGATCGCGCACCAGGTGGTGGAGTTGAAGACGGAGCTCGAACGGATCCGCGAACAGGTGCAGAACCTTGAGTGAGCATGCGGACGACGCGAGCGGGCCGCGTGCGGCCCCGCCGGTCGAGACCGGTCCGACCCGGATCCGCCTGTTGAATGTCGGCTACGGCAATCGGATCGCCGCGGCACGGATCGTCGCGATCGTCGCGCCGGCTGCGTCGCCGATCCGCCGGCTGCGGCGGGAGGCGACCAGTCGCGGCAAGCTGGTCGACGCCACCGAAGGGCGCCGGACCCGCTCGATCCTGGTTCTCGACAGCGATCATGTGGTGCTGTCGGCGATCAATCCGGAGACGCTGGCGGCCCGGCTCGGAGACGACCGGCCGGACGACGCGTCGTGACGGCGCCGCGTCGCGGGATTCCGTTCGTGATCTCGGCGCCGTCCGGGACCGGCAAGACGACCGTGTGTCGCGGCCTGGTCGCGCGCGACCCCGGTCTGGTGCTGTCGGTCTCCCACACCACCCGGGCTCCGCGACCCGGCGAGCGCGACGGCGTGGACTACCACTTCGTCGACGAGTCCGAATTCCAGAGACTGGTCGCCGATGGCGCCTTCCTCGAACATGCGCGCTACAGCGCCCATTGCTACGGAACCTCGTGGCAGGCGATCGAAGCCCCGCTCGAGCGCGGGATCGACGTGTTGCTCGAGATCGAGACCCAGGGCGCACGGCAGGTGCGCGAGCGGCGTTCGGATGCGTGTCTGATCTTCCTGCTGCCGCCGTCGCTCGTCGAACTCGAGCGGCGCTTGCGGGGCCGCGGGACCGATGGCGACGACGAGATCGCCCGCCGGCTGGCCGTCGCGCGCCGCGAGTTCGCCGCCGCCCCGCTGTTCGACGCCTTCGTCCTCAACGACGACCTCGAGCGCACGATCGAAATCGTCGGCAGCGTCGTGAACGTCGCGCGGGCGGGGGGCCGCGAGGCGGCGCGCCAGGCGCGGCCGCTGGCGGCGCTTCGGGGCTGGCTCGATCCGGCCTTGACGGCCTGGCTGCCCGGCTGACCGCGATGCCGCCGGTGGACGGCGGCATCGCTCTCCCGTGCCGGGCGGTCCCGGGCGTGAGCGCACCCCCTGGGGCTCCGATATTCTCTCGGCGAACCGATCCACACTTCGGCTCGACGCCCAGCCCCGCGCTGGCCTGCCCGGAGGATCCCGGCTCCCCGAAACCCACCCATGCTCCGCTTCAACGACATCGCCGACAGGGTTCTCGAGTACCAGCCGGACGCGGATCTGGCGCTGTTGCAGCGCGCCTACGTGTTCGCCGCCAAGGTCCACGAGGGCCAGCAGCGACTCTCCGGGGAACCCTACCTGGTGCACCCGCTCGAGGTGGCCGGCATCCTGACCGAGTTGCCCCTCGACGAGGCCAGCGTCGCGGCCGGCCTCCTGCACGACACGCTCGAAGACACCCTCACGACGCTGCCGGAGCTCAAGCGCCTGTTCGGCGACGAGGTGGCGTTCCTCGTCGAGGGTCTGACCAAGATCGCGCGCATCGAGTTCACCTCGGCCCGGGAACGCCAGGCCGAGAACTTCCGCAAGATGTTGATCGCGATGAGCAAGGACATCCGGATCCTGCTCATCAAGCTCGCCGACCGCCTGCACAACATGCGGACGCTCGAGCACGTGAGCGAGGATGCGCGTCGCCGCATCGCCCAGGAGACGATGGACATCTACGCGCCGCTGGCGCAACGCCTCGGCATCGACTGGATGCGCCGGGAACTGGTCGACCTGGCGTTCCGGACGCTCAAGCCGCAGGCGGCGCACGACTTCGAGGCGCAGATCCAGCTCGGTCGCGAGGAGCGCAGCGCGTTCGTTGCCGAGGTGAGCGCCGTGCTCTCGACGAAGCTCGTGGAAGCCGGGCTGCACGCCGAGGTGACGGGCCGCGAGAAGGAGCTGGCATCGATCCACGCCAAGATGGAGGCGCAGCACGTCGGCATCGACCAGATCTACGATGTCATCGCCTTTCGGATCATTCTCGAGGACTCCGAGGCGTCGGTCTATCAGGCGCTCGGAGTCGTGCACGCGATCTGGCGACCCGTCCCGGGGCGCTTCAAGGACTACGTCGCACTTCCCAAATCCAATGGGTATCAAAGCCTGCACACGGCCGTGATCGGGCCCCACGGGCAGCGCATGGAGGTGCAGATCCGGACCCGCGACATGCACCGCAAGGCCGAGTTCGGGATCGCCGCCCACTGGCGCTACAAGGAGGGCCGCGCGCGCGACGAACAGACGGCTGACGACGAGAAATTCGCGTGGTTGCGCCAACTGGTCGAACGGCAGCAGGAACTCTCGGATCCCGACGAATTCCTCGACACCGTGAAGGTGGACCTGTTCCCCGACGAGGTGTTCGTGTTCACGCCCCAGGGCGACGTGATCAATCTGCCGCGCGGGGCGACCCCGGTGGATTTCGCGTATGCCATCCACAGCGAGGTGGGGGAGCGCTGCGCCGGGGGGCGCGTCAACGGCAAGCTGGTGCCGCTGCGCCACGTGCTCCGGGATGGCGACACGGTGGAGATCCTCACCAGCGAGGCCCAGTTCCCACGCAAGGACTGGCTGGAGTTCGTCGTCTCGGGCAAGGCGAGACAGCGGATCCGGCACGCGATCCGTGCTGCCGAGCAGGCGCGCAGCCGCGAACTCGGCCGCGAGATGCTCGAAAAGGAGCTTCGCCGTGGCGGATTCTCGTTGCCGCGGCTGCTCGAGGACGGGCGGCTCGCCGCACTGGCGCAGGCCGAGTTCTCGTGCTCCGTCGAGGACCTGTTCTCGGCGGTGGGCTATGGACGCATCGCCGCCGCCGCGGTGTCGAGCAGGCTGCGCGGCGAAGCGGCTCCGACCGCGACTCCTCCGAAGAAGCGCCGCAGCCTGTTCCGGCGCGAGCCGGCGCCGGCGAGCAGCGGGATTCACGTGGATGGCCAGCCCGACGTCCTGGTGCGCTTCGGCGGCTGCTGCAGCCCGCTGCCCGGGGACGAGGTCGTCGGCTTCGTGACCCGCGGTCGCGGCGTCACCGTGCACGCCCGCGACTGCGCGCATGCCTTCACGCTCGACCCGGACCGCCGCATCGACGTCGACTGGGAGAGCAAGACCACGATCCCGCGTCAGATCAAGATCCGCGTCCTGTCGGTGGATCGACCCGGCGTGTTGGCGCGCATCACCAAGTCGATCGCTGCCACCGGCGTCAACATCGGCGGTGCTCGGGTCGCGATCGGGAACCAGAACAAGGCGATCCACGACTTCGATCTGTGGGTCACCGACCTGCGCTCACTGAACACCGTGATCAAGGAGATCGAGCGCGTGCGGGGCGTCCTTTCGGTAGAGCGCGTGCGCGGGTGACGAGGCCGCGGGTCTCCGCCGTCGTGATCTGCTGCGATGAGGCCGATCGCATCGGCGACTGCCTGGCCAGCGTGGCCTGGTGTGACGAGGTGCTGGTCGTCGACTCGGGCAGCCGCGATGGCACGCTCGCAATCGCCCGCGCGCACGCGACGCGGGTGTTCGAGCGGGCATGGCCCGGCTACGTCGCGCAGAAGAATTTCGCGCTCGAACAAGCGACGGGCGAGTGGGTGCTGTGCCTCGACGCGGACGAGCGTTGCAGCGCCGCGCTGCGGCTGGCCGTAGAGGCGGCGGTCGCCTCGGATTCGCCGCTGGTCGGCTACCGCGTGAAGCGTCACACCTTCCATCTGGGCCGATGGATCGAGCACGGCGGCTGGTACCCGGATTGGAAGCTGCGCCTCGTCCGGCGGGGCCGGGCGCGCTGGGGCGGCGTGGATCCGCACGATCAACTGATCGCCGACGGACCCGTCGGCCGACTCGACGCCGACCTCGAGCACTTCAGCTATCGGGACTACGCCGACCAGCTCCGGACCGTGCAGCGTTTCTCCGACCTGGTGGCCGAGCAATGGGCGCGGCAAGGACGGCGTTTCTCGCCGTGGCGTGCGCTGCTGCATCCGCCGGTGAAGTTCCTCGAGTGCTGGCTCTGGAAACAGGGCTTTCGCGATGGCTGGCCGGGTTTCGTCATCGCCGCCACCTCGTCGTTCTACGTCTTCGCCAAGCACGTCAAGCTCTGGGAACGCACGGCACGCCGTCAAGAAAGGGGTCGGGTTGGATCGGTCAACTTTTCCCCGGAAGGGGAAAAGTTGACCGATCCAACCCGACCCCTTTCTTGACGGATCAGACCTGGAGGCGCACGAGGTCGCGGTAGAGGCCGGGTTCTTCGAGCAGTTCCTCGTGGCTTCCGATCCTCGAGATGGCGCCGTTCTCGAGCACCACGATCTGGTCGGCCTTGCGCACCGTCGAGAGGCGATGCGCGATGACGACCACGGTGCGTCCCCGCATCAGCCGGTCCACCGCCTTCTGGACCAGCCGCTCGCTCTGCGCGTCGAGCGCGCTGGTGGCTTCGTCGAAGATCAGCAGCGCCGGATCGCGCAGCAGCGCGCGGGCGATGGCCACCCGCTGGCGCTGGCCGCCCGAAAGCTTCGCCCCGGCCTCGCCGACGGCGGTGTCGTAGCCCTCGGGCAGGGCCGCCACGAACTCGTCGACGTGAGCCGCCCGGGCGGCCGCCTCGATCTCGGCATCGCTGGCGCCCGGCCGGCCGAAGCGGATGTTCTCCCGGATCGTTCCGGCGAACAAGAACGCATCCTGGGCCACGACGGCGACCTGTGCGGCCAGCGAGTGGCGCGCGATCCGGCGCAGGTCGACGCCATCGAATTCGATCGAACCCGCGTCGGGGTCGTGCAGACGCAGCAACAGGTCCGCGAGCGTGGTCTTGCCGGCCCCCGTCCGTCCGACCAGCGCGACGACCTCGCCGGCCCGGATCTCGAGCGAGACATCACGCAGCACCGGTTCGCGGCCGTACGAGAAGCGCACCTTGGAGATCCGGATGCCCTCGCGCAGGCCGTCGATCGCCACAGCGTCCGGCGCATCGCCCGCCTCGGGCTCGCGGTCGATCAGCTCGAAGAAGCGCTCGGCGGACGGCAGCGCATCCTGCAGCTGCGTCCAGGCCTTGGTGAGATCCCGCGTCGCGCGCTGGGCCGTGATCATCACCGTGGCGAACACCGCCAGCGCCCCGGTCGTGAGGCCCCAGGTCTGTTGCAGGACCAGCCAGGCCCCGATGCCGAGCACGACGAGCCCGACGGTGTTGGTGATCGCCTCGACGAAGCTGCGCGACAAGACCCGGTTGCGGACCACGCGCATGGTGCGCCGGAACAACCGCTCGTTCTCGCGGCCGAAGCTCTCGGCCTCGAAGCGCTCGGCGCGGAACGCCTTGATGGTCTTGATGCCGGAGAGGATCTGCATCAGGCGCTGGATCACGTCTCCCGTCGTTTCCTGCCGACGGCGGGCGGTGTACCGGATGCGGCGCCCGAACACCGCCACGACGCCCACCAGCAGCGGGGACAGCGCGAGCACCAGCAGCGCCAGCTGCCAGGAGATCAGGAGCAGCGTCGCGACACTCGCCAGCACGAACAAGCCGGCCTCGATGATGTCTCCGAGCAGCACCCGCAGCGCCTGGTGCGAGAGGACGGCGTCATGGAGAGTGCGCGTGAGCGCATCGCCGCGACGCAGCTCGTGGTGGATGCCCAGCGGCAGCGAGAGCAGCGTGCCGGCCATCTGGCGCTGGATATCGATCAGGACGCGCCCGAGCGCCCACTCGGTCAACACGACCGAGCCGAAGTGCGCGACCGGCAGCACGAAGGCGAGCAGCAGGCCGGCGAAGAGCAGCCCGAGGAGCCGATCGGAGAACGAGAGCCCTTCCGACGGGGCGACGGCGGCCGCGGGAGCCGGTGCTTCTCCGCGCAGTGCGCCCGGCAGCGCGCGGGTGAGGAGTCGCTCGAACCCGGGCCAGGTCAGCCGCGACGGCACGTCTGGCGCGTCGCTGCCCGCCGCCGGCAACACGTCGTCGATCAGCGGCTTGATGAGCCACGTGCGCCCCATGCGGGCGCCCGATTGGAGGCCCGTGAGCAGCACCGCCGCGATCAGAACGAACGCGTAGGGACGCGCGTACCCGATCAGGCGGAGCAGCGGCGATCGGTGCATGGTGCCCTCGCGGACGGTGGCGTGCCGGCGGCCGTTCCGAGCTGCGAGCGCATCGCGCGAGCGGGTCCGGCGTCAGCGCAGCTCGGAGAGGATGGCCTCGCCAGCGCGCCAGCCTAGCAGGCAGTCCCCCTCCACCCCCAGCACCCCGACCTGTTCGCGTGGGAGTCGGAACACCGACGGCTTCGACAGCAGCCGCAGCTCGATCTCACCGGGCCAACCGGTGCCCGGCGGCGGATCCTCGAGCGCCAACTCGTCGTCCCACCCCGGCCGCGGCAGCGGAGCCAGGAGCCGGGCGTGTTCGCGGGCAAACGGCATGAGGCTCAGCACGCCCTCGGCCACGGTGCGTTCCAGCTCGGCGTCCTCTTCGACACCGGACGGGAGCAGGAAGGCCGCCACGACGACGACGTCGCGTCCGTGTCGCTCCGGGTAGACCGAGATGCGCACCAGGTTCCCCCCCTCGAAGGCAGCGAGCGGATCGCGCACGTGCAGCACCCGGCGGGCCATGCCCTCGGGCAGCGCGTGGGCGGGCATGCGCAGCGCGATCCATCCCCGCCGGCGCAACGGCGGGGCGTCCGGCAGGAAATCCGGAACCTCACCGTCCCCCGAGCCCGCGAGCCAGTGGCGGAGCGGCCCGAGCGGAGAGTTCAGGACCAGCGCCCGGCCGCACCACACCTCGTCCGACAGGGCCGGCTTGATCCCGGCGAAATCTCCGATCGAGACCAGTTCGAAGCGATTCGGCAACAGCCGGATTTCGCCGTGCAGCGCCTGCAGTCGGCGGCGCAACAGCCCGAGCAGGGAATCCTCGGGGGATTCCCAGACGGTGCCGCCCTCGAGCGCGCCGCCGAGCAGCCGCGCACGCGCCTCGGGCGGAGCCGCCGGATGGGCGACGTTCACGAGCGCGTGCAGCTGCGCGTCGAGCAGCGGCGCCAGCGATTCGGTCGGTTGGCTCACCTCGCCCGGCAGGCCCCGGGCGTGGCGGGAGACGCGCGGCCCGCTCGACCGGCCGAGCCCGGCCAGACGTCCCGCACGCACGATCGGCGCCTCGAGCAGCGCGTCCCGTTCCGCGGCGGCTGCTTCGGCGAGCCCGCGAACCAGGGCTCGCGCCGTGTCCGGCTTCGCGAGACCCCAGGCCACCAGTTCCTCGGCCGTTCGCGCCGGGGTGCCGAGATCGACACGGGCGTCCGGGAACACGACCTGGTAGGCGGTGGGATCGGGCCGGAGGCGTCGGCGGTCGATCAGCGGAAGCGCCAGCGCGCGGAGGCAGGCATCGAGCACCCCTCCCGGTGCGGCGCCGGCCAGGAAGAACGGCTCGCGCACGGCGACCGGCAGGCGCGCCGCGTGCTCCTCCTCGACCACCAACACCCGCAAGCGCCCCATCGCCAGCCGGACCGCGGCGACGAGGCCAGGGAGGCCGCTGCCGAGCACCACGACATCCCAGCGCCGGGCGCGGGTTCGCGAGCGGGCTCCCTCGAGCGAGACGCTGCGCATCAGCGCGCGCGCGGCACCCGGACGAAGCGGAGCGGAGAGTCGTCCCCCTCGTCCGGTTTGCGGCGCTCGACGCTCCCGATCCGGTAGGCGCGTTCGCCGAGCCCGTGCAGACGGTCCAGCACATCGTCGCTCTGCGGGGCCGGCACGATCGCGATCATGCCGATGCCGCAGTTGAAGACTCGCAGCATTTCCGTGTCGGAAATCTCGGCGTGGCGCTGCAGCCAGTCGAAGATCGGAGGGCGCGGCCAGGCACCGAGATCGATGCGCGCCCGAACCCCTTTGGGCAGGATCCGCGGCACGTTGCCGGAGAAGCCGCCTCCGGTCACGTGGACGAGGCCTTTCACGTCGAAGTCGCGCACCAGGTTCAGCACCGGCTTCACGTAGATCCGCGTCGGCGCGAGCAGGGCGCTCGCGAGCGTGCCGTTCAGTTCGTCGTTCTCCGCCAGCAGGTCGAAGCGGCCCGCACGCAGCCCTTCGTCGAGGATGCTCCGGACCAGCGAATAGCCGTTGCTGTGGACCCCGTTCGAGCCGATCCCGATCAGCGTGTCGCCCTCGCTGACGCTCGAGCCGTCGATCACACGCTCGCGCTCGACGACGCCGACGCCGAAGCCGACGAGCTCGATCTCGCCTTCGCCGTACAGGCCCGGCATCGTCGCGGTCTCTCCGCCGAGCAGGGCGCAGCCGGCGCGGCGGCAGCCCTCGGCGATTCCGCGCAGGGTCTCCTCGGCGATCTTCTTGTCGAGCCGGCCCATCGCCAGGTAGTCGAGGAAGACCAGCGGCTCGGCGCCCTGGACGACGAGATCGTTCACCACCATCGCCACGCAGTCGATGCCGACGGTGTCGTAGCGGCCGAGCTGGGCGGCCAGCTTCAGCTTGGTGCCGACGCCATCGGCGCTGGCCACCATGACCGGTTCGCGGTAGCGGTCGGGAGTCTTGAACAAGCCCGCGAAGCCGCCGATCCCGGAGAGCACCTCGGGCCGGAAGGTCGTGCGCGCGATCTGCGCGATGTCGGACACGAAGCCTTCGTCGTGATCGAGATCGACGCCGGCGCGAGCGTAGGACGGGGCATCCCCGGCGGAGGAGGGGGCCGCAGCCGGAACATCGTCGTCTCGAGCACCAGGGGGCGGCACGCGGGATGAATAGAAGAGCGGCAACCCCCGAGTCAAGCTGCGGTCCAGCTCGGAGAGCGGAGCGCTGTGCGGCGTGCCCGCCGGGGCGCCGCGCGGGACCCGGTGAGCCGGGGACCCGCCCTCCGACGTGGCGACGGGGGCGCGCTCCGACGTGCGAGGAGTCGGCTACGTTCTCCGCGTGCGGATCGCCGTCGTGATTCCGGCCCTCGACGAAGCCGAGTCGATCGAGGCGGCAGTCGCGAGTGCTCTCGAATCCGCCGATCCCGAGATCGAGGTGCTGGTGGCCGACGGCGGCAGTCGCGATGCGACGGCCGCCCGGGCCCGCGCCGCCGGCGCCCGCGTGCTGGCCTGTCCAGCCGGCCGGGCGCAGCAGCAGCAGGCCGGTTGGCAAGCGAGTCGAGGAGAGGTGGTGTTGTTCCTCCATGCGGATACGCGGCTCCCGTCCGGCTGGGCCGCGGCGCTGCGGGCGGGTCTGCAAGACGCCTCGGTCGTCGGCGGTGCGTTCCAGCTTCGCTTTGCACCGCGGGGTCCGGCGCTCGCCGTGATCGAGTGGGGAGCGCGTCTGCGCTCGCGGTGGCTCGGGCTGCCGTACGGAGACCAAGGGCTGTTCGTCCGGCGCGACGTGCTGGCCGCGATCGGGGGGCTCCCGGCGGTGCCGATCCTCGAGGATCTCGACCTGGTGCGAGCGATGCGCCGCCGCGGCCGGCTCGTGCTGCTGCCGCTCGCTGCCGTGACGTCGTCGCGTCGCTATCGGCAGCACGGTGTGCTCCGGACCTGGTGGAGCCACACGCTCACGCTGGCGGCCTGGCGACTCGACATCGATCGCGAGCGGCTCGCGGCCTGGCTGCGCCGATGAGCGCCGCCGCGGAGGCCCCCACCGGCGCCGCCGCGGCGGAGGCCGCCCCGCGTGGCTTCGCGCGCCTGCTCGGGTACCTGCGCCACAACCGTGGCACCTACCTGCTCGGCGCGCTCGCGACGCTCTGCTACGCGGCTAGCTTCGCGGCGGTGCCGGTGCTTGTCGGCTGGGCGATCCAGGCGCTCGAGCAGGGGCTGTCGCAGGCCGAGGTGGTCCGCCGCTGCGCGCTGCTCGCGGCCGCCACGGGGGCCCGGGGAGCGCTTCGCTTCAGCTCGCGCACGCTGCTGTTCAACGGCGCCCGCCAGATCGAGTACGAACTCCGCAACGACCTGTTCGCGCACCTGCAGCGCCTGCCGCAGTCCTTCTTCCAGCGCTGGCGGACCGGCGATCTGATGAGCCGCTGCATCAACGACCTCGCGTCGGTGCGCTTGATGCTCGGCCCCGGCGTTCTCTCGGTGGTCCAGACCCCCATCCTGTACCTGTTCGTGATCGGCGCCATGGTGTCGTTGAACCCGTTGCTGGCGGGGCTGGTCTTGCTGCCGTATCCGGCCTTCCTGTGGATCGCGCGTTCCTTCGGCCGTTCGATGCACCGCGGCAACCTCGACGTGCAGGAGGGCCTGGCTGCGCTCGGCTCCCAGCTCCAGGAGACCATCTCCGGCATCTCGGTAGTCAAGACCTATGCGATGGAGCCGGCCGCCAGCGCCCGCTTCGATGCGGCCAACGAGCGGCTCTTCGCGGCCCAGCTGGGCCTGATCCGCGTGAACAGCGCAATGCCGGCGATCACCAGCATGTTGCCGGCGGCCGCCACGTGGATCGTCCTGTACGTCGGCGGCCACCTGATCGCCGAGGGTCGGATGAGCGTCGCGGAGTTCTTCACCTTCGCGATGTTCATCTACGAGCTCACGTTCCCGACCTTCATCATGGGTTGGGTCTTTGCATTGGTGCAGCGCGGTCGCGCCGCCCTGCAGCGCATCGACGAGGTGTTGGGGACGGCGCCGAGCATCGCCGACCGTCCGGATGTCGTCGCGCGCGGGCCGCTGCGCGGAGAGATCGAGTTCCGCCGCCTTTCCTTCCGCTACGACGCCGGCCGGGAGCCGGCGTTGCGCGATGTCTCGCTGCACGTTCCGGCGGGCAGCGTGCTCGGGATCGTCGGCCCGATCGGCGCCGGCAAGACGACGCTCGCTTCGCTGATTCCGCGCCTGCTCGAGGTTCCCGACGGCCAGCTCTTCCTCGACGGCGTCGACATCAACCGGATTCCGTTGCGCACGCTGCGTTCGTCGATCGCGATGGTGCCGCAGGACGGTTTCCTGTTCTCGATGAGTCTGGCGGAGAACGTCGCCTACGGGCTGCCGTCGCTCGATCGAGAGCGCGTGATCGAGGCGGCGACGCGTGCGCAACTGGCCAAGGACGTCGCCGAGCTGCCGCATGGCTGGGAGACGCTGGTCGGGGAGCGCGGCATCATGCTCTCGGGCGGCCAACGCCAGCGCACCACGCTGGCCCGCGCGCTGGCGCTGCGCCCGAGCATCCTGATCCTCGACGATACGCTCGCGAGCGTCGACGCCGAGACGGAAGCCGCCATCCGTCAGGAACTGCGGCAGGTGTTCGCCGGCCGGACGGTCCTCGTCATCTCCCATCGGATCGCCAGCGTGTGCGAGGCCGATCGCATCGCGGTTCTCGATGACGGGCGGCTCGTCGAATCCGGGAGTCATCTCGAGCTGCTCGCGCGCGGCGGCCTCTATGCCCGGCTCGCGAGCGAGCAGGCGCTCGACGATGAACTCGTGGAGGCGCTCGATCACCTCGCCGGCGACGGGACGGCGCGGACATGAGCGGTCCGGCCCGCGCCCAGGATTCCCTGCACGAAGAGGAGGCCCTCGGCAAGGCCTACGACGCGCGCTTGATGGCCCGGCTCTGGCGTTGGGTTGCGCCGTACCGCTGGCAGGTCGTCGCCACGCTGTTGCTCACGGCTCCGTTGTTCTTGCTGGAACTCGCGCCGGCCTGGATCGTCAAGTCCGGGCTCGACCGCGTGCAGCGGGACGGCGCCGCTGGCGAGCCGGGAATGGGCTGGCTCGACCGGCTGTTCGATCCGCCGGGAAGCATCGACGGCCTGGCCTGGCTGGCGGGTCTCTACCTGCTGGCGATGGCGGGCAATGCCACGCTGCAGTTCGTCCACACGGTCCTGATGGCGAGGACCGGGCAGTCCGCGATGCGGGATCTGCGCCGCGACGTCTACCAGCACATCCAGGGTCTGCATCTGGGCTTCTTCGACCGCTATCCGGTCGGGCGCCTGGTGACGCGCGCCACCAACGACGTCGAGAACGTCTCGGAGATGTTCTCGGCCGGCATCGTCGCGCTCGTCACCGACGTGCTCAAGATGATCGGCTTCGCGGTGGTCCTGTTCCTGGTGGATGCCCGGCTCGCCCTCGTCGCGTTCCTGGTCGTGCCGGTGCTGGCCGTCTGCGCGGTGCTGTTCCGGGCCCGGATCCGCGCCGCGTTCCGGCTGATCCGGGTGCGGATCGCGCGGATCAACGCGATGATCCAGGAGAGTGTCACCGGGATGAAGATCGTGCAGCTCTTCCGCCGGGAAGCTCGCAATCAGCGCGATTTCGAGGCGCTCAATGCAGCGCATCGGGACGCCTGGAGTCAGTCGATCCGCTACGACGCGGCGCTGTTCGCCGTCGTCGAGGTCGCAAACGGAATCAGCATTGCGGTGATCGTCGGGTATGGCGCGAGTCTCGTGTCCGGCGGGGCGATGACGATCGGCACGCTGTACGTGTTCATCGACTGGATGCGGCGCTTCTTCCTGCCGCTGCGCGATCTCTCGGCCAAGTACTCGGTGATGCAGTCGGCGATGGCCAGTTGCGAGCGCATCTTCCAGATCCTCGATACCGCCCCCGCCATCCAGGACCGCGAGCGGCCGGTGGACCGCGCGCGGCCCGTCTCGACGCCGGAGGCCCCGCCGCGGCGCGCCGGGGGCGATCGCCCCGGCGAGATCGTCTTCGACCGGGTCTGGTTCGCCTATCAGGGCGAAGACTGGGTGCTGCGGGATTTCTCGCTGCGCGTCGCGCCCGGGGAGCGGGCGGCGCTGGTCGGCGCGACCGGCGCGGGCAAGACGTCGGTGATCAAGCTGCTGGCGCGGCTCTACGAGCCGACCCGCGGGTGCATCCGGCTCGACGGCGTCGACCTGCGCGAGATCCCGCAGCGGGAGCTGCGCCGGCGCATCGCGATGGTCCTGCAGGATGTCTTCCTGTTCAGCGGCAGCATCGCGTGGAACATCGCGCTCGGACGCCCGGATGTGGATCGCCGGGCGGTCGTGCGCGCCGCCCGGATGGTCGAGGCGCACCGCATCATCGAGCGGCTGCCGCAGGGCTTCGACAGCGAGCTGCGCGAGCGCGGCGGCGATCTGTCGGCGGGCCAGCGTCAGCTGCTCTCGTTCGCTCGCGCCATCGCGCACGGCGGGGATCTGCTGATCCTCGACGAAGCCACCAGCTCCGTCGATGCCGAGACCGAGTTGCTGGTGCAACGCGGCTTGCATGCGCTGCTCGCCGAGCGCACCGCGATCGTCATCGCCCACCGCCTCTCGACGATCCAGGATGTCGATACCATCCACGTGCTGCACAAGGGGCGCTGCGTCGAATCCGGGAGCCACGCCGAGTTGTTGGCCCGACGCGGCGCCTACTGGCGGCTCTATCGGCTGCAGTTCGAGCACGCCGCTCCGGCGCTCGCCGCCGGATAGAACGCCTTCTCGGCGGGACCGGGCCCGGGGCCGGGCGCCGCGCGCCGGCCCCGAACGCTCGCCGGCGCCTCGCGAAGCTCTTGCCAACGGGCGGTTCCGGGTGGTACCCAATGGGCACCCCGTTCCCCCCCGTACGCCCGGCGTCCCCCGAACCGACGGTGCCATCCGCCGCCGTTGGGGGCCGAGGTTCCGGTTGCGAATCAAGTCCCTCGAGATCTCCGGCTTCAAGTCGTTCGCGGACCGCGTCGTGCTGGGTTTCCAGCCCGGCATCACCGGGATCGTGGGCCCGAACGGCTGCGGCAAGTCCAACGTCGTCGACGCCATGCGCTGGTGCATGGGCGAGCAGGCACCGCGGCGCCTGCGCGGCAAGGGCATGGAGGACGTGATCTTCGCCGGCACCGAGACGCGCGGCTCGGTGGGCCTCGCACAGGTGGTGCTGACCTTCGACAACGCCGAGGGTCGAGCGCCGGCTGCATTCGCCGGCTATCCCGAGATCCAGATCGCCCGGCGCCTCTATCGCAGCGGCGAGTCCGAGTACGCGATCAACAAGACCCCGTGCCGGCTTCGCGACGTCCACGACTTCTTCCGCGACACCGGGATCGGGACCCGCGGCTACACGATCGTCGAGCAGGGACAGATCGCCTCGATCGTGTCCGCGAGGCCCGGCGATCGGCGCCAGCTGATCGAAGAGGCCGCCGGCATCGGCAAGTACAAGGCGCGGCGCCAGGAGGCCGAGCGCAAACTCGAGGGCACCGAGCAGAACCTGCTGCGCGTCTCCGACGTCCTCGGGGAGATCCGGCGCCAGATCCAGTCGTTGGAGCGCCAGGCGCGCAAGGCGGCCCGTTTCAAGCGGCTGCAGGCCCGCGTGCAGCTGCTCGAGCTTTCGCTCGCCGCCGACGATCGCCGTGAGCTGATGACGGAGATCGACGAAGCGGGGCGGCGGCTCGCGGCGCAGCGCGACGAAGCAGAGGCGTCGGCGTTGCGCTTGGCCGAACGCGAGACCGATCTCGACCGCATGCGGCTCGAGCTGGCCGAACGCGAGCGCGCCGTCGTCACGCGCAGCGAGGTGCTGTTCCGCCTGCGCAGCGAGATCAAGCAGCTCGAAAGCCGGATCGAGTACGAGCAACGGGAACGCGAGACGCTGGCGCTCGCGCGGGCCTCCCGCGAGGAGGAGCGCACGAGCCTCCAGACCCAGCTTGCGACGGCGCGCCACGAAGAGCAGACCGCGGCCGAGGAGCTCGCCCAGCTCGAGGCCCGGCTGGCGACGGAGCAGGCGGGTCTGGCGGATGCCGAGGCTGCCGCACGCGCGGCCGGGGAGACGCTGCGCCGGCTCGAGGCCGACCGCGAGGCGCTCAACCCGCGGCTCGTCGATGCGCTCACCGGCATCGCCCGCGCGGAGGATCGCGTGGCTGCGCTCGAGCAGCGCCGCACCGAGATCGCCCGCCGCCTGCGCAGCGCGGACGAGGCCCTCGAGGTGCAGCAGGGCGAGGCCACCCGGGTCGATGCCGAGCAGCGCCGGCTCGAGGAAGGGCTCGAGAACCTGCTCGGCGATCGCGAGCGGTTGCGCCGCGCGCTGCAGGAGGCGACGTCGCGTCACGAACGGGCCGTGGCGCAAGCGCGGGACGCCGCCGAGCGGCTGCGCGCCGCGCGTGAGCTCGCCTCGACGCGTGCGGCGCGCCTCGGCTCTCTGCGCGAAGTCCTCGGGCGCGCCGAGGACCTCGGCGGCGGGACCCGGCATCTGGTCGAGCAGGGCGAGCAGGTGCGGTCGGCGCACGGGCTGCGCGGCCTGGTCCGGGACGTCCTCGAGGTCGATCCTGCGGCGGAGCGCGCCGTCGAAGTCGTGCTGCGCGAGCGCGCCGAGGCGTTGGTGGCCAGTGGCCTCGACGCGGCGCTCGCGGCGCTCGGACGGGTTCGCGAGGCCGGCGCGGGCCGGGCCGTGCTCGTGCTCGATCCGCTCGAAGAAACGCCGCGTACCGGCTTCGTCCCGCTCGGCGAGCCGCTGCTCGGGAGCGTCCGCGCGCAGCCGGGTTACGAGGCGGTGGCGCGGGCCCTGCTCGGCGATGTCGTGCTCGTGGCGGATCTCGGTGAGGTCCGGAAGGCCTACGGCGGCGGGACGCTGCCGGCGACGTTCGTGACGCCGGACGGCGACGTGCTCTCCCCCGACGGCGTGCTGGTCGGCGGCGGCGAAGCTGGCAGTGGCGTACTGGCCCGGGTGCGTGAGGTTCGCGACCTCGAGCGCGAGGTCCTGGCGCTCGAGAGCCAGGGGGCGGCGCGCAGCGCGGAGCACGCGGCCGCCGAGGCCGAGCTGGCGCAGGCGTCCGACGAACTCGACAACCTGCGCAATCGCCACCACACCGCGGCGCTCGCGGTGGCGAACCACGAGAAGGACCTCGAACGCTCGCGCGAGCGGCTGAAGGCGACGCTCGAGGTGCAGGACGGCCGGACCGCCGAGCGCTCGGAACTGGTGTCCGAGGGCGAGGCGCTCGAGGTCGAAGGCGAAGCCCTGGTGCAGCGCCTCGAGGCGCTGCGCGCGGAGCGGGCGGAGGCCCAGCGCGTGCTCGATGCGCTCTCGGCCCAGATCGGGCAGGCAGGTCGCGAGCTGCAGCGGCTCGATGCCGCCTTTACGGAACGCCGCGTCGCGCTGGCGGCGTGCGCCGAGAAGCGCGACCGGCTCGCGCAGGGACGCGGGCGCGCCGCGGAGGCGGCGCGCGAGACGGAGGCCTGGATCGCGCGACGCGAGCACGAGATCGAGGAGATGGACGCGCGCCGCGCGCAGCTCGGCGCGTCGACCGAGGAGGCGCGATCCCGCTTGCACGAGAAGCTCCGCGAGGAGGACGAGGCCCGCGCCGCCTCGGATCGCGCCCGGGACGACTTCGAGGCCGCCTCCGAAGAGGTCCGCGTGCGGGAGGAAGAGGTGCGCCATCTGCGCACCGAAGGTCTCGCCCGGCGCGAACGAATCCAGGCGAGCGAACTCGCGATGCGTGAGCGCGCGCTGCGCGTGGAGCAGATCGAGCAGCGGGTACGCGATCTCTGGCATGTCGAGATCGCGAGCTGGGCGCCGCCGGCGGCGGGCGAGCCGGTCGTGCCGGCGGCGGGCGAGCCGGTCGTGCCGGTGGCGGGCGCCGCCGAGGCGGACGAGGCCCGCACGGCGGAGTCGGAGGCGCCCGCGGAACGCTCGGAGGCCGAGCCGATCGGCGATCCGGCGGCGGATCCGCTCGATGCGGAATCCGCCGAGCCGGTGGGTCTCTCGCGCTCCGATGCCGAGTGGGCGACCCGGCCGCGCGAGGAGCGCGTGCGTCACCTGGCCGAAGTGAGCAAGCGCGTGCAGTCGCTCGGCGACGTCAACGTCGGGGCGATCGAGGAACACGAGGAACTGGCCGAACGGCAGCGCTTCCTCGCCGAACAGAAATCCGATCTCGAGAACACCGTTGCGCAGCTACGCGAGGCGATTGCGCGCATCAACCGCGCAAGCCGCAAACGCTTCCGCGAGACCTTCGAGGCCGTCAACGAACGCTTCCAGCACAACTTCCCGCGCCTCTTCCGTGGTGGCAAGGCGAGTCTTTCGCTGACCGAATCCGACGATCTGCTCGAGGCCGGTGTCGACATCATGGCCCAGCCGCCCGGCAAGCGGCTGCAGAACGTCGGCCTGCTCTCGGGCGGCGAGAAGACGCTGACGGCGCTGGCGTTGCTGGTCTCCTTGTTCCAGGTGCATCCGTCGCCGTTCTTCCTGCTCGACGAGGTGGATGCCGCGCTCGACGATGCCAACGTCGGTCGCTTCAACGAGATCGTGCGGGACATGTCCTCGCAATCGCAGTTCCTCATCATCACGCACAACAAGGCGACGATCGAGATCGCCGACGTGCTGTACGGGGTGACGATGGAGGAGAAAGGCGTCTCGAAGCTGGTCTCCGTCCAACTGCGCGACGCGTAGCGGTCGGCACGCCGGGGCGGCGGGGGCGGCGTCGGTCGGTATCCTCCTCGCCGCCATGCAAGACGCCTCGTCCCCCTTCGAGTTCCTCGAACTGCTGTCCCCCTTCTTTGCCTGGATGGCGGAGCACCCGGCGGCCGCCATCCTCGCGATCGTGGCGCTGCCGCTGCTGCTGACGGCGGCCGTCGTGCTATTCGGCCGCCCGCCGCCGGCGCTGCCGGCGGAGGCGCCGCCGCCCGCCCTGCCGGCGCCGGCGCCGGCGCCACCGGCGCCACCGGCCGAG
>CAADGG010000044.1 GCA_900696485.1 uncultured Pseudomonadota bacterium
CCGGAAAAGTTGACGAACGAACCCGGCCCCTTTCTTGACGGTCAGGTGCTCGTCGGGCGGGAGCGGGCTCGACTCCTGGACCCCGGTGAGCCTCGTCGTCTGCCCGACGGACACCCGGGGCTTCCCCGTGAGCCGGCGCCTCCTGAAGGTCGACCTCCACTCGAGCGACACGGCCGAGTGCTTCTTCGACGACGTGCGGAGTTCGCGCCGCCATCGGATCGGCGAGGATGGGCAGGGCTCTCGCTCCATCCGGGGTGCCTTCCAACGGGAACGGCTGGTGCGGTCGGTGATGAGGAACGCGCCGTGCGACGGCGTCCTCGCCGATCTCGCCGAACGCAAGGCCTTCGGGCGCCCGCGCGGAGGCTTCCTCGCGGAGTCGGGCTGGCCTAGTGTCCTGACGCGGAATCCGCTGCCGACCGCTCGCGAAGCCGCTTCGGGCCGCTTGCACCTTGTGAGGGAGACGCCATCTCCAAGCCCCATCTCGTCGTCGTTCCGCATACGCACTGGGACCGCGAGTGGTACCGGACCCACGAGGCGTTCCGGGTCCGTCTCGTGGCGCTGGTGGATCAGGTGCTCGACGTGCTCGAGCGCGATGCGAGCTTCCGGCACTTCACGCTCGACGGGCAGACGATCGTGCTCGACGACTATCTCGCCGTGCGCCCCGGCGCGTGCGAGCGGATCACGAAGCTGGTCGAACAGGGTCGTCTGCTGATCGGGCCGTGGCACGTGCTGCCGGACGAGTGGCTGGTGTCCGGCGAGGCGTTGATCCGCAACCTGCGCTTCGGCCTCGCGCGGGCCCAGTCGTTCGGCGGCGCGATGCAGCTCGGCTACGTGCCGGATCAGTTCGGTCACGTGGGCCAGCTCCCGCAGATCTTCCGCCGCTTCGGCTTCGCCGGGGCCGCGCTGTGGCGCGGCGTCGGCCAAGATGTGCGCGAGACCGGCTTCTGGTGGGAGGCGCCCGATGGCACGCGGCTCTTCACGCTGTACCTCGCCACCGGCTACAGCAATGCTGCGCTGCTTCCACTCGACGCCGAGGCGCTGGCCGGTCGCCTCGAGCGGACGCTGCAGGAGCTGGCGCCCTTCGTGCGCGGCACCACCTTCACGCTGATGAACGGCAGCGACCACCTGCCGCCGCAAGCGGGTCTTCCCGGCGCCCTGCAGGCCGCGTTGCCGCAGCTCGAAGCGCGGCGGGAGCCGTTGGACCTCGAGATCGGCACGCTGCCGATGGCGCTCACGCGCGTCCGAGACGAACAGGGCGGCGATGCCCCCGTGCATCGTGGCGAGCTGCGCTCCGGCCTGCGCGCCCCGCTGTTGCCGGGCTGCGCGTCGGCGCGGCTCGCGCAGAAACAGCGCGAGTTCGTGAACGATCGGCTGCTGACCCGCACGCTCGAGCCGCTCGCCGCGTGGGCCGGCTGGCTCGGGGCGCCCATCGATCGCGAACTACTCGACTTCACCTGGGGGGTCGCGCTCGAGAACCATCCGCACGACTCGATCTGCGGCTGTTCCGTCGACGCGGTGCACGAACAGATGGAGGTGCGCTTCGATCGCGTCCGGGAGCTCGCGTTCGCGCAGCTCGAACGCGTGACGGCCGAGCTCGGATCGCGCCTGGCCTGTTCGCCAGCCGGTCCGCGCGAAGGCGATGCGTTCGTGGTCTGGCACGGCAATGCGGCGGGACCCGCGCGGGTCGAAGCCGAGTTCGAGCTGGATCTTCCGGGTCTCGATCCGACGCGCCTGCGTCCGGGCGCTCGCGTCTCCGCCCACGTCCGCGATGCGACCGGCCGCGTCGTCCCGGCCGACGTCATCGTGGCGAGCCCCGGTGTGGCCTGGCGTACCCCGTTCCCGCTCGAGCTCGCGCGGAGCCTGCTCGCGGATCTTCCGCGCGAGCTGCTCGGCCATCACGTGAACGCGGTGTCGTGGCGGCTCGACGGCGCGCAGCTCTCGGTCCGCGTGATCGTCGGCAGCGAGCCGCGCGGCGCATTGGACTTCGCGAGCGTCAAGCGCGCACTGGTCGCCGCGCTGGCCGACCCCGGCGTGACGGCGCTGGCCGTCGACGCGCAGCGACCGGCGCGCCTGCACGTCGCCTTCAGTGACGAACTTCCCGGTCATGGCCTGCGCGTCTACCGCCTCGTGGCGGGCGCGGTCCGCGCGACGACGCCGCTCGCGAGCGGGCGGCTGCCGGGGGGCGGCGCGTTCGTCGAGAACGAGGCCTGGCGCGTCGAGGCCGATGCCGACGGCGTCGTTGCGCTCGTGCACCGCGGCAGCGGGACCCGCATCGAAGATGCCGTGCACATCGTCAGCGAGGGCGATCGCGGCGACAGCTACAACTTCGACCCGGTACCGGAAGGGGTCCGCATCGAGCGGCCGCAGCGGGCCCGTGTGCGCGCCGAACGCGCCGGCGTCGCGAGTGCGGCGCTGCGGCTCGAGCTTCGACTCCGGGTTCCGTGCGGGTTGGCATCCGATCGCCAGCGCCGCAGCCCGCGGTCGGCTGGGCTTCCGATCACCGTGTGGCTGCGTGTGCCGGCCGGCCTCGATCGCATCGATGTGCTGGTTGCCGGAACCAACACGGCCGAGGATCACCGGCTGCGGATCCACCTGCGCGCGCCTTTCACGGCGACACGTTTCGAGGTCGAGTCCGCCTTCGAGACCGTCGCGCGCCCGATCGCGCCGTCGCGCGAGGCCTTCGGCAGCGCCGCACCGTCCGAGTGGCCGATCGGAGCCGGGCCGCAGCGAAGCTACTGCCGGCTCCGCGACGACGCCCGAGCGCTCACCGTCGCGGCCCGTGGCAACAGCGAGGTCGAGGCCGTGCCGGAGCCGGGCGGGACGACATCGATCGCCGTGACACTGCTGCGTGCGGTCGGATGGCTGTCGCGGAGCGACCTGTCGCTGCGGCCCGGTCCGGCCGGTCCGCTGATGCCGACGCCTGGTGCGCAGGCGCCCGGCCCGTTTCGCGCCGAACTGTCGCTGCGCCTCCATGCCGCGGACGAAGCCTCCTGGATCGCCGAGGCTCACCGCTTCGCCTGGCCACCGAGCGCGTTCGCGCCAGGGGACGGGAACGGCGCGACGCTTCGGGACGGTGCGCGTCTCGTCGAGCTCGACGACCCGGGGATCGTCGTCTCGGCGCTCGAGCCGGGCGCCGATGGCGCGTTGCGCGTGCGTCTCTACGAGGCCACCGGCCAGCCGCGCCGGCTGCGCGGGCGGATCCCCGGCGCGCAGCAGATCCGGGCGCTCGATCTCGCCGGGCAGCCGGACGCCGGATGGGCGCTGGCCGTCTCCGGCGGCGACTTCGAAGCCGAGCTCCGCGCCGGTCAGATCGTCGACCTCGAAGCCCGCAGCGTCGCGTCATCCTGCGCGACGCGCCCCGACGACGAGAGGAACTGATGCGCTCGGTCCCGACTTCGCTCCTGATGACGCTGTGGTTCGCGATCCTCGCGCTGCCGGTCGTGGCCGATCCGCCGTCTCCGGGCTCGGATCGGCAGGCGGGACCGGACTCCGGTTCGGCGGTCCGTGCGACGACGGGCGGCGCGGCTGCGCGCACCGGCGCGCCGCGCCGCATCACTGCCGGAGAACGTTTCACGGTCCGCGAGCGCGACCTGTTCCGGTCCTGGCACACGGCCGAATACGGTCGCGGGAAGTGCGCCCCGGGCCTCGAGAAGAAGACGGCGGACTGCCTGCCGCCCGGCCGTCAGGAGAAGCGCTACACGATCGGAGCGCCCCTGCCCGGCGCCATCATCATCGCCCCGTTGCCGCTCGATCTCGCCCGCCGTGTCGGGTCGCCGCCGATCGGCTACCGCTACGCGATCGTCGATGGCGACCTGCTGAAACTCACCGTCGACACGACCGTCGTGATCGACGCCGTGACGGGTCTGACACCGTGATCGCCTCCGGCCCCTCGTCGCCACCAACCGGTGCGGCGGGTCAGTCGGTCCGACGGGCCTTTTCGAGCCACGGCTCGAGCGTCGGCGTGCCGAGCAGCGTCGCGAAGGCCTCGCGGGGAAGCGGCGCCGCGAACAGGAAGCCCTGGCCGCGCGTGCAACCGACCGCTTCGAGGAACGTGAGCTGTTCCTGCGTCTCGATGCCCTCTGCCACGACGTCCACGCCGAGACCGCGGGCGAGGGTCAGGATCGCCGACGTGATCGTCACATCTCCGGGGTCGTCGGGGAGACCGGCGACGAAGGCCCCGTCGATCTTCAGCTCGTGGAAGCGCAGGCGTTTGAGATCCGCGAGCGCCGTGCCGCCGCACCCGAAATCGTCGAGCGAGAGACGGATGCCCTGCTCGTCGAGAGCGCCGAGCGTCCGGAGCGACGTTCCCTCGACGTCGACCAGTGCGCTCTCGGAGATCTCGAGCGTGAGCTGCGCGGGCGTCAACCCGGACTCGGCGAGGGCCTCCTCGACGATGCGTTCGAAGCCGAGCCGCCGGATCTGTCGGGCCGAGACGTTGACGGCGATGTGGAACGGCCCGGCGACGGCTTCGCGCCAGCGGCGGGCTTCGCAGCAGGCGGTCTGCAACACCCAGGCCCCGATCTCGGCGATCTGTCCGGTCTCTTCGGCGACCGCCAGGAAGGCCGCCGGCGGGCGCAGACCCGTCAGCGGGTCGTTCCAGCGCAGCAGGGCCTCGACGCCGATCACGCGACGGGAAGAGAGGTCGACCTGCGGCTGGAACAGCAGGAGGAACTCTCCGCGGGCGAGACCCTGCGCGAGCCGTCCCTCGATCCGCAGGCGCTCGCGCGCGCTCGCGTTCATCTCGGGACTGTGGAACCGGTACTGGGAGCCGCCTTCGCGTTTGGCCGCGTACATCGCGAGGTCGGCGTTCCGGAGCAGCTCGCCGCCTTCGCTGCCGTCCCGCGGCTGGACCGCGATGCCGATGCTGGCGTCGGTCTGGAAGCGCTCGCCCGCCACCGTGATCGGCTGCGACAGGGCGGCGAGGAGCTTGCGGGCGACGCGCGCCGGGTCCGTCTCGCGCTGGAGGTTCGTGAGCACGAGGGCGAACTCGTCGCCGCCGAGGCGGGCGATCGTGTCGCTCTGGCGCACCTGCTTGGCCAGTCTCCCGGCAACGCAGCGCAGGACCTCGTCTCCGGTGGCATGGCCGTAGTCGTCGTTGATGCCCTTGAAGCCATCGAGATCCAACATCAGGACCGCGATCGTCTCGCCGCTGCGGTGCGCTCCGGCCAGGGCGTGCTCGAGCCGATCCTCGAGCAGCAGACGATTGGCGATGCCGGTGAGCGGATCGTGCGTGGCGAGATGGCGGGCCGCTTTGCGTGCCGCCTCGAGTTCTTCGAAGATCTGCGCGCGCTCGATGGCCTGGCGTACGGTGCGCACGAGTGCACGGCTCGAGTACTCGCCACAGATCAGGACCGCATGGGCACCGGCCGCGATCACGGTGCTCTCGAGTTCCTCGCCGGCGTCCGATTCGACGGCGATGATCGGGAGCCGGGGCGCGCACGCGTGGAGCTGCGCGAGCGCTTCGAGCGGCGACAGATCGCGCAGCGCGAGGGACAACACGACGGCGTCCCAGCCGGCTTCGCGGAGGGCGACCCGGGCCGCGACGAGATCGGGCACGGTCCGAACCCGGCAACGAGCGCTCGGCAGCGCGTGGGCGCCGGTGGCAACGCGCTCCGCCTCCCGGGGGTCCGGCTCGACGAGGAGGATGCGCAGATCCGCCGACGGGTGCCGGCGGACGGGATCGCGAGAGGCCGACATCGGCTGCAGCATGGCGGGTGATCAGCGCGAGCGGCGGTTCTGATCGGTCAGGCGCGAAACCAGTGCGCGGAACTGGAGCACCTGGCGCGCGGCGATGGTACGGGCCAATCGGTGCGCGACGAGCGGCTTTGCGCGCTCGAGATAGCGGAAGACGGCACGGTCCAGCTCGAGCAGGATCACATCGCTGACGGCGACGGCCGACACCGGCGACGGCACGTCGGCGATCAGCGGGATCCCGCCGAACACGCCGCCGGGCGACACGCGCTCGACCTCGAGTTCGTGTTCCCGGTCGCCGGTGGCCGCCAGCGTCACGGTTCCTCGCATCACGACGAAGAGGGAATCGTCGCCAGGCCGCGGGTGGCCCTCCCGGCAGATGAAGGTTCCCGGCGGCGCCTCCCGCAGCCGGCTCGCGAGGGCGACGTCGAGGGCTTCGTCGAGACCGAGGTCGCGGAGTTCCGAGCGGTTCTGCAGGAAATCCGTCAGCTCCTGGGCTGCCTGCTCGACGAACTTGCGCATCCGCTCGCGATCCGACGCGGTCGGCCGGGAGAAGCGCAGACCCGTGAAGATCGCCCGTTCGAGGCTCGCCTCGCGCTGCCAGCAGCCCTCGATGTCGAGCGTCAGCGATTCACCCGGGAGGTGGATCGTCACGCTGCGCAGCGAGGACAGCGCGAAGGGGGAGGGCGTCTGGATGCAGATCCCCCCGGTGCCGACGTCGCGCAGCCGACAGGCGAGGGTCCCCATGCCGCCGAGCCGAAGTTCTCCGGCCGCGTTGCAGGCGACGCGCGGAGCCGAACGCAGCTCGAAGGGGCTCTCCGCATCCGTCGGCGGATCGTCGTGGCATCGCTCGAGCAGGCTCATGCGGGTTCTCCGAAGCTGGAATCCACCAAGGGAGGGTCGGTCTCGTCGGGTTTTCCGAACTCATCGATGATCGAGCGCTCGTAGAGCGCGTCGATGAGCTTCGTCGTCTCGGGACTCATCGGTCCGAAGCGGACCCCCATTCCCCGACGATGGGAGTCTGCGCCAAGAAACTGGTTCGCCACGACCGCCGGCAGTTCGATGCAGCCACCCTCCGGGAGCGCGATGCGAAGCGAGATCTCCTCGCCGACCGGGGCCGGCACGGGGGTCCGGACGAAGGCGCCGCTGCGGGAAAGATTCGTCACATGGGCGTCGTGGACGGGAGCGCTGCGAGCCCAGAGGCAACCGATCTCGGTCGCGACGCGCAACGACGCCCGGCGGTCGGCATCTTTCGGGACGTCGGGGTTGAGCCGCTTGCCGAGGTAGCGGCGCAGGTTGCTCCAGATCTCCTCCTCGAGCGGGGAAAGCCCATCGGCCCCGCGCTTCCGGTCGAGGCGCGCATACTGCAGGAACAGGGTCGCGATGTTTCGGCGCATCCAGTGTTTTCCCGAGGTTCCGTCGGCCTTTCGGGCTCTCAGCTTGAGACGTTTGCCGGGGCCGCTCGGCCCGGCCGGCAGACCTGGCAGCCCCGCCGAGCCCCGAAAGCGATTCGGGCAGCGGCTCCGGCCCGGACCGCGCCGTCGGTTGGTCCTGGTATCGTCTGCGCAGCACGATGCCGCTCCACGACGATGCCGCGACCCGACGAGAGGCTCCCCGCGGATCCGCCGGATTGAGCCGCGACGAGGCCATTCGTCGCCTCGCGCTGGTGGGTCCGAACGCGCTGCCGAAGGCAGCGCCGATCCGGTTGTGGTGGCGCTTCCTGGCGCAGTTCCACAGCGCATTGCTCTACCTGTTGCTGTTCGCACTGGTCTTCGGTCTCGCCGCCTGGCTCTACGAGGGCGCGCACGGTTGGCCGGCGGAGATGATCGCCATCGCGGCAGTCCTGTTGCTGAACGCCGGTCTCGGGGCGTTCCAGGAGCACCGCTCGGAACAGGCGCTGGCACAGCTCGAAGCGCTGGCGGCCCCGCTCGCTTGGGTGCTGCGCGACGGACGGTTCTCCCGGGTTCCGAGTCGCGAGCTCGTGCCGGGGGATGTCCTGCGCGTCGAAGCCGGCGAACGCCTCCCGGCCGACGGCGAGTTCCTGGAAGCGCACGGCGTGTTGGTCGACGAGGCGGTGCTCACCGGGGAATCGATCCCGATCGACAAAGCAGCCGGAGACGAGAGCTTCAGTGGCACGTTGATCGTGCGGGGCCAGGGTCTGCTGTCCGTCGTGCGGACCGGACCGGCGAGCGCGATGGGTCAGCTCGCGACGCTGCTCGGGGGGATCCGTGCCGAACCGACGCCGCTCGAGCGTCGCCTCGATGCGCTCGGTCACCAGATCGCGCTCCTCGTGGGGGGGCTGGCCATCCTGCTCACCGGCGTGCTCGTGGCGATCGAGGGAGTCGGCCATCTGCAGCAGGCGATCCTGTTCGCCGCGGCGCTGGCGGTGGCGGCGGTCCCGGAAGGCCTGCCGGCGGTCGTGACGCTCACGCTGTCGCTCGGCGTCCAGCGGATGGCCCGCCGGAAGGCCGTCGTGCGGCGGCTGTCCGCGGTGGAGGCGCTCGGCTCCGTCACCGTGATCGCGACCGACAAGACCGGCACCCTCACCGAGAATCGGATGGCGGTCCAGGCGCTCGATTCGCCGGCGCCCGAGATTGCTTTGCGCGCGATGACGCTCGCCAACGACGCCGATGACGACTCGGCGGCGGGCGACCCCCTCGACCACGGACTGCTCGACTACGCCCGCGCGCAGGGCGTCGAGATCCGCGAACTGCGGGCGGGTCATCCGCGTCGCTCGCTGCGTCCGTTCGACAGCGAGTGGAAGTTCATGCGCGTCGGCGTCGAGGAGGACGGCGCCCTGCGCAGCTACTTCAAGGGGGCGCCGGAGGTGCTGCTGGAGCGTTGCACGCTCGCGGGCGACGTGCGCGAGAACTGGCTGGCGCGCGCCGAAGCCGGTGCCGAGGACGGCTACCGGGTGCTCGCGCTCGCCACCGGCGCCGGCGAAGCAGAACGGGATCTGCAGTTCCTCGGCCTGGTCCTGCTGTGGGATCCGCCGAGGCGGGAGGTCCCCGCGGCGATTCGCAGCGCCACGGCGGCCGGGGTGCGCGTGTTGCTGGTCACCGGCGACCATCCCGGAACGGCGCGGGCGGTGGCGCGAGAGGTGGGTCTCGACGCGGAGCGCGTGCTCGTCGGCGGGGAAATCGAGGCGCTCTCGGATGCGCAGCTTCGGGATGCCCTGCGCGACGTACAGGTCCTCGCACGCGTCGATCCGCAACACAAGCTGCGGATCATCGAGGTGCTGCAACGGGATGGCGAGATCGTGGCGATGACCGGCGACGGTGTCAATGATGCGCTCGCCCTGAAGCGCGCCGATGTCGGAGTGGCGATGGGGCAGCGCGGCAGCGACGTCGCCCGGGAAGTCGCGGACCTCGTGCTGCTCGATGACGATTTCGCATCGATCGTCGGGGCCATCGAAGAGGGCCGCAGCATCTACGAGAGCATCCAGAATTTCATCCGCTTCCTGTTCTCGACCAACGTGGCCCTCGTGACCCTCGTCGTCGTCGGTGCGCTCGGTTCCTTCGCAACGGGCATGCGCGATGTCGCCGGCGGTCTGTTGCTGCCGCTGACGGCCATCCAGCTGCTGTGGATCAATTTCCTGGGCGACGGTCCGGCGGCCCTGGCGCTGGCGCTCGATCGCCACCCCGATGTGATGAAGCGGGCCCCGAAGCCGCCGGGCGAGCCGCTGCTGGATCGCGCGGCGCGCCGCTTCGTGTTGTCGACGGGGCTGCTGAAGGCCGGCGTCGGAGCGGCCTTCCTGATCGTGCTGCCGGTCTGGGGCTACACCGTCGTAGTCGCGCGGACGGCCGTGTTCCTGCTCGAGTCCGTAGCGCAGCTCTTGACGGCCTACCCCGCGCGCCGGATCGGCGCGCAGGCCGCTTCCAACCGGACCCTCCACGCGGTGATTCTCGGCAGCGTCGTGCTCCAGGTGTTGACGGTGACGGTGCCGGCGCTGCGTCAGGCGCTGGGTCTCGTTGCGCTCGATGGCCCCGTCTTGGCGATGAGTGCGGTGGCCGTCCTGATCACCTGGATCCTGTCGGAAGCGATCGGCCGCGCGCTACCGGGCCGCCCACGCGTCAGGGAATGATCTCGCCGCGCACGAGGTCTTCGAGCGTCTGGCGAGCGCGCACGAGCTGGGCCTTGCCGGCGCGCAGGAGCACCTCCGCCGGCAGCGGCTTCGAGTTGTAGTTCGACGCCATGACGGCGCCGTACGCGCCGGCGCCGCCGATCACCAGCAGGTCGCCGACGCGGGCCTCCGGCAACGGCTGGGTCCGGACCAGCCCCCCCTCGTCCTGCGTGAAGATGTCGCCGGATTCGCACAAAGGGCCCGCGACGACCACGTCCCGGAGCGGTCGCGGATCGGCATCCGCCGGCACCAGCGCCATCGGATGATACGCGCCATAGAGGACCGGTCGCGCCAGGACGTTGAAGCCGGCATCGACGAGCACGAAAGTGTGTTGCGAGGTGCGCTTCACCGCGCGGACCTCGGTGACGAGCCAGCCGCTCTCGGCCACGAGAAAGCGGCCGGGCTCGATCTCGAGCCGGACCGGATGGCCGAGGCCGCGCTTGAGGCGCTCGCGAACGCCGTCCCAGATCGCGAAGTACGCGGCGATGTCCGGCTCCGGATCCCCCTCGCGATAGCGGGTCGGAAGCCCGCCGCCGGCGCTGATCGACTGCAAGCCCGGACCGGTGCGGACCGCCAGCTCGCAACAGGCCTCGGCGACCTGCGCGAGGTGACGCATGTCGACGCCCGAACCGATGTGGACGTGCAAGCCGGTGACGCGCAGGTCGTAGTGGGCGGCGCGAGCGACGCAGGCCTCCAACTGCTCGTGCCAGATGCCGTGCTTCGAGTGCGGCCCCCCCGTGTTGGTCTTGCGGCTGTGTCCGTGGCCGAAGCCGGGATTCACGCGCAGCGTGATCTCCCCGCCGTCGACCCGCTCGCCGTACTGGTCGATCATGTCCGGCGAGCCGCAGTTGACGGCCAGGCCGTGCTCGAGGACCAGCTCGAGCGCTTCGCGGTCGAAGAGATCCGCGGTGTAGACGATCGGCGACGGCTCGCCGCTGGCCGCCCAGCCCGCGGCGAGCGCGCGGTGGATCTCGCCGGCCGAGACGGCGTCGACGAGCGCGCCGGCCCGCCGCACGAGGTCGAGGACCGCGAGGTTCGAGTTCGCCTTCTGTGCGTAGCGGACGACGTCGAACGCGCGCAGTCGCGCGACGCGCTCCGTGATGCCGGCGGCATCGTAGACGTAGGTCGGCGTGCCGAAGTCCCGCGCGAGGTCGCGCACGGCGACGCCGGCGAGTTCCTGGAGCGTGCTCGGGAGCGGGAAGGGCGGGGCCGACATGGCGCCGAAGACTACCGCAAGGCCCGCCGGCGGTCCGCCGTCGGGACCCTCTCCGGCGCCCCATGCGGCTCGGCTGCGGGAGACGGCGCGTTCCCCCCCTCGCGAGGCTCGGACGTGAGCGCTGCTCCCTCGCCGTCGCACACCGCAGCGGGCCAGCCATCGGGCCGGCACGCGTCAGCCCGGCGCGGTGGTTTGTCCGATGCGCTGCGCGAGCTGCTGGTGCCGCGGATACGGCGGGGCGCTGCCGCGGCTGGCGCGGCCGCCGCTGAAGCGCGCCTTGAACGCGGCAAGCCGCGCGAGCGGCGCCGCGAGCAGAGCCGCCGGCGCGTCTTCGAGTGCGGCGAGCAGCTCGGCCTGGCGCCGGGCGTCGCGGCATGCGAGCAGCACGTCCACGCCGGCCGACAGCGCACGCGCAACGAGCTCCCGGGGAGGATGACGGTCCGCGACGGCGGCCATGTCGAGATCGTCGCTGAAAACGAGCCCGTCGTAGCCGAGTTCGCGCCGCAGCAGCTGCAGCACACGAGCCGACAGCGTCGCGGGAGCTTCGGGGTCGAGTGCCGGGAGCAGCAGATGCGCCGTCATCACACTGGCGACGCCGGCGTCGATGGCCGTGGCGAAGGGGGGCAGCTCGATGGCGCGCAGCCGTGCGAGATCGTGGGCGAGCACCGGCAGCGCATGGTGGCTGTCCAGTTCCGTGTCGCCGTGACCGGGAAAGTGCTTGGCGCAGGCCGCGACGCCTTCCGCTTGCAGCCCGGTGAGGAAGGCGCGGGCGTGTCGCGCGACGAGCTCCGGAGTCCGTCCGAAGCTGCGATCGCCGATCACCGGGTTGGCCGGGTTGGTGTCGACGTCGACGACCGGCGCGAAGCTGAGATCGATGCGCAGGTCGGCGAGTTCGCGGCCGAGCGCGCGCGCCATCGCGGCCGTGAGGGAAAGATCATCGCAGTCTCCGAGTCGGCGCATCGGGGGCCAGGCCGTCCACCAGTCCCGCAGGCGCTGGACGCGACCGCCTTCCTCGTCGATCGCCACCACCAGCGGCCATGCCGGAGGAGCGGCGGCGTGCAGCGCCTCGATCGACGCGCGCGCCTGTCCGGCGCTCTCGAAGTTGCGTCGGAACAGGACCACCCCGCCGACGCGGCCGGCCGCGATCCGTTCGCTTAGCTCGGCCGGCGGCTCGCAGCCCTCGAAGCCGACGAACAGCAACTGGCCCGGCGACGGGGCCGGCTGCTCCGCCGATCTCATCGAGGCGGCTCCTCGACCCGCGGAAACAACTGCTCGAACTCCGCGCTGCTGCCGCGAAAGACGTTCAGGTCGACGGGTCGCGAGATCCCGGCGATGCGGCCGTCCTGGGAGAACTGCCAGAACAGCCAGGTTCCGTAGCGACGCCGCGGCGGCGCCAGGAACACGTGCCGGACCCAGAGCGCGTGGTCCGGAAAGTGTCCGTCGACGATCCGCTGGTGGACGCTCGTGGGCAGGTACACGATCGGCCGCCGGCCGGCCTCGGACTCGACGTGCGCGAGGAAGACCGCCAGCTCGGCGCGGATCGTCTCGATGCTGTCCCAGCGCGTGCAGTTGCCGGTGAACTCGACGTCGACAGCCGGTGGCAGGTCACCGCGGGCGTCTCGTAGCACCGCCAGGAAGTGCTCCGCCTGCGGCCGGCCCGGGGTGCAGAACGTGAAGAAGTGGTACGCGCCGCGTCGCAATCCGGCGTCGCCGGCGCCGCGCCAGTTCTCGGCGAAGCGCGGGTCGTGCCAGTCCGCGCCCTCCGTCGCCTTGATGTAGGCGAACTCGATGTGGTCCGTCCGGACCGCCGCCCAGTCGATGGCGCCCTGGTGATGCGAGACATCGATGCCGTGCACGTCGTAGCGGGCGGCGACGGGGCGGTTCGGCTGCAGCCAGCCGATCTGGACCAGCCACCAAGCGGCCGCCAGGGCCGTGACGAGCAGCACGAGTACGAGGGCGATGCGTCGCATCGGGATGGACCGCACGGTATCACGAAGCGCGCCGGATCTCCCAGCGCCGTCAAGAAAGGGGTCGGGTTCATTTCGTCAACTTTTCCCGGACGGGAAAAGTTGACGAAATGAACCCGACCCCTTTCTTGACGTTCGGTCAGGCCCAGGGAGCGGCGTTCGGATCCCGCAGCAGTCGGCGTGCGACGACCATCCGGTGGACCTCGTCGGGGCCGTCGTAGATGCGGGCGTAGCGGGCCTCGCGGTACATGCGCTCGAGGGGAGTATCGGCCGTCACGCCGAGGGCTCCGTGGACCTGGATCGCACGGTCGATGACGTCGTGCAGCATCTGCGCGCCGCGGAACTTGATCAACGAGATCTCGATGCGCGCCTCGGTGCCCTGGTCCATCGCCATCGCCGCATCGAGCGTCATCAGCCGAGCGGCCTGGATGTCGGCGGCGGATTCGGCGACGTAGCGCTGGATCTCGCCCTTCTCCGCGAGCAGCGAACCGTGCGCGAAGCGCGCCGTCGCGCGCGCACACATGAGCTCGAAGGCACGCTGGGCCTGACCGAGCCAGCGCATGCAGTGAAAGATGCGCCCCGGTCCCAGCCGCTTCTGCGCGATGCCGAAACCCTGCCCGCGCGGACCGAGCAGATGGTCCTTCGGCACGCGCACGCCGCGCAGCCGGATCTCGCAGTGATCGCCGCCGGTGTGGCCCATCGTCGGCACGACGCGCACGACCTCGTAGCCGGGCGTGTCGGTCGGGACCAGGATCGCCGAGAAGCGCGACCAGCGATCGACGCTGTCCGGCTCGGTCTGGCAGAAGACCGTCGTGAAGGCGGCGTGGCTCGCGCCGCTGGTGAACCACTTGTGCGCGTCGAGAACCCACTCGTTGCCGTCGAGGCGCGCCTGCGACTGCATCAGCGTCGGGTCGGAGCCGGCGACGTCCGGCTCGGTGAGTCCGACGGACGGATAGAGTTCGCCCGCCACCATCGGCTCGAGCCAGCGCCGCTTCTGCTCCGGCGTGCCGTAGCGGTGCAGCATGATCGAGTCCTGCATCGAGACCGACCCGACGGCCACCTGGCCCCAGTGCGAGCGTCCGATGATCTCGTTCAGATACACGAACGCCATGAACGGCAGCCCGCCGCCGCCGATCTCGGCCGGATGGCCGAGCGCCCACAGCCCTTCCTCCTGGGCGCGCGCCTTCAGCCGCACCATCACGCCGTCGCGCCGCGCGGCCGGATCGTGCTCCTCGCGCTCGAGGTCCGCCTCGGCCGGAAGCACCTGTTCGTCGAGAAACCTCCGCATCCGCTCGCGCAGCGCGCGCACGTCGTCGGTGAGACCGTAGCTGCCCATCGGGTTCGCCTCCGTGATCGTGTCGCGCCGGGAACGTCGGGCCCATCGATCGCCGCGGACCCTACCCCAGGGCGGTCTCGCGTGGAACCGGGACGACCGGGTCGGAGTTCCGCGCGCAGCTCCTTCGCCGGGAGTTCGGCCGGGCGGGCCAGCGATGATCCGGCGGGAGGCTGCTGACGGCCGAGGATCGGGCGGCGGATCAGGCTTCCGATCAGCGTGGGTCCGCTGTACGCTTGCCCGGCCCGCCGGCCAGCAAGTCTGTCCGCGCTGCGATTCGGAGTCGGTTTTCGAGGTCAGTTCCGGGACTGTGCGTCGGGGCGGGCGATCGGTTTACGATCGTCGTCGACGCGGATCCCGGGCCGTTGCGGACGCCAGGTTCGAAGTCGAAAGCGCGGTGCGACCCTCGAATGCAGGAGTGGACACATGGTGCAGCGGTCGCTTTGCGTCGGGAAGGCCTCTCGCTGGTCGATGATCCGACGCTACGTCTGGGCGTTCGGAGTCGGGTTGCTCGCTGCCCTGTCCGATGCTGGCGTCAGCCGGGCGGCGTGCAGCGACTTCGGGCTGGCCGACGGATCGGAGATCGTCGAGTTCGAGACGACGCGCGGCTCGATCTGTCTCGAACTCCTGCGCAGCGAGGCGCCTCTCACGGTCCAGAACTTCCTCCGCTACGTCGAGGACGGCGACTACGACGGAACCGTGATCCATCGGAGCGTTCCGGGCTTCGTGATCCAAGGCGGAGGCTTTGCGCCGGTCGGCAGCGAGCTGCAGGCGATTCCGGCCGACCCGCCGGTGCAGAACGAGCCCTGTGAAGCGACCTCCTTCGACACGGCGACGTGGCGGTTCATCTGTCCCGAGCGTGGCAACGAGGCCGGCACGGTGGCGATGGCGAAACTCGGCGACGACCCGGACAGCGCGACGAGCCAGTGGTTCTTCAACCTGGCCGACAACCGCCCGAACCTGGACACGGGCTCGCAGAGCGGCGGCTTCACCGTTTTCGCGCGTGTCCTCGGAGACACGTTCGCGGTCGTGCAGGACATTGCCGCGCTTCCGCTCGCCGCACAGTCCGCCGGTTTCTTCCTCGGGCCGGCGAACGGTTCCGCGTTCGGGTCGCTGCCGCTGCTCTCGCCGGTTCAAGCCCTCGACGCGGCGTTCGGGTGCTGGGATCCCGGGGATCTGAGCGTGATCATCACGGCGACGCCCGCGGGCTTCAAGTTGGTCGCGGATCCCGAAACGACCGGCCTCTTCCTGCTCTCGAACGACTGCGGCACGCAGATTCCGTTCGGGACCTTCGTCGCTGATCCCGGCTCCGGAGCCTGTCCCGGCTCGGATATCCTCGGGGCGGCGCTGGCGGATCCGATCCTGGATCTCGTCCCGCGTCCGGATCCGTCGACTTCTGTGACCGATGACTTCGTGCAGTTCGAGTTCACCTGCGAACAGCAGCAGGAGGCGTTGACGCAGCGAGCGCTTTGGCGAGCCGATCTGTGGAATCGAGCGAGTGCGCAGCTCGTCATGCTCGAGCGAGCGAGCGTTCGCACCGTGCCGGAACCCGATGCGGCCGCAGCCGGCGTGGCAGTCCTCACGGCGCTGGCGGCCGTCAGCCGGTGCGGGCCGCGTCGTTCAACTTGCAGCTCGCCTCCGACAGGACGGGGCCGGCGGCGAGGGACCCCTTGACTCCGAGGGGGTCGGAGGAGAAGAAGGTGTCCCGAGACGCGCGCGCGAAGAAGGTGCGTTCCGGGGAGGCGCCGAACCGGCCGGCGCGCCCGGCCCGGCGCGGCGCCGTCCGTGACCAGGCGCCGACACTGCGCTTTCTCGGGGCGGCCGGCACCGTCACCGGCAGTCGCTTCCTCGTCGAGACGCCGAAGGCGCGCGTGCTCGTCGAGTGCGGGCTGTTCCAGGGATTGAAGGAGCTGCGGCTGCGCAACTGGGAGCCGTTTCCGGTGCAGCCGCGCAGTCTGCATGCCGTCGTGTTGACGCATGCGCATCTCGACCACTCGGGTTATCTGCCGGCGCTGGTCCGGCAGGGCTTCCGTGGGCCGATCTACTGCACCGCCAACACGGCGGCGCTGTGTCGGATCCTGTTGCCGGATGCTGCGAAACTGCAAGAAGAAGACGCGGCCTATGCCAACCGCAAAGGCTTCTCGAAGCACGATCCCGCCCTGCCGCTCTACACCGCAGCCGATGCGCAACGGGCGCTGCGCCAGCTCCGTGTGCTGCCGTTCGGCGGTGTGCACGAGGTGGCGCCCGGCATGCGCGCGACGATGCATCGGGCCGGTCACATCCTCGGCTCCGCCTGGCTGCGTCTCGAGTTCAACGACGGTGACGCCGATGCGGTGTTGTTCTCCGGAGATCTCGGTCGGCCGGAACACCCCGTGCTGATGCCGCCGGAGCCCCCGACCGGCTGCGGCACGCTACTGATCGAATCGACCTACGGCGGTCGCCGGCACGATGAGGCCGGTGCGGAGACCCACCTCGCCGACGCGATCGTGCGGACCGCCGAACGCGGCGGCGCCGTCGTGATCCCGGCGTTCGCCGTGGACCGGACCGAGGTGTTGCTGCTGACGCTGCGCAAACTCGAAGCGGCCGGGCGCATTCCGCAGCTGCCGGTCTACGTCGACAGCCCGATGGCGCTGGCGGCGCTGCAGGTCTACGAGCGCGCGGCGCAGCAGGGGGATGCCGAGGTACGGCCGGAACTGCGGGGCCGCGCCGATACCTTCGACACCCACGACCTCATCGAAGCCCGCGAGGTCGAGGAGTCGAAGGCGATCCACGAGGCCGGTCTCCCGTGCATCATCGTGTCGGCGTCCGGCATGGCCACGGGAGGGCGCGTGCTGCATCACCTGGCGCGCCGGCTGCCGGACGCGAAGAACAGTATCGTGCTGGTCGGCTACCAGGCGGCCGGCACGCGTGGCCGCCGGCTCGTCGAGGGCGCACGCGAGCTGAAGCTGCTGGGGCGCTACGTCCCGGTGCGGGCCGAAGTCGTCGACGCGGGCGGTTTCTCGGTGCACGCCGACCCAACCGAGATCCTCGCGTGGCTGCGCAAGCTGCCGCGCCCGCCGCGGATCGCGTTCACGGTGCACGGAGAGCCGGAGTCGGCCGCCGCGTTGCGCGATGCGCTGGTCCGGGAGCTCGACTTCCTCGCCGTCATCCCGAAGTACGGCGAACGCGTCCGGCTCGACTGACGGCGGGATCGTCCCGGCCGGGCTGCGAGCGTCCCGTCTCGGAAGGTCGCCGGCGAACTTCTGAGACCGGACACTCGCGCTCAGCGCCGGCGCGCGTGCCACAGCGCGGCCATCAGGCCGAACAGCTCGACGACGTTCGGCGGGGCCGGATCGCGAGCGAACTCGCGATACAGCGTGGCGACGTTGACGGCGATACGCTCGGCGTCCCCCCAGGCGTCGTAGTCGCCGAGCGCGATGTCGAACGCCGCGTCCCGCACGCCGAGGCCGGCGTCGTAGCGCAGCCGCGCCTCGCGCTGGACGTAGGCGAGGTAGTCGCGGACCGCGACGACGCCGCGCGCGTCGGTGATCGGGCCGTGGCCCGGGATCACGACGTCGGCGCCGAGCGCGAGGATCCGCTCGCAGGCGTCGATCCAGTGCTGGACCGGTCCGGCCCACGCGATCGGTGTTCCTTCGATGAACAGGATGTCGCCGGTGAAGACGACGCCGTCCGCCGGCAGGTGCACCAGCAGGTCGCCGCCCGTGTGCGCCGGTCCGACTTGCAGCAACTCGACGGCGCGATCGCCGACGCGCAGCGACAGCGCGCCGTCGAAGGTCTGCGTCGGCGCGCGCGGCACGGCCGCGTCGAAGTCGAAGGCGCCGAAGCAGTGCTGCACGTACTCGCCGAGTGGCCCGAGCTCTGGCGCGCGCTGCACGAACGCACCGATCACCGCCGGGGACTCGCGGGCCATCTCTTCGGCGGCGGCGCGCGTGGCGATGATCTCGGCGCCGGCGACGAGCCCGTTGCCATAGCAGTGATCGCCGTTCGAGTGCGTGTTGACGACGGTGCCGATGTGGCGCGCCGCCGGCGCAGCGTCTCGCATCGCCGCCAGCATCGCGCCGGTGAGGCGCCCATCGAACAGTGTGTCGACCAGCAGCGCCTCGTCGCCGTCCGTCACGAGCCCGGCGTTGCTCCAGCCCCACGAGCCGTCGGGGGGTCGCCAGGCCCAGAGCCCGCGGCCGGTGGCGACCAGCCCCGTGTGGTTTCCGAGTTGCGGATGGCGCAGCGACACGGTGGCTCCCGGGTTCGAGTGGGCTGCACGCTACCGGATCGGGAGCCGCCGCTCTTCCCACGAGCCGCTGGGGCCGCGGAACAGCAGCAGCCGCTTCGAGGTGCGCAGCGTGACGAGATTGGCGAGTGCCGAAGCGTCGGTGATCTGCTCGCCGACCCGCAACTTCACTTCGAAGAATCCGCCGCGTGCCGCCGAGACGCCGAGCGCGCGGCGCGTGGTCACGACGACGGCGAGGTTCTGCCCGACGCGGCTGTCCAGCACGGACTCCTGCGGTCCGATCACGCTCTCGACGAAATTGCCGCTGTTGCCGTCGAAGCCGATCGCCCGCACGGAGGTCAGCAGCAGCGCCACGCGGTCGCCGAGCGCGACGTCGGCCGGAGGAGACTCGCCGCTGCGGTAGCGCGCTTCCTGCCAGGCCGCCGATCCGGTGGCGACGGCGAGCATGCGGCGATCCGTGATCGCGACGCCGACACGGCCGCGCTGCTTCGCGTAGAGCAGGCGCTCGCCGAGCTCGAGACGCTCGGCGCGCTGGCCGCCGCTGCGCGCATCGATCGCCAGCACTTCGCGTGGAAGCACGACGATCTCGAGTTGCGGCGCGAGCACGAAGTCGTCCTGTGCCGGTGCGACGGTCGCCGCGGTGAGCAGTGGCAAGGCGGCGAACGCGGCGGCCAGCCGGGCTCCGAGGCGCGCGCTCAAACGGGCACCAGCGCGCCGCGTACGGCCGAGGCCGCATCGCTCGCGAGCCAGACGATCGTGTCGGCGATCTGCTCCGGGCGGGTCCAGCGCGAGAAATCCGCGTCCGGCATGGCCGCGCGATTGGCCGGCGTGTCGATGGTGCTCGGCAGCACGGCATTCACGCGGATCCCGGGCGGCACTTCGCGCGCCAGGCTGCGCGTGAACGCGACGACGGCGGCTTTCGACGCGACGTAGGCGCCGAGCCCGCCGGGCGGCTCGACGGCCGCCGTCGCCCCGATGTTGACGATCGCACCGTGCCCGCGCGCGAGCAGCCCCGGGAGCGCCGCCCGACACATCGCGGCGACGGTGCGGACGTTGACGCGGTAGAGCTGGTCCCAGACCGTGAGCTCGGTCTCCGCATGGGCGCCGCCGGCAAAGCCCCCGGCACCGTTCACGACGACGGAGACGTCGCCGGCGGCGGCGAGCAGGGCCGCCGCGCCATCGGCCTCGGCGATGTCGGTCTCCACCAGCAGCAGGCGCCCGTCGGCGAGGGGGCTTGCAAAGCGCTCGCGCACACGTCGAGCTTCGGCCTCGGCGATCCACGGCACGGCGATCCGGTCGCCCGCCGCGAGGAAGGCCGCGACGACCGCCTGCCCGAGGCCTCCGGTGCCCCCCGTCACGATCACACCGCGCGGCTCGTTCATCGCTCCGCCTCCGTGCCGCCGGCGGCTTCGATGCGCGCGTGCGCGAGCGAAGCGAGCCGGGCGAGTGTTTCGTCGGGATCCCCGCACAGCTCGGCGAGGCGCGCGACGACGGTGGCCGGCGGATCGAGCAATCCGGCCAGTGCCGTCACCGCGGCGTGGCGCACGTCGCGATCCTCGTCCTCGGTGGCCGACAGCAGCGCCGCGGCGGCCTGCGGCAGGTCCGGCGCGAGCTCGCGCAGCGCGAAGCTCGCCATGCGTCGCGCACTCGGGTCGCCGGCGCTGCGCACGAGCCCGATCAGGACACCGACGATCTCCGGATGCAGGCGGCCCATGTCGACGAGGACGCGCGCCGCCGCCCAGCGCACGTCGCCATCGCGGGCGCCGAGTCCGTCGACGAGGGCCGGCAGCAGGCCCGGTCCGGGCGGTTCGAGACGGGCCAGCAAGAGCGCTGCCCGGATCCGTCGCGCCCGTCCGGCGCGTCGCGCGACCGGGTCGCCGGTCGCGGCGCCGGGCTGTGCGATGCGCAGCCCGGCGCGCAGCAGCGGCGCCACGCCGTCCGAGCGCCGGGCCAGCGCGAGCAGAGCCTCGCCGGCCGCGCGCGCGACGGTCCGCTCGCGATCTCCGAGTCCGTCGACCAGCCCTTCGACGAGCAGCGCGCCGGCCGGATCGTCAGCAATCGCGCGACACGCCGCCGCGCGCGCCGCCGGATCGTCGCTGCGCAACGCCGCGAGCAGCGGGTGACTCACCGGGCTTCGCCGCCGAACGGAGATCCGCTCACGTCGCCTCCTGCGCGAGGCTCCACACCACCTCCCGCGCCGGCCCTGCATCGACCCGGCGCACGATCCCTTCGCGTTCGAGTTTGCGCAGATGGGCGGCCACCGAGTGGGCGGCCGCCGCGTGCAGGACGGCCGGCACATCCGTATAGATCCGCTGCACCAGCACGGCGATCCGTGCCGCGCCTTCGCCGAGTGCCGCGAGGATCTGTCGTTCGCGTGCGGCCCGGTGGGCGAGGTACTCGCGGAGCTTCGCCACGCCGTCCTCGATCACCGGACCGTGGGCCGGATAGATGCGATGCGGCGCCGCCGCGAGCAGCCGTTCGAGCGACGCCAGATACACGAGCAGGTCCCCGCCCTCGTCGGGAATCACCGTCGTGCCGACGCCGAGCACGTTGTCCCCGGAGAACAGCGCATGCTCTTCTTCGAGCAGGAAACACAGATGATCGGGAGCATGCCCGGGGGTATGGAGCGCGCGCAGCGTCGCGCCCTGCGTCCGGATCACTGCGCCGTCGTCGATCGGCGTGAGCGGGGCGGGGCAGGGCGCATCGAAGTCCGGCCAGGGCCACTTCGAGACGCGCAGCGGTCCGAAGCGCTCGAGCATCTGACCGACACCGCCGAGGTGGTCGACGTGGCCGTGCGTCAACACGATCTCCTGGATCGACTCGCAGCCCGACTGCTCCATCGCGTGCTCCAGCACATCCAGGTAGCCCGCGACGCCCTGGCCCGGATCGAGCAGGATCCGCGCACGGCCGGTCCCGATCAGGTACGTGTTGGTGCCGGGTCCGGTGAACAGGCCCGGATTCTGTCCGAGTGCGACGACGACCCGCTCGGACCAGCGTTCCCAGGCGGGCATCGCGAGACCGATCATCGTGTTGGCGTGCGCCGGATCCGTCGTCGTCGGGTCGGGTGTCGTCATCGCCCTCTCAGCGGCCGGCCACCGTCATCCGCGCGATGCGCAGCGTCGGAGCGGCGATCGCCCCGAGCCAGACGAGATCGCTGCCGACGGCGTCGATGGCGGCGAGCATGTCGCCGAGGTTGCCGGCGATCGTGACCTCTTCGACGGCGTGCACCGGGCGGCCGTTCTCGATCCACAGGCCGGCGGCCCCGCGCGAGTAGTCGCCCGTCACCGGATGGAAGCCCATCCCGATCAGTTCGGTGACGAGAAAGCCGCGCTCGGTGCTGCGCAGGATCTCTTCCGGCGAGGACGCACCGGGCTCGAGCCACAGGTTCGTCGGTCCGGGCGCCGGCGCCCCGGCGGCCCCACGCGACGCATTGCCGGTGCTCGGCAACCCGAGCTTGCGGCCGGTGTAGCTGTCGAGCAGCCAGCTCCGGAGCTGGCCGCGCTCGACGAGCACGTTGCGGCGGGTCGGCTGCCCCTCGCCGTCGAACGGGCGCGAGCCGAGCGCGCCGGGCAGCCGCCCGTCGTCGACGATCGTCACGAGCTCGCTCGCAATCGCCTCGCCCATGCGATCTTGCAGGAACGACGCCTGCCGGTAGATCGCAGCGCCGGACAGACAGCCGGCGAGCTGACCGAGCAGGCTGCGCGCGACCATCGGCTCGAACAGGACCGGCACCTCGCAGGTCGGCACCGGACGGGCGCCGAGCCGCCGCAGCGCGCGCGCGGCGGCGTGCCGACCGACGTGGGCCGGCTCCTCGAGGCCGTCGAGACGCCGCGCGGCCGTCAGCCAGTAGTCGCGTTGCATCGCGCCGTCGTGCTGCGCGAGCGGCTCGCAGAACAGCGAGTGGCGCGCCGATTCATAGCTGCCGGCGAAGCCCGCGCTGTTCGCATACGTCGAGCGGCGGAAGCCGCTGTCGACCTGGCTGCCTTCGGAGTTGGTGATCCGCGGGTCGAGCGCGCGCGCGGCGGCCTCGGCGCGGCGCGCGTCTTCGATGCGGGCCTCCACCGACACGCCGCGGTCTTCCGGCGCCAGCAGACCGAGGTCCGGCAGCGCGCCGGCGAAGCCGTCCTCCGGCAAGCCGGCCGCCGGATCCGGCGCCGTCGCGCGCGCCAGCGCGACGGTCTCGTCGGCCATCCGGTCGAGCGTGTCGGGCGTGAGATCGCTGGTCGACGTCAGCGCCGTGCGCAGCCCACCGGGACCCGCGACGAAGGCCCGGATCCCGAGCACGCGCTCGCGAGCCTGTTTGACGAAGTCGATCTCCTGGCCGCGCACGCGCGCCTCGAAGGAATCGCTCTCGGCGAGCGCCGCGTCGGCAGAGTGCGCACCGGCCGCGAGCGCCCGCTGCACTGCACGCTGGACGAGGTCGATGGCGGAGGAGTCGAACGCGCTCACGCCTGGGTCCCTCCGACGGTGAGGCCGTCGACGCGGATCGTCGGCAGGCCGACGCCGACCGGCACCGACTGGCCGTCCTTGCCGCACGTGCCGACGCCTTGGTCGAGCGCGAGGTCATGGCCGATCCGGGAGACGCGGGTCAGCACGTCGGGGCCGTTGCCGATCAGCGTCGCGCCCTTCACCGGCGCGCCGATCCGGCCGTCTTCGATCTTGTAGGCCTCGCTGGCGCTGAACACGAACTTGCCGCTGGTGATGTCCACCTGCCCGCCTCCGAACGACACCGCATAGAGCCCCTGGGAGACCGAGCGCAGGATCTCGCCCGGATCCTCGGAGCCCGCCAGCATGAACGTGTTGGTCATGCGCGGCATCGGCAGATGCGTGTAGCTCTCACGACGTCCGTTGCCGGTCGGCGCCATGCCCATCAGCCGCGCGTTCAGGCGATCCTGCAGGTAGCCGACCAGCACGCCGTCCTCGATCAGCACGGTGCGCTGGCTCGGCGTTCCTTCGTCATCGACGTTCAGCGAGCCGCGTCGGCCCGGCAGCGTCCCGTCGTCGACGACGGTGACGCCGGGTGCGGCGACGCGCTGGCCGAGACGGTCCGAGAAAGCGCTGGTCTTCTTGCGGTTGAAGTCGCCCTCGAGGCCGTGGCCGATCGCCTCGTGCAGCAGGATCCCGGGCCAACCCGGGCCGAGCACAACGTCCATCGTTCCCGCCGGGCACGGCACGGCGTCGAGATTGAGCATGGCGACGCGGACGGCCTCGTCGACGAGCGGACGCCAGGCGGCGGGATCGAGCAGGCGTTCGAGTTCGTAGCGTCCGCCCATTCCTTGGTAGCCGATCTCGCGGTGGCGACCCGTCGCGTCCTGCGCGATCACCTGCACGTTGAGCCGCACGAGGGGCCGCACGTCGCCGACGCAGCGGCCCTCGTGCGTCGCGACCAGCACGTGTCGGTGCTGGGCGACGAGGCTGGCCATCACCTGCACGATGCGTGCATCGCGGCTGCGCGCGTAGCGCTCGATCTCCTCGAGCAGCCGGACCTTCTGCGCCACCGGCACGTCGGTCGGCGCCATCGCGACGGGGTAGAGATCCCGGGCCGGCGCCGCCGGCGTGTGCACGGCCACCGGCCCGGGCGTCGCGCTGGCTTCGCAAATGGTGCGCGCGGTGCTGGCGGCAAGCGTCAGGCTCTCGACCGAGATGTCGTCCGAGTGCGCATAGCCCTGTCGTGCCCCGGCGAGGACGCGGACGCCGACGCCCTGCTCGACATGGCGATCGCCGCTCTTCACGATTCCCTCTTCGAGCGCCACCGAGTCCTGGACGGCGTACTCGAAGAACAGGTCCGCGCCGTCGACGCGCCGCTCGAGCGCCGTCTCGAAGGTGCGAGCCAGCGAGCGCTCGTCGACGGCGAAGCGCTCGCGGAAGAAGGCAGCCGCGTCGGACGGGGATGCCGGAGCCAGGGATCGCGGCGGGCGCGGGGCGCTCATGGGGCGGGAGTCTCCTCGAGGGCGTCGATGTGAGCGGGAAGAGCGCCGAGCGTAGCAAGCGTCGCGACATCGACCGCGCGCCAGCCCGCGCGCCGCGCGGCCGCGACGTCCTGCTCCGGCTCATCGCCGACGTAGAGGGCCTCGATCGGTTTGGTGGCGAGCCGGGCGGCAACGGCCGCGAAGAAGGCCGGATCCGGCTTGGCGGCGCCGAGATCGGCCGGCAGCAGCACGGCGTCGAGCGGAGTGAGACGGAGGCCGTCGAGGATCGCCGGCAGGCGATGGTCGAAGTTCGACGCGACGGCGACGCGGCGGCCGGTCGCGTGCAGCCGGGGCAGCAGCTCGACGGCTCCGGGCGCCGCGCGCCATGCGCCGGGCTCCGCGTAGTGGGCGAAGAGCGCGTCGAACAGCGCATCGAAGTCCGCGAACGCGGCCATCTGGTCCGCCGCGCGAAAGACGGCGCGGACCACGCTGCGCCACCACGTGCGCTCCCGCTCGCGTGCCTGGGCCGGCGTCGCGCCCGGGAAGACCATCGCCGGCGTCCGTGCCAGCACCCGGCGGAAGGCGTCCTCGAGCCGCCACGCCGGCAGCGACACGCCGTACTGTCGCGCCACCCGCGCATAGGTGTCGCCGACCGGCTCGCGCAGGAGGATGAGCGTCCCCAGGGCATCGAAGACGACCGTGCGGATCAGCGCGGTTTCCTCGCCGAGGCGATGAATGTGGCCGGGAGTTCGCGGGCCGGTGAGCGCGCCGTGAGCGTCTCGATGCGTACGCGCTCGAGGCCGACCTCGCGGAGCCAGCCGGCGACTTCTTCGGGCGGGAAGCCGAGCCACAGTACGCCCAGCTCGTCACGCATCCATTCGGCCTCGTGGCGCACGAAGTCGACGACGACGATCGCGCCGCCGGGCCGCACGATGCGCGCCATCTCGCGCAGCGCCTCGAGCGGACCCGGCAGATAGTGCAGCACCATGTGGGCCAGGGCGGCGTCCACCTCCGCGTCCGCGATCGGGAGTGCGCTGGCTTCGCCGGCGCGCAGCTCGATCCGTCCCGATTCATCGTCCGCGTCCGCACGGCCGACGTCGCCGAGCGTGAAGCCCTCGTCGCCGAGCTTGCTGCGAGCCGCCTCGAGCATGCGCGCCGAATGATCGACGGCGATCACGCGCATTCCGAGCCGCGCCAGCTCCGCGGCGAGGATGCCGGTCCCGGTGCCGATGTCCGCGACGGTCCACTCGGCCGGCGCCAGGTGGGCGACGGCGCGCGCGCGCAGCGTGTCGTCGTTGAACACCTTGCGCAGGGCTTCCCACTCGGGCCCGACGGCGTCGAAGAACGAGCGGGCGCGGCTCGCGCGGGCCTCGAGCACGCGCAGCAGCGCCGCGCTGTCGCGGGCCACGAGGGCGTCACCGGCCAGCTCGCGTTGCGTCAGGGCCCATGCGTCCTGCCAGGCGCCGGTGGTCGGCGCGGCGAAGCGATAGAACACGTAGGTGCCCTCGCGCCGGTCGCGCAGCAATCCGCTCTCGCGCAGGATGCCGAGATGGCGGGACACGCGGCTTTGCGCCATGCCGAGCACATCCATCAGTTCCTGCACCGCCAGCTCCTCACGCGCGAGCAGCAACAGGATCCGGACCCGGGTCGGATCGGCGAGCGTCTTGAGGATCTTCTGGAGGGATTCGGCGCTCACGCGATGCGCTCCTCAGCGGAGGTCCGACGGCGGGTTCGTGGCGCGACGCGGCGCGGCCGGATTCGTCGCCGGGCCGCGCCGGCCCGCGCCGGGCGGGCCGGCCGCGGTCAGGACCGGATCGGAAACGGTCCCGCGGATCGACAACTCGGCCACGCCGTCCCGATCGAGCTCGATGTCGGTGCCGGCGAACAGTTGCCGCAGTGCGGCTTCGCGGACCTCGAGTCGCGCGGCGAGCTGCAGCGGGGCGAGCGCTGCCGCCGACCCCCGTCCCACCGTGCCGCTGCCGGCGAGCGCCACCAACGGTCCCTCGAGCGCGAGCGACTGCACCGTCAGCTGCATGTCGCCGCCGAGTGCGAGGGCGGCTTCGAGGCTCTCGAACGGGACGCCCATCGGCAGGATCGGCAGCGACAGCGAGCCATCGACCGCGCGCAACGCGATCGTTCCCTCGGGTCCGTCCGCGCCGCTGCGGATGTCGAACGTGCCGTCGAGTCTGCCGTCGAGCGCCAGGCCTGCGGAGCCGAGCAGTGCCGGCGGGAGCTGGGCCAGATCGACGTCCGTCGCACTTCCGCGAAAACTCGGCGGGTCGCCGAGCCGGGCGGTGCCGCGGATCCGACCGGACCCCCGGCGCACCGAGAGCACCAGCGACGGCTGCCCGCGAAACCACGACAGCGACCACGCGGGCCGCACGCGCACGCGGTCGAGTCGCAGCTGCGTGCCGGCGGGCCAGGAAAGCACGGCATGGCGGGCGCTCAGCTCCGGCAACAGCGCGACCAGATGGAACTCGAGCTCTCCGATCGCGACGCGGGCGCCGCTCACGCGGCTGGCCACGGTCTCGACACGCGGAGTCAGCCGATCGATCGGGAAGCGGAGCACGACGAACAGCGAGGTCAGCGCCAGATACGCGAGCGCCAGTAGCCACACGCGGCGTGCGCGGCTCTGCGGCAGCCAGCTCGCGGCGGGCGGCGGCGCGCTGGCGAGCGGCGCGCTCAAGCGCCGCTCGCGGGTTCGAAGGAGGAGACGGTGAACGTGACGTCGAGCAGCTCGGCGACCGCATCGCCCTTGCGATCGGAGCGCGTGCGCACCCGCAGGCTCTTCACCGAAAGCATCTGCTGCGCCGCTTCGATCTTGTGCAGGAAGTTCACCATCTGCGCGAGCGTCACCTGCTTGAGAACCACCTGCACCTTCGTTTCCCGGAATGCGTCGCTCGACGCGGCGGCCTGGGGCTCCATCGATTCGACCTTGACGGCCGACTGCACCGCCAGTTCCTCGAGCGTCGTGAAGAGGTTGCCGCGCGGGCCCTCGCGGATCCGCCGTTCCACGGCGGCGAGCCGCCCCTGGATCGCCCCGAGGTCTTCCTGAAGCCGCGTCGCGATCTCGAGCTCGCGCTCCGCCGTCTCGACACGAAGCCTGGCGCTGCGTACGGCGCCGACCAGCGGCATCACGAGCCCGAGCCAGATGACCAGGACGACCAGCACGCCGCCGGCCGCGCCGACCAGCAGCCGCTCCCGCGGAGCCAACCCGCCGATCCAGACCGTCCATCGCTCGCGCAGGCCGTTCATCTCGGGGGTCCCGCCTTGGCCAGGCTGATCGTCACGCTGAAGTTGTTGCCGCCGCGTGTGGCGTCGGCCTGGACCTCGCTGACGCGGATGTCTCCGAAGTTCGGGAATCCGGCCAGCGCCGCCCGCAGCCGATCGACGGCGGCGAAGCTCTCGGTATGTCCGCGGACACGGACGACCTGGCCGTCGATCGACAGCTCTTCGAACACGACCGCGAGGTCCGGGGGAACCAGCTTCGAGATCTCCGCGAGCAGGTCGAGAGCGGACAGGTTGCCGCCATAGATCCCGAGCAGGTCCGCACGCTGCTGCGCCTGTTGCAGTGTGTCCTGGAGTGCGCGGGAGACGTTCGCCGGCAGCGGGCGGCCCGGGGCGGCCTGCTGCCAGATCGCGGCGAGCTCCGCTTCGAGGCGGCTGGCTCGGCGCGCTTCGAGCACGATCGAGTTGAGGCCGGTCGCGATCAGAAGCGCCAGCGCTGCGGCCGCCCAGCCCACACTGCCGCGCAGCTCCCGCGCGATCCGGAACAGATCCCGGCGCGGCGCGAACTCGTCGCGCATCAGGTTGGTCTGCGTCCGCGCCTTCAGCGTGCCGCGCAGCGCCAGCGCCAGCGCGGGGGCGAAGCGCAGCGGATCCCCACCGGCGAGCAGCGCGCTGGCCGGCGAAGCCGGCGCGATCGAGAGCCGAGCGGTGGGGATCCCGGTGCGTTCGGCGAGGAACGAATCGATCCGCTGCAGCCGGGCCCCGCCGCCGATCAGGACGATTCCGTCGATCGACTTGTCCGCGGCGGCACCGAGCATCGCGTCGAGGCCGCCGAGCGTGCGCAACAGATCGCGTGCCAGCCGGTCGAGGACGCGCAGCGCGCCGGCGGCGCCGGCGGCGCCGATGACCCCGTCGCGCTCCTTGCTGCGCTCGGCCTCCTCGAACGAGACGCTGCGCTCGCGAGCCAGCGCGGCGGTGAGGTGCGCACCGCCGAGCGGTAGCGTGCGCGCAAACCGAGGCGCACCGTCGACGGTGAGGCAGAGGGTCGTCTTGCGGTGTCCGAGATCGAGCAGCAGACGCGTGCCGGGCAGCGGGATCCACTCGGCGAGGTTGGCGAGCACGAGGCCCTCGACCTCGAGCACCCGCGGCAGCACACCGCACTCCCGCAGCGCGTTCAAGCGCATCGCCACCTCGCGGCGCGGCGTGACGGTGGCGACGATCTCCGCCGTCCCGGCTTCGCCGCCGACGCGCTCCCAGTCGACGAACACGTCCTCGAGGTCGAACGGGGTCTCGCTCTCGACCTCGAAGGGCACGGCCTGCGCGATGCGCCGCCGATCCCGGAATGGCAGGTGCAGACGCCGCCGCGCGACGCGGTCGCCGGGGATCGCGCAGACGAGGCGTGCGCCGGCCAGCATCGACGGCTCCGCCCAGCTTCGCAGCGCCGTCGCGAGTTCGGGCGCGAGCGCCGGCGGCGTGGTGGCGCCGGCCTCGGGGTCGCCCGCGCCGGTGGCTTCGGCGGCCGTCGCCTCGACCGGCTGCGCGGAGGGGTCCGCCGTCGCCTCCGGCGCGACCGGGATCGTCTCGACGCGAACCAGCTCGATGCCGCGCAGCGTCTGGCGCAGCTCCACCACCTTGATGGCGGAGCTGCCGAGATCGATGCCGAGCGTGCGACCGAGCATGGGCGGATGGATACCTCACCGGACGCGCCAGGCCAGCCGCTGGATCGCCGCCGGGTCGCTGCGGTCCAGGATCGTTTCGATGCTCCGTTCGACATCGACCACCCGGGCGGTGGCCCGGACCCGGAAGATGGTCGAGCGGTCGACCATCGGCGGGCTGATCGTCTCGCCGCCGAACAGCTCCTGGATGGGAGTACAGCCGCCTCCGGCGCTGGCGGCGCTGCACAGCACGTTGTCGTCCCGGGCGTCGAGGATCCGGCGGACGTCCTCTTCCTCGACCGGGCGCATGCCGGACACGTCGGTCCCGACCGTGAGCTGCGCGAGCACCCAGGATGGGGCCGTGTTGAGGTTGATCCCACCGGTGCCGGCCAGCGGCCAGACCGTGACGTACGGGCGCAAGGCGTCGACCAACGGGCCGTCGAAGCCTTCCACCAGGCGCAACTCGTCGATCGCGAGCAGCGAGCGATTGGCGGCCCGGTAGGGCGGGCTCCGCTGCTGGTACGGTTCGTCTTCGGGCCCGCCACTCTGGCGCACCTCGTCTTCGTCGACCCAGTCGAGCAGGCCTTCGGCCAGCGCCTGGGGGTCATAGGCCTTCTCCTCGGGCCGCCCGGGCAGGCCGTCGATCACGCGCTCGAGAAATCCGTGCAGGAACAGCCGGCGTGTCTCGACGCCGCTGCGTCCGCCGCCGAGTCCTCCGGTCGCCCGTGCGGCTTGTCGCCCGACGGTGTCGGTGCGGTCGCCAGTCGCCGCCCCCGCACCCTCGGAGGCCGCCTCGCTGCCGAGGCCGATCCCTCCCGCGCCGGCCAGCGCGTTCAGGTTGAGGCGTGCCGCCGCATCCTCGATCTCGAGGCGCAGCGAGGTTTCCGACGCGTCATCCACGAACACCGGCTCGAGGCCCGCCCGCGCCCACACGTCCCAGGCGCTGTCGGGTCGAGCTTCGCCGGCATCGAGCCGCAGATCCTCGAGCAGCAAGGCCTCGGCAAGGCGGATGCCGCCGCGTGCCAGGGCCTCGGCGGCGGCGGCCCGGTCGCGGTTGACGGCGATTCCAGCGTCGACGGCGACGCGTCGCAGGAAGGTGGCGATCGTCGCCGTCAGCAGCAGGATGAAGAACAACACGGCGAACAGCACGACGCCGCGCCGGCGACGGTCGGCGGATCGGTCCGTGTGTCGCAGCGATCGATCGACTCTCATCGGCAGTTCGGCGGCAGGCTCGCCACCCCTTCGAGCAGGTCGGCGACCTCGCGGATGGGTCGGCCTCGGAAGGACTCGGCGAGGGCCTCGATGTCCGGCGGAAGGGAACGGAACAGGTCCGGGTTGGCGGCGATGCAGTCGTCGACGGTCATCCCGCCGTCGGCGAGCTCCGCGTCATCGGATTTCTCGGCCCCGTCCGCCGGCTGTTCGTCATCGGGAATCCCGTCGCCGTCCGCGTCGCGTCCGGCGACCGGCACGCCGGCCGCCTCGAGCTGCTGTTCGAGATCGAGCGTCCGCAGCGGGAGTGACACGCGTCGCGTGTACGGACCGTCGATCTGATCGGTCTCGTCGTCGAGGAAGAACGAGACCTGGATCTCCGCTGCTCGCGGCAGATCGCTGGACTCGGCCAGCGCCGACGAATCCCAGCGTGCGACGGAGACGCCGTCGTCGCCGAACAGGAACACGCCGAAGCTCGCGATCCGGCCGGCGACCCGTTCGCTGTCGTCGCGCGTCGGGAACGAGAGATCGCGCGTCTCGGGTAGCTGTGGCGAACTCCAGCGCCGCAACTCGAAATCGCCCTGCTCGGAGCGCTCCAGCAGCCAGGCCACCATCTGCAGGTCCGACTCCGCCGTCTCGGGGCTGCGTGGGTGTCGCCCGCGGCTCACGAACTTGAGCCGCTGCGCGCCGAGCTCCGGGTCGTCCGCCTCGGCCAGGAACAGCCAGGGGTGGAACAACGGGTCCACCGGCCCGGGCTTCTTGACCAGCACGGCACCTTCGAGGTCGCGCGCCACCCGGTCGAGCAACACCACGGCGCGACGGGCGTTCCGCCCGCGGGTGACGGCGTCGCTGCTGGCTCGGGACAGATCCCGGTAGAAATCGATCGCGACGCCGAGGACCAGGCTCGTCAACAGCAGCACGGCGAGCACCTCGATCAACGTGAAGCCGTTGCGGTGCGCGCGGCTCTTCATTGCTCGGCTCCGGCCGGCGCTGCGCCCGTCGCATCCGGCGTCCCGGCCGCTTCCGCCGCCGCGCCGAGTGCCGAGATCGTCTCGGCGGCCGCCTCCGGGTCCAGCCCGAACGTGGTGCGTGTCACCGTGCGCTCGCCCCAGCCTTCGCTCCAGGCGACGGTGATCTCGACGCGGCGGAGCGGGCTGGCCTGACCGCCGGTGCCGACGAGCAGGCTCGGTCCGAGCTCGCGGCCCTCGCGGCGGGATTCACCGGGCCGGCGCGCCGCGTCTTCCGCACGCTGGAGCGCGCGCGGCAACTCGAGCTCGGGGATCTGCACGTCGAAGGGGGTGACCCGGATCGAGATCGAGAAGTCGCCGTCGCTCTGCTCGTCCTCGCCGAGCGGCGGGGCGGCGCCCTGGTCGAAGGCGCTCTCGACGCCGGCCGCCACGCGATCGGCCAGCAACGTGGCCTCGAAGCGGCGCGCCGCCTCGCCCTCGCGCTGGAGACCCTGGATCCCCGCACCGCCGAGCACCGTGTACGCGATGCCGAGCAGTGCCACCGCCGCCAGGACCTCGAGCAGCGTAAAGCCGGAGCCGGTGCGCTCAGCGACTCGCATCGACGACCAGCACCGCATCGGCGAGTGCCTGCACCTCGATCTCGTAGAGCGTGCCTCCTTCGGCGGCGACGAGTGACACCACGGCCGGATCGGCTACGCCGTCGGCGCCGAGCGTCAGCGTGACGACGCCGCGGTCGAGCGTGCCGTCCGGAAACCGGACGGCGCCGAACACCACGTCGTCCCCGAGTCCGCGAGGGCGCCCGAGAGCCCCCGGCACCGGCTCGAACGACGGCCCCGTATCGAGCGCGCTCGGCGGAGTCATGTCGACCTGGCGCGAGCCGGGGGCGCGCTCGTCGTGAGCGGCGGCCGTGGCCTCCGAAACGGTGGGCGGCGGGGGCGCCCATTCCACCCAGTGTCGCCCCGCCTCGAGATCCAGCACGACGTGATGCGGGCGCGCCGTCATGATCGCGCGCTGGCGCGCGAACTCGAAAGATTCGCCGAGCGTCTCTGCCTCGTTCCGCACCGCCCGTCCGCCGCCGACCTGGAAGCGCGGCAGGGCGAAGCCGGCGATCAACGCGAAGATCGCGAGCACCGCGAGCAGTTCGATCAGCGTGAAGCCGCTGCGCCCGGAGCGAGCGCGAGCCCGGCCCGTCGTCACGAGGCTCCTTCCTGGTTCCAGTTGCCGATGTCGGCATCGGTGCCGGAGCCGCCCGGCTTGCCGTCGGCGCCGTGGCTCCACAGGTCGAACGAGTACGGGTTGTTCTGACCGGGGGCGAGATACTCGTATTCGTTGCTCCACGGGTCGAGCGGCACGCGGCCGCCGGACAGATACCCCTCGGGCCGGTAGTTCTTCGGGATCGGGTCGATGCTCGGGGGCCGGATCAGCGCTTCGAGCCCCTGATCCGTCGTCGGGTACTTGCCGTTGTCCATGCGATAGAAGTCCAGCGCGGCCTCGATCTGTTTGATCTGCGTCTGGGCGGTCGTGACCCGGGCGCGGTCGATCTGTCCGAAGATCGCGGCGCCGACGATTCCGCCGAGCAGGCCGATGATCAGCACCACGGCCATGATCTCGATCAGCGTGAAGGCGGCGCGGCGGCGTCGCGATCGGGCTTGTGAAGCGGACATGGGCTTCTCCTAGGTTCCGAGCGAAGTCGTGACGTCGAGCAACGGCACGAGCGTCGCGGCGATGATGACGATGACGATGCCCACCATGAGCAGGATCAACAGCGGTTCGAGCAGCGCGGTGAGCCGGGAGACGGACGTCTCCACCTGCTCCTCGTAGGTCTGGGCGACCTTCTCGAGCATGGATTCCAGCTCGCCGGAGCGTTCCCCGACTTCGACCATGTGCACCACCATCGGAGGGAAGTGACCGCTGGCGCGCAGCGGCTGCGCGAGCGAGGCGCCCTCCGTGACGCTGTCTCGTGCCGCGTCGATGGCGTGACCGAGCACGACGTTGTTGGCGACGTGCTTGGAGATGTCGAGCGCCCGCACGATCGGGATCCCGCCGGCGAGCAGGGTCGAGAGCGTGCGCGTGAAGCGCGAGATCGCGATCAGCCGCACCGTGCGGCCGACCACGGGCAGCCGGAGCTGCCACGCGTCGAGCCGGGCGCGGCCGGCCTCCGTGCGGGCCACGGCGCGGAAGCCGAAGGCCAGCGCGACGCCACCGAGTCCGAGCGCCCACCACCAGTCGCGCGCGAAGTGCGAACCCTCGATGATGAGCTTCGTAAACCACGGGAGCGGGCGGTTCAGGCTCGCGAGCAACTCGGTGATCTGCGGCAGCACCACGGTCACGAGCACCGCCACCACCAGGCCCGCGAAGCCCAACATGATGGCCGGATAGATCAGGATCGAGGTCACCTTGTTGCGCAGCCGCACCTGGCCCTCGAGGTAGTCGGCGAGCCGGTCGAGCACGGTCTCGAGGGCGCCGCCCGCCTCGCCGGCGCGCACCATGCCGACGTAGAGGTCGGAGAACGGGCCCGCCTGGGCCATCGCATCGCCCAGCGACGCGCCCTCGTTCACGCGGTCCCGGATCCGGCCGAGCACGCCCTTCAGCCGTGCGCCCTCGACCTGTTCGGTCAACGCCGAGAGCGCCTGCACCAGTGGCACGCCGGCGCCGACCAGCGTCGAGAGCTGGCGCGTGGCGAGCGCCAGGTCGAGCATCGAGATCCGCCGCAAGCGCTCGAGGGAGAGCGAGGGGCTCGCGCGCTGCGCGCGGGCCGGCGCGGGCGGGGCGGCGCTCTCCGTGAGCGCGGTCAGGAAGATGCCGTCGCGTTTGAGTCGCGTACGCGCCGCGCGCGCGCTGTCGGCGTCCACGAAGCCGCGTGTCGCGCGGCCCGCCTGGGTCACTCCTCGATAGGCGAATAGCGGCAAATCCAGTCCCGGACCCTCGTCACAGCTCTGCGACGAGAGTCTCTTCCTCGGTCGCGCGCAGGACCTCGGCGACCGATGTGATTCCGCGCAGGACCTTGCGGGCGCCGTCGACGCGCAGCGTGCGCATGCCGCCGGCCACGGCCTGTCGCTTGATGCGCTTGGCATCGACGTTCTGGGCGATGAGTTCGCGGACGGCATCGTCGACGAGCATGAGCTCGAAGATGCCGAGCCGGCCGCGATATCCGGTCTGGTTGCAGTGCTCGCAGGCGCCCGGGCGGTACAGCGTGACGGGCCTCGGCGGCGGCCGGATGCCGATCTCCGCCAGTTCCTCCGCTGTCGCTTCGTAGGCTTCCCGGCAGTGTGAGCACAACACCCGGACCAGGCGCTGGGCGAGCACCGCCACCAGCGACGAGGCGACCAGGAAGCGCTCGACACCCATGTCGACGAGCCGGGTGATCGCGCTCGGCGCATCGTTCGTGTGCAGGGTGGCGAAGACCAGGTGACCGGTGAGCGACGCCTGGATCGCGATCTCGGCGGTTTCGAGGTCGCGGATCTCGCCGACCAGGACGACATCCGGGTCCTGCCGCAGGATCGAGCGCAGCCCCGACGCGAAGGTGAGTCCGATCTTCGGGTTGACCTCGATCTGCCCGATGCCGGGCAGCTGGATCTCGACCGGATCCTCGACGGTGATGATGTTGACGTCGAGCGTGTTGATGCGCGCCAGGGCGCCGTACAGCGTGGTGGTCTTGCCGCTGCCGGTCGGGCCGGTGACCAGCATGATCCCGTTGGGTCGTGCGATCAGCTTGTGCCAGGCCTTGAGATGGTCCTCGTCGAAGCCGAGGTGCTCGAGGTTCAGCATCTCGGTCGTGCGCGGCAGCAGCCGCATCACGACGCGCTCGCCGTGCGCCACCGGCAGCGTCGACAGGCGCACGTCGTAGTCACGTCCGGCGATCTTGAGCCGGATCCGGCCATCCTGCGGCAGCCGTTTCTCGGCGATGTTGAGCCCGCCCATGATCTTGATGCGCGAGACGATCGGCGCTTGCAGCGAGCGCGGCAGCGGGCGCACCGGCTCGTAGAGGATGTCGTCGATGCGGAAGCGGACGCGGATCTCACGCTCGAACGGCTCCATGTGCACGTCGCTGGCGCGCTCCTTCACCGCATGCTGGAGCAGCGAGTTGACGAGCCGGATGATCGGCGCATCGTCGGATGCATCGAGCAGGTCCTGGGGCTCGTGGCTGATCTCGTCGGCGATCGCGTAGAGATCCTCGCTGGCGTCGAGCGCCAGCGCTTCCGCCGACGCCGGGCCGCGGTCGTAGACCTGGTTGATCGCATCGAGGATCGCGCGCCGCGGCGCCAGCTCCGCACGAACGTCGGCGCCGTCGAAGAGCAGTCGCAGGTCGTCGAGCGGCTCGGTCTCGAACGGGTCGGCGATCGCCACGCAGATCGCGCCGTCGTCGTCGCGGCCGAGCGGCAGCAGGGCGTGCTGCTTCGCGAACGCGATCGGCACGCGGTCGACCAGTGCCGGATCGCAGGCGGCGGCGTCGAGCGTGGGCCGCGCCGCGAGGCCCAGTTCGCTCGCCATCGTGCCGAGTGTCGCCTCGACGTCGACGAGGCGCTCGTCGAGGACGACGTCGAGGACGGTCCGTCCACTGTCCTCCGCCCGCCCGCGGGCGGCCGTCAACAGCTCGGCCGACAAGCCACTGGCGCGCGCCAGCAGCGCATCGAGCGACAGCGCTTCGACGGGCGCCGGGGCGACGCCGGTCACGGCCGGGCTTCCTCGCGCTCGACCAGGATCTGCGTCGGGAGATCGTAGGAACGCTGCAGCGTCGCGGCGGCGCGTTCGGCCTGGCCGACCTCGCTGTACGGTCCGATCCGGAGCTCGTAACGGATGCCGCCGTCGGTTCCGCTCGAGATCAGCGTGCCGTCGAAGCCGGCATCCACGAGTTCCGTCAGCGTCTCCCGGGCTTCGTCGGCCCGCGCGTAGCGGCCGGCCTGGAGAACGTAGCGGGCCGTCGGTCCACTGCTCTGGGCGGCGACCCGGGCGGCCTCGCGCGCCTCGGCCTGCTGGCGCTCGATGTCTCGCATGCGCTCGAGCGGGAAGCGCCGTTCGAGCGCCTGGATCGCCGACGCGGCCGGCCCTTCCCCCTCGAGGGTGCCGACTTCGCCGAGCAGCCCGATCGGCTCGTCGAGCGGCACCTGCTCGCGCTCCTCCGGCGTCTTGCGCAGCGCGCGTTCCGAGCGCTTGCGGAACTCTTCGCGCTTGCCGATCGACGCCTTCTCGAGGTCGTCCGGACTGCGGATGATGTGCGGGGTCAGGAACACCAGCAGGTTGCGCTTGGAGAGCGACGTCGAGGTGTTCTTGAACAGCCAGCCGAGCACCGGGATGTCGCCGAGCCACGGCACCTTGTTCTCGTTGTCGTTGTAGTCGTCGGAGACCAGGCCGCCGATCACGACGGTGCTGCCGTCCTTCGCGACGACGACGTTCTCGACGCGGCGGTTCGAGAGCGCTGGTCCGACGTCGTTCACGTCACCGACACCTTGCTGCAGCGCGGAGTTGATCGCCGTGATCTCCTGGAAGATCTCGAGTCGCAGGCTGTCGCCCTCGGTGATCTGCGGTGTCACGCGCAGCGTGACACCGATGTCCTGGCGCTCGACGTTGACGGAGGTGGCCAACGAGCCACCGTCGGTCGTCGTCGTGATGCCGGCCGCCGATTCGACGCGGCTCGAGACGATCGGGATGTTGTCGCCGACCAGGATCTCCGCCTCTTCGTTGTCGGACGTGAGGATGTGCGGCGCCGAGATGATGTTGGTGCTGTTGTCGGTCGCCGAGGCGGTGAGGATGGCCTGGATCACGTTGTCGCCATCGACGACGCCGATGTTGACCGAGAAGGGCTGATCCACCGGCGAGGCGATCGTGTCGCCCTTGGGGTTCCGCGACAGCGAGTTTCCGAGCCCGAGCACACTGCCGAAGCCGCCGAGCGCCTGCTGGATGGCCACGCCGGTGTCAGGGCCGTTGAACTGGAGCAGCCAGTCGAGGCCGAGCTGCTTCGAGTCCGAGACCGTCACCTCCATGATCAGCGCCTCGACCAGCACCTGCGCGCGCGCGATGTCGAGCTTCTCGATGACCCGGACCAGCGACTCGAAGCCCTCCGGGCTGGCCTGGATCACCAGCGAGTTCGTGCCGATGTCGGCGGTGACGTTGGTGACGGCCCCCGTCAGCTCCGACACGGCACGTAGCTGCTGCGGGGCGATACCGGTGGCGGCGGCGGCGCGGCTGGCGGCATCGCCGCCACCGGCTGCGCGCGGCGTGCCGCTGAGCAGGCTGTTCAGCGTCTCGGCCAGTTCCTCGGCGTCGGCATGCCGGAGGTAGTAGACCTGGATCCGCCCGCCGCCTTCGACCGGGACGTCCAGCTTGCGGATCAGCGTGCGCATCTCCTCGAGGATGGTGCGGGAGGCCAGCAGGATCAGCGCATTGGTGCGAGCGTCGGTGATGATGCGCACCTGCCCGCGCGACGGACCGCTGGAGTCGGCCGGGATCGGCTGCGCCGCGGTCCGGCGGACCCGTGGCTGGACGCGCTGCATCGTGGCCGTCGCCGCGCTCACCTCGGCGCCGAAGACTTCGGAGAGCTGCGTGGCCAGTGCCTCGGCGTCCGCGTAGGTGGGGCGGATCACGGCGAGCTCTTCTTTGTGCGTCTCGACGTCGAGCGACTCGAGGATCGACTGGATCCTCAGGATGTTGGCCGCCGAGTCCGTCAGGATGATCGTATTGGTCGGCGCATAGGCCACCAGCGCGGCCTCCTTGGAGGCCAGCGGTTTCAGCGTATTCGCGATCGCCTCGGCGTCGATGAAACGCAGCGGGAGCAGGCGGGTGACGAAGCGATCGGTCTCCGGCGTGAGACCGCTGCCGCTCCGCGTGTCGACGCTCGTCTCCTTGGCGTCGCGGACGGGGATCACCTTGATCACGCCGCCCGGTGCCTCGACGGTCGTGAAGCCCTTCACCTGCAGCACCGACTCGAACACGGTGTAGGCCTGCTCGACCGGAATCGGAGTCGGCGAGATGATCGTGACGCGGCCGCGCACGCGGTCGTCGTAGACGAAGTTGCGACCCGAGAGCCGCGCGATGGTGTCGATCACGGTGGCGATCTCGACGTCCTGGAAGTCGAGGTTGACGAGACCCTCGGGCGTCAGCGTCGTCTGGTCCGTACCCGCCGGCGCGACGGGCTGGGCCGTGGCGACGGCGGCCGGGCAGGCCGCGGCGAGCCAAGCGATCGCGAGTCCGGCCTGGATCGTACGGCGCCCCCGGCCGCTGTCTCGACGAGCCGGGCTCGCGCCCGGCAGCCGACGAGCCGGGCTCGCGCCCGGCACTGCTTCCACCTCCCCGCGGGCCGTCACCGTCACGGCTCGACCACATAGCTGAGGGTGCGAGGAGCGCCGTCGGCGCCGAGCACCTCGACGTCGAACTGCTCGGACTGGGTCAACTCGCGCAGCAGCGCGGCACTGTCCTGGGGGCTCGTGATCACGATTCCATTCACTTCGGTGATGACGTCACCGTCCTGGATCCCGATGTTCTCGAACAGGCTGCCGGGTTGGATCGAGTTGAGCTGGACGCCCACCATCTGGCCTTCCTCGTACTTCGGCAGGATGCGGGCCTGGGAGAACAGCTCGGCTGGGTTCCGCATGGCTTCCTGGACGTCGTTGCGTTGGACCTGGAAACGGTTGTCGGCCAGGCGCTGGACCCGCTCGCGGAGGTCGGCGACATCGGCGACCACCGGCGCGGGTCGCGCGCGCCCGGCTGTCCGCAGCGGCTGGCTCATCGCGCTCCCCTCTTCGTCGAGTGCCAGTTCCTCGCGCTTGCCGTCGTTGTCGAGGACGATGCGGCGACGCTCGATCCTCACGACCGTGGCCTGATCGAGCAGGGAATCCTGCACGCGCACCACCAGGCGCTCACGCCGGGTCGTGTCCTCGACGGCCGCCCAGGAAGCCTCGGGGTCGGTCGACGCCACGGTGCCGAGCAGTTTGAGCGGTAGGCGCGTCGCCTCGAGATCCTCGGCTTCGTCGCCGGGCTCCGTCGTCGAAAGCCCCTGGGGGAGAAGTGTCGACACCTGGAACAGGTTTCGCGTCAGGATGCCCTCGCGCTGGCTCCAGTCGCGCCCGCTGACCGGCACCGCTGCGGGCGCGAGCGCCGGCGTCGCCGGCGGGCCGGCAATCCACTCCCCCACCCAGCCGGTCACCAGGCTGGAGGTCAGGAAGCAACACAGGACGAAGAGCGCCCCGTTGACGATCCAGATCGGAAACCGGCTCATCCGCCCGTTGGGACCCCCGAAAGACCGCGCAGTATAACCCGGGGACGTCCCAGCGGTTCCAGCGGAAAACCCGGCGGCGCTCCAGGCCGACCCGCCGCGCGCGGGTGCGCTCGAGAGCGTGGTCGGCTCGCTCCCCCGCCCCGACGGGGGCGGGTGCCCGGGCGGATTTGACACGGCCGGCACGCGACCCAAGGTTCCCGCTCGCATTCGCGTCCCAGGTGCCGGATCGGCGGCCGCGGGACCACGTCGGGAGGAATCCATGGCTTCTTCAGCGAACTCGGGCGGGACGTCGGCCGGCTCCGGCAAGGTGATCGGGATCGACCTCGGGACCACGAATTCGGCCGTCTCGGTCATGGAGGGCGGCCAGCCGGTCGTAATCCCGAACGAGGAGGGGGGCCGTACGACACCCTCCGTCGTCGCCTTCACCGACGACGGGGAGCGGGTCGTCGGCGCCGCCGCCAAGCGGCAGGCCGTGACGAATCCCACCCGGACCGTCTACTCGGTCAAACGCTTCGTCGGCCGCCGGGTCGACGAGGTCGCCGAGGAGATCCGGCTGGTTCCGTACGCGGTCCAGCCCGGCAAGGACCAGATGGCCAGCGTCGCGATCGACGGCAAGCAGTTCACGCCGCAGGAGATCTCGGCGATGATCCTGCAGAAGCTCAAGGCTTCGGCGGAGGCCTATCTGGGTCAGACCGTCTCCGAGGCGGTCATCACCGTCCCGGCCTACTTCAACGATGCGCAGCGCCAGGCCACCAAGGACGCCGGCGAGATCGCGGGCCTGAAGGTCCGCCGGATCATCAACGAGCCCACCGCCGCGGCGCTCGCGTACGGCCTCGACAAGCAGAAGGACGAGAAGATCGCCGTCTACGACTTCGGCGGCGGCACCTTCGACATCTCGATCCTCGAAGTCGGGGAGAACGTCGTCGAGGTGAAGTCGACGAACGGCGATACCCATCTCGGCGGCGACAATCTCGACCAGCGTGTGATCGAGTACCTGATCGCGGAGTTCAAGAAGGACCAGGCCATCGACCTCTCGAAGGACCCGATGGCGATGCAGCGACTGCGCGAAGCGGCCGAGAAGGCGAAGATCGAACTGTCGGGCGCTCAGCAGACCGACGTCAATCTGCCCTTCATCACGGCGGACCAGAGCGGGCCGAAGCACCTCAACCTGAAGCTCACGCGCGCCAAGTTCGAGCAGTTGATCGGGGATCTGGTCGAGCGCACGCTCGGGCCGTGCCGGACCGCCATGCAGGACGCGGGCCTGAAGATCTCCGAGATCGACGAGGTCGTGCTGGTCGGCGGCTCGACGCGCGTGCCGCTGGTGCACCAGAAGGTCAAGGAGTTCTTCGGCAAGGAGCCCCACAAGGGCGTCAACCCGGACGAGGTCGTGGCCATCGGCGCCGCGATCCAGGGCGGCGTGCTGTCCGGAGAGGTGCGCGACGTCCTGCTGCTCGACGTGACGCCGCTCTCGCTCGGCATCGAGACGCTCGGCGGTGTGATGACCAAGCTGATCGAGAAGAACACCACGATCCCGACCAAGCGCAGCCAGACCTTCTCGACGGCGGCGGACAACCAGGCGCAAGTGGAGATCCGCGTGTTGCAGGGGGAGCGCGAGATCGCGGCCGGCAACCGGGAGCTCGGGCGCTTCATCCTCGACGGCATCCCGCCGGCTCCGCGCGGCATGCCGCAGGTCGAAGTGACCTTCGACATCGACGCGAACGGGATCCTCGGCGTCTCGGCCAAGGACAAGGCGAGCGGGAAGGAGCAGTCGATCCGGATCGAGGGGTCCGGCGGGCTGAAGAAGGACGAGATCGAGCGGATGGTGAAGGACGCCGAGTCCCACGCCGCCGAGGACCATGCCCGCCGCGAGCAGGTCGAGAAGCACAACCAGCTCGACTCGCTGCTCTACCAGGCGGACAAGACGCTCGCCGAGAACCGCGACAAGTTGCCGGAGGCCGACCGCACGCGTGTCGAAGGGGTGCTGGCGGAAGCCCGGACCGATCTCGACAGCAACGACACGGCCCGCATGGATGCCGCTCGCCAGCGCGTCGAGAAGGAAATGCACGCGGTGGCCGAGCTGCTGTACCGCGCGCAGACCGAGGCAGGGGGAACACCCGGGGGTCCGGATCCGAGCGGCGCGCAGCCTGCTGCCGGCGCCGAGGGCGACGTCATCGACGCCGAGTACACGGAGGACGAGGGCGACTCCCGCAGCTGAGCGGGAGGGCCCGGGAGCGTCATGGCAGCACGGCAGGATCGCGATTCCTTCGACGAAGGGCTGTTCGGGGAGTGGCTGCGTCCGCTCTCCGAACGGGTCGGCCGCGATCACTGGCGGCCGCCGGCGGACGTGTACGAGACCGAGAAAGCGATCGTGGTCCGGCTGGAACTGGCAGGCGTCGTACCGGGCGAGGTGCAGGTCTCGGTCGACGGCGAGACGCTGCGCATCCGCGGGCGGCGGGAGCCGCGTCTCGATGCCGACGCCCAGCGTCTTCACCAGATGGAGATCGCCTTCGGACCCTTCGAACGGGCCCTCCGCATCGGCATCCCCTTCGATCGCGAGCGCGTCTCGGCGCAGATCGAGGAGGGGTTCCTGCGCGTGACGCTGCCCAAGCGCTCTGCCGGACCGCGGCGGATCGACGTGGAGAACCGATCCTGAACGCCTTCTTCCCCGTGAATTCCTCTCTCCGCCTGTGGTTGGGGGACGCTGACGAAGATCCGGGTGCGGCGCGACCGGGCCGCGACGAAAGCTCCGTCCACGTCGGCGTCGAGGCCGATGACGGGGAGGAGGGGGTCGTCGTCAAGCTGCCCGACGTGCTGCCCGTCCTTCCGCTCAAGAACACCGTGCTGTTTCCCTTCCTGCTGTCTCCGTTGCTGGTCAACACGGTGCGCTCCAAGCGGCTGATCGACCATGTGCTGGTGACGCCCGAGCGGTTGCTGATCGCGCCGGCCGTGCGGCGTCCGGTGGAGGGCAGTCCCGGCCCCGACGACGTCTATCGGATCGCGACGGTGCTGCGCATCGTCAAGATGCTGAAATTCCCGGACGACTCGTATCGGCTGCTGGTGCAGGGCGTGACCCGGGCCTGCATCGAGGACTTCGTCGCCCAGGATCCGTTCCTGCGCGCCCGGATCGTCCCGGTCGACGAGGTCGGAGACCCGCAATCCGTCGAGCTGACGGCGCTGCAGCGCAATCTCGCCTCGCAGTTCAATCAGCTCGTGGCCGAGAGTCCGCGCCTCTCCGACGAGCTGCAGGTGCTGGCGTCGAATCTCGACCACCCCGGGCGGCTCGCCGATCTGGTGGCGGCGAATCTAGAACTCGACGTGGCGCAGAAGCAGGCGGTGCTGGAGCGCCACGATCTGGGCGAGCGCCTGCGACTCGTGTTGACCGAGCTCGCACGCTCGCGGCAGGCCCAGACCATCGAGACCGAGATCCGTGAAAAGGTCCAGAGCGAGATGGGCAAGACGCAGCGCGAGTACATGCTGCGGCAACAGCTCGACACGATCCGCAAGGAGCTCGGGGAGGCGCCCGACGAGGGGGTCGACGCCGATCGGTTGCGGGAGCGGATCGAAGCCGCGGGAATGCCCGAGGAGGCGCTGAAGCAGGCGCGTCGTGAGCTGGACCGGCTCGCCAACATGCCGCCGGTGTCGGCCGAGCATGGCGTGATCCGCGGCTACCTCGAGTGGCTGGCCGAGCTTCCGTGGTCGAAGGCCACCGAGGATCGCCTCGACGTCTCCGAGGCGCAGCGGATCCTCGACGAGGACCACTACGATCTCGAGAAGGTCAAGGATCGCATCCTCGAGTTCATTGCGGTGCTCTCGCTGAAGCGTGATCTCAAGGGGCCGATCCTGTGCTTCGTCGGCCCGCCCGGAACCGGCAAGACCTCGCTCGGCCGCTCGATCGCCCGGGCGCTCGGGCGCGAGTTCGTGCGCATCTCGCTCGGCGGCGTGCGTGACGAGGCCGAGATCCGGGGTCATCGCCGTACCTACGTCGGGGCCCTGCCGGGCCGAATCATCCAGGGGCTGCGCAAGGCGAAGACCCGCAACCCCGTCTTCCTGCTCGACGAGATCGACAAGGTTGGTCAGGACTTCCGCGGCGATCCGTCGTCGGCGCTGCTCGAAGTCCTCGATCCGGAACAGAACGCCAGCTTCAGCGATCACTATCTCGAAGTTCCGTTCGATCTCTCGCAGGTGCTCTTCGTCGCGACGGCCAACTGGATGGATCCGGTCCCGGCTGCGCTCCGCGACCGCATGGAGGTCATCGAGCTCCCCGGCTACACGGAAGAGGACAAACTCGAGATCGCCAAGCGCTACCTGCTGCCGCGCCAGCGCAAGGCCAACGGGATCGAGAGCTTCTCGGTGGAGATCCCCGACGAGACCTTGCGCGTGCTGATCCGCTCGTACACCCGCGAGGCCGGCGTGCGCAACCTGGAACGCGAGATCGCGTCGCTGTGCCGCAAGCTGGCGCGCCGGGTCGCGGAGAACGCTGACATCGGACCGATGAAGATCTCCCCGGGTGACGTCGCGGAGCTGCTGGGCCCCGTGCGCTTCGAGCCGGAGCTGGCCGAACGCGCCGGCCGTCCCGGCGTCGCCGTCGGGCTCGCCTGGACGCCGGCCGGCGGCGACATCCTGTTCGTCGAATCGAGCCGCATGCCCGGGCAGGGCAAGCTGAAGCTGACCGGCTCGCTCGGTGAGGTGATGCGCGAGTCGGTCGAGGCGGCCCGCTCGTGGCTGCGCACGCAGGCGCAGCCGCTCGGCATCGATCCGGCGCACTTCGAAACCTCGGACCTGCACGTCCACGTCCCGGCGGGCGCCGTGCCGAAAGACGGGCCGTCGGCGGGCGTTGCGATGGTGACGTCGCTGGCCTCGCTCCTGACCGGCCGGATCGTTCATCACGACGTGGCGATGACCGGTGAGATCACGCTGCGCGGCAAGGTGATGCCGGTCGGCGGGATCAAGGAGAAGGTGCTCGCGGCCAAGCGCGCCGGGATCCGCCGCGTGGTGCTGCCGGGGCGCAATCGGCGCGACGTCGAGGAGGTCGCCGAGCATCTGCTCGCGGGCCTCGAGCTGGTCTACGTCGATACGATCGACGAGGCTCTGGCACAGACGCTCGCGACGCCCGGTGCATGAGCGCTCGGCGCGCCGCCGCGATCCCGCTCGTGGCGCTGGCGACCCTCGGGTCGTGGACGATGGGCTGCGTCAGCACCGCCCGCCACGAGCAGGCGATCGGCGAACTCGAGCGCCAGCTCGAACTCGAGCGGGAGAGCGCCGCGGCCGAGCGCGCGCGTCTGTACGGCGAGAGCAACGAGCGGATCGCCGAACTCGAGGAGACTCGCCGCCGACTGGCCCAGCTCGAACGCGACCTCGGGCCGAAGGCGCGCAAGTACGACGAGATCCACCCGACCTACGAGGGTCTGGTGCGCGATCTCGAGGCCGACCTCGCGGCGGCGCGGATCACGATCGATCGGCTTCGCGAGGGGTTCCGGACCCGTCTTCCGGCCGAGACGCTGTTCGCCTCGGGATCGGCGGAACTCACCCCGGAAGGCGAGCGGGTTCTCGGGCAACTCGCCGACGAGCTGCGCAGCACGCCGTACCAGATCCTCGTGCAGGGGCACACGGATGACGTGCCGATTCGCGGCGGGCTTGCCGAGCGGTTTCCCACCAACTGGGAGCTGGCCGCCATCCGCGCCGCGCGCGTCGTGCGTGCGCTGGAAGCTCACGGGATCGAGCCCGAGCGACTCGCAGCAGTGTCGCTCGGGGAGCACCACCCCGTAGTCCCGAACGACACGCCGGAGGGACGCGCCGAGAATCGGCGGATCGAGATCCGGCTGATCCCGTTGCCGGGAGCCCGCCCCGATGCGCCGGCTCCGGTAGGCTTCGAGAGCCCGGCCGGCCCCCCCGCGCCGTGAGCGCGGACGACGTCCGCGCTCCCCTCGAGTCCCTGCTGTCCGCGGCGTTGCGAGCGGTCGAGGGCGAACGGCTCACGCGCGCGGCCCTCTCGAGGTCCGGGGATCGGCTGGAGATTGCGGGACGGCCGGTTCCCGCACGGGCACGACTGGTGGTGGCCGCGATCGGCAAGGCCGCGGCGGCGATGGCGACGGGGTTCGAGCAGGTGGCCGGCGCGCGCATCGACCGTGGTCTCGTCGTCACGAAGGACGGACACGCGCAAGCCACATGGGCTGCCGGCAGCTTGCCGGCGACCCGCTGGACGGTGCGCGAGAGCGGGCACCCGGTGCCGGATGCGCGCAGCGAGGCGGCCGCGCGCGAGTTGTTGTCACTGGCGGCATCGACGCATCCGGAGGACACGCTGGTGGTGCTGCTCTCCGGAGGGGCGTCGGCGTTGCTCGGCTGCCCACTGCCGGGTCTCGCGCTGCAGGACCTCATCGGGGCGACCCGGGTGTTGCTCGCCTCCGGGGCCGCCATCGACGAGGTCAACACGGTCCGCAAGCACCTGGCGGACGTCGCCGGCGGCCGGCTGGCCCGTGCGGCGGGCGCCGGCCGGATCGAGGTGCTGATCGTGTCGGATGTGCCCGGAGATCGCCTCGATGTGATCGGTTCCGGTCCGTGTGTTCCCGATTCCACCCGCTACGCCGACGCGCTGGAGATCCTTGCGCGGCGCGGGCTGCGCGGACGCTTCCCGGCCCGCGCGTTCGCGGCCCTCGAAGCCGGCGCCGCCGGCAGGCGTCCGGAATCGCCGAAGCCAGGGGAGCCGGCCTTCGAACGGGTGCGCACGAGCGTGCTGGCTTCCAATGCGACGGCGCTGTCGGCGGCCCGCGAGGAAGCGATCCGGCACGGATGGCTCCCGCTGCTGCTGCCCGCGACGCTGCGCGGCGAGGCGCGAGAGGTCGGCCGGCGTCTCGCCGCGCTGGCGCTGGCGCTGCGCCCTGCCGTGCCGGTGGTCCTGCTCGGCGGCGGTGAGACCACCGTGACGGTGCGGGGGGCCGGCCGGGGCGGGCGCAACCAGGAGCTGGCGCTGGCGGCCGCCTGCGTGCTCGACGGGACCGAGCGGATCGCGCTGCTGGCCGCCGGGACCGATGGCAGCGACGGCCCGACCGATGCGGCCGGAGCCTTCGTCGACGGCGGCACCTGGGCGCGCGCGCGCGCCCGGGGCCTCGATGCGGATCAGGCCCTGGCCGAGAACGACGCCTATCCCTTCTTCGCCGGCGAGGGCGGGCTGATCCGCACCGGCCCGACGGGGACCAATGTCATGGATCTCGTCGCCGTGTGGATCGCATCGGCGCCCGAGGTTTCGAATCACCCGGTTCCGAAGCCGTCGGAGAGCGTGTAGGATCGGGGGGCGCCGGCCGACGAATGCTCGGGGCAGGCCGGTCGTGCCGATTGCTGACGCATCCTGCGATCGATCGCGGCGATCGATTCCTGGGATTGCGACGGAAGACGTCCCTACGGAGGAAAGTTCGATGATGGAGTTTCGTCGCCCGGTACTTTCGATCGCTCTTGCCCTCGCCGTGGTCGGCCTGATCTCGGGCGATGCGCTCGCGCAGGCGAAGACCACCAAGAAGATGGAAGGCTGTCTCGTCAGCATCGATATCGCCGGCGGCAAGATGGTCGTGCGGGATCGCCAGTCGAGGAAGGAGACCGAGTTCCGGATCAAGCCGGGGACGGTCCTCGACCGGACGGCCACGGCCGTCAAGAAGGACGGGCGGGGCGCCAAGCTCGAGGACCTCGAGACGAACCGCCCGGTCTACGTGTACTACAAGCCCGATCCGGAGAACGCGGGCGGGAAGTTCGCCAGCCGTGCGGAATCGCCGAATGCGATCGACGAGGAGACCGGCAAGCCGGACGTGGATCTGATGGAGCAGTTCCGCTGCGAGATGGAACCGTAGGGGGCCGAGCGTTTCGAAACGCGCGACCGAGATCACCCGCCTGTACAGACGGGGGTGAGGCCGAGCGCCTCGCCCCCCTCGTCCATCCGGGGCTTCGGCGCTCGCTGCGGTCTGCGCGTGTGGGGGTGTCGATCCGCGTGCCGGGTCGATAGTCTCTCGGTCTGTCGTTCCGCGTCGCTACGACGACGGATCGGTGCCCGCTGTGACCCCTGCCCCCTGTGACCCCGAAACGCCGCGAGAGGCGCATCCCAAGGAGCGTGTCCCATGAGCCATCATTCCGGCCCCGAACTCGAGGCGACCGCGCGTGCGCTCGTCGCTGCCGGCAAGGGCATCCTCGCCGCCGACGAGAGTTCCGGCACGATCAAGAAGCGCTTTGACTCGATCCAGACCGAATCCACCGAGGACAATCGCCGCAGCTATCGCGAGATGCTGTTCACGACCCCCGGCTGTGAGGAGTTCATCAGCGGCGTGATCCTGTTCGACGAGACGATTCGCCAGAAGGGCTCCGATGGGATCCCGCTGCCGCAGGTGCTCGAGAAGAAGGGCATCATCCCCGGCATCAAGGTCGACAAGGGCGTGCAGAAGCTGCCCTTCAGCGATGACGAGAAGATCACCGAGGGACTCGACGGGCTGCGCGCCCGGTTGGTCGAGTACCGGAGTCTCGGCGCCCGCTTCGCGAAGTGGCGGGCGGTGATCGAGGTCACCGACAGCAAGCCCTCCGACGCCTGTCTGCAGACCAATGCCGACGCGCTGGCTCGCTACGCCGCATTGTGTGTCGACGAAGGGCTGGTGCCGATCGTCGAGCCCGAGATCCTGATGGATGGCACCCACACCATCGAGCGTTCGTTCGCCGCGACCGAGCGCACGCTCCACTTCGTGTTCGGATCCCTGTTCGAGCAGCGCGTGCCGCTCGAGCAGATCCTGCTCAAGCCGAACATGGTGCTGTCCGGCTATTCGTGTCCGCAGCAGGCCAGCGTGCAGCAGGTGGCGGAGCAGACGATCCGCTGCTTCCGGCGCGTGGTGCCGGCTGCCGTGCCGGGGATCGTATTCCTGTCCGGTGGGCAGAGCGACGAAGCCGCCACGGCCCATCTCGACGCGATGAATCGGATCGGCGGCCTTCCGTGGGAAATAAGCTTCTCCTACGGGCGGGCGCTGCAGGCGCCCGCGCTGAAGGCATGGGGAGGCCGTCCCGATCGACTGGAGGCTGGCCAGCGCGCCTTCTACCATCGCGCCAAGCTGAATGGGGCGGCTCGCCACGGACGCTACGACCCGGCGATGGAGAAGGCGGCGTAGGCGTTCGTCTGGCAGTTCCGAGCGCCGGCGCGCCGCCGTGGGTCTCGCACCCGGGCGACGACGCGCCTCGCTCGGGGTCCGGGCTTCGGGCGCTCGACGCGCGGAGGTGCTGCGGTTGGCGATCGAGCGCCAGCTTTTCAGGACGCTGCTGCGTCGTTGGGCCAGCGGGGTCGCCGTGGTGACGACACGTGCCGGGGATCAGGTCGCCGGCATGACCGCGACGTCGTTCTGCAGCGTCTCGCTCGAGCCGCCGCTGGTCCTGGTCTGCGCGAACGAGAAGGCGCTCACGCTTCCGGTGATCGAGAAGGCGGGGGGGTTCAGCGTCAATCTGCTCGCCGACGACCAGCACGAACTCTCCGCCCGCTTCGCGTTGTCGGGCAACGAAGCGCTGCGCTTCGAGGGTCTCGTCTGCCGAAGCGGACCGACGGGGTCTCCGTGGCTGCCGGACACGCTCGCCGTGCTCGATTGCCGCACGGTGGCGAGGCACGATGCCGGTGATCATGTGATCCTGGTCGGCGAAGTGCAGGTCGCGGAGTGGGACGAGGCGCGCGCACCGCTCCTGTACTACGACGCCGGCTATCGCCGGCTCACCCCGCCAGGCGCGTGACCGCACCCGAACCGCTCGCAGACCCGTGCCAGGCGTTCCGGCTCGACGGCAGGGTCGCCGTCATCACCGGCGCCTCGTCCGGGATCGGCGTGGCGCTCGCCGAGGGCTTCGCGGCGGCCGGGGCCCGAGTGGCGCTCGCGGCGCGCCGCCAGGACCGGCTCGAGGCGCTGGCCGCACAGCTGCGCGCCGCCGGCGCCGACGCCCACGGCTTCCTCTGTGACGTCGCCGATCCCGCGGCGGTGGAGCGTCTGGCTCGTGACGTGACGGATCGCCTGGGTCCCGCCGAGATCCTCGTCAACAACGCCGGGATCAGCGAGGTGGTTCCCGCCGAGCACGAGCCGATCGAGCGTTTCGTCGCGGTTCTCGACGTGAATCTCGTCGGCACCTTCCGCTGCGCCCAGCGCTTCGGCCGCGACATGCTGGCCGCCGGTCGCGGCTCGATCGTCAACGTTGCGTCGATCCTCGGGGTCGTCGGTGTCGGACAGATTCCGCCGGCCAGCTACGCCGCGGCCACGGGCGGCGTCGTGAATCTGACCCGCGAACTCGCTGCGCAGTGGGCGCGCCGAGGCGTGCGGGTCAACGCGCTGGCTCCCGCCTGGTTTCCGAGTGAGATGACCGACGAGATGTTCCGCGACGAGCGCTCGCTCCGCTGGCTGCGCGCGCGCACGCCGATGGGTCGCCCGGGCCGGCTCGCGGAGCTGATCGGTCCGGCGCTCTTCCTCGCGTCGGATGCCGCCAGCTACGTGACGGGCCAGACGCTGCTCGTCGACGGAGGCTGGACCGCCGTCTGACGCGCGCCCGCTCGCGGGGACGACGAGACGCAGCGGCCCCTGCGCAGTGGTCCTGCTGTGAACCGCCGTTGTCGATCACCGGCACAGGTGGGTGTCGTTTGGCATTTCTTCACGATTTCCTAGGAAAGGATCCAAGACCGGCAGGTGTGTAATGGCGCGTGGGGGCACTCTGATGGGAGGTTCCATGCGACGACATACGCTCCAAACGAAGATCGCGTCCCGAGAGCGGGCTCCTCGAGCCGGCCGGCGCCGCGCACCGCTCACACGCTGCGATCGAGGCGCGGTTCGCAGCCGCCCTTCTGGCGCCATTCTCGCAGTCGTGACGGCGGGTCTGCTGGTGATCGTCGTGTCGCTCGTCAGCGTCGCCTGTGACCGCTCGGCGCTCGCGCCGCGAGCGGGGCTGCCCGAGTACCGGGAGCCCGCGGCAATCGCCGTGCCGGGGCCCGCCCACCTGGACCTGGCGGGTGGGAACCTGCTGGTCGCGCGCACGGACCTCGACCTCGACACGCAGCTCGGTCTGTTCTCCGTCGGAGCCGTCTGGAACTCGGCGGCACGGCGCTGGGTTTGGAGTTTCGACGACGTGGTCTTCGTGAATGGCACCTTCTCCGACGCCACCGGCGCGACCCATTCGATCGGATCGCTCGCTCCGGGCGCCGCGATTCCCGGCACGATCTGGGTGAAGCTGAGCCAGGCGGGGCAATCCGGGCCCAATCGGATCAAGACCAAGGGGGGGCTCGAATCCACGTTCACGAACGGGGGACGCCCGCTCACCGTCCGCTGGTCGAGTTCACCGACGCCCCGCCTCCAGTTCACGCAGGATCCGCAAGGCGACGCCAGGCTCCATACCTCGGTGATCGAGCAGTGCATCGGCGAGCCGGTCGAGTGCCACCCGCTGTTCCGTGTCCAATACGATTCGGCGGGACGCGTGCGCGAGATCGTCGACCGCGCCGATCGTCGGGCGCTGTTCGGCTACGACGCGGTCGGGAATCTGATCCGTGCCCGAGACGGGCTCGACGTCGCGTCGGATCGGCCGGGGTACCGCTACGAGTACAGCGGTGGGGACCTGACGGCGATCGTGAACTCCGAAGGGGAACGGGTCGAGTACACCTACGATGCGGCACGCCGCCTGCTTCGGGCCACCCAGGTCGGCGACGGTCGTCCGACCTGGTCCTTCGCGTACCGGGCCAGCAGTGGTTCCTCGCCGTATCAGACGATCGCCACCGATCCGCTCGGGGCCGAAACGGTCTACCGCTACGACGGACACCATCAGCTTCTCTCGGTCACGGACAACCAGCTCGCCGAGACGACGAGCTTCACGTGGACCGACCGACGGGTCACCTCGCGTACGACGGCGAGCGGCGCGACGACCTACTGGTCGTATGCGAACGACGATGTGGCGTTTCGCATGGACCCGAGCCGGAACCTCACGAGCTACACCTACCAGCCCGACGGCGTCGATCGAGCGCGGCCCGGCCGGCGGCCGCTTTTGCGTCGGGCCGATCGGCTCGGCACGCTCGAGGAGCGTCACTACGACGCATCGGGCCGACTGCTCTCGGTCGCCAACGGGGCCGAGGAGAGCGTTTCGCTCGAGTACGGACCCGACGAGATGGTGAGTGGCTTCACCGACCCAGCCGGTCTCTCGGTTTCGCTGTCCGGCTACGGGGAACACGGACATCCGACCCGCGTGGGTCGTGCGGATATCCTACAGGAGTACGTGTACGATCTGGTGGGGAATCCGACGGAAGGTCCGGATCTGGCGAGTGATTCGGGCCCGGGTCGCGGAGGCATCGTGTCGCGCCGCTTCGACGAGGACCGAAACGTCACGGTCGTCACACTGACAGATCTGTTGATCGGTCCGACCGTGAGCGAGACGCTGGTGACGGTCTTCCGAAGCGACCGTCGGCCCTTGCTCACGGCTCGTCCCGGAGGAGGCGACACGCTCTTCGTCTATGACGAACTCGGCCGCCTGGTGCGCAGAAGCCAGCGCGCGGATGGGAGCTGGAACGACACCCGCTTCCTCTACGATGCCGCCGGCCGGGTCACCAGCGTCGAGCACGCGAACGCCATGGCCCAGCACTGGAGTTACGACTCGCTCGGCCGTGTCACGAGCCTCGCGATTCGCCAGGGCTCGGCCGGTCACAACTTCGCCGCTTTCACCTGGACCGATGGCCTGGTCCGGTCCGTCTTCGATACTCGCAGCGGGACGGAAGCCTATTCCTACGACGAGGCCGGACGTCTGGTTGCCGTCGCGTATGCCAATGGGGACCAGGCAGCGCTGTCGTGGGATCTCCGCTCGCGACGGACCGGAGTGTCCTTGGAGTCGGCTGGCGGCTCGCGGCTGCGCACGATCACGCTTGCCTACGATGCGGCCGGGCGCGAACGAGGCGTCTATGACGATGGGATTCCCGTCCTCGAACGGACCTGGGAATCCGGTCGTTTGAGCCGGGTCGAGTATGGGAACGGGCTCGTCCGTGAGTTCTCGTTCGATCCGGAGCTCAGCTCGCTCTCCGGCGTGACGATGCAGGCCGGGGGCTCCGTCGTCGAGAGTACGGTCGTCCAGGTCGCAGACCCGGAGTGCAGCATCATCGCGAACCGATGCGTCTCCTCCCGGACCCTCAGCAGCGGGGTCCTCGCCGCGGCGACTTCGGAACGGCATCACCTGATGCCGAGAGAGGTCAGCTCTCCGGCCGGCAAGCGGGTCGGCATCGAGGAGGCCGTCGAGGGAGGACGGGAGAAAGTCTACCACTACGACTCCCTCAGCAACCTGATCCGCGGCCCCGCCGGAGTCTTGCAGTACAACGACGAGCGGAACCGCTTGCGGGCGATCACGGACGAGATCGGCACCGAGACGCTGTCGTACGCCTACGACCATGCGGGCTTCGTCACTTCGCGTGGAGGTGTGCCGGTGACGTGGGATGGGGCGGGTCGTGTCACCTCCTACGGAAGTGACACGTTCGAGTGGGACACGCTGGGACGGCCGGTCTCGAGGACCGTCGAGGGCGTCCGGACGACTCGGCGCTTCGGTGGCTTCGTCGAGGCCGACACGGCGGGGTTTCCGACGGCGATCGATCTCGGCGAAGTGCGCATCGATCTCACCGGAAGCGACACGAGGTATCGTCATTTCGACTATCGCGGGAACGTGAAGCTCGTGACCGACGCATCCGGCGACATCGTCAAACACTACGAGTACTCGGCCTATGGTGTCGATACGATCTACGGAGTCGAGGCCGACACCAGGAGCTTCGCCCGGGGCCGCATCATCGGCGACCTGGTGCTGATCGGACACCGCCTCTACGACCCCGCGGCGGCTCGCTTCCTCGCGCCCGATCCGATCGATCAGCTCATCAACCAGTACGTGTACACACTCGGCAATCCGGTCGAGTTCTGGGATCCGAGCGGACTGCACGCAGTGACGAACGATCAGGCGGCGGGGGCGATGATGCAGGGGGTCGGGAATTCGCTGACTACGATCGGTCAGGCGTTCATGGTCGCAGGCCTGGGGTCGACGATCATTCCGGGCATCAACGTCCTTACGTCCGGCGGACTGATCGTTGGTGGTATGAGCCTGATCTTTGTGGGAGACCAGTTGAAGGCACGAGGAGGCCTGCTCCTGCAGAGCGGCGGCGGATCGGGCGGGTTCGGCGGAGGCTTCGGGGCAGGGCCCGGCCTCAGCGCTCCGGATGGCTTCAACGAGCACGTAGACGGCCCGGGAGACCACAGCTGCGGCGCGGAGCCGTGCGCGGGTGGGGGAGGAGCAGGAGGCGTGGCAGAGCTCTCGACGCTCGCGGGGCTCGGCGGCCCCGCTAGATACGGCGGTGGCGGCGGTGGCGGCGGTTGTGCACCGATCGGACTCGGGGAGCAGCCGCTGCCGGAGGGCTCGCTCGCCCTGCTCCTCCTCGCCAACGGCGCGATCGCATCGCTCGCGTGGCGGCGCTCGCGGATCGTTCGATCGGTCCCCGATGACACCTGAACAGGAGGGTTCCCCGATACCCCGAAGACCCTGCTTGCGACTGTATGATCGGTTCTTCGATCGGCCGGAGCGGGATTTCTCGATCGACCCGGCTCGGATCGAGTGGATCCGAAAGCACGAGCCTTACAGGCTGCGCTTCATACTCGGTGTGACGCGCCGCAACGCTCGGCGCATCCTTCAGCTGGGGTTCCTCGCGATCGGTCTCGCGGTCTGGTTCATGGTGAGTGCGATCTGGATACCGGGCTATTCCAGTTCACTTCGGTGGTTCAGTGCAGGGTTGTTGCTGGGCGCTGGATGGATGGCCATCACAGAAGGTCGGCTGTTCGCGTATCTCGCCTACCTCCGCGGCGAGCGCGACGATCGGCCGCGATCCGGGAGGGCGGCAGCGCCTGGAGCGTCTGTGGTCATCGAGAGCGACTCGCCGTCGTAGGAAGAGAGTCACCCGAGTTCGCGCTTCTTCTACGATCACGGTTTCGACGGGGTGGATGTTGGCTACGACCTGGAGGCCTCGGCAATCGAGTGGATCCGTACGCGTCGCAAACATCGTGACTTTCGCGCTCGCGTGGCAGCCCGCGCGGATGGTTTGATCCGTCACGGAAGATACCTGAGGAGGACTCGAGAATGTCTCGGAGAGTTTCTTGGCGCTTCTTGGATCGCGGGGAGGAGGTTTTCTTCCTCGATGCCGCTCGGATCGACTGGATTCGAACGCATGAGCCGCACAAACTGCGCCCCGTGGCCTTCGCCACCGTCCGCAACGCGCGACGGGTCTTGCAGTTCGGTCTCCTCACGATCGCCTGGTCGATCTGGTGGATCGTGAGGGCGACCTGGATACCGGGCTACTCGGATCCGCAGCGCTGGTTCACTGCCGGGTTGTTGCTCGGTGCCGGATGCATGACGGTCAGTGGTAGCCGCTTGCTCGCGTACCTCGCCTACCTGAGGGGCGAGGTCGAAGAGCGGCCGCGACCCGCGGCAGAGGAAGCGCCCGCTCGCTGACCCCGCAGGTCCCCGGAGAGTACGGATGGCAAGCCTGACCTGGCGCAATCGCGCCGTGACGGTGTCGTGTGTCTGTGGCTTTCTCGCGATCACGCGGACGCTCATCGAGGATCCGTGGTTGCGGGCGGAGCGCCAGTATCTGTTCGTGATCACGCTCGGCTACGGGCACCTGCTCGGGGCCGCCGTGTTCGCACGCCAGCGCATGGCGGATCTGATTCCCGCTCGCTTCTCGCGTCGGCGCGCCGGGGGCGCCATCGGGCTCGCGGTGCTCGACCTGTTCGTCGTCTACGCCTGGGCGACCCACGTGACGCTTGCGGTGTTCCTGCCCATGCTCGTGGTCTCGATCTGGCATGTCGTCGAGAACGATCTCTTCCTGCGCCGGGCCTATGCCGGCCCGATCGGGATGGGTCCGGTGCCGAGGTCGAGTGACCACCAGGTCGCGGCGATCGCCGCGACTGCGCTGCTGGCGTCGCTCGGTCAACAGTTGCTGTCGCCGGCGGCGGGCGCCGCGCTGCTCGGAGGGACGCGTGGGGCCGAGCTCGGCCACACCCTGCTGCGAGCCGCCGCGCTCGGCGGCGGCCTGTGGATCACCGCGAAGTCGCGAGGAGGGTACCGAGCCTTCGGAGCGGCGGTCGCGCTGGCGACGGTGACTCTCTCGCTCGTCCCGACGTTGCTGTCGAACGTCAGTTTCGGGGACTTCTTCAGCGCGCTGACGCTGTATCACCTGATCCAGTTCCTGCTGCTCTTCGCCGATCGGATTCGCCGGATTCCCGATCGCGCCGCGCGGCGTGCACAGGTCCGACGGCTCGCCTGGGTCCACGTCCCGGCGTTCGTCCTGTGCGCCAGCCTCCTGCTGCTCCCCGGCGACGGACTCGCGACGCTTCGTTACGCGGTGTTCTCGCCGGCGATCTACCTGTTCTGGTCCGTGCTGCACGTCGGGCAGACGCTGGCAGTTCGAGGCCTCGAGCGAGCACGGGTGGCCTCGCCATCCCCATTGGCGGCATGCTGACGCCGGCGGCGATCCAGTTGCTGGCCCTTTCGGCCGGCTTCTGGGTGGCGCTCGCGCTGTACCGACGCAACGAACCGGACGGGCAGGGGCGGGTGCGCTTCGGGTTCGGGCTCGTGCTCGGGGCCGTGTCGGCGCATCTCGGCTGGGCGCTGCTGTACGCCGACCGGATCGTCGCGACGCCGGCGGCACTGCTGCGGCCCGCCGGGTGGAGCGTGCTCTTCGTGCCGTTCGGCGTGCTCGTCGCGGCGCCGTGGCGTGGCGCTCCGAGGGAGCGTGAGCGCTTCCTTCGCTCCGCCGCTGCGAGCCTGCCGCTGGCGCTCGCCACGACGCGGATCGGGTGCCTCGCCGTTGGTTGCTGCCACGGCGCGGCGACGGCTCTGCCGTGGGGGATCCGGCTCGGGGGGGACGCGATCCCGCGTCACCCGACCGCTCTTCTCGACGTCGCCGGACTCGTGTTGCTGCACGGGCTCACGGCGTCTGTTCACCCGCAATTCCGCGTGCCGGCCGCGCTCGGCGGGTTCGGACTGCTCCGGCTCGCGATCGAGCCGTGGCGCGCCGCTCCGCCGCTCGCGGCGCCGTGGCTCGATGCGCGCTGGATCGCGGCGCTCTGGGTCTGTGTCGCGGGGCTGCTGGTCCTGGGCGGGCGGAGACGGCTCATGCGTCGCGAACGAGTGGAGGGGAGCACGGGGTCCGTAGACGTCCGGCTCGACGCGATGGATCTCGTTCCCGCGCCGGTGGCCGCGGCCGTCTCGAGCGCACGGAGCGACCGTCTCCCCGATGAGCGCCGCTCGTGACGGGTGAGCTCGTGCCCGATCTCCGCCGCGTGAGAGCGGATCCGCGTCACGACGCGCTCGTTCACTCCCTTGGTGTGATGCTTCTCGCCTGGACGCTGCTCGCGCTCGGTGCACTGCTCGTTCCGTGGCTCGGGCGCGCGAGCGCGCTGTTCGTGTCGTTCGCCTCCGCCGCGGGGTTGATGCTGGCCGTCCGGCCGGCGAGAGGCGAGCGCGCGGCGCGGCCGCGCGTCGTCGTTTCGGCGTTCCTCGCGGGCTTCGCAAGCTATCCCGCCTGGGTCGTGGGGATCGCTGTGATCGGGATCGGCCTGGGCCTGCCGGCGCGCCTGCCGGAGCCGCCGGGCGGCGGCTCGCCGCTGCTGTGGGCGGCCGTCCTGCTCCTCGCGCCGTTGTTCGAGGAGCTGCTCTACCGCGAGCGTCTCCTCCCGGCGTTCCGCGCGCGGCTCGGGACCCCGATCGCAATTGCGTTCTCGAGTCTCCTCTTCGCGCTCCCGCATCTCGAACCGTGGAACGTTCTCGGCGCCTTCGTGGTCGGCCTGATGCTCGGCGCCGCCTACACGAGAACCCGCTGCACGGCGCTCTGCATCGCGTTCCATGCGGGGCTCAACAGCGCCTGTCTGGTCTCCGGAGTGCCACCCGTCGATCCCGTTCTCGAGCCGGTCACCAGTGCCATCGCAGGCAGCGTCCTGCTCATGCTGAGCCTCCGGTGGGCACGCGGGCGCCGGCAGGGAGGCAGGGGGGTCGCAGCGTCGATCGGGATGGCCCCAGATCGCGCAAACGGCTCTCTTCGGCGCGCGCGGCGGACCAGAAACCGGATTGACGGGGAGAGGTTAGGGGTGGTGCGGCAGAGAGGACTCGAACCTCCACGGGGTTGCCCCCGCCAGCCCCTCAAAGGGAAACAGAAGCGTGTAACGTGCTGAAACGCAAGGAGAATCCTCGGGAGCCTCGGAATCAGCGTGTATAGTGTGACTCGCCGTGAGGTGTTGACCCCAGTTTGACCCCACCTAGTACGGTGTAGTTTGACCCCTCGGGCCTAGGCCGGCCAGCCGAAAAGGAGCCGCTCCGCTCCCTGGCCCGAGGACTTCCCCGGAGCGCCGCAGGAGCAGCGGCCATGCACGACGAGCTCGAGAGCTACCCCGGGACCATCGACGAGCGGTTGCCGGAAGCGCCGAGCCTCGAGGACGTGCTCGACGCGGCCGCGGCGTTCGCGTGCAAGGCGTTCGAGGAGATGGCAGCCGTACCGACGCCGACCGCGGCGATCGAGGCCTCTGCGGGCCTCCGGGAGCGCATGGCCGCAAGCGAGGCCGTGGGCGCGATCCTCGCCGACCTGGTGACGCTGCGAGGCCAGCAGCGCGACGGGCTCGGGTGGTTGCTCGAACAAGTGATCCTCGCAGAAGGTGTCCGGCTCCGAGTCGAGCGGCAGAAGGTGACTCCCGAGTCCGAGCGGGCCGCGTACCCGGTCCTACAACGGTGGCACGACCTCGCAACGCAAGACCCGGACGCCCTTGACGAGATGGCCGCAATCCTCGAGCCGGCTCACCCGCTGGCTGCGCGCGACCTCGAGCGGGTCAGTAGAAACGCCCGGCTCGCCGGATACTTCATGGAGCTTGAACGCGTCGCGCTGCGCCGTGAGCGAGGGCGACCGACTAGCCCGGTCCGCCTCGTCGCCACGGCCGTGGACGCCACGTTCCGGTCCTGGCCGCGTGGCGACCGCGACTACCTAGCCGCGGCGCTCGCGCGCGACGTGCTCGGCGCGGAGGAGACACCCGAGGGTATCCGGCAGATCATGGCCGTACACAGGCGAACGTCGCAAAAATAGAAAACGCTCGTCGATAATGACCACCCCCCGGCCGTCGTGCGATACCGACGACATGGCACAGGTGGTCACGGTAGACGCGCGGTTCGGACGCGTGCGCACGATCGCGCGCCGGCTCGGCTGCGGCGAGCACGCGCTCCGGGCCGCCATCCGCCGCGGCGACGTGCCGACGTACCAGCCGCCGGGTGCCTGGCCGCTGGTGTCGATAGTCGACGCGGAGGCGTGGTTGCGCGCGCAGCGCGTCGAGCCTACGGCGCGCGCTCGGCGCCGCGTCGACGAGATCATCGCGCGAGAGGCGCGCCGAGCAGGTTGACCCGAAATGCGTCGCGCCCCCGGACCCGGCAAGGTGGGAGCGCGACGCGGAGACGCAGACGATGGCAGCAGGATACCGCACCACCCGACACCGAGCGAGCGCGTGACGGCCGCTGCGCGCCGTCGTCGCCGCGCTCCCGACCGTGCCGCCGAGCTGGCGCGTGAGATCGCGTCGGCCGTCGTCCTCGAGCCTGCGACCGCCGCCCACGTGGCGGCGATCCTGCGCCCGGGAGACCTCCCGGCGCCGGCGCAGCACGTCGTCGACGCGGTGGGCTACCTGGCCCGCTCCGGGCGCGGCGTGACACTCCCTGACGTAGCTGCGGAGCTGCGGTCTCGCGACCGGCTCGCCAGCGTCGGCGGCGAGATCGGGCTCGCGCAGCTCGTCGACGTCGCGTCGACGGCCGTCTACGCGATCCCTCACGCCCGCGAGCTGCGCGAGATCCAGCGCGCCGCGCGACGCCAGTACGTCTATGCCCGCCTCGCCGCCGATCCCGACGACGCCGAAGCGCTGGCGGAGCTCGCGGACCTCGAGCGCGAGGCCGCGGCCCCGGCGCGTCTCGCGCCGATCGACCTCGGCGCCGTCGCCTTCACCGGCACGCGGCTGCGCGCGATCCGAGACCGGCCGGAGTCTGTCTCGCCCCTCCCGGGCTGGCTCGACCCGGAGCCGCATCTGCACGTCCTGATCGGGAAGCCGAAGAGCGGCAAGACGACGTTCGCGCTCGACCTGGCGCGGTCCTGGGCGCAGGGTGTCGCGCCGTGGCCGGGCGCGCCTCCGCTTCCGGGGTCGCGCGCGCTCGTCATATCGCGAGAGCAGCCGGTGAGCCGCATCGACGCCACGCTGCGCCGCCTCGCGCGCCACGCGGGCGCCGGGAATGCCTGGGAGGATCGCATCGCGATCATGGCGCGCGACCCGGAGCTCCCCGACGATGCGCGCCGGCTGTTGCGCCTCGATCTGGCGGGCCTGGCTGCGCTGCGCGGTGCACTCCTCGACGCGCGCGACCGAGGTGCTCCGGTCGGCTACGTCGTCCTCGACTCACTCTCGCGGTTGAAGCCGCCCGGCCTCGAGGAGCGCGACAACGACGGCCTGACGGAGTGGCTCGACGCGCTCGAGGAGATCGCCTCGAGCTGCGGAGTCTGGCTCGTCCTGATCCACCATGTAGGGCACACCACGGACGCCGGCCGCGGCGAGGCGCGCTCCGCCGGGCGAGGCGCGTCGGCGATCGCGGCCGTCGCGCAGGTGGTGTGGCTGTACGAGCGCGTCCGCTCGAGCCCGCGCCTGCGCCGCGTCGAAATCGACGGCAACGCGGTTCTACCTGCCGAGCATCATCTCGAGGTGTCGGCCCCCCGGTCCTCCGCCGGCGCGATCGAGCACCACCGGCCGTCGGATCCGCTCGGCGGACACGACCCGCACGAGCTCCTCGGGCGCGAGGCCCTGAGCCTGACCGCGCTCGCCTGGCGCATTGCCGGCGAGGAGCCGGCTACCGGCCGAAAGCCCCCGGGCGCTGCGCTGCGGATCGCCGGCGAACTCGCGTCGCGGTGGGAGCGCGCCGGCCTCGTGGACGTCACTGATGGCCCGCACGGTGCCCGCTTGGTGTCGTTGCGCGGCGAGATCGAGGAGCCGCCCGATGCGTGATCGAACGTCCGTGCCTTCCGTGCCCCGTCCGTGCCCTCATGCCGAGGCACGGACGGAGGGAGCGTCCGTGCCCTCCGTGCCCCCTACAGGGGCACGGCACGGAGGGCACGGACGAACCCTCCCGGAGCTGTCCGACCGTGCCAGAGCCGGGGGCACGGACGGGAACGAGACCCCCGCTGACCGAGTCGCCGCCCGTGGCAGCTTGTGGAATCCGGCCGCGGCGCCGCGCGGCTGGCTGCTGTTCGAGCTCGCCGCAATCTTCGGCCCCGGATGCGCGCTCATCACCGGGCCGATCGACCGGCCGGCATCTGCCCGAGCTGCGCAGCGACGCGGGTCGCCTGAGTCCGCCGGGTTGCTCATCTCGGGCGAGCGTGGCAAGATGTCCCACAGGCAGCCGGACCGGCCGAGCGGCTCGCGAGGGATCGCGGGGCGCGGCGCTGGAATCGGAAGCCGGCCGCAGCACGCGACGGGGGGACCCGCCGCCGAACGGCCGGCCGCCGCCGAACCTCGGGAGCCCGGGATCGGCGAAACCGCAGGCAGCGCACGAACCGCCGGGGGACCGGCGAGCAAGGCGCTCCACCTGGCGGGCGAGGGCTCCGAGGCGCACCGCTCCTCGAGCGAGCCGACCCGACGCAGGGATGCGTCGATGACGGCCGCGAGACCGAGCGCCACCCGCGCCGAGATCACCCAGGAACAACACCATGCCCACGACTGACGCGCCGCGCGCCGGCGCCGTCGTTCGGCGCGTTCTCTCGATCGGCGTTGAGACGCGAGCGGAGTCCGACACCGGGCCGCTGGCGGTATCGCTGTCGAGCGAGGAGCCCGTCGAGCGTGCATTCGGCGTCGAAATCTTGGATCACGGCCAAAAGGCGGTGAACCTCGATCGGGCCGAGCGGGGCCTCCCGCTGCTGTTCGCGCACGACCCGCGGCAGCCGATCGGCAGAGTCGAGAAGATCCGGCGCGCTGGCCGCAAGCTGCGCGGCGAGATCCGCTTCGGCTCTTCGACGCTCGCGAAGGAGATCGAGCGCGACGTGCGCGACGGCATCCTCGATTCGGTGAGCGTCGGCTACCGGGTCGACCGCGTGGAGCTCGAGCCCGGTAGCGACACCGCGCAGCCGGTCTATCGCGTCCTGGCGTGGACGCCGCTCGAAGTCTCGATCGTCTCGATCGCGGCCGACACGACCGTCGGAGTCGGCCGCAGCGAAACCTTTCTACAGGAGTACAACCTCATGACCGCTCCCAACACCGACCCGCGCGTCGAAACGCGCACCGATCCCTCGACCATCTCCGCCGCCGAGCGCGAGCGCGCCCGCATCCTCGACATCGAAGCGAGCGCGAAGCGCTGGGGTTTCGAGGAACAGGGGCGCCGCGCGATCGTCGAAGGCTGGCGCTCCGAGGACTTCGCAAAATGGTTGCTTGAGCACGGGATGCCGAAGGGCCAGCCGCTCGAGACGCCGACGAGCGCGATCGGCATGGGAAAGCGCGACGTCGAGCGGTTCAGCATTCTTCGCGCGGCGCAGGCGCTCGCCACCCGAGACTGGCGCGCCGCCGGTTTCGAGCGTGAGGCGAGCGACGCCGTCGAGAAGCAAATCGGCCGCGCTGCGCGGGGCTTCTTCGTGCCGGCGGACGTGCTGCACGCACCGAGCGTGCGCGCCGTCACCAAAGCCGGCTCTGGCGGATCGCTCGTCGAAACCGAGCTGCGGCCGGAGGCGTTCATTGAAGTGCTTCGGAACGCGGCGCAGGTACGGCAGGCGGGCGCGACGATCCTGCCCGGCCTCGTCGGCAATATCGACTTGCCGAGGCAGTCCGGCAGCGTGGGTGCCGAGTGGCTCGCCGAAGCGGGAACCGTGACCGGCGGTGATCCCACCTTCGACACTGTCTCGATGGCTCCGCGGACGGTAGCCGGAAAGACCGCGGCGACCCGAAAAATGCTGCTGCAAAGCTCGCCGGCGATCGAGCAGCTGGTGCGCGAGGACCTGGCGCAGTCGCTCGCGCTCGCGATCGACCGCGCGGCGACGTTCGGCTCGGGCGCCGGTGCCGAGCCGCGCGGCATCGTGAACGTCGTCGGGATCGGCTCGCTGGCGCTCGGCACGGACGGCGCGGCGCTCACGTGGGCGGACGTCGTCGAGCTCGAGAGCCTCGTCGCGGCCGCGAACGCGGACGGCGACGCAATGGCGTATTTGACGAACGCGCGCGTGAGGGGCGCTCTCAAGCGAAGCGAGAAGGCCGCCAGCACGGCCGAGTACATCTGGCCCGACCGCCCCGGCGATGCCAGCGTGAACGGGCGTCGCGCGCTCGTGTCGAACCAGGTCCCCTCGAACCTCACGAAGGGCAGCGGAACGAACCTCTCGGCAATGATCTACGGCAACTGGCGCGACCTGCTGATCGGCGAATGGGGCATCCTCGACGTGACGGCCGAGAACGTGACGCTCGCCGACTCGGGCGGCCTGACGGTGCGCGCGTTCATGGATGTCGATATCGCGGTCCGGCACCCCGAGTCCTTCGCGGTCGTGACGGACGTCATCGCCTGACACGGTCCGGCGGCGCGGCCGGCGGTAGGTGGCTCGTCTCTCCCCGCCTGCTGCCGGTCGCGCTCGCCACGCATCGGAGAGAAAATGCAGCAACTCTCACTCCTCGACCTGGCGGAGGCCGCGAAGCGGACGCCGGCGCCGCTGGTGGCCGTCGCCGCGCTCGGCGAGATCATCGAGCCCGAGGTCTTCGAGCAGATCCTCGAGCGCGGGCTCGAGCTCGTCGAAGTGGCGACCGCGACCGGGACGCGCCTCTACGTGGCAGCCGACGAGCTCGTTGCGCACCTGATCGGCCCGCTATTCGAGGCGGCGGCGCCGCCGCGTGTCAACTGATCCCGCGTCTCGCCAGCTCCCGCTCGAGCGCCTCGCGCGCCGTGCCGAGCGTTCGGCGAATCCGGTACTGCGTCCACCCGCGCTCGCTGGGCCAGCGCTGCTCGGCGACTTCGACGAGGCCGAGGTCCGCTCGGCCTGGCCCGCGCCACAGCACGGACGCGACGAGGAGCCCGCGCTCTTCCTCGCCGAGCGTTCCCAACGCTGCGGAGAGCGTCGCGAGATCCGCGAGGCCCGCGGGCTCGTGAACGCGCCGGCCTCCGTCGATGGCCGCACGGGGAATCATCCCGACTTCCCGAGGCCACGCGGCGCCGCAGCGCCCGCAGCGCGTGACCCACGATCGCGACCGCGCCTGGTGCACATCAACCCGGTGCGGATGCCGGCACGCGCCGCAGCGCTCGGCGTAGATCCAGCCTCGAACGCACGCCACGTCCTGCCCACGCGGCGCCGAGAGCCGCTCACGCAGCCTCAGGTACCGCTCGACGGCTCGCTCTGCCCGACCCATCGCCGGCGACGTTTACGGGTCCTTCCTGGCGACGCAAGCCGGGGGTGACGCGAGCGCCGGCTACCGCTAGCCACCGGAGCCTGAAACCGATGTCCGCCCGTCCGAGCCCTCCGCAGCCGCCGCTGTTTCCCGACGCGCTCGGCGGCGATCGCGTCGGCACGCGGCGCGGGCTCGCCGAGGCGCTGGGCATCTCGGAACGCCACGCGGGGCGCCTGGTCGCTGGCGGCGTTCTGCCTCCGAAGGCGCGGGGCGGATGGAGCGTTTCCGCGTGCCGAGCCGTGCTCGAGGAGCGAACGCGCGGCGTGCGCAGCGACGAAGCCTGGCTGCTCGCCGAGCGAATCCGGCTCACGCGCGGGCAGGCGGACGCGCAGGCGATGGCGAACGCAACGCAGCGCGCGCAATTCGTCGCCGCGCCGGCTGCACGCGATGCGATCCTAGCCGCGCGAAAACACGTCGAGCGGACGGTGCTCGCGCTCCCGCGCCGCGGCGGCGCGATGCTCGTCGGCATCGACGCCGTCGCGCCGATGCAAGCCGCGCTGACGGCGCTGGTACGGGACGCGCTCGAGGCCCTGGCCGGGACGACGACGCTCCCGACGGCTGCGCCGCCACGGCGCCGGAAGCGGGCCGAGCCCGCGTAGTGCTGGCCGGCGGGAGATCGGGCGTCCTGGGGCATCCTGGGCCGTACGGTTGAAAGCTAATACAGGTTCAAGTAGGGTAGAGACATGGCGCAGAGGCGGAAGGGCAGCGGATGGGGCGGAGCGCGATCGGGCACGGGACCGAAGCCGCTGCCGGAATCCGAGCGACGCCGGCACGCGGTCCTTGTGGTTCTTAACGATGCCGAGCGCGAGGCCGTTGCAGCCACCGCCGACGGGTTGCCGCTGGCAACATGGATCCGCACGGCGGCGCTGCGGGCTGCGCGACGGAAGGGGAAGCGATGACGGTCATTAGCCTGTTCGGTGGCCGCCTCACGGTGGAGCCGCTGACCCAGTGTCTCGTCTGGGCCGACGGCAGCGAGGAGACGCGGGCGCGTGTTGCATCGCGCGGGTCGATGGCCCCCTCCTACCGCGTCGAAGGCGAGCTGGTTCTAGTGCCCGATCGCGACGCGACCGACGAGCACCCGCAGGCGGACCTCGCGTGGTGCCGGGCGTACGCGCTGCGCGGCACCTACCGCCTCGTCCCGCTGTATGCGTGGGACGAGTGGGCGTCGGCTCCGGGGGGCATCCTATGGGATCGCTCGGACGAGCCGGCGATCCTCGCGCGGGCTGAGTCGCTCGGGTGGGTCCGGTAGTACCGTCCGAGTCGAGATCGTCGCTCCTGGGCGATTCTGCGCGGCCGGGTTCGGCGTGAAGGGAGGGCGAGGCGATGGCGAAGCGGCGAGAAGCGGAGCAAGCCGACCCGAACGCGAGACCCGAGGGCGAGCGCTACCGGAACCTCACGCGGCGCGATGACATGATCTACTACGCGCGCATGATCGGCGGCCGCCGCGTCCGGTTCTCGACCGAGGAGAGCGACTGGGACCGCGCGGTGGCCGTGCGCGACGACTACGAGGCGCGCAAGGGAATCGGCCGGCTCGGCGCGCCGCCGCTCGAGTCGCCACGCCTTCGCGACTTCGCGCCGCGCTACCTGGCCGAGGACACAGGCCACCTGGCCGCGACGACGCGGCGCGATCGGCCTTACTACTTGGCCCCGGGCGGTCCGGTCCTTCGCTTCCTCGGCGACCTCCGCCTCGACGAGATCACGCCCGCGGTCCTGCGCGAGTGGTGGAACGTCGAGATCGAGCGCACGGGCGGGAATAGGCCGGCGCTTGCCGCGTCGACGGGGCGGCACTACTTGAACACGCTCGCCGCGGCGCTGGCCTACGCGCAGGACGTCGGGCTCCTCGACTCCTCACCGATTCCCGCGTTCCGCGAGCAGATCCGCCGGCGCCGCCGGACGAAGCGCGGGCGAGCGGAGGCGGGCGTCGACCGGATCCAGCCCATCGAGACACCGGCGGAGCTCGCGCGCCTGATCGCCGCCGCCGAGGCCGAAGGCCCCGAGGCCGCGGCGCTGGTGCTGCTGCTGTTCGATGCAGGCCTGCGCCTGGGCGAGGGGCTCGGGCTGCGCTGGGGCTCGATCGTCTGGGGCGAGTCGGAGGCCGACCCGCGCCGGGCGCTGCGCATCGAGCAGACGAAGCCGAGGGGAGGCGAGGTGGACGCTCCGAAGAGCGGCCGGGCGCGGACGGTGGCGCTCTCGCGCCGGCTGCGGGCGAGCCTCGACCGGCTGCGCCGCGAGCGCTGGAACCCCGAGCCCGACGCGCTGGTGGTGACGCTCGACCCGGACCACTTCCGCCGCGGCGGGTGGCGCCGGATCTGCGCTGCTGCCGGGCTTGACTCCCGGAACATGAAGGATCTTCGGGACTCGTTCGCGAGCCACCTGCTCTCGGCGGGGGTCCAGCTCGGCTACGTGTCGAAACAGCTCGGCCACGCCGACGTCGGGGTCACGGCGCGGCACTACGCCCGGTGGGCCGGCGACGAGAGCTACCGGAGCCCGCTCGAGGTGGTGCCGGGCGAGGTGCCGGCGGACCTGCTCGCTCGGCTCGCCGGTGACCCCACTTTGACCCCAGCGGCGCTCCCGACTGACCCCACTTTGACCCCACCCGCTCGAAAGCCACGCCGGCGCCGCTCTTTTTCTAAGCGGGAATCTGTAGCTATCTCGAATGGTTAGGTGTGGTGCGGCAGAGAGGACTCGAACCTCCACGGGGTTGCCCCCGCCAGCCCCTCAAGCTGGTGCGTCTACCAATTCCGCCACTGCCGCTCGAAGCGAGGCGCGAACGATAACCAGCGCCCGCGCCGGACGCTACGGATTGGCCGGGGCCGGCGCCTCCGGTGCGGGGGCGCCGGGTTCGCTCGGAGTCGCCGCCGGCGCCTCCGGCTGCTTCGCACGCTCCGGCTCGGCGGCCGAGCCGGCTTCGGCGGCCGGCGGCGCGACTTCTTCGAAGCCTCCGGGCGTTGCGCCTTCGCCGGCGCTCTCGGCCGGGGCCGGGGTCAGCACGCCCGGCGGCGGCGCGTCTTCTTCGAACAGGCCGCCTCCGACACCGGTGTTGGCGAGGTACGAGAGGGACAGGCTCGAGGCCATGAACAACAGCGCCGCGCCGGTGGTGAGTCGGGTCAAGAAGTTCCCGGCGCCCCGGCTGCCGAAGACCGTATTGCTCGCGCCCCCGCCGAACACCGCCCCGACGTCGGCTCCCTTGCCGTGCTGCAGCAGCACGACGACGACGAGGATGATGCAGGCCATCACGTGGAGAACGGTCAGGAAGATCGACACGTCGCTGTCTCCTACGCCCGCACGATGCGGGCGAACGATTCGGGATCGAGACTGGCTCCGCCGACCAATGCGCCGTCGATGTCCGGCTGCGCCAGCAGTTCGGCCGCATTGTCGGGTTTGACGGAGCCGCCGTACTGGATCCGGATGGCGCCGGCGTCGTCCGCGAAGCGCCCGCGCAGCCAGCCGCGGATCATCGCATGGGCTTCCTGCGCACCGTCCGGCGTCGCCGTGCGGCCGGTTCCGATCGCCCAGACCGGCTCGTAGGCGAGGACGAGGTCGGCCGCGTGGCCGCTCGGAACGTCGGCCAGCGAGCCGTCGAGCTGCGTCTCCAGCACGGCGAAGGTCCGGCCGGCCTCGCGTTCGTCGAGCGTTTCCCCGACGCAGACGATCGGCCGCATCCCGGCCGCAAAGACCGCAGCGACCTTGCGCGCGATGAACGCATCGCGTTCGCCGAACAGATGCCGCCGCTCGCTGTGGCCCACGATCACCCACTGGCAACCAGCCTCTGCGAGCATGCTCGGAGCGACCTCTCCGGTGAAGGCGCCCTGCGCTTCGTCGTGCACGTTCTGCGCGGCGAGTGCGACGGGTGAGCCCGCGAGCGCATGACCAAGTGCCGACAAGGCCGGAAACGGCGGCGCGATCGCCACCTCGTGTTCGGCCCAGGCGATCCGCGGCAAGAAGTCCTTCGCAAACGCCACTGCTTCCGCGATGCTCTTGTGCATCTTCCAGTTCGCGGCGAGGAATCGTCGTCGCATCAGCGGGTCTCCTGCTCGCCGTGGCCGTGCGCCGCGGCGTGTTCCTCGAGCGCCGCGACGCCCGGCAGCGTACGCCCCTCGACGAACTCGAGCGACGCGCCGCCGCCGGTCGAGAGATGCGTGATCCGGGCGCCGAGCCCGAGCGCGTTCACCGCCGCCAGCGAGTCCCCGCCGCCGACCACGGAATGCGCGTCCGATTCCGCCACGGCATGCGCCACGGCTTCGGTGCCGGCGGCGAAGGCGGCGATCTCGAACACGCCCATCGGGCCGTTCCAGAAGATCGTGCGCGCCTGCTTCGCCTCGGCGGCGTACGCGGCGGCCGTCTCCGGGCCGATGTCGAGACCCATCCAGCCGTCCGGAATCTCGCGGACGACACGCGACGCCACACCCGCCTCGAGCGTCTCGGCGATCACATGATCGATCGGCAGCAGCAGTCGGTGGCCAGAGCTTTCTGCCGCCGCCAGCACGCGCTGTGCCACGTCCAGCTGGTCTGCTTCGACCCGCGAGGCGCCGATCGGCTGACCCTTGGCGTGCAGGAACGTGTACGCCATCGCGCCGCCGATGCACAGCACGTCGGCGCGCTCTGCCATCACCGTCACCACCGAGAGCTTGTCCGAGACCTTGGCGCCACCGAGCAGGCACAGAAACGGCCGCTCCGGCTCGAGCACGCGGCGCAGATGCTCGAGCTCGCTGCGCAGCAGATCGCCGGCGGCGACGTCGGGGACGTGCGCCACCATGCCGACCGTCGAGGCGTGAGCGCGGTGCGCGGTGCCGAAGGCATCGTTCACGTAGACGTCGGCGAACTGGGCCAGCGCCGCGGCGAAGCGCGGGTCGTTCTTCTCCTCCTCCGCATGGAAGCGGAGATTCTCGAGCAGCAGCAGCTCGCCGTCGCCGAGCGCGGCGACCGCTGCTTCCGCAGCATCGCCGATGCAGTCGCTTGCGAACGCGACCGGCTGCCCGAGGCGCACGCCGAGCCGCTTCGCCACCGGCGCCAGCGATGCCTTCGGATCGACCTTGCCCTTCGGCCGGCCGAGATGCGAGGCGACCACGACCCGTGCGCCGGCGTCGAGCAGCCGGCGCAGCGTCGGCAGCGTGGCGCGGATGCGGGTCTCGTCGCCGACGACTCCGTCCTGCAGCGGGACGTTCAGATCGGCGCGCACGAAGACGCGCTTACCGCGCACCGCGTCCGGCCTCCGCAGCAGGTCGTCCAGCGACGGCACCGCCATCGCTGCTCAGCGCCCCATCAAGATGGCGAGATCGACGATGCGCGCCGCGTAGCCCCATTCGTTGTCGTACCAGGACAGGACCTTCGCGAAGCGCTTGCCCATGACCTTGGTGTTCTCGGCATCGAGGATCGACGAATGCGGATTGCCGCGGAAGTCGATCGACACGAGCGGCTCGTCGCTGACCTGCAGGATGCCGGCGAGCGGCCCGGCCGCGGCCTTGCGCATCGCGTCGTTGATCGCCTCGGCGCTGGTGTCCTGGCCGAGGATCGCCACCAGGTCGACCACCGAGACGTCCGGCGTCGGCACGCGCATCGCGAAGCCGTCGAGCTTGCCCTTCAGCGCCGGCAGGACCTCGCCGATCGCCTTGGCGGCTCCCGTCGAGGTGGGGATCATCGACACCGCTGCGGCGCGCGCGCGGCGCAGGTCCTTGTGCGGGAAGTCGAGCGTCACCTGGTCGTTGGTGTAGGCGTGGATCGTCGTCATCCAGCCCTGTTCGATCCCCCAGTTGTCGTGCAGCACCTTGGCGACTGGCGCCAGGCAGTTGGTCGTGCACGAAGCGTTCGACACGATCCGGTGCTTGGCGGGGTCATAGGCGTCCGTGTTGACGCCGAGCACGATCGTGACGTCGGGGTTCTTCGCCGGCGCGGAGATGATGACCCGCTCGGCGCCGGCCTCGAGATGCTTTCCGGCACCGTCGCGATCGGTGAAGATGCCCGTCGACTCGATGACGATCTCCGCGCCGAGCGACTTCCATTGCAACTTGGCGGGATCGCGCTCCTTCGAGATCGGGATGCGCTTGCCGTCGACGACGATGGCGTCCCCATCGGCCTCCACGCTCCCGGCGTAGGGGCCGTGGATGGAGTCCCACTTGAGCAGATGCGCGGAGGTCTTCGCATCCGTGAGATCGTTGATGCCGACGATCTCGAGGCCGCGACCGCGCGCGGCCCGCAGGACCAGCCGCCCGATCCGCCCGAAGCCGTTGATTCCGATCTGCGTCATCGTGCACTCCTCTCCGTGGTTGTTTCGTTCGTGCTTGCCCGGGCGCTCGCGCCTCTCGTGGCGGGATTGCGCAAGATCTTCGGTCCGCGTCTCGACCGTCGCTCCCGGCCGCCGTCCTGGTCGCTGTCGGGTCGTCCGAGCGGCGGTGGCCGACGGATCGCTCCCGGGCGAGCGATCGCACCCGAAACCCCTGCCCGCGGATCCGTCCGCCTCGGGGGGTGCGCGGGCCGCAAGACGATCTGGCACTGTAACGTTGCGAGCTGCGTTCCGCCGCGCTTCGACGCCGCCACCGTCACAGAAGCGGGGGTGGGGGTCGAGCGAGCCGGGTGGGCGACCGACACAGCACCCTCGGGGAGGGAGATGTCCGTGAGCATCCGCAGCGCGCTGCGCGAGCGTCGGTCCTGGCTTGCGCTGGGTCTCGCGACGGCGGCCATCGCGTTCGCGGTGTTGCTGCTGGCGCGCGAGGCGACGGAGCAGCGGGCGCTGCGGCGCGCGATTCCGCAGCGCGAAGGCACGCTGGTGGTTGCCGGCATCGCGCGGACGATCGAGATCGTGCGCGACGGGCGGGGCCTGCCCCACGTGCGGGCGGCCAGCGAGCTCGACGCCTACTACGGCCTCGGCTTCGTGCACGCGCAGGAACGACTGGCGCAGATGAACTGGCTGCTGCGCACCGCGCGCGGCCGCACCGCGGCGGCGATCGGACCCGAGGGCCTGCCGGCCGATCGCTGGAGCCGAACGCTCGGATTCGGACTGCTGGCCGACACCCGAGCCGAGCGGCTCGACGGGGCGAGCCGGCAGCGCCTCGAAGCGTATGCCGCCGGCGTCAACGCCTGGGTCGATCGGGTGATCGAGGGTCACGCGCTGGCGCCGGCCACGCTGACGCGTCTGGGGGTCGCACCGGAGCGTTGGCGCCCCGCCGACAGCCTCGCGGTCGCGAAACTGCTCGCTTGGGTGCTCGACGACTCCGTCGCTTCGACGCTCGCGCTCGGCGATCTGGTGGGCCGGCTCGGCGCCTTCGCCGCGCGGCCGTTCTTTCCGCCGCGGGCCTCGGACCAACTCGTGCCGGTGCCGCTGCCGCGCATCGAAGCGCGGCGTAGCCCCGGTCGCCCGGCACCGGACACGGCGGTCCTGGCCCGCGCGGTGGGGCTTGCCGGACGCTCCGTCGGGAGCAGCGCATGGGTCGTCTCCGGCCTCCGGACCGCGAATGGTCGCCCGCTTCTCGCCGGCGACCTGCATCTCGAGCCGACGACGCCGTCGCTCCTCTTCGAGGCCCAGCTCGCCGCGCCCGGCTTCGAGGTGGCCGGGGCCGGACCGCCCGGGGTCCCGGTGTTCTGGAGCGGTCACAACGGCCGCGTCGCCTGGGTCGCAACGCACGCGCGAGCCGCCGTGATGGATCTGCACGAGGAGACCCTCGATCCGGAAGACTCCGGCCGCTATCGCAACGGCCGGCGCTGGAGTGCGATCGAGCGACGCGAGGAGCGCATCGAGGTCCGCGGCGCGGCGCCGGAGCTGTGGGTGGTGCGTCGGACCCATCATGGGCCGCTGCTCGACGGTCTGCTGCCGCCGGATCGGCCACCGCTGTCGCTCGCGTGGGGGGGCGCGCAGCCGGGCGACGGCGTCACCGGGTTGCTGCGGGCGGCTCGCGCGCGCGAAGCGGCGGGCTTTCGCCGCGCGCTCGCGGAGCACCACGAGCCGGTCTTCGCGTTCGCATACGCCGACACGGCCGGCGCGGGTGGGCGTCAGGTCGCCGGTTGGCTTCCGCGTCGCTCGATGGCGACGGCCCTCGTGCCGGTGCCGGGTCGCTCCGGCTGGTATGGCTGGCGCGATCGGGTTCCCTTCGCCGAACTGCCCTGGACCCGCGTCGGCGGCAGCTGGCTCGTCACTGCCGACAACGAGATCGGCGAGTCGGACGCCTTCGAGTGGTGGTGGCGCTCGGGTCAGCGCGCGATCCATATCGAGTCACGGCTGCGCGCGGCGAGCGCCGAGGGTCCGCTCGACGCTGCGGCGATGACCGCGCTCCAGGCCGACATCGAGAGTCCCGGCGCCACGGCCCGTGTTCGCTTGGTCCTGGACCTGGCCGGCGAGATCGCCACGCTGCCTCCCGAGGCGCGCCAGCTGGCGCGCGTCCTCGCGCGCTGGGACGGGGGGACGCTCGTCGACAGCCGCGGGGCGGCGGCCTGGCACGCGCTGCTGCGCGCGCTCGTCCACGGCGTGCTGGAGGAGAAGGTCGGCCCAGATCTGCTGCAGCGCTATCTGCGCCTGCGCGGCGTGCAGGCGGAGACGGTGTTCGACGCGATCTACGAGGGAGCGGTCTCTCCAGCCGCGGATCGCGATGCCTTGATCGATCTGCCGGGTCTGGTCCGCGCGGTGCGCGACGCGCTGCGCCGGACCAGTCTCCTGCTGCGTGTGCAACTGGGACCGAATCCGGAAAAGTGGATCTGGGGCCGTTTGCACGAGCTGCGCTTCCGCCCCTATGGATGGCCCGAAGTCGATCCCTCCTGGTTGCGATCGACGCCGGCCTGGCCGTACCCCGGCGACGGCCTCACCGTCGCTTCCGCCGAGTACGATCCGGCGGATCCCTTCGCGGTGCGCGTCGTCAGCGGCTACCGGATCGTCGTCGATCTCGCGGACCCCGAGCTGGCGCTCTCGGCGCTGCCGCCGGGAGTCTCCGAACATCCCGGCGATCCGCTTCGCGACGCCGGCCTCGAGCGCTGGCTGGCGGGTCGGCCGGCCCTGCTGACGACGCATCGCTTCGTGGTCGACGAGAGCGCCACGGCGCGACTCCTACTCGTCCCGGTGTCGACATCGAAAGATGTCGATGCCGCAGCCGAGGGACCGTCGCCATGAGCCGGCCGATCGTCTACGCCGACGTGCCGGCCTTCTACGCGGAGGTCGAACGCGCACGGGATCCTGCCCTCGCCGAACGTCCGGTGATCGTCGGCGGTGATCCCCGCAAGAAGGGACTCGTGCAGGCCGCGACCGCCGACGCCGTCGCGGCCGGCGTCTACGTCGGCATGGCCGTCCTCGACGCGCTCGAGCGCTGCCCGCACGGACGCGCGCTGCGCACCGACATGGGCCGCTATCGCGACGCCGACAAACGGCTGCGCGCCGTGCTCGCGCGCTTCGCCGAGCGCATCGAGCCGGCGGGTCTCGGCGCCGCGTATCTCGCGGTCCCGGCGGCAGACCAGACGATCGAACAACGGGCCGCGTGTCTGCGCCTCGCCGTCGCCGACGAGCTGCGGCTTCCCCTGCGCATCGGATCGGCCCCGGTGAAATTCCTCGCCCAGCTCGCCGCCCAGGACGCCGGCGTCGCCGGCATCCGTGTGATCGAGCGCAGTGTGCTGCGCGAGTTCCTCGACCCGCTGCCGGTGTCGAGGCTGCCCGGTGTCGGCCCGAACACCGCCGCGCGGCTCGGGGAGCTGGGCATCCGCACGGCCGGCGAACTGGTGGCGACCGGGCGCGATCGGATCGAACAAGCGCTCGGCAACCATGGTCTCGCGGTGCTGGCGGCGGCGCTCGGGCAGGGGGATGACCGGGTGCGCGCGGCGTCGCATCCGCAATCGCTGTGGCAGGAGGTGACGCTCGGCGAGGAGACCGCGGACCGCTCGCAGCTCGCCGCGCCACTGCGCGGGTTGGCCGAGCGCCTCGAGCGCGCGCTGGGGCTCGAGGGCTTGGTCGCCCGCCGGCTCGCCCTGAAGGTCCGTTACGCCGACGGTGAGCGCGCGACGCGCAGTGTGTCGGTGGACCGGGGTCTTGCGAGCGCGCACGATCTGCTCGGCGTGGCGCTCGCGCTGCTCGAGCGGACCGAGGCCGGGATCCGACCGCTGCGGCTGCTCGGGCTGGGCGCTTCTGCCCTCGAACGGCCCCGCGAGAGCGAGCGCCAGCTCGGCCTGTTCGACGAGCGGGCCTGAAGCGGCCCGCGCGTCGTCGCCCGGCGCGACGCGCGGCGGCGGGCGAGTCGCATCCGGCCCCTCAAGGCCGGCGCACCGGAAGCCGAAACCGGACTCAACGGTCGGCCGCTGGCGGCCGACGCAACGGTCAGCCGCCAGCGGCCGACGCGAACGGACGCCGGAACCGGGGAGACCTCCATGATGCCCAGCTCGCGCGCCGACGGCAGGGATCGGCGCAAGTTCCAGCGGATTCCGACCGAGCAGTTGATCTCGTTCGCCTTCGTCGAAGCCGAGAACCGGCTCGGCGTCAGCAAGAATCTCTCGCGCGGCGGCATCTGCTTCGAGGTCATGGGCTGCGAGATCGCGATGGGCGACGTGCTCCGGCTCACGTTCAACGTGCAGGACGAGACGATCGTGGCCGTTGGCAAGGTGACGTGGGCGACCGACATCGACGACTTCACGCAGGAGGTCGGGCTCGAGTTCATCCAGATCGATCCGTTCGCGCTCGAAACGCTCGAGCGGGGCGGATCGGCGCTCTAGGCGCCCCTGACAGGCGGCGTCCGGAGCGCCTCCATCCTGCTCCCCGATTGCCCCCGAGGGAATTCTCGGGTTGACACGAAGCCCACCGGGGTGCCAGCTTCCGTCCCGTGGCCGACTTCCACCAGACCGGCGCGATCACCACTCTGCACCGGCTGCGTCCCGCGGAGTCGCCGGATGTTCTCGTGCCGGACGGCTCGTCCGCCGCGGCCGGACATCTCGAGGATCTCGATCGCCTCGAGTCCGCCGTCCGACACCACGCGCAGTCGCGCCCCATCGCGCTGGTCCTGCCGTGTCTGTACGACGAACTCCGGGACGACGCCCTTGCCAGAATCATCGAGATCCTGCGGCACGTCGACTATCTCCATCAGGTCGTCGTCAGCGTGGATGGCGCCGAGAGCCGCGACCAGTTGGACCACATGCGGGCGGCGTTCGGCGGCATCCGCACGCTCGACGGTCGCGGGGCCGTGCTGGTCTGGAACGATGGGCCCCGGCTGCGTGGGATCGAGGCGCGGCTGCGCGCAGAAGGTCTCGATCCCGGCGGACGCGGCAAGGGCCGCGCGACGTGGTTCGCCTACGGCTACGTGCTGGCGACCGAGGAAGCGCACGTCGTCGCGGTGCACGACTGCGACATCCGCTCCTACTCGCGCGAGCTGCTGGCGCGACTCTGCTTCCCGACCGTCCACCCGAATCTCAACTACGAGTTCGCCAAGGGTTACTACGGGCGCGTGACGGATCGCCTCCACGGTCGCGTCACCCGGCTGTTCATGACGCCGCTGCTGCGAGCCATGAAGTCGGTGCTGGGTCCGCTGCCGTTGCTCGACTACCTGGACTCGTTCCGCTACCCGCTGGCCGGCGAGTGCTCGCTGACGACGGACCTGGTCCGGATCAATCGCATTCCGAGCGACTGGGGCCTCGAGGTCGGCGTGTTGGCGGAGGTGTTCCGCAACTGCTCGCTGAAGCGCATCTGCCAGGTCGAACTGGTCGAGAACTACGAGCACAAACACCGGGAGCTGTCGGAGGCTGATGCCTCCACCGGACTGCACCGGATGGTCGTCGACATCGCCGCCTCGCTGATCCGGAACCTCGCGAGCTACGGCGTCCAGTTCGACGCCGGCTTCCTGAATACGCTGATCTCCGCCTACGTCCGTACCGCGCAAGATGCCATTGCGCGCTACAGCGACGACGCGGCGCTCAACGGCCTGATCTTCGATCGCCACGAGGAAGAAGTGGCGGTCGAGACCTTTTCCCGCGCGCTGCGCACCGCTGGGCTCTCGTTCGTGCGAGACCCGATGGGCGCTCCGCAGATCCCGAACTGGTCCCGGGTGACATCGGCTCTCCCGGACCTGCTCGACGAACTGCGGGCGGCCGTCGAAGCGGATCGGCGGGGGCGTACGCTCGCGGTGGTGTCTGGGGGGGCGCCGCATTGAAGATCGGATCGATTCGTCTGGGCGATGGAGCGCCGTTGGCGCTGATCGGGGGGCTGAACATCATCGAGGCCGAGGACGATTGCCTCGAGATCGCGCGCAGCCTGCGCGACCTGGCCGAGCGGCACGAGTTGCCGCTGGTGTTCAAGGCCTCGTTCGACAAGGCCAACCGCTCGAGCTTCAAGTCCTTTCGCGGGCCCGGCCTCGACGAGGGACTGCGCGTGCTGGCGCGGGTGAAGACGGAAGTCGGGCTGCCGGTCACGACGGACGTCCACGAACCCTGGCAGGCCAAGCCGATCGCCGAGGTCGTCGATTGCCTGCAGGTGCCGGCGTTCCTGTGTCGCCAGACGGATCTGGTGGCGGCCTGCGCGGCGACCGGCCTGCCGCTCAACTTCAAGAAGGGCCAGTTCATGGCTCCGCTCGACATGCGGCACGCGGTCGAGAAGGCGCGGCACTTCGGCGCGCTCGATGTGTTCGTGACCGAGCGCGGCTTCGCGTTCGGCTACAACGACCTCGTCGTGGACTTCCGGGGCTTCATGCAGATGCGCAGCTTCGCGCCGGTCTGCTTCGATGCGACGCACGCGGCGCAGCATCCCGGCGGCGGGGACGGCTCGACCCACGGCGACCGCACCAACGTGAGCCCGTTGGCCCGGGCCGCCGTCGCGGCCGGCATCGACGCGCTGTTCCTCGAGATCCACCCGGATCCGGAGCGCGCGCCGTGCGATGGGCCGAGTCAGATCGACTTCGAGACGGCGGACCGGTTGCTCGCCGAAGTGGTCGCCGTCGACCGCACACTGCGGCGGCACAGCGGTTAGCCGGACGTCTGGGTGGCGGCCTCGGATGCCGACTCCGGGAGCCCGTCGCGGACGGACATCCTGGCGCTGTTCGTGCTCGTCGCGGCGGCCGGCGCGCTGCGCTGGAGCGCCTGGGTCCGCAGCGCCGCGATCTTCGACGACGGCCCGCGCTTTCTCGCGATCGCACGCGCCTTGGACGCCGGCGCGTGGTCGCTGGCGCTGCGTGATGCCTTCCATCCGCTGTACCCGCTGGCGACCGTCGGGATCCATCGCGCACTGGCGCTGGCGGATTCCGCGCCGGGCTGGGAGACGGCCGGCGCGCTGGTGTCGGTCGTCGCGAGCAGCGCGGCGGTGGGGTTCTTGTTCCTGTTCGTCCGCGATGCCTTCGGCCGCCCGCCGGCGTGGATCGCCGCCGGGCTGCTGGCGGTCCATTCCCGCGCGATCGACTACGGCTCCGACGTCCAGAGCGACGGCCTCTACCTGGGCCTGTTCGCGGCCGGGATCTGGGCCGGGTGGCGCGCGCTGCGCGATCGCTCGCCGGCGGCTGCGGCGGGCGCCGGTGCGGCGGCGGGACTCGCCTACCTGACGCGGCCGGAGGGCCTCGGCCTCGTGTTCGTGCTGGGTGCTCTCGGGGCACTCGCGGTGGCGCGCCGGCGCTGGCCGTGGCGGGCGGGAGCGGGTTGGCTCGCGGCGCTCGGCATCGCCGCACTGCTGTGCGCGGCGCCGTACGTGCTGGCGCTGCACCAGTGGACGGGCGCCTGGACGCTGACACACAAGAAGTCCGTGGCCGGGATGGTGCGCGGCGAGGTGGCGCCGACGCCCGGGGCCCCGATCGAGAAGGCTCGGGCCGCGGCCGCCGAGCGGGCCACCGCGCCGGCCGCAGCCCCTCCGGTGCTCTCGCCCGGGGTCGATGCTCCGGCCGATCCAGCGCGGGTTCCGCCGCCGCCACCGCCGTGGCTGCAGGCGCTCCACCTCAGTGCGCCGGTCACAGTGGATGCCAGCTGGCTCGATCCGGAATACCTCGATCAGGACGGGCTCCGGGTCGCGCTCGCGTCGTCCCGAGCGGAGCGGGCGGGCGAGGCGCTGCGCATGCTCGGCCGCCACGTGCGTTCCGCGCTGCGCTACGGCGTGGCGGTCCTCGCCGCGTTCGGTCTGCTCGCGGCCGCGGGCCGGCCGGGACTTCGCGGGGGCTACAGCGCCGCGCTCGCGGGGCTGTACCTGGTGGTGCTCTACGCGCTGACGCTCAGCTCCGGCTACGTGAGCCGCCGCCACGCGCTGCCCCCGCTGCTGCCGCTGTTCGGCTATGCGGGACTCGGGGCCCTGGCGCTCGGCACGTGGCTCGCGCGCGGGCTCCGCGCACCCACTCGTGCCGGGCGGGTGGGTGCCTTGGTGGTCGCCGCGGTGGCCGCCGGCGAACTCGCGAGCCAGGCCGCCCCGAAGCGGCTCGAGGAACTCGCCATGCGCCAGGCGGCCGAGTGGCTGCATGCGAACGCGTCGGGGCCAGGTCCGGTCGCCGCTCCGCGCCAACGCTTCGGATACTACGCGGGGATGCCGTACATTCCGCTGGCCGGAGTCGCTGAAGAATCCCTGGCTCGCTATCTGTCGAGGACGCAAGCCCGGTACGTGCTCCTCGAAGACGCCGATCAGGTGGCGACGCTGCGGCGCGCGGAAGGAAGCGGAGTGCGGCTGCTCCATCAGGTCGAAGTCGCCGGGGTTCCGGCATTCGTGCTCGAACGGAAGCCTGCCGGGCCGCCGGTGCGAGCGCCGAATCCCGGAACCGCGGCGGAACCCTGACGCATGTTGCGCCGCCAACACGAGATCCTGCGCAGTCTGCTGCTCCTCGGCGACCTGATCCTGGTCGGCGCGAGCTGGCTCGCGAGCTACATGATCCGCTTCCACACCGGTTTCCCCGCTCCGCTCGGGATCCCACCCGTCGAACCCTATCTGGCGGCGTTGCTCGTGGTGTTGCCGGCCTGGGCGTGGGTGTTCCGCCGACGCGGCCTGTATGCGCCGCGCCGCATCGATTCCCCGCTTTCGGAGATCGCCTCGGTGGCCGTGGCCGGGACGACGGTGGTCGTCGTGCTCGTCGCCGCGAGCTTCTTCGTGCGCAGCTACTTCTTCTCGCGCGGCGTCGTCGCGATCTTCTGGGGGCTGTCGATCGCGTCGGTGGCGGCGTTTCGTCTGGTGGCGCGCAAGCTGCTGTTCGTGCTGCACCGGCGCGGCCGGCATCTGAGCTCCGCGCTCGTCGTCGGCGGCGGCCGGCTGGCGGAGCAGGTCATCGACCGGATCCACGAGCGGACCGAACTCGGGCTGCGGGTCGTGGGCGTGCTCGCGGATGAGAAGAGCCCGCGCGTGCGCGGTGTCCCGGTGCTCGGTCGCTACGAGCAGGTGAAGCCGGTTCTGCACCTGTGCGGCGCACGCCAGGTGATCGTTGCGCTGCCGCGCGAAGATGCCGATCAACTCGAGCCGCTGCTCAGCCAGCTCGAAGACGAACTCGTCGACATCCGACTGGTCCCGGACCTGCTGCATGTGGCCGCGCTCGGTAGCAGCGTCGAGGACTTCGACGGCTTGCCGGTGATCAGCCTGCGCGAGAGTCCGCTGGTCGGTTGGGCGGCGCTGCAGAAGCGCGGCTTCGACATCGTCGTGTCGGCGCTCGGGCTGGTCCTGGCGGCGCCGGTGCTCGCGGCGATCTCGCTCGCCATCCGGATCCGTGCCGGCGCGCCGGTCTTCTACCGGCAGGAGCGCATGGGCCTCGATGGCCACGTGTTCTGGATGCTGAAGTTCCGCACGATGGTCGATGACGCCGAGCGCGAGACCGGCCCGGTCTGGGCCTGCCGCGACGATCCACGGGAGACGCGGATCGGCTCGTTCCTGCGCCGGACCAGCCTCGACGAGCTGCCGCAGCTGTGGAACGTCCTGCGTGGCGACATGAGCCTCGTCGGGCCGCGGCCGGAGCGGCCCGTCTTCATCGAACAGTTCCGCCGCGAGGTGCCGGGCTACATGCTGCGCCACAAGGTGAAGGCCGGCGTCACCGGCTGGGCGCAAGTGCATCGCTGGCGGGGCGATACGTCGCTGCACGAGCGCATCGAGCACGATCTCTACTACATCCGCCACTGGTCGCTCGGGCTCGACGTGCGGATCCTGCTGATGACGCTGTGGCGGGTGCGGCTGCCGGACTGAGGATCCTACGGATGCGGAGAATCGCGGATGGCGAGTCGGCGCACCCGTCAAGAAAGGGGCCGGGTTCGTTCGTCAACTTTTCCAGATGGAAAAGTTGACGAACGAACCCGGCCCCTTTCTTGACGGGGCGCCGTTTCGGGAGCCCGGTCAGCGGTCGCTGCGCAGCCGCTCGAGATCCGCGTCGACCATCTGCTCGATGAGTTCCCGGAACGACACGCGCGGCTTCCAGCCGAGCCGGGCGGCGGCCTTCGTGGCGTCGCCGAGCAGCAGATCCACCTCCGCGGGACGCACCAACTTCGGGTCGATGACGATGTGCTTCTCCCCGTCGAGCCCGACGCGGGCGAACGCGATGTCCACGAGTTCGCGCACCGTGTGCGTCTCTCCGGTCGCGATCACGTAGTCGTCGGGCTCCGGCTGTTGCAACATCCGCCACATCGCATCGACGTAGTCGCCGGCGAAGCCCCAGTCGCGTTTGGCGTCGAGGTTGCCGAGTCGCAGCTCCGTGGCGAGGCCGAGGGCGATGCGCGCAGCTCCGTCCGTGACCTTGCGCGTGACGAACTCGAGGCCGCGGCGGGGGCTCTCGTGGTTGAACAGGATTCCCGAGCACGCATACAGGCCGTAGGATTCCCGGTAGTTGACGGTGATCCAGTGCCCGTAGCACTTGGCGACGCCGTAGGGGCTGCGCGGATGGAACGAGGTGCTCTCGGTCTGCGGCACCTCGCGCACCTTGCCGAACATCTCGCTCGAGCTCGCCTGGTAGAAGCGGATCGACGGATCGACCGACCGGATCGCCTCGAGCAGCCGCGTGACGCCGACGGCCGTGAACTCCGCCGTCAACACCGGCTGCGACCACGACGTCGGCACGAAGCTCTGCGCGGCGAGGTTGTAGACCTCGTGCGGCCGGGCCTCGGC
>CAADGG010000045.1 GCA_900696485.1 uncultured Pseudomonadota bacterium
CGTCAAGAAAGGGGTCGGGTTGGAATCGTCAACTTTTTCTGGTCCGTCGTGCGAGATCGGGTTCGTGTCGATCTTCGCCTTCGCATCGACGTAGTGAAGAGCCGCCGTCTCCTGCGTTGAGGGTCGCGCTGGCGGGGTCGGAAGAGAGCATCCGTCCTGGTCGACATCGACAGCGCCTGTGTGCGTGACTGGCGTTGTCGTGAGGCGGGCCGCGAAGCGGCGCGGCGCCGTGGACGACGCCGGGTTCTCGAGACGACATCGACGGCCGGGCGGTCAACTTTTCTCCGGGATGCGCTCGCGGAGGAAGTGCGTGACACGCGGCGGTTCCGGACCGCGATGGAACCCATGCGCCAGCGCCTGCACGTCGCGATCCGCCGCCGTGATGCGCTCGTGCTGGCGCAGATGCTCCAGCCAGGATTCCACGACGAAGGATTCCAGGTAACGCCCAGGCTCCGCAGCATCCGCCCAGAGTCCCCAGCGCAGTGCGCCGTCGCGCAACCGGATCCGTCCGAGCGCGAACATGTGATGCGCAAAGGCCTCCGTGTCGGCCGGATCGATTTCGTACTCGACGGTCACCAGCACCGGTCGGTGTTCGGTTTCGAACGAAGCGGCGAGCTGCGGATCGGGCCAGCGCGGTGCGGGAGACAGATCCGGCGCCGGGCCCTCGGGCAGCCGCAGCCGCCAGACGAACAGCCGCGAGGCGGCGACCGCGGCACCTGCCAGCTCGAAGGTGTGCGGAACACCGACCGATTCGGCCCCGGCGCCCCACAGCGAACTCCCGAGCGCAAGGCCGCCGAACAGCACGAGCAGATAGACTGACAGGCCCCGCGCGCGGACCCAGCCGGGGAGCGTCATCTGCGCCGCGGCGCTGAGCGTCGTCAGCAGGGCGAGCCAGCCTGCCCCCGCGACGAGCAGCGCCACCGCCGCGACCGGCAGCGTCGGGACGGCCCCGAGCAGGACCAGCCCCAAGGCGTACGCCAGCGCCGACACCGTCGTGATCCGCTGGGCGCCGAAGCGGGCCCTCGAGCCCTGCAACACCAACCCGCCCAGCACCGCACCGGCACCGAAGAAGCCGAGCAGCAGCCCGTAGCCGATCGGCCCGAGCGCGAGCTGTTCCCGTGCGTAGAGCGGAAGCAACGCCCAGATGGCGCTGCCCGGGACGACGAAGAGTGCGACCCGCGCGAGCACGACCTGGAGCGGTCGGCTGTGCCGCACGTAGCGCAAGCCACCGCGCATCGCCCCGAAGAGCTCTTCCGGAGGGAGACGTGTTTCGTTCGATGCGCGTCGCCAGCGTGCGATCACGGTGAAGACGCCGCCGTACGACACGGCATTGGTCGCGAACGTCGCAGCCACGCCCACGCCGGCGACCACCAGCCCGCCGAGCGCCGGCCCCGCGGCCCGCGCCAGGTTCATCGAGATTCCGTTGAGGGACATGGCCGCCGGAATCTCGTCGCGGGGCACCAGCTCCGGGATGATCGCGAGGAAGGCTGGCGCCGCGCAGGCGCCCCCGATTCCGATCGCGAAGGTGAGGGCCAGCAAGCCGGTCGGCGTCACCCTCCCGGCGAAGGCGAGCGCCGCCAGGACGGCCGTCGTCGCGGCCAGCCACGCCAGGGCGAGCAGCAGCAGCCGCCGGCGATCGACGACGTCGGCCAGCGCGCCGGCGGGGATGGCCAGGAAGAAGAACGGCAGGCTCGACGCCGCCTGCACCATGGAGACCCAGAAGGGTGTCGGCTCGAGCGAGGTCATCAGCCAGGCGGCGCCGACGTTCTGCATCCAGGTGCCGATGTTCGACGCGAGTCCGGCGATCCAGAGTGCGCGGAACACCGGTCGACGCAGGGGCGACCAGGGACCGGGCGCAGCGTCGGATGCGGGGGCGGCACTCACGGACGCACCAGCTTGACACAGCTCGCCGCAGCGATCCCCTGCCGCGGTCCGATCCTCTCCCCGCGGGCGCACCCGTTCCGCCGCCAGCCGTCGAGAAAGGGGCCGGGTTCGATCCGTCAACTTTTGAGAAGTTGACGGATCGAACCCGGCCCCTTTCTCGACGGCTGGCGGCCGGCGGCGGGTTCGCTAAAGCTTCATCGACCTAACGCCGTTATATAGATCGAACAGCGTTCGAAGACCTGAGGGTCCGACGGCCCGACGGTCCGCGCCCCGGGCGGGGCTGAGACGCGAACGGTTCAGCGGACGACCACGACCCCGAGAGATTCCCGATGAGAGCCCTCGAAGCCGCCCGGCGGCGCCGCCAGCAGAGCCGAGCAGACGCGCGTCGGGCGATCCTGGACGCCGCGGAGACGCTGATCGTCGCCGATGGCTTCGATGCCTTCTCGATGCGTCGCCTCGCCGTGCGCTGCGGCTACACGGCGCCCACCATCTACCACTATTTCGGCGACAAGCAGACGCTGATCGACGCCCTCGTCGAGGAACGCTGTCAGGTCCTGCTGCGAGCGGTGAAGCGGATTCCGCTCGGGACGGATCCGGTTCGCAACCTGCGCGGGATGTGCCTGGCGTTCATCCGCTTCGGTTTGCGGTTCCCGATGCACTACCAGTTGCTCGCCGTCCCGCACGACGATGAAGACAAGCCGCCGCCGCCGTCGGCAGAAGCGGCGCGCGCGCTGATGCAGGGCCCCCTCGAGCAACTGGCCGCCGCCGGCCGTGTGCCGGCGGGCGTGGAAGCCGCCGGGCAAGCCCTGTGGGCCTACCTCCACGGACACATCCTGCTGCGCACGGGTCGACCCGGCTATGAGTGGGAGAAGGGAGTGCTCGAGATCGGACTCGATGCGCTGCTGGAGGGGCTGATCCGATCCGGTCCGTCTGCCGAGAAGCCCGCACGGGTGCGCAAGGAGCCGAAGTGATGTCTCCGCGTTTCTTGTTGGTCGGAGCGAGCATCGTGCTCCTCGTCTCTGCGTGCCGCGAGCCGGCCGGTCCGCCGGCGATCGTCGCCCCGCCGGTCGTCGTGGAGCGCATCGAGGCGCATCGGATCGAAGACCGGATCGAGGCGACCGGGCAGTTGCTCGCGCCCTCGCAGGCGGCCGTCGCGTCCCAGGTCGGCGGTCAGATCACCCAGATCGCTCGCGACGAAGGCGATGCGCTTGTCGCGGGAGACCTGGTCATCGAGATCGATCCCGAACGGCGCCAGCTCGAGGTCGACAGCGCGCGGGCGCTGCTGGCGCAGGCGGAAGCCCAGGCGGGCGAGATGGCACGCGACCTCGAACGAATCGAGCGGCTGCACAAGCAGGGCGTCGCGTCCGATGCCCGGCTCGACGAGGCGCGCACCGCATGGCGCAGCATGCAGTCGAGCCGCGACGCGCTGCGCGCACAGCTCGGCATGAGTGAGCGCTCGCTGAAGGATTCGAGCGTGACGGCACCGTTCGCCGGCTTCGTGGCACGTCGCTACGTCAGCGAGGGGGAGTACGTGACGCCCGGACAGACGCTCTTCGACCTCGTCGCTCTCGATCCGATCGAGGTCGAGTTCCATGTCCCGGAGCGCGATTCGGGTCGGGTCGCGCTGGGCGCATCGGTGGAGGTCCGCGTGGCCCCGTTCCCCGAGGAATCCTTCCGTGCCGCGGTGACCCTGGTCTCTCCGACGATCGATGCCGCCACCCGCACCCTGCGCGTCAAGGCCTCGCTCGCCAACTCCGACGGGCGGCTGCGTCCAGGCCTCTTCGCCCGGGCGGATCTCGGGGTCGCCGTCCGCGAGGGCATCGCGATGATTCCGGAAGAGGCGGTCCTGCAGCGGGCCGACGGCCCCGTTGCCTTCCGCCTCGTCGATGGGAATCACGTCGAACGGCGGGCGCTCGAACTCGGCGTGGTCCGCGACGGTCTGGTCGAGGTCCGCAGCGGCCTCGGCGTCGGCGACCACGTCGTGGTGCGCGGGCAGGGTGAGTTGATGCACGGCAGTGTCGTCTCGGTCCGAGACGTGGCCGGCGCACCCGTCGAGGGCCGATCGACCGCGTTGGGCGATGCAGGCGGCACGACCGCCCAGCCCGTCGTCCGCTAGGAGACCTTCCGTGACGCTCTCGGATGTCGCGATCCAGCGACCGATCCTGACCTGGATGATGATGCTCGCGCTGGTCGTATTCGGCTGGATCGGGTTCACCCGGCTCGGCATCGATCAGTTCCCGGATCTCGAGTTCCCTGTGTTGACCGTGCAGGCCGTTCTCGACGGGGCGACACCGGAGGGCATGGAGGAGGACGTCACCGACGTCCTCGAGGAACATCTCAACACGATCGGCGGCGTGCGCTCGATCCGCTCCACCTCGTTCCAGGGCGTGACGATCCTGGTCGTCGAGTTCGAGCTCGGTACCGATGTCGACGTCGCTGCCCAGGACGTCCGCGACAAGGTCGCGCTCGCACGGGTGGAACTGCCCGTCAATCTCGAGCCGCCGGTGGTCGGAACCTTCGATCCCAACGACATGCCGGTGCTGTGGATCCCGCTCGACACCGAGCGCTCGATGGTGGAGACCAGCGAGGCGGTGCGCCGGCAGATCAACCCGTTCCTCGAGACGATCCCCGGTGTTGCCGGCGTCGCGATCTTCGGCCGGCTGGACCGGAACATCCGCATCTGGCTCGACGGCGATGCGCTGCGCGCCCGCGATCTCAGCGCGAGCGACGTGCTCGCCGCTCTGCGTCGCGAGCACGTCGAGCTGCCGGGCGGTGCCGTCGAGAGCCAGCGCGTCGACTACTCGGTCAAGACCGACGCCGAGTTCCGCAGTGTGGCCGAGCTGGAGACGCTGATCCTCGCGCATCGCGAAGGTGCGCCGGTCCGGCTCGGGGATGTCGCCCGAGTCGAAGACGGCGCCGAGGACCCCACGGTGATCGCCCGTTTCAACGGCAAGGACACCGTTGGCATGGGCATCCGCAAGCAGAGCGGTGGCAACACCGTCGCGATCGTGGACACCGTGCGCGCACGCCTCGACGAGATCTCGGCGGTCCTGCCGAGTGGCATGCGGATGACCGACCCCGCCGGCTTCATCGACTTCTCGACCGCGGTTCGCGAGGCCGTGGCCGAGACCGAGTTCGCGCTCGCCTTCGGGGCGCTGCTCGCGGTCTTCACCGTGTTCGTCTTCCTGCGCCGCAGCCGGCCGACCTTCATCGTCGCCCTCGCGATTCCAGTCTCGTTGATCGCCACCTTCGGTCTGGTCTACGCGGCTGGCTTCACCCTCAATACGATGACGCTGCTCGGGATGGCGCTCGCCGTCGGCGTTGTCATCGATGATGCGATCGTGGTGCTCGAGAACATCGAGCGGCACCGGGAGCAGGGCGCGAACGCGTTCGACGCGGCCAGCAAAGGCACCCGCGAGATCGCCTTCGCCGCGACGGCGGCAACCGTCTCCGTCGCGGCGGTCTTCCTGCCGGTGATCTTCGTCGAAGGGCTGGTCGGCAGCTTCCTGCGCGACTTCGGTCTGACGGTGGCCGGCGCCGTGCTGCTCTCGCTATTCGTCGCCTTGACGCTGACGCCGATGCTCGCCGCGCGCATGCCGCCGCCCGCGGAGCGCAGCCACGGCAGCCTCTATGCGCGTCTCGAACAGGGCTTCGAATGGCTCGAGCGCCGCTACCGCGCGATTCTCGGCTGGACGCTGGGCCATCGCGCCGCCACCGTGACGATCGCGGTCGTGAGTCTGCTCGGGGCGTGCGGACTCGGCAGCCAGCTCGAGACGGAGTTCTTTCCGCCGGCCGATGAAGGCATCTTCTTCGCGCGCCTCGAGGCGCCTCCGGGAACCTCGTTGGAGGCGACGACCGAGTACCTCCGACGCGACGAGTCCTGGTTCCTGCGGCAACCCGAACTCGTCGGTCTGTTCTCGGCCGCGGGCTCGAGCGGTGGCGGCAACGAGGCGACGCGCCACTCCGAGACCAACAAGGGCCTCCTTTTCGGCAAGCTGCGGCCGCGGGCCGAGCGCTCGCGCAGCGTCCAGGAACTGGTCGCGACGGCCCGTCACGAGCTCGGGCAGATTCCGGGCCGCCAGCTGCGCATCTTCAACCCGAGCGAGATGATGAGCGGCGGGGGCAACGAGGGCTCCTTCGAGGTCCAGATCCGCGCCAACCTCGAGCTGGCCGAGCTCGATCGGCTCGCGCAGGAGCTGATCCGCCGCCTCGAAGTCCTCGGCGGCTTCGTCGATCTCTCCTCGAGCCTGAAGATGGGTCTTCCGGAGGTCCGGATCGTGCCGGATCGCGAGAAGGCGGCGGCACTCGGCGTGAACGCCCGCACCGTGGCCGAGGCGATCCAGATGATGATCGGCGGCCGGGACATCGGCATCTTCAAGGAAGCCGGCCGGCGCTACGACATCCGCGTCCGCCTCGACGAGGCGGATCGCCGGACTCCCGAACAGGTCGGGCGGCTCTACGTCCGGACTGATTCCGGGGACCTGGCGGAGATCCACAACCTGACCGACATCGAAACCGGCGCGGCCCCGTTCGCGATCACCCGCACCAACCGACAGCGTTCGGTGACGATCGGCGCCAACCTCTCGGAAGGCCGCACGCTCGGCGCCGCCATCGAGGATGCGCAGCGCGCGGCGGCCGAGATCCTGCCGGAAGGCGTGTCCCTGGCGCTCTCCGGTCAGGCGGAGGCGATGCAGGAGGGAGCCGAGCAGTTTGCGCTGGCGCTCGGCCTCGGCATCCTGGTGATCTTCATGGTGCTGGCCGCGCAGTTCGAGAGCCTCGTACACCCGCTGACGGTGATGCTGGCGCTGCCGCTCGCGATGGTCGGGGCGCTGGTCGGCCTGTTGCTCGGCGGCCACACGCTGAATCTCTTCAGCATGATCGGGATCCTGCTGCTCTTCGGCCTGGTCACGAAGAACTCGATCCTGCTCGTCGACTACGCCAACCAGCTCCGCCGCGAGGGCATGGACAAGCGCACCGCGATGCAGACCGCCGCGCCGGTCCGGCTGCGTCCGGTCCTGATGACCGGCGTCTCGATGATCTTCGGCGTGCTGCCCGCCGCCATCGGCATCGGACCCGGTTCCGAGACGCGCGCGCCGATGGCCGTGGCAACGGCCGCCGGCATGTTCTCGTCGATGCTGCTGACGCTGCTGGTGGTGCCGGTGTTCTATCTGCTCTTCGACGACGCCGCCGACTTCGTGAAGCGGGGCCTGCGCCGTGTTCTCGGTGGCCGGTCAGCGGAGACGATGGCGCCGCCGGTCAGCTCCGGCGATGCCATCCCACGATGAACAAGCCGGCGGCGAAGACCAGCGCTGCCGTCGGCTCGGGGATCGCCGGCGCCGGATTCGTCCCGATCGCCTTGCCGTCGAACGCGACGAGCAGCGCACTGACCCGCACCTTGAAATCGCCCTGCGTCGCCCGCACCGACAGCGTCACTGAATCTCCGGCTGCCGTGATGAGCGCCGTCACGTTGCCCCCGAAGAGATTCGCGAACGCGTTGCCGCCATCGAGGACGTCCGGTCCGATCGCGAGCTCCGCGGACTCGTAGCCGAGATCGAAGTCATCGAGCACGCCGACCACCACCGAAGCATGCTGCACGGCGTCGACCGAGAAGCCGTCCGGCGAGAAGGTGTGGGTGATGGCGAGCGGCGAACCGGAGGTGACGAGCCCGGAGCCGAGTCCGGCGCCGAGCACCTCGAGATGGGTGTTCGACAACAGCTCGTTGATGCTGCCCGGGTTCGCCAGCGTCGTCAGGTCGGCGTGGCGATTGCCGAGCAATCGCGATGTCTGGACATCGGCGTACCACACCGTCACGGCTGCGGCCGATCCCGCGAATCCGAGGAGCAGGACCATGACACCGACAACGCTCAGCTTTCGCACGGCGGACCTCCACGGGAAGAGGGCCGGATTCTGCTTCATCTGGATACGCAAGTGCAAGCCCGATCTGGGAGAGCAGGACGACACGGGTGCTTTTTGAGCGCCCCGAGGGGGCTCCTGCACCTGCAGGACGGAGGACGGGCCTCTCGGCCGGGTTTCCACCGGCCGCTCCGGTCGGCCGCGCTAGCCTGCGGCGGCCGGCGGCGATGCCCGCTGGGGGGGGACACGCTGCCGCTGCGCCCGGCACCGCCGCATGAGGAGTCGCCGATGACCGATGCCGACGCAGCCGCCTTGCTTCTGCCACGCGATCACCGGCGCTCGCACCCCACCGGCCGGCTCCGCCCGGCGGCGCCGGCCGAGGAGGGCGGAGCCTGAGCGGCGCACTGCTCCTCTCGCGCTGGGTGGAGGATCGCTACGCCGCCGCGCTCGAAGCGGCAGCTCCGGGCATGGCGCGCGTCATCGTCGAGCCGGACGGCAGCGTGCGCGGCGACGCGACGGCGGTCGAGCTGGCGTTCTTCTCGGGCGATGTCTTCCCCGACCGCGTGCGCGATTTCGTGCTGGCGCTGCGCGACGCGCCGGACTTGCGCTGGCTCCACACGTTCAGCGCCGGCGTCGATCACCCGTGGTTCCAGGTCCTGCTGAAACGCGGCATCCGGCTCAGCACGTCCTCCGGAGCGCATGCCGTGCCGATCGCCCACACCGTCCTGCTGTATCTGCTGGCGCTCTCGCGCGACCTGGCGCGCTGGCAGGACGCCCAGCGCCGCCGGGCGTGGGAGCCGCATGAGCTGCGCGATCTGCAGGGCCTCACGCTCGGCGTGGTCGGGCTCGGGCCGATCGGTCTCGAAGTGGCCCGGCTCGGGCTCGCGCTCGGCATGCAGGTCCTCGGCATGCGCCGCACCCCGCGTGGCGACGAACCGTGCCAGACGTGGCCGCTCGCGCGCCTCGGGGAGTTGCTCGCGATCGCCGACGCGCTGGTGCTCGCGCTGCCGCTCACCGACGAGACCCGGGAGCTGCTCAGCGCCGCGCGCATCGCGCAGATGAAGCGCGGCGCGTGGCTGATCAACGTCGGGCGCGGCGCGCTCGTCGACGAGCCGGCGCTCGTGGCCGCGCTGCAGAGCGGCGCGCTCGGCGGCGCCGGCCTCGACGTCTTCGCCGTCGAGCCGCTGCCGCCGGAGAGTCCGCTGTGGTCGCTGCCGAACGTCCTCGTGACGCCGCACAATTCGGGCGATGCGCCGTCCAACCTGCCGCGCGCCTGCGAGATCTTCCTCGACAACCTCGCCCGCTATCGGCGCGGCGAGAGGCTGCGCAACGAGGTGTCGTGAGCACACGAGTTCCCGGACGAGCGAGCCGGCGGAGCGGGCGGCGCCGCGGGCGCGGCCCGGCGTCGGCGGGGCTGCTGGCTCTCGCCCTCGCCCTGCCTCTGGCTTCGGCCGCGGTGGCGCAGAGCGGGCTCTCGACGATCCCGGTGCAGATCGCCGGCGAGTCGTTCCGGCTCGAACTGGCGGCCGACACCGAGACGATGTTCCGGGGTCTCGGCGGTCGCACGCAGATCCCGGTGCGCGGCGGCATGCTGTTCGCGTATCCCGCGCCGCGCTCGCTCGCTTTCGTCATGCGGGACTGCCTGGTGCCGATCGACATCGCGTTCCTCGCCGCGGACGGGCGCGTGCTGAACCTCCACACCATGCGCGTCGAGCCGCCGCGTGGCGACGACGAGAGCGTCGCCGCCTACGAAGCGCGCCTGCCCAGCTATCGCAGCTCCGGCCCGGCCCAGTACGGCGTCGAGGTGGCCGGCGGACTGCTCGACGAACTCGGGGTCCGGCCCGGCGATCGCATCGAGTTCGAGCTGCCGTGACGGCTACTCCGCGAGCTCCGGCAGCGCGCGGAACGCCTCCAGCGCCTCGGGATTCGCCAGCGCCTCGCGGTTCTTCACCGGGCGCCCGGCCACGACGTCGCGGACCGCCAGCTCGACGATCTTGCCGCTGCGCGTGCGCGGGATGTCGGAGACCTGGACGATGCGCGCCGGCACGTGCCGCGGTGTCGTCCGGCTGCGGATCCGCTGCCGGATCCGTTCGCGCAGCGCGTCGTCGAGCCCGAGCCCCTCGCGCAGGCGCACGAACAGCACCACGCGCACGTCGCCGTCCCACGGCTGGCCGATCACCAGGGCCTCGACCACCTCGTCCAGCGTCTCGACCTGCCGGTACAGCTCCGCCGTGCCGATCCGGACGCCGCCGGGATTCAGCGTGGCGTCGCTGCGGCCGAGGATGATCATGCCGCCGTGTGGCGTCCATTGCGCGAAGTCTCCGTGGTGCCAGACGCCCGGAAAGCGCGCGAAGTACGCGTCCCGGTAGCGCGCGCCGTCCGGATCGTTCCAGAAGCCGACCGGCATCGACGGGAACGGCTGCGTGCACACGAGCTCGCCGGCGACGCCGACGCCGGCCGGCCGACCGGCCTCGTCGAAAACGTCGACCGCCATGCCGAGGCCCGGCGTCTGGCACTCGCCGCGCCAGACCGGGCCGCTCGGATCGCCGCCGACGAAACACGAAACGATGTCGGTCCCACCGGAGATCGATGCGAGCTGCACGTCGCGCGCGACGGCGTCGTAGACCCAGTCGAAGCCTTCCGGCGCAAGTGGCGAGCCGGTGCTGAAGATCGCGCGCAGCGACTCGAGCCGGTGGCTGTCGAGCGGTCGCACGCCGGCCTTGCGCGCGGCATCGAGAAACTTCGCCGAGATGCCGAACAGCGCGACGTGCTCCTGCTCGGCCAGATCGAACAGCGCCGTCGGGCCGGGCGCGAACGGCGAGCCGTCGAACAGCACGAGCGTCGCCTCGGACGCGAGTCCGGATGCGAGCCAGTTCCACATCATCCAGCCGGTCGTCGTGTAGTAGAAGAAGCGGTCTCCGGCGCGGACGTCGGCGTGCAGCCGGTGCTCCTTCAGGTGCTGGAGCAACGTGCCGCCGGCGCCGTGGACGATGCACTTGGGCGGTCCGGTCGTGCCGGAGGAGTACAGCACGTACAGCGGATGATCGAAGGGCAGCCGGACGAACTCGATCGGCGCGGCGCGGAACGGCGCAAGGAACGCCTCCCACGTGCACGCGGCGTGGAGGCCGGTGAGGTCCGGCGCCGCCTCGTCGAGCCCGGCCGCCACGACCACGCGCTCGAGGCTCGGCAGCGCCGCGGCGATCTCCGCCACCCGCTCTCGCAGATCGTGACTCTTGCCGGCGTAGGAATGGCGCGTCACGGCGAACAGCACGTGCGGCTCGATCTGTCCGAAGCGATCCAGCACGCCCTGAACGCCGAAGTCCGGCGAACACGAGGACCACACGGCGCCGAGGCTCGCCGTCGCGAGCATCGCGATCAGCGCCTCGGGCCCGTTCGGCAGGTAGCCGCCGACCCGCGTTCCGGGGGCGACGCCGGCCGCGCGCAGCGCCTGCGCCACGCGCGAGACTCCGGCATGCAGATCGCTCCACGACAGCACGCGGCGCCGGCCGCGCTCGTCGCGCGCCACCAGCGCCGGCGAGATGTCACGTCGCCGCAGCAGGTTCTCGGCGAAATTGAGCCGCGCGTCCGGGAACCAGCGCGCGCCCGGCATCCGGTCGCCGTCCCGAAGCACGCGCTCGCCGCGCTCACCGAGAACGCCACACCAGTCCCAGACGGCCGCCCAGAACCCGGCGGGTTCGGCGATCGACCAACCGTGCAGCGCCCGGGTGTCCGGCAGCGGCCGCCCGGCGAGCGGTTCGCAATGGCGGCGGAAGGCGCTGATCTGCGCGGCGTCCGCGCGGCCCGGCGACGGCCGCCACAGCGGCTCCTCGCTCACGGGCACAGCACGACCTTGCCGTGCGACTTGCGAGAACCCAGCGCCGCCAGCGCCGCCGGTGCCTGCTCCAGCGGATACCGCCGGTAGATCATCGGGCGGATCTTGCCTTCCGCGTAGAGCCGGAACAGCGCGTCGAAGGTCTCCGGCACGCGCGCCGGTTCGTGCCGGGCATACGCCCCCCAGTGAAGGCCCATCACCGAGATGTTCTTCAGCAGGATCCGATTGGTTGCGACCTTCGGAATCGTGCCGCTTGCGAAGCCGATCACCAGCAGCCGCCCGTTCCATGCGATGCACTTCAGCGAGCGGTCGAAGATGTCCCCGCCGACCGAGTCGTAGATCACATCGGCGCCGCGCCCGTTCGTGTGTTCCTTCACGCGCAGGACGAAATCCTCTTCGGAGTAGTCGACGCCGATGTCGGCGCCGGCCTCGAGCGCGACGTGGAGCTTCTCCTGGCCGCCGGCCGTGGCGATCACGCGGGCGCCGAGCGCCTTGCCGATCTGCACCGCGGCGAGGCCGACGCCGCCGGCCGCCGCATGGACGAGCAGCGTCTCGCCGGGTTGCAGCGCCGCTCGATAGACGAGCCCCGCATAGGAGGTCGGATACACGATCGGCAGCGCCGCGCCTTCCTCGAACGACAGGTTCTCCGGCATCCGGTAGGCCAAGCTCGCCGGCAGTGCGATCCGCTCGGCGTAACCACCCACCGGCACGGCGGCCAGCACGCGATCACCCGGCGCGAAGCCCGACACGCCGGCCCCGACCTCGTGCACGACGCCGGCGATCTCTCCGCCCGGGATGAACGGGAACGGGGGCTTCACTTGGTAGCGACCCTGCACGAGCAGGATGTCGAAGAAGTTGCAGCCCGCCGCCTTCACGTCCACGCCGATCTGTCCGGGGCCGGTCACCGGCGCCGGCTGTTCCGAGACGGTGAGTTCGGCCGGCTCCAGCCAGCGGTCCACGACGATTGCGCGCATCGGTCCCTCCGCGCTGCGCATGCTAGCGCCTGCTCTGCGCCGGCGACGACGCGGTATCTTGCGCCCATGCCGACGCGCAAGCCGTCTCGGACCGACGAGATCGCCCCCGATGCCGCGCCGATCGACATCGCGTCGATCGGCGAGGACGTGCCGCTGCTCGAGGGCCTCCGGACCACCCGGGCGATCCGGCGGCTGCGACCGGATCCGGTCCCGCCGGCGCTGATCCGCAAGGTCTGCGAGGCCGGCACGTTCGCGCCGAGCGGCGGCAACCGCCAGCCGTGGAGCTTCGTCGCCGTCACCGCGCCGGACCGGCGCGCGTTCGTCGCCGAGCGCTATCGGCAGGCCTTTGCGTCGTACATCGCCCCGGCACTCGCGGCGTTGCAGAAGCCCGGCTTTCCGCCGGCGAAGCGGCGGACCGTGGAGTCGGCCGTGTACCTGGCCGAGCATCTGCACGAGGTTCCGGTGCATCTGTTCGTCGCCGGCACGCTGCGTCGCGGCGAGCCGCAGACACAGGCGCTGTTCCCGGCGATCCAGAACATCCTGCTGGCGTGCCGCGCCGTCGGGCTCGGCGCCTGTCTGACGACGGTGCATCGCAGGTTCGGCGACGAACTCGACGCCTTTCTCGGGCTGCCGCGCGAGCGGCCGACCTGCGCACTGCTGCCGATCGGCTGGCCGCGCGGGCGCTACGGCCGTCCGCCGCGTCGACCGGTGGGGGAGTGTCTGTTCTGGGAGCGCTACCCCGAGCCCGACGCGGACTAGGCTTCCGTTTCGGACGGTCGCCGCGGGGCGCCGCCGGGCGCGGGTTCAGTCGGGCCCTGGTGCGGACCGTCCGATGCCGCGGAACAACAGCTCGAGCGAGGATTCGATCGCGTCCGCACAGCCATCGGCGGAGAGCAGGCCGTTCGCCCAGCTGATGCGAGCGCCGAGCGCCGCATGGAAGAGCGCACGCGAGGCCAGCAGCACGTCGGCATCCCGAGCGAGATCACCGCGCATCCGCCCTTGCAGCAGGATCTCGGCGAGCAGGCCGATCGAGCGATCGTGCAGCGCCAGCACGCGGCGCGAGACCCGCGCCTCCGGGTGCGTCAGCGCGCGGAGAGCGATCGTCGTCAGGTCGGGCTCCTCCGACAGCAATTGGTGTTGGAGGGCGAAGAATCGCTGCAGCCGCTCACGAGCCGTCCGCGCGCGATCGTCCTCGACGCGGAAGCGCCGCCACGCTTCTTCCTGGCGCACGGCCAGGTCTTCGACCAGCAGCTCCTCCTTGGAGCGGATGTGCCGATACAGCGAGCTGGCGCCCATGCCCGCGCGGCCGGCGATCGCGCGCAGCGTGGCGCCGTCGAAGCCGCGTTCGCGGAACAGCTCGCGCGCCGCGCGCAGGATCCTCTCGCGGCTCGCGCGGCCGCGCACCAGGCGCCCGTCGTCGGGGCGCAGGCGGGCGGCCGGGGCGCTCACGGGGGCTTCCATCGCGGACCCAGCATCGCCGACCGGGCGCCGTCCTGGCAACCATCCCCGGGCCGGCGCGGCGCCGGCCGGCGCTACTCGCCGAGGATCTTGATCAGCACGCGCTTCGGCCGCCGTCCGTCGAACTCGCCGTAGAAGATCTGCTCCCACGGACCGAAATCGAGCCGCCCCTCGGTGACCGCGACGACGACCTCGCGGCCGAGGATCTCGCGCTTGAGATGCGCGTCGCCGTTGTCCTCGCCGGTCCGGTTGTGGTGATAGCGCTCGGGGCTCGGATCGAACGGCGCGAGCGTTTCGAGCCAGCGCTCGTAGTCCGCGAGCAGGCCCGGCTCGTCGTCGTTGATGAAGACGCTCGCGGTGATGTGCATGGCGTTGACCAGGCACAGTCCCTCGCGGATGCCGCTGTCGGCGAGCGCCTGCTCGACGTCCGGCGTGAGGTTCCGGAAGCCGCGGCGCTCGGGGATCTCGAGCGTCAGCGTGCGCCGGAAGCTCTTCATCCCGTCAGCCCTCGATGTGCGCGCAGACGCGCGCGGCGAGCGCCGACAGCGCGGGCCGGGCCTCGCTCAGCCGCGTGCCGCCGGGGATCCGATTTCGCTCGAGACTGCGCAGGAACGCTGCCGCCGTCAGGTCCGCCCGGCTCGGCTGGTCCGCGTACAGGAACGGCCGCGTGCCGAGGAATCCAGCCAGGTCATCGAGGCGCCTCGCAAAGTCCGGGCCGCGCTCGCTCGCCCGCTCCGGCGGGTCGGCGAGCAGTTCGGCGACCCGGTCGAGGATGCCGAGCCGCGCGAGCGCGCCGCCGGACCCGGACGCCACGCGGTCGGCGATTTCTCGCTCGGCCATCTGCTCGCGGATCCAGCGCACGTAATAGAAATAGAACGTCTCGCCGATCCAGGACTCGAGCTGGCGCTGTTGGCGCGCCGTCCGCGGATCGCGGGCGAGCAGCGGTGGCTCCGGGAAGCGCTCGTCGAGCCAGTCGAGGATGCCGCTCGAATCCGGCACCCGCGTGCCGTCGAAGTCCATCACCGGCAGCAGACCCGTCTGCGGGTTCCAGCGCCGATAGTCCTCGGGGCCTTCGGGAGCCACCAACGAGACCTCACGAAAGCCCTTGAACGCGAGGCCGAGCAGCACCTTCTCGGTGAACGGCGCCTCGGCCGGGCCGTAGACGATGATCTCGTGTGCGCTCAGAGGAGTTTCTCTGGCTGCTCCAGTCCCTCGCGCACGCTCGCGAGGGCTAGAGCCGCGTTGAAACCGTCTTCGATCCGTTCCTCGTACGTCCACTTGATCTGCAGTTGGCGGCGGCCGTCCGGTCCCGGCGCGATCAGGCCGACGACGCCGAAAACAGGGCAGTTGCCCCACTCCCACAGATGGTGATAGCCGGCCTTGAGGCCGATGGATCCGAGATTGGCGAGGAACGCCGACGCATAGAGCGGATCCGGATCGATCATCTTGCGCGGCAGCAGACCGAATGCATCGAGCCCGCGCGCGAGCCACAGCGCGGTGCGGACGATCGGCGGCGGGAGCCGCAGCAGGATGTCCATCTCGCTATCGGAGCTGGTGCGCGCGCCGCGCCGGCCGGCGCCGAGCTTGTCGTGGATCGCGTCCGCCATCTCACCGAGCGATTCGTCGAGGTCCATCCTCCGCTTGACGGTGAGCACCGGCGCGTCGTTCGTGAACGCGCGCTTGGCGCTGAAGCTCATCCACACGCCGTCGCGCTGGTAGAGGCGGCCGCCCGCCACGAAGCGATTGAGCCGCGGGTTCGCCGTGAGGCAGCCGGCGAGGGCGCGCAGCACCAGATGGAAGTACGTGATCTGCCGCTCCGGCGGCCGGTTGGCGTTGACCTGGTCGAGGAACGCGAGGCCGGGCTCGGCGTCGATGCTCTGCGCGAAGTAGACCAGCGATTCGTTGCGCCGCGGCGATACGAACGGCATGAAGCGCCGCATCGCCGAAAGATCGGTCACGAGGGTTCCGTCGGGTCGGTGTCCGAACATGACCGGGAGTCTAGCCTTCGTGGAAGAGCACGTGAGCGGACGCTCAGCGAACGCCGTGGGGGCCGGGCGGGAGCGAAAGGCGGCTCCGACGCCGGGCCGGTCGCCAGGCGCTCGCGGCCAGCGCCAGGGCCACGAGCCCGGCCAGGATCGGCGCATCGCCGTGGCGCGCGTAGAACGGCGCCGGCCCCGCCGCCGTCACGGAGACCGCGAACGTCCCGTCGGAGAAGGCCGGCAGCGCTTCGATCACGCGGCCGGCCGGATCGATCGCCGCCGAGATGCCGGTGTTGGCGCCGCGGACCACCCAGGAGCGCATTTCGACGGCACGGAAGACGGCGTGGGCAAGGTGCATCTCCGGATATCCGACCGGCCCGAACCACGCGTCGTTCGAGAGATTGATCAGCAGTCGTGCGCCCTCGCGCCGGAACCGGCGCACGAGATCCGGGTACGTGATCTCGAAGCAGACCGGCGCTGCGAAAGGCAGCGGTGCGGCCCGGAAGATCGTCGCCTCGGCTCCCGGCACGTACGGCACGCCGTCCGTCACCGGACCGAGCAGCGGCGCCAGCCACGCTCCCCACGCCGGATCGTACTCCGAGTAGGGAACCAGACGCTGTTTGGCGTAGCTCTCGACGAGCCCGCGCTCCGGGATGAACAGCACCACGGAATTGGTGGAGACGCCGTTGGCGCTGCGTGGCGCCCCGGTGACGATCGGGACCCCGAGCTCGTCGGCCAGGCGCTCGAGGTCGTGCCGAAGCCGGGGCGTCTGGTCGAGGTCGGCATCGACGGCGGTCTCGGACCAGACCAGCAGATCGAGCGACTCGCGCCGGGCCAGTGTTCGCGACGCTTCAACGTGTCGGGCGACGTTGCGCTCGGCGGAGTCCGGCCGGAAGCGCTGGTCCTGGGGGACGGCGGCCTGCACGACGCCGATCCGCGTGCTCGGTCCGGCGTCGAGGGCCCCGGCGCCGGTCAGCCTCCAGGCGCCGAAGCCGAGCGCGAGCGCGACGAGCAGCGCGGGGGCGGCGAGCGGCCACGCGCTGCGGCGGCGCAGCGCGAGCCCGATGCCGGCGCCGAGCGCGGTGAGGACGAAGCCCACCAGGACGCTGCCGCCCCACTCGGCGAGCTGGATCGCGATCGGCCACTGGACGCCGGTGTGCGCGACGAGCAGCCAAGGGACTCCGAGCGGGACCGCCCGCAGCCACTCGGCGAGTGACCAGATCGCCGCGAACGCGATCGGCGCGGCGGCGTCGGCGAGGCGCGGCGCCAGGCGCGCGAAGAGCGCCGCCGCGGCGGCCGGCAGCACGGCGAGGCCGCCGACCAGCAGTCCGACGAACAGCCACGATGGCAGCGGCGCCGCACCGTACTCCACCAGCAGCGCGTGGAACAGCCAGCGCACGGCGACGAGCGCCATCGCGACGCTGTACAGCCACGTGACGGCGAACGCGCGCCGGGCCGACATGCCGTCCAGCACGGCGACGAGTGGCGCCAGCATGACGGCGCCGAGTCCCGGTACGGCGTACGGCGGATAGGCCAGCACCGTCAGCGCTGCGGCCGCGGCGATCGCGAGCGCCGCGGGCGCGTTGGCGGGCGTCTCGCCGGTGCCCGTTCCGGGGTGCGTCCCGATTCTTCCCGTCGTCACCGCGCGCACTCTACCAATGGCGCTGGCGATCCGCGGCGGCGCGTGCGACGAAAGCGTGCGGCGCTTTCATGGCGTTCCAGGAGCCGGTGGGCGTGGCTCGGTGGCGGGCGGGAG
>CAADGG010000046.1 GCA_900696485.1 uncultured Pseudomonadota bacterium
TGGCGGGGCGGACGGGACTCGAACCCGCAACTTCCGGCGTGACAGGCCGGTGCTCTAACCAATTGAACTACCGCCCCGAAAACCAACGTGCCGAGCGCGGCCGTGGGTAGCTAATCCGTTCCGGCGCTGCAAAGCGACGGCACGATCCTGGCGGAGCTGCGGCTCAGGCCTTCCTGGGGGCCGCCGCAGCCGCCTGTGCGCTCATCTGGATCGCCTGCATCTGCATCAGCAGCGTCATGTCGCCGGCGACCTGGATGCGACCGGACATGAACGCCTGCATCGGGTCGAGTTCGCCCCGCTCGAGTGCGGAGGCATCCTCGGCCGTCACGCTGACCGTGGTCGTCGGATCGGCCGGGGCGGGGCCGGGACCGAGCTTGAACGCCACCGCCCAATCGCCGCCGGCGCCGCCGGAGACCACCATCTTGATCACACCGCGCAGCATCTGGAGCTGCACGAGGGCACTCGCCGGCATTGCGCCGGGCCCGGCCGACCCTCCGGCTCCCGGTTCGAAGAGCGCGCGTGACTGCTTCCCGAACGCACCGCCGCGATCCTCCCACAGCGCGCCGCGCCAATCCTCGACACTCTGGAGCACAGTGAACGCGGCGTCCTCGGTCGAACCCGGCGCGACGCGGAGTTCGCCGTTCTTGAGGTGCAGCCGCCACTCGCCGCCCCCCTCGCCGTCGAGCCTGACGCCGAGCGTCAGATCCAGCTGCTTGGTGTCGTTGGGCAGCTCGGCAGTGCCGAACGCCCGGGGAACGTGGACCTCGAAGAACTCCCGCGCAGACGTCCCCGGCGGGGGCAACTGAGACATGACAACCTCCGGCGTTCGATGCGAACGCGGACCGAAGTGTACCGCCACACCGGGCCGCTGCGAGCCGCGAACGGAGTTCCCACGCGCGGCGGCCGCTGGTGGGCGTGGACGGGATCGAACCGCCGACTTCCTGGGTGTAAACCAGGCGCTCTCCCAGCTGAGCTACACGCCCTCGATCGGAGCTACACGCCCTCGACCCCGCGCCGTGCCGGCGCGTCCTGCGCCTCGTGGGACGACGCGACGTTCAGTTCACGCCCGCGGCCGGGCTCGAGAGCCCATCCTCGGCGCCGTGCCCGGCCTCGGCGCCGTGCCCGGCCGACACGACCTCGTAGATCTCTTCGAGCGCGTGGTCCCCGACGTGCAGGAAGCGGCCCGGATCGTCGAGCACGAGCGCCTGCGCGAGCACCTCGTCCATGTGCTCGACCATCGACACCTTGAGACCGCGTAGGACATCCGCCGGGATCTCCTGCAAGTCCTTCTGGTTCTCCTTCGGAATCAGCACGTTGTCGATGCCCCCACGATGCGCGGCGAGCAGCTTCTCCTTCAGCCCGCCGATCGGCAGCACGCGGCCGCGCAACGTGATCTCGCCGGTCATCGCGAGGTTCGCCCGCACCGGAACGCGCGTCAGCGCCGACGCGATGGTGGTCGCGATCGTGATCCCGGCCGACGGACCGTCCTTCGGGGTGGCGCCCTCCGGCACGTGAACATGGATGTCGACCTTCGAGTAGAAGTCACGCGCCAGCCCGAGCTGCTTGGCTCGCGAGCGCACGTACGACATCGCCGCATTCGCCGATTCCTGCATCACCTCGCCGAGGCGCCCGGTGATCTGCAGCTTCCCGCCTCCCGGCGTGACCGACACCTCGGTCTGCAACAGCTCTCCCCCGGTCTCGGTGAACGCGAGCCCGGTACAGACGCCGACGCGATCCTCCTGTTCCTTCTTCCCGAAGCGGTACTTCGGCGCGCCGAGCAGCTTGCGAACCGTGGCCGGTGTGATCCGGCGGCGCTTGGCTCGGTCGATGCCTTCCTTCACGACGTCGCGCGCCACCTTGCGGCACACGGACGCGATCTCGCGCTCGAGGCCGCGCACGCCGGACTCCCGCGTGTAGAAGCGGATCACTTCGAGCAGCCCAGCGTCGGTGAACTCGATGTGTTTCGGCTGGAGTCCGTTGGCCTCGATGACCTTCGGCACCAGGAAATTGCTGGCGATCTGCAGCTTCTCGGACTCGATGTAGCCGGGGATCTGGATGATCTCCATCCGATCCTGGAGCGGCCTCGGGATCTCGTGCAGCAGATTCGCCGTACACACGAACATCACTCGCGACAGATCGTAATCCAGATCCAGGTAGTGATCGCCGAAGGTGTGGTTCTGCTCCGGATCGAGCACCTCGAGCAGCGCGGCCGACGGGTCGCCGCGGAAGTCCATCGACATCTTGTCGACCTCGTCGAGCAGGAACACCGGGTTGCTCGAACCGGCCTTGCGCAGCGACTGGATCACCTTGCCGGGCATCGCGCCGATGTAGGTCCGGCGATGCCCGCGGATCTCCGCTTCGTCGCGGACGCCGCCGAGCGAGACGCGCACGAAGTCGCGGCCGGTGGCGCGGGCGATCGACTTGCCGAGCGACGTCTTGCCGACGCCGGGCGGGCCGACCAGGCACAGGATGGGCCCCTTCATGCGCTCGACCAGCGTCTGGACGGCGAGATACTCGAGGATGCGGTCCTTCGGCTTGGCGAGCCCGTAGTGATCCTCGTCGAGGATCCGTTCGGCTTCGAGGATGTCCTTCTTCTCGTCCTGGAACCCGTCCCACGGCAGCGCGAGCAGCCAATCCACGTAGTTCCGGACGACGGTCGCCTCCGCGCTCATCGGCGACATCATCTTGAGCTTGCGGATCTCCTTCTTCGCGCGCGCCAACGCCTCCTTCGGCAGCTTCTTCTTGGCCAGGACCGCCTCGAGTTCCTGGATCTCGTTCTTGAACTCGTCGCGCTCGCCGAGCTCCTTCTGGATCGCGCGCATCTGCTCGTTGAGGTAGTACTCCTTCTGCGAGCGCTCCATCTGCTTCTTCACGCGCGACCGGATCTTGCTCTCGACCTCGAGCACCTCGGTCTCGGCTTGCAGCAGACCGATCACCTCGTCGAGGCGCTCGCTGGGGACGGCGAGTTCGAGCAGACGCTGGCGCTCTTCGATCTTGAGGCTCAGATGCGCCGCCACGGTGTCCGCCAGCCGACCGGGCGCCTGGATCTGGCCGGCCGCCGTCAGGATCTCCGGCGGAACCTTGCGGTTCAGCTTCACGTACTTCTCGAAGCCCGCGCGCAGCGCGCGCATGCGCGTCTCCGCGTCGGCGCTGGACGCGTCGGATTCGGGGATCGTGGTGAGCGCGCAGGAGAAGAACGGCTCCGTCTGCACGAAGCGGCGGATGCGCGCGCGGGCGCGACCTTCCACGAGGACCTTGACGGTGCCATCCGGCAGGCGCAGATGCTGGAGCACGACCCCGACGGTGCCGACGGAAAACACGTCCTGTTCGCCCGGATCGTCGAGGGCCACTTCGCGCTGGGCGACCAGCAACAGCTCGCGCGCGCCCGTGCGGGCGGCGTCCAGCGCGGCGATCGACTTGGCGCGTCCGACGAAGAGCGGCACCACCATGTGCGGGAACACCACGATGTCGCGCAACGGGAGAAGCGGCAACACCCGCTCCGGCTGCTCGTTTTCCGGCACTCCCCCGTCGTCCTGCACCATGTTCCCCGTTCCGTCGATCCGAGGCCCCGGCGCTACGCCGATTCGGCCTCGCGCTTGAGGGCCAGGATCGGTTCCGCGCCTTGTTCGACGACCTCCTCGCTGACGACCACCTCTTCGACGTCCTCGCGGGACGGCACGTCGTACATGAGGTCCAGCATGATCGTCTCCATGATCGCGCGCAGGCCGCGCGCCCCGGACTTCCGGACCAGCGCCTGGCGCGCCATCGCCTGCAACGCGCCCTCGGTGAAGCGCAGCCGCACGTCTTCGAACTCGAAGAGCTTCTGATACTGCTTGATCAACGCGTTGCGTGGCTCGGTCAGGATCGTCACGAGCGCGCGCTCATCGAGTTCCTCGAGCGTGGCGATCACTGGCAGCCGGCCGATGAACTCCGGGATCATGCCGAACTTGAGCAGGTCTTCGGGCTGACAGCCCCGCAGCAGTTCGCCGAGCTGCTTCTTGCTCTCGGTCGGCTCGACGAGCGCACCGAAGCCCATCCCCTTCACACCGATGCGCTGCTCGATGATCCGCTCGAGGCCGCAGAAGGCGCCACCACAGATGAACAGGATGTTCGTCGTATCGATCTGCAGGAACTCCTGCTGGGGGTGCTTGCGGCCTCCCTTGGGCGGAACGTTCGCCGTCGTGCCCTCGATGATCTTGAGCAGCGCCTGCTGGACGCCCTCTCCGGACACGTCGCGCGTGATCGACGGGTTCTCGCTCTTGCGAGCGACCTTGTCGATCTCGTCGATGTACACGATCCCGCGCTGCGCACGCTCGACGTCGTAGTTCGAGGCCTGCAGCAGATTCAAGATGATGTTCTCGACGTCCTCCCCGACGTAGCCGGCCTCCGTGAGGGTCGTCGCATCGGCGATCGTGAACGGCACGTCCAGGATCTTCGCCAGCGTCTGCGCCAGCAGCGTCTTGCCGCAACCGGTAGGCCCGAGCAGCAGGATGTTCGACTTCTGCAGATCGACGTCGCCGACGACGGCCTGGCTCTCGATGCGTCGATAGTGGTTGTGCACCGCAACCGACAGGATCTTCTTCGCGCGCTCCTGCCCGATCACGTAGTCGTCGAGGATCGCCTTGATCTCGCGCGGCTTCGGGACCTTCGACGTGTGCTCGGCAACCTCCTCGCGGCCGTACTCCTCCGCGATGATGTCGTTGCACAGCTCGATGCACTCGTCGCAGATGTAGACCGTGGGGCCTGCGATCAGTTTCTTGACCTCCCGCTGGCTCTTGCCGCAGAAGGAACAAGACAGGTTCGCGTTGTCTTCCCGCTTCTTCACGATCGCCCGCCCTTGTCGGATCCACCCCGATTGGGGATCGCCTTGCTGGCCCGGTCACCCTTGTGGAGCACCGATCCGTCCGAGCCGCCCGGACCGGGGCTCCCGGAGCCCGTCCGCTCGCTGCCCAGACGCTCGCCGCCCAGAGGATCGGCACCGCTCGGAGGCCTTCGAGTCACCACCTGATCGATCACGCCGTAGGCCAGCGCTTCCTCGCTCGACAGATGGTAGTCGCGCTCCGTGTCCTTGGCGATCTGCTCGACCGACTTGCCGACATGGGACGCGAGGATCTCGTTCATCCGCTGGCGCAGCTTCAGGATCTCGCGCGCCTGGATGTCGACGTCGGATGCCTGTCCCTGAAAGCCGCCCATCGGCTGATGGATCATGACCCGCGCGTTCGGCAGGGCCATGCGCCGCCCCGGGGCGCCGGCGGCCAGCAGCCAGGCCGCCATCGACGCCGCTTGCCCCAGACAGATGGTTCCGACCTCGGGCCGCACGTACTGCATCGTATCGTAGATGGCGAGGCCTGCCGTTACGGACCCCCCGGGAGAATTGATGTAGAGCTGCACCGGCTTCTCCGGATCGTCCGCCTCGCAGAACAGCAACTGAGCGATGATCAGGTTGGCGACATCGTCATCGATCGCCGTCCCCAGGAACACGATCCGCTCCTTGAGCAGCCGCGAGTAGATGTCATAGGCCCGCTCTCCACGCGGGCTCTGTTCGATCACCATCGGAATCAACGGCATGAAGGCTCCGGTCTGGGTCTGGGGTTCGGCTCGTCGACCCCTGGGATGTAGCGCATCGTGCGGCACGAGGGCGTTGCGGAACGGCCGCAGGCCCCGCGGGACAACTGTCGCGAGCTGCGGAGGGTCCCGAGCGACGCCACGCGGAAGGTCAGGAGTCCGACACGTCTTCGACGCTCGCCGCCGCCAGAAGAAACTCGAATGCCTTGTCTTCCAGGATCTGGCCTCGCAACGCTTCGAGGACCTCGGCGCTTCGATAGGCCTCGCGCAAGCGTTCTGCGTTCGTCCCCTGCGCTTCGGCCATCTGCGCGATTCGTGCGTCGAGTTCGACATCGTCGACTTGCAGGCTTTCCCGCTTCGCGAGCGTCTGCAGCAGCCACTCCTCGCGAACCTCGCGCTCGACCAGTGGACGCCAGTCCTCTTCGAGGCGCGCGAGCTGACGCCCGACCAGTTCGCGCGGCATCCCCCGCTTCTCCAGGTCGTGCGCGGCAGAATGGATGCGCCGCTCGAGACGCTCCCGCAGCAGGTTGGCCGGGACCTCGAACGGAACCCGTTCGATCAGCGCCCCGAGCAGCGTGCGGCGCACTTCGAGCCGCGCGCGCCGTTCCTTCGCCGCCAGCAGCGTCTCACGGATCTTCTCGCGTACGTCCGCGAGCGTCTCGAAATCGCCGAGGTCCTTGGCGAACTCGTCGTCGAGCGCCGGGACCTCGCGGCGCCGCAGGGCGTGCACATGGACGGCAAACTCAGCGGCCTTGCCGGCCAGGACGGGACTTCCGTAGTCGTCCGGGAACTGCACCTGCACGGTACGATCCTCGCCGGCGCGCGCGCCCACGAGCTGGTCCTCGAAGCCGGGGATCCACTGCTCGGAGCCGAGCTCGACGGTATGATCCTGCGCCGACCCCCCCTCGAAGGCGTCCCCATCGATGCGACCGACGAAATCGACGGTCAGGTGATGGCCACGCTGCGCCGCGGTGTCCTCGGGCTCCTCGACCAACACCGCATGCTTCTGCCGCAGCGTCTCGAGTTCTTCGTCGACCTCCGATTCTGCGACGACCACCGACGGTCGCTGCGCCGGCAACCCGGTCACGTCTCCGAGCGGGATCTCCGGCATCACCTCGATGCGGGCGCGGTACGCGAAGCTCGCTCCTTCCGCCGGCACGGTCGCATCGACCGACGGTTCGCTGACCGGCGCCAATCCGGTCCGCTCGAGCGCCTCGGGCAGCGTCTCCGCGACCAGTTCGCGCTCGACTTCCTCCGCAACCGCGGAACCATACAATCGGCGCAACACCGAGAGCGGCGCCTTGCCGGGCCGGAAACCGCGCACCCGCGCGGAGCGCGCCAGTCCGCGGTAGGCGCGCTCGAAGGACTTCGCCGTCCGGGCCGGCGGAACCTCGACTTCGAGCCAGCGCGTCGCGCCGCCGTCCTCGCGCACTTCGACGCTGAGGCTGTCAGCGGCCGGCGGTGCGGCCTGCGTTCCTTCACTCATGGAAACCTCTTGCTCTTCGCGTTGCGAACGGCGGCGCGGACCCGCCGGGGGAAGACGTCTTCCTGGTTTCGCCGGAGTGGGTGCCGGGGACAGGATTCGAACCTGCACGTCCTCTCGGACGGTGGCTCCTAAGGCCACTGCGTCTGCCAGTTCCGCCACCCCGGCGCGAAGAGGGCCACCGGCACGTGACGATCGCACCCCCGGGCCGATCGACGTCCGCTGCTTGGATCCGTTGGGACTCGTGGTGAGCGCGCTGGGACTCGAACCCAGAACCTAGGGATTAAGAGTCCCTTGCTCTGCCAATTGAGCTACGCGCCCGGGCGGAAGCTAGGGCGCGCGCCCCTCGCCGGCAAGATCGCCCGGATCCCGCCGGAAGTCCGGCCGCGCCCGGGCTGGCGCCGTCAGCGACCGGCGCGGCGCGATCCGAATCTCCGGCCGAGCCCCGAGACCATGCTGCGCAGCGCCGCATCGCCGAGCAACGCGATCCCCAAGCCAGCCACCGCCGCGAACACACCGCCGCCGATCCCGAGATCGATCAACGCACCGAGCGTTCCGGTGCGACCGCGGGTCGCCGCGTGCGCCGCGATCCCGGCGCCGACGCCGATCCCGACGGCGCGCAACCCGCTCACGAAGATCGGACCGATCGCGGGGCCCCCGTGCAACCAGCGTGCGTACCCCAGCGTGGCCAGCGCGTTGCCAGTCATGGCCACGACGCCGGCGCCGGCGAGGCCTTCGACTCCGTAGCGCCATCCGAACACGAGGTAGATCGGGATCGCCCCGAGCGCGAAGCCGGTGCCGAGCAGCATCGGCCGCCAGGTCTGCCCGCGCGCGTAGAACCCGCGCACGGCGATCTGCTGGGCGACCCAGGCCGGGACCGCCGCCGAGAAGATCGTCAGCAGCCACGTCACGCGTACGGCGTCAACGGCGGTGAAGGCTCCGCGGTGGTAGACCAGCTCGACCAGGGGCGCTGCCAACGCCACGGTCGCCGCGGCCGCCAGGATGCCGAGCGCGAGCGCGGCGCGCAGCGTCAGGCCGAGCACGCGATCGAGTTCCGCGACCCGTCCGGCCGCCCACAGGTTCGCAAGCGCTGGCATCGCCGCCTGGCCGATCGCCTGGCCGACCACCGCGACCGGTGCCGCCATCAGGCGCCGCGCAAACACCAGCACGGCGATCGCACCGTCCTCGAGCAGACCGCCGAAGTACCGGTCGTACCACTCGTCGACGGTCAGCAGCGTGAGTCCGAACATCAGCGGCGCCGCGATGACCAGATAGCGGAGGAACTGGGGATCCCGGGGTGCGACGCGGACGCGAATCTGGACGCGGCGCCGCGCATCGAGCCACGGAATCGCGAACGGCCCCAGCACGGCGCCAGCCAGTGCGCCCCACGAGAAACCGGCCACGCCGATCTCGGGAGCGAGCGCGAAGCCACCGAGCACGATGCAGCCGTTGTAGACGAGCGGCGCGAGGGCGGCCGCGGCGAAGCGCCCGCGGGCCAGCAGACTGGCCTGGATGACGCCCCCGATCACGAAGAAGATCTGTGCCGGCAGCACGATCCGCGTGAGCTGCACGGTCAACGCCTGCTTCTCCGGATCGAAGCTCGGGAACTGTAGTGCGATCAGATTCTCGGCGCCGAGCCACATCGCGATCGTCGCGGACACCGCCAGCAGCCCGAGTGTGCCGAGCACCGTCGCGAGCAGACGCTCGGCGCCGGCTTCGTCCCCGGCGCGCAGCTTCGCGTAGAGCGGCAGGAACGCCGTCGAGAGCGCGCCGCCTGCGAGGAAGTAGTTGAGCATGTCGGGGAGCTGGAATGCCGCGTAGTACGCGTCCGCGTCCGCGCTGGCGCCGACCTGGTAGGCCAGCAGGCCCTCCCGGACGAAGCCGATGACGCGCGAGAGCAGCACGCTGCCGGCGAGCAGGGCCGCCGCCGCCGGGATCCCGGCGGCCTCGGCCCGATCGCCGCCCGTGGCCGGTTCAGCCGCGCCGGGCGCATCGGGCGGCTCCGGCGTGCTGCGCTTGGTCGGATCCACGTCCCCCACCTCGCTGCGAAGTATGCGCCAACACGTCAGGAGTGCACCGCCTACGGCGTGCGGCGACCGGCCGGCGCGTCGTCGGAAGCGGCGTCGAGCGGGTTCCGTTCGCGCCACAGCGCGCCATTCCACGCCTCGACCACGACGAAGTCGCCGTCACGGCCGCGCAGCCGCGAGCGCGCCAGCGGCACCTTCCCGTGTGGCGTATCGAGCACGTACACCGGGATCGCGAACCCGCTGGTCCGGCCACGCAGCGACTCGAACAGCTCGAGGCCACGCTCGATCGGCACCCGGAAGTGCGCGGTGCCCTCGAGCAACTGCGCCTGGTAGCAATAGTACGGCCGCACGCGCATCCGGATGAGCCCCTCGCAGAGCGCCTGCATGGTCGGAAGGTCGTCGTTGATGCCGCGCAACAGGACGCTCTGATTGCCGACCGGACAGCCGGCGCGCAGCAAGCGGTCGCAGGCATCGGCGGCTTCGGCGGTGAGCTCGCGGGGGTGGTTGAAGTGCGTGTTGACCCAGATCGGATGGTGCTCCGCGAGGATCCGACACAGATCATCAGTCACGCGGAACGGCAACGTCACCGGCAATCGCGTACCGAGGCGCACGATCTCGACGTGCGGGATTGCCCGCAGCTCGCCGAGCAGCCAGGCGAGCTTGTCGTCGGAGAAGACCAGCGGGTCGCCTCCCGTCAGCAGCACGTCGCGGATCGCCGGCGTGGCGCGGATCCAGCCGAGCGCCTGTTCGAGTTCGCGCTTCTTCATCGCCCAGTCCGGCTCGCCGACCATGCGCTTGCGCAGGCAGTAGCGGCAGTAGAGCGCGCATTCATTGTTCACACAGAACGCCACGCGGTCCGGGTACACCCGCACGAGGTTCTTCACCGGCGAGTGCGCCACCTCGTCGAGCGGATCGGGCAGGCCGTCGGGATCCTCGAGTTCGCCGAGTTGCGGCACCACCTGACGGGCGATCGGGCAGGCCGGATCTTCCGGATCCATCAACGAGGCGTAGTACGGCGTAATGACGAAACGAAAGCGCTCGGCCAGCGCGTCGATCGCCGCGTGCTCGTCGGCGCGGGGGGCTCGCCACGCCGCCAGCTCGGCGGCCGACCGCACGCGATGTCGCATCTGCCAGGTCCAGTCGCACCAGTCGGCGGCGGAGATCGCCTCCGGGCGCGGCGCCGGCGGCCAGGCGAGCGGGCCCATCAACCGATCCCGAGCCGGCGCAGCCCGGCGCCCAGCACGTCGGCCAGCAGATCCTCGAGCGGTCGCCCGAGCAGCTCCGCATGGACGCCGAACGAGCCGTCCGGGCCGAAGCTCGGGAGCGGGTTGATCTCGAGGAAGCGCGGCTGCCCGGCTCCGTCGCACTTGAAATCCACGCGTGCGAAGTCGCGGCACTCGAGGGCCGCGAAGGCGAGCCGCGCGAGCCGGACCAGTTCGGTTTCGAGTGCGGCGTCGAGGGCGCCGGGCGTGCAGTGCTGCAGCGGAGGGCCCGTCGCGATCTCTCGGTCCAGCGTCTCGCCGCTCGATTCGCCCGGCTTCGGAGCCACGGCGTGCAGCCCGATCCGGCTCTCGCATTCGAGCGCGCGCTGCAGCACCGGCAGCGCGCGCGGCGGATCGTTGCCGAACAGCGTCACGGTGTACTCGGGACCCGGCAGGAACTGCTCGACCAAGGCAGGCTGCCGATAGAGATCGAGTATCCGTCCGACCGCCGTCACCAGACCGGATCGATCGTCGACCCTGGACTGCCGTCCGATTCCCTTGGCCGATCCCTCCCAGCGCGGCTTCACGAAGCACGGAAAGGATCCGGGGGGGTCGAGCGATTCCGCGTCCGCCGCCGAGCGGACGATTCGCCCCGGCGCCACCGGCACGCCCTGCTCCGCCACGACGGCGCGCGTCCAGGCCTTGTCGAGCGAGAGCGAGAGCGTGAGCGCATCGGAGCCGAGCTGCGGGATCCCGAGCATCTCCAGCAGCACGGGAGCCCACGCCTCGCGATTCCTCGATCCATGGCCTTCAGCGATCGTCAGCGCGGCATCCGCCTCGGCCGCGAGATCGACTTTCGCGGCGGCCGCGAGCAGATCGTGCGGACGCCCGAACCGGACTGGATCGTGACCGAGTCGGCGGATGCCGGCCTCGAGCGCCAGCAACGTCGCCTCCGGTTCGTACTCCACCTCCGCATCCGCCGGATCCCCGGGCCGACGCGGATAGGCTCCGAAGAGCTCGTAGACGATGCCGATGCGGCGGAGCGCCATGGAGGCAGGCAGCATAGAGGTCCGCCCACCACCGGGCGATGGCGCGCTGTGCGGCTGCAAAGCGGCCCCCGCTGCGACATCATCGCGCGCGAGTTCGCCGCGTCCGGCCCGCGCGTTCCCGCCCGCGAAGCGCGGCGTCGGCCCGGAGGCCGGCAAGCCTGCTACGCACACGACCGTTCGAGCCGGATCCGGCTTGCCGCCGCGGCGACCCGGCCCGTCGTCCCGGATGAGGAGCGCGCCCCGCATGAGTCGCCCTGGCAGCCGCCGCACAGGCCGCGCAAACGAGGGTTCGCACGAGACCTCCCCGGGTCTGCTCGGCGCAATCGAACGACTCGGGAATCGGCTCCCGGACCCCGCGACGCTGTTCCTGATCGGCACGCTCGTCGTGATGGGAGGATCGCAGATCGCGGTCTCCCAGGGTTGGGCGGTCGAGAAGACCGTCTTCGAGCAAGGGCGTCCGATGCCGGTCCGGGTGGCGGCGCAAAGCCTGCTGTCGTCGGACGGCATGCACTGGTTGGTGTCGAGCCTGGTCACGAACTTCCGCGATTTCCCGCCCCTCGCAATCGTCCTCGTCGGGATGCTCGGCATCGGGCTCGCCGAGCGCTCGGGCTTCCTCCCGGTCCTGCTGCGGGCCTCGCTCGCGCGGGTGCCGGCACGCTGGCTGTCGCCGATCGTGGTCTTCGCCGGCGTGAACTCGTCGCTCGCCGTCGACGCGGGCTACGTCGTGCTGCCGCCGATCGCCGCAGCACTGTTCCTGGCCGCCGGTCGCGCGCCGGTGGCGGGCCTGACGGCCGCCTTCGCCGGCGTCGCCGGGGGCTTCGGCGCCAATCTCCTGCCGACCGGGCTGGATCCGTTGCTGGCCGGGCTCACCGAGAGCGGCGCCTTGCTGGTGGACGCCGGGTATCGGGTTGCGCCGACCTGCAACTGGTGGCTGATGATCGCCTCGACCTTCCTGATCACGGCGGTCGGCTGGGCGGTGACGGATCGGATCGTCGAGCCGCGCTTGCAGCGCATGGGGATGGGCGCGGCCGGATCCGGAGCGGACGGCGCCGGTGGCGAGCCGCCGGCGCTCAGCGCCGCGGAGTGGCGCGGTCTCGTCGCCGGAAGCGCCGCGTTGGCGGGGACGTGGCTGATGATCGTGCTCGCGATCGCCGTCCCCGGCGCCCCGCTCTACGGCAGCACCGGGGCGACTCCGCGCTGGGTCGCCGCCATCGTTCCGCTGATGTTCTTCGGGCTGGCGCTGCCGGGCCTCGCCTACGGGATCGCGGCGCGCACGATCCGAAGCGACCGCGACGCCGCGCGGATGCTCGCCGAGACCATGGCGGCGCTGGCCCCGTACCTGGTGCTGGCATTCTTTGCGGCGCAGTTCGTGGCGTGCTTCGGCTACTCGCGGCTCGGCGAGATGCTCGCCGTCGCCGGCGGCGACTGGTTGGCCCGTCTGGCGCTGCCGACGCCGCTGCTGCTCGCGTTGTTCGTGCTGTCGGTGGCCGCGGCGAACTTGATCATGGCCTCGTCTTCGGCGAAGTACGCGTTCCTCGCACCGGTCTTCGTACCGATGTTCATGCGGGTCGGTGTCAGCCCCGAGCTGACGCAGGCGGCGTACCGCATCGGCGATTCGGTCACGAACTCCATCGCTCCGCTCAATCCGTACCTGGTGATCCTGCTGGTCCTGCTCCAGCGCTATGCACGCGGGGCGGGGCTCGGCACGCTCGTTGCGCTGATGATTCCGTACGCCGCGGCCTTCGCCGTGGTCTGGACCTTGCTGCTGGCCGCCTGGATCACGCTCGGCCTGCCCCTGGGCCCGGCCGGGCCGCTCGTCTACGCCACCGCGGGCGGGTGACCGCCATGCCCATCGATCAGGACGTCGTCGCCCAGCGCACCGGAGTGCGGACAGCGTCAAGAAAGGGGTCGGGTTCGTTTCGTCAACTTTTCCCAAAGGGAAAAGTTGACGAAACGAACCCGACCCCTTTCTTGACGCTGTGTCCTCGACGGGCCGGAATCCGGGCAGGCCCGTCAGAGGCGCTCGGCGGCGGCGGCTCCGATCGTGGTGATCGCTTCCGGCTCGCACGCGGCCAGCAGCTCTCCGAGCGTCACGCGCACGGCTTCGGCGTTGGCGATCGGTGTCGCGCGATCGGGACGAAGCGCACGGATCAGCCCGCCGTGCGTGACGATCGCCCAGCGCGCTGGCCCCGGCCGCAGTGCCAGCTCGCGGAAGAACGCGGCGGCCCGGACAGTGACCTGCCGGATCGACTCGCCGCCGCCCGGACGGAAATCGACGTCCCGTGCGCGCAGCCGCGCGAGCTGTTCGGGCCAACGGCCGGCGATCTGTGGCGTCGTGAGGCCGGACCAGGAGCCGAGATCCCGCTCGCGCAGTCGCGCGTCGTGGCTGGGCTCGAGGCGCAGACCCGCCGCGACGATGCGCGCGGTCTCCCGTGCCCTGCGCAGATCGCTGGCCACGATCGCCTCGATGCGCATGCCGGCGAGCCGTTCGGCCAGCGCCTCGGCCTGGGCGACGCCGCGGGCGGAGAGACCCGGATCCGCGTGGCCCTGCCACAGTCTCATCGCGTTCCACGCGCTCTCGGCGTGACGGATCAGCCAGAGTTCCCGCCGCGCCCACGACGTCACGCAGGGTCCGTCCGCGGAAGCTCACGGCCGATCGCCATCAGCAGCTGATAGAGCCGGGCGACGCCGACATCGAGGAACGGCTTGCCACTCGTCGTGAGGGCGGCCGACAGCGCGCGATCCGGATCTGCCCACGCGATGACGTTGGTGAACCCGAGGTGCCCGAAGGCGTGCGGCGTGTCGGGCCCGAACAGCGACAGCCGCTTGCCGCCGAGCATGAAGCCGAGGCCGTAGCGGAGCGGAAGGCCGAGTGTGAGATCGAGTTCCCAGAAGCTCTGCTCCGTGGTGGCGCGTCGCACCGTTCGCGCCTCGAAGATCCGCGTGCCGGCGAGCGTCCCGCCGTTGCGCAGGCACTCGAAGAACGCGCCGAGTTCGCGCGCGTTCGCGACGATGTTGGCGGACGGCAGGATGCCGGCGAGGAAGCGCGGATCGTGTGCGATCTCCAGGATCCGTTCCACCGGCGCACCGAGCGCGCGCGCGAAGAGCTGCGCGGAGGGCGGCAGCGGCGGCAGGCCGGTGAGCGCATCCTCAGCCACGCGCTCGACATCGGCCGGCGCGACGCCGTAGCCGAGCCAGCGCAGCCCGAGCGGCTCACGGATCTCCTTGTCGAGCACGGCCCGGATGTCCTGACCGGTGGCGCGCCGCACCACTTCCCCGAGCACGAAGCCGCCCGACACGGCGTGGTACGCAAGGCGCCGTCCGGGCCGCATGCGGAGCGGCACCTGCGCGAGCAACTCGATGATCCGCTCGGGATGCTCGAGGATCGCGAGATCCATCGCCGCCGCCGGCAGCGCCGGAATCCCGGCCCGATGACACAGCACGTTCGCCAGCGTGATGTGCGAGCGCGCGCCGGTCCCGAACTCCGGCAGGTACTCCGCCACGCAATCGTCGATGTGCAGCACGCCGAGATCGTCGAGCTTGTGGATCACCATCGCCGTCACCGCTTTCGACGCCGAGTAGATCCGGAACGGTGTGTCGGGTGTGGCGAGCCGCTGCGGGGCATCCGGCGGATCGGCCGGCCCGTTGCCCGCGGCATGGCCGAGCGTGCGGTCGAGCACGATTGCGCCGTGGCGACGCACGCAGAGCTGCACGGCCGGGTGCAGGCCCGTCCGATAGAGGTCCTCGGCTCGCCGCCAGATCCGCTCGACGGCGCCGCGCGAGAGCCCGACGTCCCGAGGCGGCGTCTCGTCGGCGCGGCTCGTGACGGAGGCGAGGTCGCGCGGGACTCGACACAGGCGCTTCCACGGGCGCAGCGGACGGCCTAGCCAGTCGATCGGATCGAAGAGATGCACAGCGTGCGGAGATTACCGCTTTCGTGGCGCCGGCGGGCGTCGCCCCCCCGTCTCGCGCAGCCGCTCGCGCAGCGCGGGCGCCAGGGCGCGGAAGGCATGACCACGGTGGGAGATCCGTTGCTTCTCGTCTCCGGAGAGCTCCGCGAGCGAGGGGCCGTCGCTCGTGACGCCGAAGATGGGGTCGTAGCCGAAGCCCGCGCGCCCGCGCGGCGCCGTCAGGATGTGTCCTGGACATTCACCGCGCGCGGTGACGATCTCGCCGTCCGGCGTCGCCAGCGCGGCGACGCAGACGAAGCGGGCCGTACGGTCGGAGAGGGGGACCGACCGCAGCGCATCGAGCAGCACGCGACAGCGCCCGTCATCGTCGAGGCCCGGTCCGCCGTAGCGCGCCGAGCGCGGCCCCGGTGCCCCGCCGAGCGCGTCGACCTCGAGCCCCGAGTCATCGCCGAGCGCCAGTTCTCCGCAGGCGCGCGCCGCGGCCAGCGCCTTCGCCGCCGCGTTGACCGCATAGTCGTCGCCTTCCTCCGGCAGCCGCAGACCGGGAAGCGACCCGAGGCTGACGATGCGGATCGGCAGATCGGCGAGCAGCGCGCGCACTTCCCGCTCCTTGCCGGCGTTCCGGCTGGCGAGCCACACGCGGATCCGGCTGCTCATGGTTCGGGATCGATCCTCACAGGCTTGCCGAAAATCGGCCACTGGCGAACGCGCGTCGCCGGGTGGGAGGAGCACACCCGGAGCCGAAATCCGGAGGCGGCCGTGCCAAAGCCGTACGCAGCGCCGAAGCTCGTCCGCCGAGGACATCGGCGCAGGGTGTGCTCCTCCCGCCCGCCTCCGAA
>CAADGG010000047.1 GCA_900696485.1 uncultured Pseudomonadota bacterium
CCGACGATGTTCGGAGGCGGGTGGGAGGAGCACACCCTGCGCCGATGTCCTCGGCGGACGAGCTTCGGCGCTGCGTACGGCTTTGGTACGGCCGCCTCCGGATTACGGCTCCGGGTGTGCTCCTCCCCCACCCGGCGATGCGCGTTCGCCAGTGGCCGATTCTCGGCAAGCCTGTGAGTGATCCGCTTGTCGTCATCGTCGCGGAGCTCGAAGGGGCGCGCGCCGGCGAATCCGAGCGGCAGCTCCGCGATGTCGTCGGGATCCTCGCGGCCTCCGGTCCAGACCTCGAGCGCGACTACCTCGAGCACTGGATCGGCGCGCTCGGCCTCGAAGGCCTCTGGGCCCGCGCCCGGTCTGCGGCCGACTGATCCATCCCGACTGAGCCATCCGAGCTGGCGGATCGTGCTACGGAACCGGGACCACGACCCCGGCCGGCGCTACGAAAGCGACGCCAGCCACCCGAGTGGCACCGGCCACAGCACGGTCAGCAGCGCGCCGAGCGCCAGCATCGGGCCGAAACCGAACGGGGTGTCGAGGCCTCGTCGCAGCACCGCCCAGCCGATCCCGAACAGCAGACCCGCGAGCGACGCGGCCACGATCGTCTGCACGACGCCGACCGGCCCGACGAACGCGCCGATCATCGCGAGCAGCTTGACGTCGCCGAAGCCCATGCCGGGAAACCACGTCCACCAGTCGAGCGAACCGCGCGCCGGGAAGTTCTCGTCGTGGCCCGGCCAGTGTTCGAAGCGCCGGCCGAGCCCGGCGCACACCCGCGCGTGGACGAAGCCGACGCTCCACAGCAGCCCGCCGCCGAGCGCCGCACCGCTGCCGGCGTGACGGAACGCATCCACTAGCGTCGCGCCCTCCAGCACCTGCACGGCCGGCATCAGCGTGAGCCCGACCGCGAGGCCCCCGAGCGACAGCTCGTCCGGGATGATGCGGTGATCGACATCGATCGCCGCCGCGGCGACCAGCACCGCCGCGAACGCCATCCAGACGAACGCGCTCGCGCTCGGTCCGAAGCGCAGCGCCAGCGCGACGAACAACGCCGCCGTCAGCGCCTCGATCAACGGGTAGCGCGCCGAGATCCGCGCGCCGCAGTCCCGACAGCGTCCGCGCAGCCACAGCCATGCCAGCACCGGCACGTTGTGCCACGGGCGGATCGCCCGCCCACACGCCGGACAGTGCGAGCCCGGGAACACGATCGACTCCCCGCGCGGCAGCCGATGGATCACGACGTTCAGGAACGAGCCGCTGAGCGCGCCGAGCACGCCGGCCAGCGCGGCGAACACGCCCGGCTCGATCATCGAGAACGCTCCCCCCACGCGCACGCTACGCACGCTAGCAACCCGGCGCCGCCGGCGCGGGAGCCGCGTACGATCCCGAGCAGAGCTCCCGGCTCAGTCTCCGGACGGCGTTCCGGTCGGCGGCAGCGCGCGCGGCGTCTGCGCGACGTAGCGATCCCCGTGATCCCGGCCGACGACCATCGGGTGCGTCCCCGGATCCGGGTGATACCCGAGCGGGTCGACCCACGTGTAGCGAACCGGACCGAGCACCAGGATCCGGAACGGCTTGTCGATCTCGCTCGGCCGAGTGATCGCCGTCACGAACCCGACCGGGATCATCGCGGCACCCCCGAGGATCGTCAGGGGGATTCCGAACGCGGCCCGCGTCAGGATGTCGAACACCACCGGCACCCGGTCCGCATCGCGCTCTTCGAGCGCGTGGGCCGGGCCGGCGAGCAGGAATACACAAGCAAGTGCGACGAGCAGGCGAGACATCGAAACTTCCTCCGTCTGTGGCGAGCGGCCGATCGCGGGTCTCATGGCCTCCAGATGGGCTCGGACAGCACCGTTCCATCGCCCGCTCGAGCGGCTGATCTTCCCATCGGCCAGCGCCGGCAGGTCTTGAGGGCCTCGCCCAGGACCCGGCGTATCGTCCGCAGCGATCGGGCGTACCCACCCTACGCTGTCGGGTCCTCGATCCTCGTCGTGTCCGGCGCCGGGCAAGTGGCCAGCGACGGGCGCCGCTTCACCGCGTTTGCTCCCTGGCCGGATCCCATCGGCTTCCGACGCAGATCATTCGACGACGTATCCCATCGCTTTCAGGGCGTCGATCGTCTGCTCATCGCTGATGTCGAGGTAGCGCTGCCCTGCCGGAGGAGAAGGGAGGGCAGCCCGGGCCGCAGCGAGACCCGCGAGCGCTGCCGCCGTGCGGTCCGGCTCCACGTCGGCGAGGTTCCTCGTCTCCCCGGGATCCGCTGCGAGATCGAAAGACCCCACCCACGGATCGGGCTGCACCCGGCGGATGACCTTGTGATCTCCCTCCACCCACGCGAGCCAGTCCTCCTTCTGCCGGTCGAGCTCGAGCAGGATCGGACGCGGTGACGGCCAGTCCGGCGTGTCGAACAGCGGCACGAGGCTGCGGCCGCTCAGACCCTCCGGCGCCGCAAGATCGAGGAGTTCGGCCAGCGTCGGGTAGACGTCCAGGATCGAAGCGGTCGCGTGGACGACACGGCCGCGCGGAAGCTTCGCGGGCCAGCGGATCATCAACGGCACGCGCACGACCTCCTCGTAGAGTCCCTTTGCGTGCCCGAGCCCGCCGTGCTCCAGAAACTCCTCGCCATGATCACTCGTGAAGATGACCAGCGTGTCGTCATCGAAGCCGAGATGCTCCCACAGCTCCTGGAAGCGCTGGTCGGTATCGTGGATCTCCCCGTCATACAACGAGCGGAGAGCCTCGAGAGTCTCCGGTGCGGGGTCCTCCAGTTCGCGTTCGAGATCCCCGTAGGACTTGCCGGCGAGCTGGCGGATCCGTCGGGGATCCGGGGCGGGCTGGCCCGGGAGCGGCCAGCCCGGCCGTCGATAGTACGGGTCGTGAGGATCGAAGTAATGCACCCAGAGGAACAGCGGCTGTTGCCGCCACGCCGTCGCGTACGCGTCTCCGAGAGCATCCTTCAACAGGGACTTCGCAATCCGGTTGAGTGCGCTTGCCCGCTGGAACGCGGCGGACTCGTAGTAGTGATCGAAGCCTTGGGCGAAGCCGAGATCCGCGGCGAGATGCCGATTCGAAGCGGCGCCGATGGTCAGGAAGCCGTGTGCTTGCAAGGTCTCCGCGAGCGTCGTGAAGGACTCTGACAGCACCGGCTGTACGGCGGTCTGGCTCTGCGCGTCGAAATAGGCGTCCCCGAGGCCGAGCGTGACGGCCTCCGCGCCGGTGACCAGCGACGCCATCGAAAGCGGCGTGAACGAGCTCGTCGCATAGGTCCGGGTGAAGTTGACGCCGTCCCGAGCCAGCGCGCCGAGGAACGGGGTGGTCGGCTTGTCGTAGCCACCGAGGCTGGTGTGGTCCGCGCGCACGGTGTCGATCGTGACGAGCACCACGGCATTCGGACGGCCGTCGAGATCGCGGGCCGGGACGCTGGCGTCCTCGCGCTGGCAAGCGATCCCGGCCGCGAGTGCGACGAAGAAAGCGGCGGAGGCAGCGGCCCGGCTCCCGGCAGGACGAAACATCGGGGTCCCCTCTAGCTACTTCAGCAACCGGCGTGCGGCCAGTGTCCCGGCGAGTTGCGCGACGCGGGCCTCTGGGGCTCCTTCGAGACGCAGGCGCTGCAGCACGCGCTGTGCCGCCTCGGGGTCGCGACCGTCGTTGGTGAGATGGAGAGCCGCGGCGACGAGCAGCTTCGGTGGTGCGTCGGGACTCGTCGCCACCGCGGTCCACAGCCGATCGGCATCGCGGAGTCTCCCGACCAGCGCGTAGACTCGAGCCCGCTCGGCCATGACCTCGAGCGGCTCATCGGGCGCCGGGAACGGCAGCGATGCCCACCGCGCGCGTGCGGATCGGACCTGGTCCAGGAGCTGCAGCGCCTCGGGGAAGTCCGCCACGAGTTCGAGAGCCCCTCCGATCGCAGCCTCGGCAGCGTCGAAATCGAGTGCCCGCGCATGAACGGCAGCGAGGTCGAGCCGGTAGCTCGCGAAGTCCGGCCGCATCGCGACGACGCGCTCGAGCAGCATGCGCGCCTCGTCGTATTCGCCCCCCTCGGACAAGATGAGTCCGAGGTTCGCGAGAAGCCGCGGATTCTCGGCCTTCAAGCCGCGAACCGGATACTCCTGCTCGATCGCGAGCGCCTGACGGTAGGCGTCGATGGCCCACTCGGGCTTCCCCCGCCACGAGAGCACACTGCCGAGCTGCGCGTAGATGTACGAGTTGCCGCGCGGCGGGTGGACAGCGGCGTCCTGCCAGAGCAGCAGATCATCGCCCCACACCGGTGCCCGACGGTGCGTCGTCACGCCGAATACGATCAGCACTACGACCGCCGTGGCGACGCCTGCGGTCCGCAACCGCGGCGAGAGGCCGCCAGTTCCGACCGCGGCGGCCAGCACGGCAAAGATTCCGGCGGTGGGCAGATACAGGAAACGATCCGCCGCCAGCACACCGACCTGGAGTGGAATCACGTGCAGCACGGGGGCGAGCGCGGCGAGGGCCAGGCAGACCAGCGCCACCCGAAAGCTCGATACGCGCCGGCGCCACAGCCAGATCCCGCCGCTGGCGATCGCCAGCGCGACCGCGGCACCGACCCCGACGAGCAGCGGGTCGACGAGTCCGAGATGACCGATCTGGGTGCGCGGTCGCAGGGGATCCAGCCACATGTGTGCGTAGTGTCCGAGTGCCTGGAGGGGAAACCAGAACAAGTGCTCGCTGAGCTCGAAGGTCTGGTGCTTGACGGTGGGCGCCGCCGCCGAGGAAGACGCCGCGCGCAGGAATCCGCAGGCAGCGACCGCCAGCGACGTGGGCACGAGATTGAGCGCGGTCGCTCGCCAAGGACGACCGTGCACACGTCGTTCCGCGAGCTCCAGCGCGACGATCGCAAGCGCTCCGGCCAGGGCCACCTCCTTGCTCGCGAGCCCGACGAAGATCAGCACACCGGCGCCGACGCGGCGCCATCCGGCGTCGGGATCGGGGCGATGCAGCCAGAGCGCGCCGAGCGCGCCAAGGCTCGCCATCACGTCGGTCCGGCCCGAGATCCATGCGACCGATTCGGTGAGCCGCGGCAGCGTCCCGAACAGCGCCGCCCCGAACGCTGCGGGGAGCGGTGCCGCACCGGCCCGCCGGGCCAGGCCGTAGACGAGCGCGCAACAGACGAGATGGAGCAGCAGGTTCGTCAGATGGAACCCCGGGGCCCGTCCGTCCCAGAATTGCCACTCGAGGGCGTACGACAGACTCACCAACGGCCGATAGAACGAGCGCGAGACCGGGTTCGTCGGATCGAACCAGAAGCTCCGTTCGAAGTAGGCGGAGAGCGGCTGGAGCTCCTGGGTGAACGGCTGCTCGTCGATGAGCTGATGATCGTCCCAGACGAAGCCACCCGGCAGCGCGCTGCTGTAGGAGACGGCGACGACGGCGAGCGCCAGGGCGAGCAGGATCCCGGCCCGCACCGGCACGCGCATCGCGTCGTCGGATCCGCACGCTGCAGCCCCGCCGTCGATCCTCGGATCCGCATCGGTCACCATCGGTTCCCCTACCCCACGCCGCGCCGTGGAGACGGCCGCTACTTGAAGTCGCGCCGCTCGAACACCACGACACCCAGCAGCAGCAGCAGCGCGCTGTATCCGATGCCGTACACGAGCGCGAGGACGGCCTCGTTCGACGGGATCGGCAGGGCATGCAGCGCCTGTGTCGTAAAGTTGAAGCTCTCGAGATCCGGAAGGATCCGATACAGGATCTGCGCTGCCAGCCGGATCGACTCCGACTCGGAGTTGGCCCCGAAATCGCGCAGATCCCGCGACAGGTGGCCGATCGCATAGATCCCGGTCGTGAACAGCGCCGCCAGCAGCGGAGTCGTGAAGGACGAGAAGACCGTCGCGAACGCGACCACCAGCGCGAGCTCGACGGCGGCGAGCCCCAGGGCGATGCCGATCTGCACGTTCAACGGCGCGCCCGTCAGCAGCGAGACGGCAGCGAAGGCGAGGCCCATGATCGCGACCTGCAGCCAGATCGTCGCGACGAGACCAAGGTACTTGCCGAGCAGGAACTCCGCGCGCGAGATCGGCTTGGACAGGATCGTGTAGATCGTCCGCCGCTCGACTTCCCGGTGGATCAGTCCGATCCCGACGAAGATCGCGATGGCGGCGCCGAACAGTCGGATCGCCGCGAATCCGACGCTCTGCAGGATTCTGTGCCCCTCGACATAGGTGAGCGTCGCGAGCAGGACGCTCGTCCCGATCAGCACCACGGCGAAGAACAGCAGCGTGTACAGGACGCGGCTGCGAATGGCTTCTCGCATCGTGTTGGCGGCGAGCGTGACGATCCGCGCGGACGCCATCAGGACGCCTTCCCGGCGACGGCTTCGGCGCTGCCCTCGACGGCGGACAGGAAGATCGACTCGAGCGAAGCGCGATGCGGCGTCACCGACACCACCTGGGCATCGGCCGACAGCGCCAGTCCGAGCACCTCGTGGACCGCCTTGTCCGGCACCCGCAGCTCGAGCCGACCGCCCTGGCCGCGCAGCGGGCCGAAACGCTCCTCGAGACTGACCGCCAGCGACGCCGGCAGCCGTCCGAACACGAGGTCGGTCGCCAGCTCCCCGGCGTCCAGGAACTCGGCGATACAGCCTTCGTAGCGGATCGCGCCCCGCACGATGATCGCCACGCGATCACAGACGAGCTCGACGTCGGACAGGATGTGGGTGTTCATGAACACCGTCTTGCCCTCCCCGTGGAGCCGCAGGATGAGGTCGCGGATCTCCTTGCGGCCGATCGGATCGAGGCCGCTCATCGGCTCGTCGAGGAAGACGACGGATGGATCGTGCACGAGCGCCTGCGCGATCCCGATCCGCTGCAGCATGCCCTTCGAGTAGGTGCGCAGGCGGGCGTCCGCCGCGTGGGACAGGCCGACCCAGTCGAGCAGCATCTCGACGCGCTCGGGGATCCGGCGACCGGCGAGCCCGGAGAGGCGCGCGTAGAAGCCGAGGATCTCGCGACCGGTCAGGAACTCGTAGAAGTACGGATTCTCGGGCAGGAAGCCGACGTGGCGGCGGAACTCGGTTTCGCGGACATCGTGACCGAGGATCCGCGCCGTCCCGTCGCTCGGGCGGATCAGACCCATGAGGACCTTCAGTGTCGTGGTCTTGCCGGCGCCGTTGGGACCGACGAAGCCGAAGATCTCGCCTTCCCGCACGCAGAACGAGATGCCTTCCAGCACGCGCTTGCGGCGCACACCGAGCCCGACGCGGAAGTCCTTCACGAGACCCTCCACGCGGACGATCTCCTTCGCAGCTCGTCTCACGACCCCTCTCCTTTCACGCGCTGCGCGGCGGCCCGCTTTCGATCGCGCTCCTTCTGCACGGAGGGATGCAGAAGCGGCTCGTAGCGCACCCCATACCACGACGAGACGATTCGTCCGGACTCGGGATCGAGAATCCACTCCCACCCGTGCAGCTCCGGTGGAAGCGCTTCGAGAATCGGTGCAGGACCCTCGGTCAGTTCGTCGACTCGTTCGAGATCGCGGCCGTGCCGGCGCTGGAACTCGGCCCGCGCGGCGTCGAGGAAGCGTGCACGCCGCTCGGTCTCGATCTCGTCGAGGCCCTTCTCGTACTCCGCACGCGCGAACGGATCCTCGGTGCTCCGGGCGAGATCCGAGAGCAGCGTCGCGGCCGCCTCGAGTCCGCCCTCTCCGACGCGGAGCCGGGCGACCAGCCGCGGCAGATAGCGCGGCGACCCCGGCAACCGGGCGGCCTGGTGGAGGGCTTCCGCCGCCCCGGCCTCGTCGGCCAGGTAGAGCAGGCGGTTGACGCCCTGATAGAACGGATTCCGCCACTCGTCCGGATGGTGCGCGATGCCGCGCTCCATCAGCGCATCGGCCTTGCGCACGCTCTCGAGACTGTCGGTCATCCACAGCGTCGCGAAGCGGTACGGATAGTCGACCCACGGGTCGAGCGTCGTCACGACGTCGATCAGCTTGCCGAGCAGCGGGCCGTGCTGACTGGGATCCGTGTTGGATCCTCCGACCAACTGCAACGCCTGGAGCCAGTAGTAGTCGGAGATGACGTTGTGGAAGCCGAGCGAGGCGACCCGGGCGACCCGCGGCTCCGGCACCCAGAGCGCGCGCTGCTCGATCGTGTGCTCCTGGCCGGCCAGGTGCGCGTGCGCCGCGGCAGTGACGGTCAGGGCCGCGGCGCACAGAACGAGTCGAAGCATCTGGTTCCGAGACCGGCCGACCAACGAACTCCCCCCAGGATCATCGCAACGAGAGCGCTCCGGCTCAGAACTTGTCGGTCGTGAAGTTCCAGGCCACCTGGTTGTAGACGGGCGTACCGTTCTCCACTGGCGTCATGAGCCCGCCGGCGAAGCGCGTCGGACACTCGGCGCCGCCATCGGCGGGCGGCCGCACGTACATCAGCGCCACGAGGTCACCGTTGCCGTCGACGTCGCCATAGGCCGTAGCGGTGAAGCAGTTCACGCATCCGCATCCGGTGTAGACCTCGTAGTCGAAATACACCTCTCCCTCGGGCCGGTACCCGATCGTGTCGAACTCGGTGGCGGCCGCGGCGGTCCACGCGCGCTTCACCGGTCCGGCGCCGCCGGGGTAGGAGTTGCCGGTGTCGTGATACGTCCCATTGGCGACGAAGAAGCTTTCCGAGGAGCGCGCGATCGAGACGAGGTTCGAGAAGGCCTCGCTGCGCTTCGCGCGGAGCTGGTAGCTGCTGAAGGCCGGGATCGCGATCGCGGCGAGGATCCCGATGATCGCGACGACGATCATCAGCTCGACCAGCGTGAAGCCAGATTGTCCGTTCGAGCGAAGGCGCTGCATGACATGCTCCAGTGACGAATGAGGAAGGGGAAACGTGCAGAGGGAAGGGCCGGGAGATCCCGACCCCTCCCCCCGCAGAGGGTCCTAGAACACGCTCTGGCCGAAGCTGACGCCGCACGGACCCACCTGGTTCGGACCCGAAAGGTCCGCAACGGTGCACCCGATGTCGCCGTCGAGGGTCGGGGCCGCACCGCCGACCGTTCGGGCATAGCCCCAGATCTGCACGGTGCCGTCCGCGTCGATGTCGGCTTCGGCGTCGGCCGTGTAGTCCGTGGTGGCCGAATCGACGACCACGGCGTAGCGGAAGTACACCTGGCCCTCGGGCGCCCAGCCGATCTGGTCGAAGCCAGCCCCGACACCGTCGGTATTCGTGAAGTCCTGCTTCGCCGACGGCGGCGTGTTGAGGGCGTTCGGCGACCCGGTCGCCGCCACGTAGTTGCCGAACTCGGCGAAGTACGACTCTTCCGCCGTGCGGATCGCCGCGAGGTTGGTCTTGCCCTCGCTGCTCTTCGCGCGCAGCTGGAAGCGGACGAAGTTCGGAATGGCGATGGCCGCCAGGATGCCGATGATCGCCACGACGATCATCAGCTCGATCAACGTAAAGCCGCCGCGGCGGTTTCGAAGACTCATCATGATGTCTCTCTCTCGTTCCTTCGGTGAGGACGCCGCCGCTGAGCACCCTGCCCCTTCGGCACCGACCCGGGCCCGAGGCCCGCAGCCGGCGAAGCGCCCGACTCCCGATTCCGAGTGGTCCCTAGAGCAACCGCCGTGCCAGCCGCGCACTTGCGACTTCCTGCATCGGCAAGAGGCCCTGCGGACCTGAGTGCAGCGCAGCGGAATCGCGGTAGACGCATCCTCGGTGGGCCCGATCCCTCGCGGGGCTCCGGCGCGCCAGAGTGACGATTCGCGGCGCCCGAAGGGCCGAGAATCGTCACCGTCACTCGGCTGTGGTGGAGATCCGGCACCCCGGCCGCTCGAGCCGCAAGCCGGCGGCGAATGCGCCGGGAAACGCGAGGTCGTCCCTTGCGAGTCCCGACCAGGCGAGCGAGGCGAGCGCGCAGATCACGGCGTCAGATCCCGCGAGCCGCCGCGATCCGAACCGCTCGCAGCCGATCCGCGACCTCCCACGCGGCGGCCCAGCGCTCGATGTAGCTCCAGTCGAGTCCATCGAGCCGGACGAGCCCCAGCAGGTCGATCTCGTCCTTCGGGCGACCCGCGATGAGCTTCAGGACGATGAGATCCTCGGCCGTCGCGATCCGTGGAGTTCGGCCGGAGGCCGCGGCGCGGCGCAGGCACTCGCGCTGGAACTCGGTCTTGGCCGTCTGCACCTCGAGCGTGACGCTCGCGCGATCGGAAACGAAACGGACGAAGTCCGGCCCAGACGGAAGCTCGGCCCCGTGCTCGCGCGTGACGCGGTATCCCCGCGCCGCAAGAATCTCTTTCAGCCGCGCCATGCCGTCCGGGTCGGCCTGTAGCGTCACGTCGATGTCGGCGGTGAAGCGGGGCTCCAGCCAGGCGTTGACGGCGTGGCCGCCGATCACGACGTACGTCAGGCGAGACTGATCGAGGAGATCGAGGAGCGCCGAGATCGCATCGGGCTCGACGTCGACGCTCAAGGGCGGTACAAACCGAGCGCACGAGCGCGATCGTAGAACGGTGTCGGATCGTCGTCCCGCTCGGCATCGGGAAGCGCAGATCGCCCGGCGAGATAGAGCGCCCAGCTCCGCTGGAGCCGTTCGCGAAGCGGCAACGCGCGATGGCGCGCGGCTGCGTCCGCATGCGAAGCCGCCTTCGCCTCTCCGATCCGGCGCATGAACTCCCGATCGCTCGCGGAAACCGACATGGCGACCGATCGTAGCATGGCCCGCGCCCGCCGGGACGGTGCGGCGGGCATCCGACGGGGCGCCGTCAAGAAAGGGGTCGGGTTCGTTCGTCAACTCTTGCCAGATCGGAGACGTCTGGAGGAAATCATCGTCGAGACGGACCCGGATTGGAAGGCGCTCGCTCCCGACCAGCAAGAACTCGAGCGCGCCGGTTCCGTGGCCGGTTCGGGCAGGATGGCGCCGCGCACTCCGCGGTTGCCCATGACACGGCCTCGGGTCACACGCGCAGATCACGGCGTCTTCGAACGCCTCGGTCGAGCCGACGAGGCCGTCCGGGACGAGGTTCCGCCGCCATCGATGCGGGAGGTGTTCGACGGGATGGAGGCGATCCGAACCGCGCTCGGACGCTGGAGCGAGCCGGGCCTGCCCCCGGGAGGGCGAGCGGGCGATCGCCGAGCTGCTCCGGATCCGGGAGAGATTCCTCGCGAAGGGACGCCGTGGAGCGTGATGCCGTCCGCGACCTCGGTCAACGCCTCGACGCGCTCGCGATCGACTGGACTACCGAGCGGAAGCCGGCAGGGAGTAGAAGCAGTGCTCGAGAGCCTCCCAGTCCGGACTGACCCCCGCCTTGGTCCGCGCGTAGCACGCTCTGAGTCTCTTGGACTCTACGGTCGTGGGCCTGGCTTCGACCTGCGCGATCAAGGGTCGAAGGCGATCGTAGGCGCGCCGCTGCGCACGCTGGCAGCGGGCCCGTTCGTGCGGGTCGTCTCCCCATTGCGAGAGGCAGAGGGAGGGCTTCGTCGCCTCTGGGCTCTGGCGGGCGACAGGTCGCGGCGTTTGCTGGGCCATTCCCGCCCTTGCGTAGGAATGTCTGATGTCCTGGCCCAGCTCCATCGCCAGCGCTTTCGCTCGCTTGTGAATTCGCTTGGCAGACTGATGCAGATTCTCGCTGTCGCCGATCTCGAGAGAGGTCGTCCGGTCGGCAAACGCGATGTGCATCCGCAAGATGTGCGCGTGCCAGGAATAGGACGCGACCATCGAGCCCGGTTCCCAGCCTTCGATCCGCCATCTCCCGAGCCGCCTTTGCGTCACTCGACCCGAACTTCTCGACTGCGGGAGCTTGCCATCGATGAGGTCGCCGACCAGGCGCTGTGCGTCTGCCTCGGTGAGATTCTGGGGAATGCGAATCACAGTGGGTGCGCCGATCTCTGTGGTTCGGCAACCGATCGTTCCGAACGCCAACGAGCACGCGGCGACCACACCGCAAGGCTTCGAAGCCCGGTCCTGCGAGCGAGCAGGATCGTGGCAGCTACATCGGGAGCGTTCATCGGATCCCCGCCTTCCCTGCCGGTCCGATGCTCCTCATCGGCCGCATCCGGACGCCGATTGAGCGGGCTGCGGCGCCAGAAGGCGCGAGAACTGGTCGGGTCCAGGCATTTTTTGTTGCTTGACTTTCGTGTTTTTTTCGCGTACATTGCTGGGTGTTCTCGGGGGGGGGACAGGGTTGGGCCGCGATGACATCGATGACATCGCCGACAAGGATGAGACTGGACACGGAGGGTGCCGAGAGCTCGGTCCTTCCCAGCGATGAGGGTGTGCTCGGGACACCCTCGCATCCTCGATCGGATCCTCCGACTGGGGAGGCGACGCATCCGGTCGCCGCGGGTGCGACCCCGGAGTCCGAGCTCGCGCAGCTAACGGCGGCCGGTGGTCCGCTGCGTCGCACGCTCGCCGCAATTTGTGCGCGGCTGCTCGACACGCAGGCGATCGAGCGCCTGTGCTACGCGCGGCTCCGCGACTACGCCCGGGAACGCGCGGGCGTCTCGGCGCGCCAGATCCAGGACCTCGCCCACGCGCACCGCGCGTTCGCGACGCTGCCGGGGCTCGAGCGGGCGCTCGTCGCGAACGAGCTGCCGTGGAGCAAGGTGCGGCTGCTGACGCGCGTGGCGACGCCGGAGGATCAATCGAGATGGATCGAGCGTGCCCGGCGGCTGTCGATCCGCCGGCTCGAGCAGGAGGTGCGGGCGGTGCGCGGGCCTGCGGAGGGGACCCTCGACGCGGCAGCGGATCCACCGCGCGTTCACGTCACGCTCCGCTGCACGCCGGCCGTGCACGAACAGTGGCTGCTCGCCCGCGAATTCGCCGAGCGCGTCTCCGGCCAGCGCCTGCGCGAGGACGAGGCGCTCGAATGGGTGACCGCGGAGGCGCTGTCCGCGGTGTCGATCGATGCGGTGCGGATCGGGGAGCCGGATCTGGCGCCTCCGCGGTGTGCCGAGGTCGCCGCCGACGACGAGCCCTCGCTCGGCAACTGTGTGCGCGCGCCGGTGCCGGAGACGCTGGCGAACGAGGCCGCGCCGCTCGATCCGCTCCTCGCCGGACTCGACGAAGCCGACGCGTTCGAACTCGATCGCCGGCTGCGCGCTGCGATCCGCCGCGAGCAGACGCTCGACGCCGCGATCGCCCCGCTGCTCCGGATCGTCACCTCGCCTCACTACGAGTGGGACCGCGCGTACTGGAAGCTCTCGGACTTCGCCGCCGAGCAGCTCGGGATGTCCCCGAGCAAGGCCCGCGCGCTGCTGCGGATCGAGCGCGCCGGGGACGTCTGCCCGGAGCTGCGCACGTCGTTCCGGACCGGCCGGCTCTCGTGGGCCAAGGCGCAGTGTCTGCTGCCGCTTCTTCTGCTCGACATCGACAGCGTCCGTGCCCCGGACTGGCGGCGGCGCTGGGTCGCGTGGGCGGAGCGCGTGACGGTGCGGCGGCTCGAGGCCGACGTCCAGCGCGCGCTGCTGCTGCGCGCCGGCCACGGTCCGGCGTTCGAGCGCTGCCTCGCGGATCCCGCGCGCGCGCGGGATCCGATCCCGGAGGCCGAGCGCCAACTGTGTGCACCGGACATCGATGTCGAGGCGACCGAGCGGCTCGACTGGCGCGCACCGCGGGAGGTGGCGTCGCTGTTCCTGGCGGTGCGGGAGGCGTTCCGCGGGAGCCTGCGCGCCGCGACGAAGCGTCCGGCGTCGGACGGCGACGCGTTCTCAGCGATGCTCGATCACGCCCTCGCCACGTGGACGCTGCGCGACCCGAACAAGCCCCGTCCCGATCCGGTCTTCGAGCGCGACGGCTACCTGTGCGCGGTGCCCGGCTGTTCGTCGCGGATGAGCTTCCACGACCACCACGTGGTGTTCCGCTCGCACCAGGGCTCGAATGAGATGGGGAACCTGGTCACACTGTGCGCGTTCCACCACCAGCGCTGCCTGCACACCGGCCGGCTGCGCATCCGGGGCCTCGCACCGGACCGCCTCGTGTTCGAACTCGGCGTGCGGCCGGGCGCACCGCCGCTCGCGCGCTATCGGTCGGGAGACGTCGGGATGACCGGTTGAGTCCCCGGCCGCACGCTGCGCGACTCTCCCGCGCATCGGCGGGTGGGGAATCGCTACCAGCCTTCTTCGAGCCTTCTTCGAGCCTTCTTCGGGATCCGGCACGTCGCCGCGCAAGAGCGCCACATCGGCGAGGTCGCGAAGCGACTTGCTCCGCCGATGTGCGGGATCGCTCGCGGCGCGTTCTTTGATGGCGATCAGATCCTCCGTCGTGACCACGCGAACCGATCCAGTTCTCATGGCGACGGCTTCCGCGCGTTCGATCATGGGATCGAATCCGGTGTCGAACATGATCTGGATGGGCTCGCCACTGCGATGGCGGAAGTTGATCGTGGGGGCGAACTCGCCGCGCAGCTCGAAGCCACCAGTGGCCAACAGCCGGATGACACGAGAACGGTCGACCGTCGTGGCAACCGCGAGATCCGTGCCGACCGTCGCTCGCGGCACGCCGGATCGGAGCCCCCACCGCGACGCCTCCGACCAAGGCGTACGGAAGATGCTGAGCGTCCAGAACTGCGACCACCTCCTCGAGTGCCGCGAGCTTGTCCGGAGACGAGTCCCCTGCGCCACCCTCCCCACGCGCGGCCGCGATCCGACCCGACTCCCGGGCACTCAGACGCGCGATTTCGCCGAGAACCGCCGTCATGCCAGCATCCTAACAGCGCCGCTGCCCTCGCGACGAAGGACCCCTCAGCGCTCTTTCTCTTCCTCGGCGTCGTACGGCTCCAGCACCAGGTCCAACGCCGGCAGCGGCTCGGCGAGTTCCGGCTCCGGATCGCCCGCGAAGCAGCCCGGCGCGAGCCAGCTTCGCAGCCGGTAGTCGAAGATCAGCGCGATCATGCGCAGGCCGAGGCCGAGGGCCACCCAGTGGTTGCCGGTGACCGAGGAGATGCCCACGCGACGCGTGTAGTTCACCGGGATCTGGATGATCTTGTGCCTCCGCAGGATGCTGAGCACCATCATCTCCGGACCGAAGAAGCTGCCGTCCACGGTGAACAGCGGCTCGAGTCCGTGCAGCGCCTCGCGGCGGATGCAGCGGAGGGTGCAGCCGACGTCCGTCAGCGAGGTCGTGTTGAACAACAGCTCCATGAGCTTCGCGACGGCGTAGTTGCCCCACTTGAGGAAGAGCCCCATGTTGGCGCCTTCCCAGATCAGCTCCTTCACCGTCCGACTGCCGTAGACGACCTCGAAGTCCTCGGCGTAGGCGAGGAGCTTGCGCACGTCGCGGCCGCAGAAGGTGCCGTCCGGCTCGGCGACCAGGACCAGGTCTCCATCGACCTCGCGAAAGCCGCGCCGGATCGCCGCGCCGTAGCCCTGGCGTGGCTCGAAGACCTCCCGCGCGCAGGTCTTCGCCACCTCGGCGCTCGTGCCGGGCGCCGCGTTGTTGTTGACGACGACGATCTCGTCGACGACGCCGGAGTGCTGGAACTCCTCGATGACGCGCCGGATCGAGTCCCTCTCGTTGAAGGTCGGAAGGATCAACGAGACGCGCTTGCCACCCCACATGCCTAGCCTTCCTCCGCGACGACGTACATCTGCGCGGCCAGCGGCCGCAGCGGCGAGCGCAGGTACAGAGACGTCATCAGCTCCGACTTCGGGAGCCGGCTGTTCATCGAGAACGGGAGCAGCCCCGGATCGAGATGGACGACGCGCAGGCCGAACCGGGAGAGCCAGCCGGCGATGTTCTGGTCGTCGAAGATCGTCACGTGCGTGGGATCGTCGAAGTAGTGCTCGGCGCAGCGTCGGTGGTTCGGCTGGATCAGGATCAGCCTGCCGCGCGCGGACAGGACCGCGCGCACGCGCGGCAGCAGTGTCGCCAGCTCCGCTTCCTGCAGGTGCTCGAGGAAGTTGCTCGCGAACACCAGATCGACGCTGCGATCCGCGACCCCCGGTAGTGCGATCGCGCTCTCGACCCGCAGCTCGACGTCCGGATCCGCCCAGCGCCGCATCTCGGGATTCAGGTCGAAGGCGATCTTTCGGCGTGCCGGAAACTGGTTCACGAAGTCGCAGTAGCCCGCGCCGAGTTCGACGAGCGTGCCGACGTCCTCGGCGTCTCGCGTGACGTAGCGGACGATCGCGCGCCAGACGGCGCGGCGACGCGGGTCGTAGGGATAGGCTCCGACATACGGGTTCGCGGTGGCAGCGGATGCCAGGCTCACTGGAAATACCTCTCGCGCGCCACGCGGATCTCGTCGCGCAGGAACGGAAAGCGGCTCTCGTAGCGGCCGGCGAGCAGCGTCTCGCTGCGGGCGTGCCGCGCGGGATCGCGAGCCGACATCGAGACGTACTCGAGAAAGTGCGTGAGCGACGCGCGGACCCAGCGCTCGCGCTCTTCGGCCGGCGCCTCCTCGGCCAGCTTCATGTACGCCTCGGCCAGCCGGAACGCGCTGCGCCGGTTCGGCGCGATCTCGTGGGCGCGTGCGAAGTGCCCGACCTGCTCCGTGAGCGGAGCGCCCTCCAGCGCGGCGAGCCGGCCGAGATGGTTGTGCAGGTGCGAGAGCTGCAGCGGTTCGGCGGTCGCGTAGCCGGCGGCCTTGCGGCCGAGCGCCCGGTCACGCTCGAAGCCCCGTGCGATCTCGACGTGCGCGCGCCGCACCCGTTCGGCCCGCACGGCCGCATCGGTCTCCTGTTCGGCCTGCTGCACGTACGAAGCCGCCAGCGCCTGGATTCCCAGCAGCGAAGGCGCATCGAGATACGCTTCGTGCCGCCACAGCGACTCGTTGCTGCGCCAGACCGAAAGCTGTCGCGCCGTCTGGACCGCCGATGCGATCCCGAAGCCGGCCGCCAGCGCGACGGTCGCGACGCGCAGGGCCCCGGACCGGGAACGCGGCGCGCCGCGCGGCTCGAGCCATGTCACGGCGATGGCGAGCACGCAGAACGATGCCAGGTAGACGTACCGGTCCGCACGCCAGATGTCGACGAACACGAGGTTCAGATACGGCAGCAGCAGCGCGACGCAGGCGAGTCCATAGAACGCGAGATCCCGCCGGCGCAGGACCGCATGGAGCAGCGCCGCACCCATGACCAGGGCGATGCCGGCGGCCGCGACCTGCTCGGAAGCCGTCAGAGGGATCTCGACGTGCGGCCAGCGGTACGAGATCGAGAGCTGCGTCGGCCAGACCAGCGAACGCAGATACTGACCGAGAACCAGCGGCGTGAAGGTCGCGACGGTCCGCAGGTGCTCCGGATCGAACGGCCCGAGGCCGCGCCACCCGACCACGCCGAACTCGGCGACGACGCGCTGATACCAGACGACGATGCCGACCGTGACGAGCGCATGCGGGAGCATCCGCGGCGCGACGTGGCGGGTGATGTGGCGCCAGTCGAGCGGCAGGTGCGGCGGGCGCGTGCCATCCAGGTAGGGCGCGAAGACCCGGTGCAGCGTGAGGATCACGACGGCGCTCATCGCGGCGATCTTCGAGAGCAGCGCGAGCACCGTCAGCAACAGCGTGAGCAGATACAGAGACCGGCGCCGCCGCACGTCGGAACTCGCCAGCTCGTGGGATTGGGCGAGCAGCGCCGCCAACACGAAGCCGGCGGACAGCATGTCCTTGCGGCCCATCACCCACGCGACCGGCTCGACGTGGACCGGCAACACGGCGAACAGGCCCGCCGTCGCGACGGCCAGCCCGAAACGCCGCGTCGCATGCTGCAGGAACAGGAACAGCAGCACGACGTTGGCGGCGTTTCCGAGTACGTTGCCGAGGTGATAGCCGGCGGGATTCCGGAAGCCGAACAGCCGCGCATCGAGCGCCCAACTGACGTCCCGGACGAGCAGCGGCTCTTCGCGGGGCAGCGAACCGACGAAGATCTCCGAGAGACTCGCGCGCAGCGATGGCTGGTCGTAGAGCTGCGGGTGACCGAGCAGGACCGTCGTGTCGTCATAGTTGACGAAGTCGAACCCGATCGCGGGCCCGTAGAGTGCAAGGCTCAGGCCGGCCAGCGCGAAGCATGCGAGCGCACGCCGGCGCACATTCCGGCGCGGTACGGAGACCGGGTGCAAAGCGACCCCTTCTCGAGAACCCGTCGACGACGACCCGTTTCCCATGGCCCGATCGGAAGATCGGCCGAAGCGTTGCCGCTCTTGAGGAAGGGGATCGGGCCCGCGCGAAGCCGCAGGCGCCCACCGGACCGCGCCGTTGACACCCCGCCGGCCCGCTGGTTAGGTTCCGCGGGCCTGCCGTTCCGCTCCCATCGTCTAGCGGTCTAGGACGTGGCCCTCTCAAGGCCAAAACACGGGTTCGATTCCCGTTGGGAGCACCACGGCCGGGCCAGCCGGGCGTCCCGCAGCGGCTTCACCCCACCGGGAGGCTCGACGGTCTTGGCAGACTTCGCGTTCGCGTTCCTCGACTGCGAGTTCGGCGGACTCGACCCGGATCTCCACGACATCACCGAGGTCGCGGTGATCGTGACGGACTACCGGCTCGTCGAGCTCGCGAGCGGCGAGTGGAAGGTGACGGCGCGCCCGGAGCGGATCAGCGACGAGGCCGCCGAGATCTTCGGCTACGACGCCGCCGTCTGGGCCGCCGAGGGGCATCCGGTGCGCCGCGTGCTGACGGAGCTCGCCGGCCTGCTACCGAAGGGCAAGACGATCGTGCCGGCCGGCCAGAACGTCCGGATGGACGTCACGTTTCTCGAGCGCGCCTACAAGGCGTGCGGGATCCCATGGCCGTTCGACTACCATGTGATCGACCTCGCAACGCTGTACTACGCGTGGTCGCTGGTCGCCGGCGAGACGGTGAGCGCGCTCTCGCTGCGCCAGGCTGCAACGACGGCTGGCCTGATCGACGGCGCGACGCCGCACCGCGCGCTCGCCGACACGCGGCTCACGCTCGAGACTTTCCGGCACTACGTCGGCCGACTCGCTCCCCGTTCCCCGAGCGACCCGGCACCGCCGCTCGCACCGGGCTCGGCCGGCGCCGCCGACGAGCCCCTCGCCCGCCGCTGATCAGCGCCGCATCGAGCCTGGGCCGTCAAGAAAGGGGCCGGGTTCGTTCGTCAACTTTTCCGTCCGGAAAAGTTGACGAACGAACCCGGCCCCTTTCTTGACGGCCCCTTGCTCGGCAGGCGCGTCAGCGCGGGCGGCGGGGGTCGGTCGGGCCGAGCTTGGTCCGCCATTTCGCCAGCGCCACGTCGTCGATCCGTGCGAGCGCGCGCAACAGCCAGCGCTGCGGCCAGCGGGTCGGCGCGACGCACACGGCCGACGCGAAGTCGATCAGCACCGGCGCACCG
>CAADGG010000048.1 GCA_900696485.1 uncultured Pseudomonadota bacterium
CGCTTCCTCCTTCCGCAGCCGACGCTCCATCGCGATCCCCCCTGTGGGGATCGTGGAGCACCTGCCTCAAGAGGAGGTGCGCAAAAGATCGTGTCCTCTTAGCCGGTCAGTACCGCGTCCCGCGACAGGAGCTGCACGGCATGCAGGTCTCGGTCGAGACGCTCCGGCACTGGATGACCGAGGACGGCCTGTGGATCCCCCGGGCTCGCCGAGAGCCGCGGGTCCAGCAGCCCCGGCACCGCCGGCCGTGTCGGGGCGAGCTCATCCAGATCGACGGCTCCGACCACGAGTGGTTCGAGGAGCGCGCCCCTCGCTGCACCCTGCTGGTGTTCGTGGACGATGCGACGAGCGCCTTGATGGAGCTTTGGTTCTGCGAGTCGGAGTCGGCATTCTCTTACTTCACGGCGATGCGTTCGTACCTCGAGCAGCACGGCAAGCCGGTGGCGCTCTATAGCGACAAGGCCACGGTATTCCGAGTCAACAAGAAGGAGCTCCAAGGCGGAGCTGGAATCACGCAGTTCGGCCGAGCCCTCAGCAGCCTGAACATCGACATCCTGTGCGCCAACACGCCAGCGGCGAAGGGCCGGGTCGAGCGCGCTCACCTGACGCTGCAAGACCGACTGGTGAAGGAGCTCCGGCTGCGCGGGATCAGCGACGTCAAGGCGGCGAACGCCTTCGCCCCGGAGTTCATGGCGGACTACAACCGCCGCTTCGCGCGATCTCCGCGAAGCGAGCACGACGCCCACCGCCCCCTGCAGCCGACGGACGACCTGGCTCGCATCTTCAGCTGGCAGGAGACCCGCCTCGTTTCGAAGAGCCTGACCCTGAACTACAAGCGGGTGCTGTACGTGCTCGATCCAAACGAGGCGCGGTCTGCCCGCGGGCAGAGGGTCGGCATCGAGGAGCGGGAGGACGGTTCGTTGAGCTTCTGGCACGGCGAGCAGGCGTTGCAGGCGACGGCCTTCCCAAAGGAGCACGGCGTGCAGCAGGGCGAAGTCGTCGAGAACAAGCGGCTCTCGGCCACGATGGATTTCATCAAGGAGAAGCAGCGCCAGCGCATCGAGGAAAAGATCGCGAAGCCGTCCACGACCCTGCGGAAGGCCCGCCTGCTGCGCGCCGGAACGCCGCGGCGAACCGCAACGGGCTCCTCCTTCGAGACTCGACCCTGACCGATGGAAACGGGAAAGCGGACATTTCTACTTTGGAGAAAACCGGACATCTGTACTTTGGGCCGACACCTTCGGGGAGATCGGAGCCTACGGGCAACCCATGGGCCCTGGACGAGGGATTCAAGCGGTCGTGGCGTGAGCGCGGTGCGACTTGGCGCCCGGCGGCGCTCGACCTGCGGGCGCACGTCCCCCTCGCGTTCCGCTGCCGGCAGCCGCGGGACCGGGACACGGAAACTCGCGTGTCCGGGGCTCAGGGGCTCGCGTCGAAGTCGACGGGCCACGGCTCGGGATCGGGGACGGGCGGGGCCGGAGGGGGTGCCCGACTGGGCAGGGCGAGGCAGTCGAGGATGGCCCGGATCGCCTCGGGCGGGTGGATCGCGCCGATCAGCCGCATGCGCCCGCCGCAGCGGGGGCACTCGAGTACATCGACGGCGAAGACCCGCCGCAGGAGGTCGGCTTAGTCGAGGCGCCGGCGGCGGAGGGCGGGCTCTCGGGGAGGAGACAGAGACTCCGCAGGACCAGAGGGCATGCCGGCCGCTTCGTTTCCCTGGTGGCGCAGCCGATCGGATCGGTCGGCAATCTCGTCGTTCTCGTTTCCCTGTCCTCGCACTTCGGCGTTGCTCGGTCGGCGGGAGAAGGTGTCGAGGGCCGCGTTCCCTGCCGGCGAAGGCGCCTGCTCGCGGTCTTTACCCGCGCTCGGCACGACCCGATCCCGCTCGCTCGCGCAGGGGCCCAGGATCCCGTGGTAGCGCGCCAGGTGGAAGCGGGGTGGCGGAACCAGCGCCGCGAGCTTCTCGATGAGTTCCTGCGGCGTGAAGACGACTTGGCTGGTGCCATCGCGCCAGCGGTGCTTCAGGCGATAGAGGAGCGTTCCGTCGGCGCGTCGGGAGAGCCGCTCGGTGGCGACAGGCGGACGGGCCACGTAGCGGCATCATGCGGACCGGGGAGTTATGCGGACCTCCGGGACCATTTCGTAGTCGTGCTCATGGGTTGACCGCGTCGAAGGTGCGCATAACGGTGGAGGCCTTTAGCGTGGCGATGAGTCGGTCGGGTGGGCGGAACTTCCCGGGCCGCAGCGCGGGCGCCTTCATCACCGCGAGCGCCTCGAGCTTCTTCGTGGGGTCGGCTTGCAGGTAGATGTCCGTAGTCTGCGTGCTGGCGTGCCCGAGCCAGAGCGCGACCTTTCGCAGGTCGCGCGTCGCCTGAAGCGTGTTGAGCGCGCAAGTGTGCCGCAGCACGTGCGGCGAGACGCGCTTGTCGCGGAACGACGGGCAACGGTCGCCAGCCGCAGCGACGTGCTTGGCGAGCACGCGTTCGAAGCCAGAACGTGTCATGGGCTTGCCCCAAGCGTTGAGGAACAGCTCCGGGGCAGGCGCTTGGCCACGCACGGCGAGCCAGGCGCGAATCGCATCGCCCACCGACTTCCACAGGGTCAGGGCGCGCTCGCGGCGTCCCTTGCCGCGGACACGCACATCGACATAGCGGCCGTTGAACTGCACCTCGTCGATGCGCAGACCGACGAGCTCCGAGACCCGCAGGCCGCCCGCGACTGCCAGGAGCAGCATGGCGCGGTCGCGGATACCCAGGCGTGTGGTGGGCTCCGGCGCGTCGAGGATCGCACGCTGCTCCTGGGCCGTGAGGTGCCGGACGATGCGCGTGTCGGTTCTCTGTGCGGGGATGGCCCGAACGCGTCGAACCTGATCGAGCGCCGACGGCACGCGGTGCTCGACGAACCGCATGAAGGAGCGGATGGCGGCGAGCCGAGCGTTGCGCGTGCGAGCCGAGTTGTGCCGCTCCGCCTGGAGATGCTCGAGGAACTCGAGCACGAGCGGTGCATCGAGCGCTTCGAGCGCGAGGTCGGCGGGCGCCACGGCGAGCTTGCGACTCATGAACTCCAAGAGGAGCCGGAACGCGTAGGCGTAGGTGTCGCAGGTGTCCCGGCTGGCCCGCAGCTCCACGGCGAACCGCTTCTGGAAGAACGCGGTGATGTGCGGTGCGATCGGCGTCATCGCGCACCTCCTTCGAGGAAGCGCTCGCAGACGTCGGCGACGCCCCGCAGGAGATCCGGCGTCGCTTGCAGGTACCAGCACGTGTCGGCGATGTTGCCGTGGCCGAGGTAGGTCGACAGCGCGCGCACGCGCCAGCCGACGGGGCTCCCGTCGTGCGGACATGCCTCCAGGGCCCGCACGGCAAACGTGTGCCGCAGGTCGTGGATCCGCGGTCCGGGCGTCCCCGGACCGGAGCGAAGACCTGCTTGGCGCATCAGCCGAAGGAACGTCTTGCTCACCGTCTTGTAGGGAAGCCTGCCCCCCATCGGCGAGACGAAGACGTAGTCGCTCACGCTGTTGGCGCGCCGTCGCAGCTCGAGATTGCGGCCGAGCGCGGAGGCGGCGGTCTCGTGAAGAGGCACGAGCCGGCACTTGTTGAACTTCGTCTTACGGATCACGAGGCCGTCCCGCGTGACGTCACCAAATCGGAGCGCCAGCGCCTCGGACACGCGCAAGCCGGCCGATGCCAGGAGACCGAACAGCGTCGTGAACGTCTGCGGTCGCAGCGGCCAGATGGCAGGGAGTCGGCTGGCCGTGTCAAGCAGGCGGCCGATCTCGTCCGGCGAGTAGAGGTGAGGCCGGGGACGCACGTGCCGGCGACCGAACACGAAGATCGGCGGCACCTCATGACGGGGATCCTCGGCCCTCGCATGGCGCGCGAAGCCTGCGACGGCCCGGAGCCGTCGCTCGCGCTGCCACGTCGAGCGCCCTGCCGCCGCCCATTCCGTGGCCGTGCAGGTCCGGACGTGCGTCTCGTCGCGCTCGGAGGCCCATCGCGCGAAGTCGTGCAGCAGGTGCTCCTCCGTCTTTAGCTGGAAGCCGACCACCCGACGGAGCGCGAGGTACGCGTCGATGCTCTGCCTCAACATGACGACACCTCCGCGCGGGGCCAGGGCTGCGAGATCTGGCGAAGCAGACCGATGTCCACCTTGGCGTAGAGCGCCGTCGTACTGACGTCGCGGTGGCGCAAGAGGGCGCCGATCGCGTCGAGCGTCGCGCCTTCGCACAGCAGCCGGGTCGCGAGCGAGTGGCGCAGGACATGAGTCCCACGGGAAGGAGCCTCCACCCCGGCGCGCTCGATCGCGCGACCGACGACGTCGCGCAAGCCGCTCGAGGTGATCGGTCGGATGGGAGTACGCGCGGTCAGGAAAGCGTGGTCCGCGGCAGACACGGGACGGTCGATTTCGAGGTAGCTGAGGATCTCGTCGCCGACGTCCTGAGGAAGCGGCAGCCGCGTCTCCCGCCGTCCCTTGCCGACGACGCGGAGGCGTCCCTGCCCCCACTCGATGTCGCCGAGGCGGAGCCCGACCACGTCACTCGCGCGCAGACCGAGGCGAGCGAGCAGAAGCAGCATGGCGCGATCGCGCCGCGCCACGCGACTGGGGCGGTCGCACGCCGCGAGGATGCGCTCCACATCGTCAGCCGGGATGTAGCGGGGGAGTCTCTGCAGCTGCCACGTGGGCACCTTCGGAACCGCCTCGGTCAGGTCCGTCGTGCAGCGACTCTGCACGACGAGCCAACGCAGGAAGCAGCGGACGATCGTCGTCACGCAGCCGGCCGACGCCGGCGCATGTCGCCGGATGTACTCGAGTACGAACTTGCGCACGCATGCGGCATCGAGCCGCCGGGGATCGTCGCCCACGGTGGCGAGCAGCGCCTGGGCCACCGGCAACGAGTGGGCAATCGTCGTTTCTGCCAGACCGCGCCGGTCGCGCATCCAGGCGTCGTACTCGACCACGATCTGCGGACGAGTCGCCTCGGGCGCCGACGTAGTCACGACGCCTTCCTCGCGGAGGTACCGCAGGAACGCGTGGACCCGGAAAGCCACGCGCTTGTGCACAGCGCGCCTGCAACCGCGGCAACGGCACCGGAGCAGGTGACGCACGAAGCGTGCGAGCAGATCCGCGTCGAGATCCGCGACCGCAACGCCACGCCGTCCGGCCCATTGGCCCAGGTGGTCAGCGTCGTGCACGTAGGAGCCGACGGTCCTCGACGAGTAGCCCGCGGCGAGCATGGACTCCGCGAAGCCGTCGAGAAACGGCCCCGCGGGTCCCTCGCGGAGATGGCACGGTGTGGAGTCTGTCTGGAAGAGGCGCTCGAGCACGGTGTCCTCCTTGGGCCGAAGCCCGGTGGATAGGGGACACCAGCATGCCCGAACTATGCGGAGCGGATCCGCTCGTCCGAGGTGACCCAAACGGCGGGATTCTCAGCTCTCGTCATTACGGAGCGATCGCGAGGTCTGCATAACCTCCCGGTCCGCATGATGCCGCTACATGGCCCGCCCTCCGGTCGCCACCGAGCGCCTCTTGCGGATGGAGGACGGGAGGCTTCTCTACAAGCTGAAGCACCGCTGGCGCGACGGCACGACCCACGTCGTCTTCGAGCCCCAGGAACTCGTCGAGAAGCTCGCGGCCCTGGTGCCGCCGCCCCGCTTCCACCTCGTGCGTTACCACGGAGTCCTGGGGCCGTGCGCGAGCGAGCGCGACCGCGTCGTGCCAGGCGCACCCCAAGCGCACATGCCCGCTCGCCCGCCGCCGGGGAGTTCCTCACTCGCCTCTTTGGCCGAGCCACTGAGCGACGCGGAGACACGAGGGCGTCCGAGGCGCGAGCCTCCCGATCGCTGCAGCCCGCCAGTCCCGTCGAGTCCGGTGGGGGCTCCGCCGACGCGCACGCCCTGCGGGCCCGAGGAGCCCTTGCCGGAGCCCGGCGAGCCGACCCTCCGCCCCCGGCGGCTGGCCTGGGCCGAGCTCCTGCGGCGGGTCTTCGCTGTCGATGTGCTCGAGTGCCCACGCTGCGGCGGACGGATGCGGCTGCTCGCCGCGATCCAGCCGCCCGACGTGACCCAGGCGATCCTCGATTGCCTCGAGCTGCCCAGCCGCGCCCCACCCACGGTCCCGGCCGTCCCCGACGCCGAGGGATGGCCCGGCGACTTCGAAGCGAGTCGCTGAGGCGAGCAGTTCCCACGCCGATGATCCGCCACACCGCGCGGCCGGCGGAAGGGCGAGCTGCGCGCGGAGACCAAGCCGAGAGGACGCCCGGCGGGCCGGGCCGCCGGGACGGCCCCGGTTGAATCCCCCGCTTACGGTCGTTCTAGGCTGAGATCCCCCGGGGAGTTGTCACTTCGGGTAGTTATCGGCCCGCGATCGCCCGCTTCTTCGTCTTACCCGTCCAGTGGAGGAGCGCACGTTGCGCTGTGAGACTGTGGAACGCATTCGCATCCTCGAGGCGAGCGGCGATAGCAGTCAGTCGCGCCTGAAGATCCTCCGCTTCTGTAAGTCGACCGTCGAGCAAGGCGCGCATCGACCGATAGGCGGGGGTATACCAGAGCGATTGTGGTTGGCGAAGCCCCGTCGTCGGCGACGCGGACCGCGACAGCGCGATCCGCAACACGATTCATCGCTCGACTTCGGCTTCGAAGGCGCGCTCTTCGGCGGAGAACTCGAAGTCCACGGGAGGAACCTCCGGGGCAGCGGCACGCAGACGAACCGCGCTCGCCGTTTCCGGCGAGCGTTCGAAGCGTGCGCGGAACCGGTCAGCTGGCGGGTGCGGGCGCCCCGACGCGCAGCCAGGCGTGATAGCGCGCCGGCGCCAGGAAGGTGAGGAAGATCGAGACCGCGATCGGCAATGCGAGGAGACGCGTGATGCCGAGGACCAGCGGATCGCCGAGTGCGCCGCCGTCGTGGAAGGTTCCGTGCATCAGCTGCGCAAACGATCCTCCGACACCCATCAGCGTGATGACGCCGACGCCGCCGGTCCAGATCGCGAAGAGCAGGAAGCGGTTCGTGATCACCGGGTCGGCGAGGCCGAGGCGCTGGCGGCGGCGCAGCAGCAGGAAGTAGCGGAGCGATTCGAAGAAGACCCAGAGATACGAGGCGTACGCCGGCAGTAGCAGGAACATGCTGGTGCTCGCTTCGTAGAGGCCGAGCGGCATGCCGAGCGCCCAGGTGGCGGCGAGCGCCGCCGAGCCGCCGAAGGCGAGCCACCACGCCCAGCGCGAGTCCGGACGGAACACGCACCAGGCGAAGAGCAGCAGCGAGACTCCGCCCGACGTGAAGAGCGCGTTCGAGATGATGCGCACGACCTCCGCGTAGGCGGCGTCGAAGCGGTCGACGCGGATCGAGAGCGAGATCGCGAACGGAACCAGCAAGAAGTAGATCCCGACGAGCAGCTCCGGCGCGCGCCGCGTCCGCCACGCGAGCCGGAACAGTCGCAGCGAGAGCAGTGACATCACGACCGGCACGGCCAGTCCGAGGTCGGACGGGAATTCGAAGCGCATCTTCTTCAGATCGGCCCGGCAGACCGCCCACTTGACCCGAAAACTCCCGGGCGGAATCGGGCGCCTTCAGGTTGCCCGCGTCCTCAGCCGCGCCGCACCGGCGAGCGCCGCGAGCGACGCGAGGCCCAGTGACAGCGATGCCGGCTCCGGCACGAACGCGACGTCGTCGATCCCGGGCAGGATGTCGGTGTCGTCGACGCGGATCTGCGTGATCGGCTCGCCGAACGACTCCACGCCGAAGAACGCGCCAGCCTGGTCGGTCTCGACGCGCGTCGTGCCGAGCAAGCCGCTCTCCCCGAAGGTCTCGAGGATCACGTCGCCCGCGGCGTTGAACTGGTAGACGTCCATCCCCACCGCCTGCGCTCCGCCCGGGGCGGCTAGGGAGAATAGACGGGCGATCAGGGTCCGATAAGCCCCGAGCGCCGAACCCGCGACGGCAAGAGCAACCATGCCCGCGAGAGCGGCCGTCCAGGGCCCATGGGCCCGGACGGCAAGCACGGAGGACCAGAGTGGAAAGCGGACATTTCTACTTGGGAGAGAACCGGACATCTGTACTTTGGGGCGACACGATCGCCCGCTTCTTCGTCTTACCCGTTTCCCGTCACCGTGTACGAGTTTCGAACGGACGTGAGCAACCCGCGAGGCTCCGCGTGACCCTGGCCGAGCACGGCCCCGATGGATTCCTCCACCGTGCCACGTCCCTGCACTTGACACCGACCGCCGGTCAAGCTACGCCGGGCCATCTATGTCGTGGCTCGCAACGAACCGCGCCGCGCTTCAGAGCGCCTTGCTGCTCTTCGCGGCCTGCGTTCTCCTCGCCACACCTAACGGTGTCGCTCACGCGGGCGACGTACTGTCGCAGTTGGCCTTGCTCGAGGCGTTCGACGGTGAGGAACTGGCGGGCTCCGTAGCGGCGAGCCCCGACGGTGAGCACGTCTACATCGCCACGCGCGACGGCGCCGTGCACGAGTATGCCCGCACGCCAGGCGGACTGCTCGAGCGGGTGGGCGAGGTCCGCGACGACGGCACGCAGCGCCAGGGTCTGCTCGGCGCCTCGGGCATCGCCACGGCGCCCGGTGGCGCCCACCTCTACGTGGCTGGATCCCTCGACGACGCGGTCGTGCTACTCGAGCGTGACGCGACGACCGGCGCCCTGGTCTGGCGGCAGGTGTGGCGAGACGGGGTGGACGGCGTCCAGGGACTCGACGGTGCGCGCTCCGTCGCGGTCAGTCCGGATGGCGCACACGTCTACGTGGGCGCCGAAGAGGACGACGCCGTAGCCGTCTTCGCCCGCGATGGAGCGGACGGTGCACTGACCTTCGTCGGAGTCGCGCGCGACGGCGAAGGCGGAGTCACGGGCCTCGACGGGATCCAAGCGCTCGCGATCAGCGCCGACGGTGCTTTCGTCTACACCGGCGCGCACACCCTGACCGATACTTTCTTGGGCTACGTCTACACCTACAAGGGCGACCTCTCCGTCTTCGCGCGAGATGAAATCTCGGGTCTCCTCACGCAGGTCGAGACGTGGACCGAAGCGCAGATCCCGGCGCTCGCGGGCCTCCGCTCGCTCATCGTGAGCCCCGACGACGCCTCGCTCTGGGTCAGTGCTTCGCGCTGGGGCCCCGACAATGAGCGTGGGTTCGAGGATCCGGGCTCGGTCCTGTCCTTCGGGCGTGACGTTGCGACCGGCATGCTCACTTCGATGGGCTCCTCCGACACCGAGGGTGCGCGCGGCATCGCGGCCACGGCCGATTCGGCCCACGTCTACCTCGCGCGGGTGCTCGCCTGCTCGCGGTTCCTGTTCTGCTCCATGGGTCCCGTTGCGCGCTACGCGCCATCCGAGACCGGCCTGCTCGTGATCGATGAGGAGCCGGCGGGCGACCAGGACTCTGCGAGGGCGGTTGCTGTGGATCCCGGCGGCCTCTCCGTGTATCTCGCAGGCAAGTACACACGGGACGGAGGCTTTGGCATCACTCCGGAAAGCGTGGCGAGCTATGCGCGCGAGCCGTTGACCGGCGCCCTGACGCTCGCCGACGACCACGAGCTACCCCGCCTGTTGATCGGCGGCGCTGCCGCGGTCGCCGCCAGTAGCGACTGCAACCACGTCTACGTCACCGGTTCGTTCGACCAGGCGGTGAACGTGTTCGCGGTGCAGCCCGAGACAGGAGTCCTCGATGCCGTGCAGTCCCTGCAGCATGGCGTTGGCGGCGTCGAGGGCATCGAAGATCCGCGCGGCATCGCGATCAGCCCCGACGGCCTCCACGTCTACGTGACGAGCCTGCTGAAGATCGTCGGGGGTGACGCGGGCACCGTGACGGCATTCGCGCGCGACTCGGTGAGCGGTACGCTCGCGTTCGTCGAGGTGCAGCGGGATGGGGAGAACGGCGTGGACGGTATCGCGGGCGCGCGCGACGTCGTGCTGAGCGCCGATGGCGAGTTCGTCTACGTGGCCGGCATCGACGACGACGCCGTTGCGTGGTTCTCGCGCGTCGATACGACGGGCGCGCTGACCTGGGCCGGCGCCGCGTTCGACGGTGTGGGCGGCACAGAAGGCCTCGCCGGCGCTACGGCGCTCGCGCTCTCACCCGACGGCGCCCAGCTCTACGTGACGAGCCAGGAGGACCACGCCGTCGCGGTCTTCACGCGCGACGCGCAGAGCGGCGCGCTCAGCTTCCTGGAGGCCCAGTTCGATGGGATCGATGGCGTCACCGGGCTGCACCTTCCGCTCGGCATCGCCGTCAGCCCGGATGGAACGCAGGTGTTCGTGCCGAGCCTCATCGGCTCGTCACTCGCGATCTTCGCACGCGACGCGCAGACGGGCGCTCTGACGTTCACGGGAACGTTCGCCGGCAACGCGAGCGCCCATCCTCTATTCAGCGCTCGCGCCGTCCTCCCGTCGCCCGACGGCCAGCGCCTGTTCGTCGTCGGCAGCAGCGCCCACGCGGTCGACCGCGATCCCGCCACCGGGGTTCTCTCGCACGCAGACTCGGTCTCCGTCGGCGGGGGCTTCGGCGGCGCGCTCGGCTGCGACGTGACTCGGTTGTACGTCGCTTCGCGGAACCCTTCGCGGGTGACGACGATTGCAGTGCCGGAGGCGGCAGCCGGTGTCGCAGGGCTGCTGGCAATCGTGGTTCTGGCCGGGATGCGTTTCCTCCGTGGTGGTTTCCAACCCATTCGGGAATCCCCCGGCGCGCGAGTCTAGAGCGCGGCCCGTGGGCGCTCCGCCGATTCCGCTGCGTACGCGGCTTGACGTCCGCCGCACGCGAGAAAGCGTCGGCTAGGCTCCGCCCTCCATTGGGGGCAGGGCTGGGTGGATCCTCTCTAGCAGGGCGTCGTCGTCGCGGACCGAGGCTTCGAGAAAGCCGGCCTTCGAGAGCCAGCCCGCGGACCCAGGGCGTCGACGCCGAGAAAAACCCGATCGGGCGCCGTTCGGGTGATCGAGGGGTTATGATCCGTCAACCCTGCAGGAGAAGGTGGCCGATGCCGGATCTCGAACGCTTCCGCGCCGACCTGCGCGACTGGCTCGACTCTCACGCGCCGAAGGCGCTGATGGGGGCGCCGGGCAACGAGCTCGAAGGCGTCTGGGGCGGGCGCAAGGCGACCTGGAGCGATCCCGACCGCAAGCACTGGCTAGAGCTGTGTGCCGAACGGGGCTTCACGGCGCCCGAGTGGCCGCGCGCGTACGGGGGAGGCGGACTCAGCCGCGACGAAGCGCGCGTGCTGCGGCAGGAGCTGGCGCAGCGGAAGCTCCCGCCGCCGCTGATCGGCTTCGGGCTCACGATGATCGGGCCCGTGCTGCTGCAGTTCGGGACGGAGGAGCAGAAGCAGGAGCATCTGCCGAAGGTCTGCCGCGGTGAGATCCGCTGGTGTCAGGGTTACTCCGAGCCCGGCGCCGGCAGCGACCTCGCCGGCCTCCAGTGCCGGGCCGTGCTCGACGGCGACCACTACGTGATCAACGGGCAGAAGATCTGGACGTCCTACGCGGATCAGTCCGACTGGATGTTCTGCCTCGTGCGCACCGACCCGAGCGCCAAGAAACAGGCCGGGATCACGTTCCTGTTGTTCGACATGGAAACGCCCGGCGTATCGGTGAAGCCGATTCCGCTGATCAGCGGTTCCTCGCCGTTCTGCGAGACCTTCCTCACCGACGTGCGGGTGCCGACCCGGAATGTCGTCGGACAGGTGAACGGCGGCTGGACGGTGGCGAAGGCGCTGCTCGCACACGAGCGCACGATGATCGCCGATGCCTTCGGTGGGGGGGCCGGCATCGGGAAGGGCCGCGGAATCGCCGGTTGGGCGCACGACTACGTCGAGTTCGAGCCGGATGGCCGGCTTGGCGATGCGTCGCTGCGTCACCGCATCGCCCAGACCGAGATGGATACGCGCGCCTTCGTGCTGACGACCCAGCGCGCGCGTGACGCGGCCAAGGCCGGACACGGCCCCGGCGCGGCGAGTTCGCTGTTCAAGATCTACGGCACGGAGCTGAACCAACGCCGGATGGAGCTGCTGGTCGCGATCGCCGGCCCGCAGGCGCTCGGCTGGGAAGGTGCCGGATTCGACGAGCGCGAACTCGACCTGACGCGCCAGTGGCTGCGCTCGCGCGGCAACACGATCGAAGGCGGAACCAGCGAGATCCAGCTCAATATCATCGCCAAACACGTGCTCGGCCTGCCCGACTGAGGCACCGAGCGTCAAGCAAGGGGCCGGGTTCGATTCGTCAACGTTTCCGACCTCCCGGGCCGGAAACGTTGACGAATCGAACCCGCCCCCTTGCTTGACGGGCGGGGGAGGAAAGACGGCGTGCAGTTGGTGTTGACGGAAGAGCAGGAACTGCTGGCGAAGACCGCGAGCGATTTCGTCCGCGAGCACTCGCCGCTGGCGCGTGTCCGCGCGCTGCGCGATCGGCGCGACGAGGTCGGGTTCTCGCGTGCGCTGTGGAAGCAGATGGCCGAGCTCGGATGGGTCGGGATCCGGCTCCCGGAAGCGTATGGTGGCGCCGGCATGGGGATGGCGGATCTGGCCGTCGTGCTCGAGCAGCTCGGGCGCCGCCTGGCACCGGAGCCGTTCCTGTCTACGGTGCTGCTCGGCAGCGAAGCGCTGCGGCTGGCCGGAAGCGAGGCCCAGCAGCGGGCCTGGCTGCCGGGCGTCGCCGCCGGCGAGCGGCTCTTGACGTTGGCGTGGCAGGAAGCGCGCAGTCGCTTCGATCCGTGCCGCATCGAGACGTGGGCCGAGCCGGACGGTTCGGAGTTCGTGCTGACCGGGGAGAAGATCCAGGTTCCGGACGCGCCGGTCGCCGACGCGATCGTGGTGGCGGCGCGGACCGGCGGTTCCGCGCGCGACGAGACCGGGATCACCCTGTTCCTGGTCCCGCGTGACGCCGCAGGAGTCTCGATCACCCGGCAGACGCGCATCGACCACCGCAACGCCGGTCTGGTGCGCCTCGACGGCGTACGGGTCGGCGCCGACGCCGTGCTCGGGGATCCCGGGGACGGCGGGCGTCTGTTGCAACGGGTGGTGGACCACGCCACGGCCGGACTATGCGCCGAGATGCTCGGTGCGATGAGCCAGGTCTTCGACGACACGCTCGAGTATCTCAAAACGCGCCTGCAGTTCGGCGTGCCGATCGGGTCCTTTCAGGGACTCAAGCACCGGGCGGCACGGCTGTTCATGGAGCTCGAGCTGGCGCGCTCGGCGACGATGGCGGCGGTGCGCGCGGTCGATGAGGAGGCTCCGGATCTCGCACGGTTGGTGTCCCTGGCCAAGGCGCGCTGCTCGGATGCGTTCGTGCTGGCCGCCAACGAGGCCGTCCAGATGTTCGGCGGCGTCGGCATGACCGACGAGTACGATGTCGGCTTCTACATGAAGCGCGCCCGGGTTGCCGAGATGTGCTTCGGCGACGCGGCGTGGCACCGGGAGCGCTGGGCGCGCCTGGGGGGCTACTGATGTCGGACGGGTCGACGCTCACGCGCAGCGAGCGGCTGCTGCGGGCCTGCCGCGGAGAAGCCGTCGATCGCCCTCCGGTCTGGCTGATGCGGCAGGCCGGGCGTTATCTCCCCGAATATCGCGCCGTCCGAGCCGGCCTCTCGTTTCTCGATACGTGCCGGGACGTCGAGCGCGCCGTCGAGATCTCGTTGCAGCCGCTGCGCCTCGTCGGCACCGAAGCGGTGATCCTGTTCAGCGACATCTTCGTGCCGGTCTTGTCGCTCGGCATCGACATCGACTTCCAGCCCGGCCCGGTGATCGCGACGCCGATTCGCAGCGTGGATGCGGTCGAAAGACTGACGGAGCCCGATTACGAGGCCTCGATTCCGTACGTGTTCGAGATCCTGCGCCGGCTGCGGGCGATCCTGGAGCCGGAACAGGTGCCGCTGCTCGGCTTCGCGGGCGCACCGTTCACGTTGGCGGCGTACCTGGTGGAAGGGCAGGGCTCTCGCCACTTCGCCGCGCTGAAGCGGCTGATGTATGCCGAGCCCGACGTGCTGCGCGTCCTGTTGGATCGCTTGACCGAGATGACGGTCTCGTACCTGAACGCGCAGATCGATGCCGGCGCCCAGGTGGTGCAGCTTTTCGACTCGTGGGCCGGCATCCTGGCGCCGGCCGACTATCGTCGCTGGGTGCTGCCCACGCATCGCGCGATCGCCGAGCGGGTCGATCGCCGGCGGGCGCCGCTGATCCTGTACGTCAACGACGGCGCCCACGTCCTCGACGAGATGGCCGAGACCGGCGCCGACGTGCTGTCGCTCGACTGGCGCGTGGATCTCGCGGACGCCGCGGCTCGCGTCGGACGCCGCGCGAGCCTGCAGGGCAATCTCGATCCGTGTGCGCTGGCGGCGCCGCCGGATGCGATCGCCAAGATGGTGGGCGAACTCGCGCGCGCGGCGGCGCCGGCGCGCGGACACGTGCTGAACCTCGGCCACGGCTGCCTGCCGGAGACGCCGATCGCCGGCGTGCGGGCCTTCACCGAGGCCGCCCGCAAGCTCGCGGAGCCGGGCGGCCGATGACGGCGCCGGACGTCGACGTCGCGATCATCGGGGCCGGCGCGGCCGGCCTCGCGGCGGCGACGGTGTTGCGCGCCGCCGGTCGCGAGGTGGTCGTACTCGAGGCCGAGGCGCGCGCGGGCGGATCGGCCTGTACGGAGCGTCGCGACGGCTACCTCATCGAGCGCGGCGCCAACACGTTCCGGCTCGGACCCGGAGCACTGGCGTTCCTGCGCGGGGCCGGACTCGAGTCGCGCGTGCTGGCGGCATCGCCGGCGAGCCGCGAGCGCTTCCTGCTGCGCGGGGGTCGCCTCGTGCCGGTGCCGATGGGGCCCCTCGAGCTGGTGCGAACGCCGCTGCTGTCGGCGCGCGGGAAGTTCCGGCTGTTGGCCGAGCCGTTCGTGCGGCGTGGGAATCCGAGCGGCGAATCGGTGGCCGAGTTCGCGGCGCGCCGGCTCGGATCCGAGGCGGTGCCGGCGCTGATCGGACCGTTCCTCACCGGGGTCTATGCCGGCGACGAGACGCGGCTCGGCGCCGAAGCCGTCTTCCCGAGTCTGGTGGCGGCCGAACGCCGCGGCGGCTCGATCGTGCGCGGGCTGCTCGCGCCGGCGTTCGAGCGTGGCCGTCCGCGCGGACGCGCCGGTTCCTGGTCGACCGCCGACGGGCTTCTGGGCCTGATCGACGCCATGGCGAGCGCGCTCGGCCCGCGGTTGCAGCTGCAGCATCGGGCTTCTGGGATCCGGTTCGAAGAGGGTTCCTATCACATCGAAATCGAAGGGAAATCGAGTCTTCGGGCGAGAGGCCTCGTGGTGGCCCTGCCGGCGCCGACTACGGCCGGGCTGTTGGCCGGCCTCGAGCCGGAGGCGGGCCGCGAACTCGCGACGATCGAGTATGCGCCGGTGGCGAGCGTCTCGGTCGGTGTCGATCCGGGCGCGGTTCGCGAGCCGATCCGCGGCTTCGGCTTCCTGGTCCCGTGCGGTGAGGGCGAAGCGCTGCTCGGCGGCTTGTTCCTCAGCGCGCTGTTTCCGGGCCGCGCGCCGGCCGGACGAGAGCTGGTGACGATGCTCGCCGGCGGCATGCGCCGGCCCGACGTGCTCGCCGAGCCCGACGATCGCCTGTCCGCGATGCTGCTCCGCGATCTCGATGTCGCACTCGGGCTGCGCGGCGATCCCGAGCCGCTCGGCATCGCGCGCTGGCCGCGCGCGGTGCCGCAGCCGGGGCGGCATCACGTGTCGCTGGTGGCGAGCGTGCGGACGCGGCTCGCGCGCTTTCCGCGTCTCGCGCTGGCCGGCGCCGCCTATGACGGCGTGGCGTTCGGCGACGCACTGGCGTCGGGCGCTGCGGCGGGCCAGCGACTGTCGAGCGAGGAGTCCTGATGAGCCCCGAGACCGCATGCATCTTCTGCCACATCGTGGCCGGCCGTGCGCCGGCGGCGAAGATCGTCGAGACCGAGCACGCGCTGGCGTTCCTCGACCTGTTCCCGTCGACCGACGGACACACGCTGGTGATCCCGAAGCGGCACTACGAGAACCTGTTCGAGGCCGACGAGGAGACCCTGCCGGAGGTGCACCTGCTGGCGCGCCGCGTGGCGCGGGCGATGCGCCAGGCGCTGGCGCCGGACGGCATGATGGCGCTGCAACTGAACGGCGCCGCCGCCGGACAGACGGTGTTCCACTACCACACGCATCTGATCCCGCGCCGCGCCGGCAGCGAGTTGCGGATCCACGGCCGGGAGCAGGCGGATCCGGCGCATCTCGCCGCCCTCGCGGCGCGCATCGGCGCCGAACTCGAGTAAGCCGGCCGCGCGGCGCGCGGCCGGCGGGATGCGAGGCTCACGCGCTCCCGCGCGTCCCCTGCTCGTAGAGCCGATACGCGGTTTCGCGCATCCCGAGACTCCGGTAGGTCGCCTGGGCGCCGCGGTTCTCGTGCTCGACGTAGAGGCGCAGGCCGCAGACCTCCGGATCCGCCGCGGCGAGCCCGCGGACATGTTCGTGCAGGCGTCGATAGTGTCCGCGGCGCCGGTGGTCGGGATGGACGTAGACACTCTGGATCCACCAGAACATGCCGTTGCGCCAGTCGCTCCATTCGAGCGTCAGCGCCAGCGCCGCCACGGCTACGCCGGCCTCTTCGACCATGAGCACGCGGCCGCGATCCGGGTGCGACAGCAGCGCCGCGACGCCGGATCGAACCGTCGCGCGATCGAGTTCGAGCGCCTCGGTCTCGCGGGCCATCGCGAGGTTGAAGCCGACCAGCACCTCGAGGTCGTCGGCGCGGGCCGTGCGGATCCGGACGTCGACCGACTCGGTTCCCGGCGACGGTCCGCGCGGGCTCTGATCGCGATCGGTGCGCCCCTCGGCGTGCTTCGTGCGCGTCCCCATCGCATTCCCCTTCGTCCTCATCCGAGCCCTCCGTCGTCGTGGACGATGCGGCCGCCCGCGACGGTGCGCAGCACGCGCAGCGCCGCGATGCGATCCGGGGCGACGGCCAGGGGATCGCCGCTCAGGACCACGAGATCGGCGCGTTTTCCGGCTGCGAGCGAACCCTTCTGATGCTCCTCGAACTGCAACCAGGCGGCGTCGCGGGTGTACATCCGCAGCGCTTCGGCCGGTGACAGGGCCTGATGGGTCTCGAAGCCCTCGCGCGTGACACAGCACTGGATGGCGTGCAGGACATCGGGCGATTCCACCGGTGCATCGGAGGCTCCCCCCACGACGATCCCGGCATCGACCAGCGCGCGCAACGGATAGACATGGCGGGCGCGCTCCGGGCCGAGCCGGCGGTGGAGCCAGGCCCGCTCGGAGTGCACGAACAGCGGCTGCGTCGAGATGCACAGCCCGAGGCGGGCGATGCGCGCGACCAGCGCGGGCGGCACCAGCGAGGCGTGCTCGATCCGGTGGCGGTGATCCCGGTGGGGTCGTTCGGCGAGCAAGCGCTCGTACAGCGCGACGCAGCGTTCCACCGCGGCATCGCCGATCGCATGGACACAGATCTGAAGCCCCGCCGCATCGGCCGCGCGCATGCGGGAGAAGATCTCGTCTTCGGCCAGCGTCAGGAAGCCACGCTCTTCGGGCCGGTCGCTGAAAGGCTCGCGCATGCAGGCCGTGCAACTCCCGAAGGTCCCGTCCGCGAAGATCTTGAAGCCGCCGACGCGCCGGCCGGCAGCGGGGTCGTGCAGAGCGGTGCTGCGTGCGGCGACCGCCGCGTCGACGTGGCGGCCGATCAGGATCGAGTACGGTGCGAACGGCAGTTCGTCGAGCAGCAGCAGCAGCGCCAGCGATTCGAGGCGGCCGGCGGCGCCGCCGGGCCCTTCTTCGTCGCTCTGGAGCACGACGCCGGCGGACGTGATGCCGCAGGCGGAAAGCCGCGCGAAGGAGCTGCGTGCGGTTTCTCGCAGCCGTTCGACGGACGGCGTCGGAACGGCGCCGAGCAGCTGTTGCGCGGCCGCTTCGAAGCACGCGCCGGCCGGTTCGCCGTCCGCAGTGCGTGCAATCCGTCCGCCCGGCGGATCCGGCCGGTCCGCCCGGATGCCCGCCTCCGCGAGCGCGCGCCGGTTGCCGGCGGCGCTGTGGCCGTCGTGGCCGAGGACGACGATCGGTCGGGCGCGGCTCACGGCGTCGAGCTCGGCCCGGTCCGGCAGCCGGCGTTCGACGAGCGCCTCGACGTCGAGCTGCAGACCCGCGAGCCACTCGCCCGGCGGTAGCCGGGCGTCGGCGGTACGCAACCGGTCCTGCAGCGCCGCGATGTCGGCGAGCCCGCGCAGGTCCGCATGCAGGTCGAAGTAGAGCAGCGCGATCGGGTGCAGGTGGGTATCGAGGAAGCCGGGCAGCAGGCAGCGGCCGGCGAGCGGCTGATGATGGAAGTCGCGCGCTCCGGCTGCCTGCAGCGCCGCCGCGCATTCCGCTTCGTCGCCGACCGCGAGAATGCGGTCTCCCCGCGTCGCCAGGGCCGCGGCGTGCGGCTGCTCCGCGTCGAGCGTCAGGATGTGGCCACCGGTGTAGAGCGTGGCCTCGTGCTCGGCGCCGCCGGTCATCGCTCGAGCCGCAGCGGCGGACCCGTCGCGAAGCGGTCGAGCGCGTCCTCGTCGAGTGTCACGCCGAAGCCGGGACCGTCCGGCACGCGCACGTGTCCGCCGCTGTAGTCGAGGGGCTCGACGATCAGATCGTCTTCCAACATCACGTGACCGAAGAGCTCCATCGCGTGACCGAGCACTCCGGCGCGAGCGGCGCCGAGGTGCACCTGCGCCGCCGAGGCGATGCCGAGTGGCTGGTTGTGCAGGATCGTCCCGAGTCCGCGTCGCGCGGCGTAATCGATCGCGCGCAGGGCCTGGGTGAGGCCGCCCGGCCGCTCGCTGTTGACGCCCAGCACGCGGACGGCATCCAGCTCGATGAGGGCGGTCACGTCGGTCAGCGAGAAGCAGCCCTCGTGCGCCATCAACGGCACGTCGACGGCGCGCTGCACGCGCGCCATCGCGAGCCAGTCGTCGGCGCGCACCGGCTGCTCGGCGCAGTCGATGCCGAACGGGGCGATCGCGGCGATCGCCCGGATCGCCTGGTCGGCATCGTAGGCCTGGTTGTAGTCGACGCGCAGGCGAGCCTCCGGCCCCAGCGCCTCGCGCGCCGCGGCGACGATGGCCCGGTCCGCCGCGAGGCCCTGGCCCAGTTTCAAGCGGAAGCTGGTCGTGCCGCTGCGCTGGAACGCGAGCGCGAGCGACGTCATCGAGGCGGCATCGGTGAGCGGGATCAGCGCCGCCAGCGGCAGCGTGTCCGCGTGTCGGCCTCCCATGAAATCACAGGCCGGCCGGCCCGTGATGCGTCCCATCAGGTCGTAGCAGGCGAGGTCGACCAGACCCTTCGCCACCTCGCTGCGCGCGACGTTGGCGTCCATCCGCAGGCGCAGCGCCTCGACGTCGAAGGGGCTCGCGCCCAGCACGTAGCGGGCGAGGCCGTGGGCGACGGTGTCGATCACCTGGGCCGGCGAGACTCCTGTCTCCGGCAGCCACACGAAGGCCTCGCCGACGCCGACGCTGCCGTCCTCGGCGACCAGTCGCACGATCACGAAGTCGCCCCCGGTCCACGGCTCCTCGGCCGCGATCGCCATGCCGAGTCCGCCGGCGGACCCGGCCATCGCCTCGCGCACGGCGGCGCGGAACGGAACGTGGACGGGGACCAGTTCGATGCGGACGATGCGGGCGCTGCGCGGGGACGACGACATGCGGCGATTGTAACGAACGGTTCTCTCGCTTAGCATCCTGAAATGGACGTTTCAGATGCTTCCCGTCCCGCTCGACCCGGCGCCCGACTCCGCCCGCGGACGGCCGGGCGCGCGCGTGGGCCGCGCGACGAACCGGCGGCGCCGAGCGCCGCGCTCCCGGCGGCGTTGGCCGCGGCCCGGGAGCGCCTGTCGCCAGCCGAGCGCCGCGTCGCCGAAGTGGTCGCCGGCGATCCCGAAGCCGTCGCGTTCGGCACCGTCGCGCAGTTGGCGCGCCGCGCCGGAACCAGCGGCGCGAGCGTCGTCCGGCTCGCCGATCGGCTCGGCTATCGCGGCTTCGTGGGTCTGCAGGACGCCGTGCGCCGGGATCTCCGCCAGCGGCTGCGGCCGGCCGCCGAGCGAATCCGCAGCGCGGCGGCCGGACGCGACGACGTGTTGCGGCGCGTGCTGGACGTCGAGCTGGCGAATCTCCGCCTGACCCTCGAAGGCCTCGATCCGCGCAGCTTCGGCGCTGCCGTCGCACGCCTGGCGGCGCGCCAGCAGCGCGTCTTCGTCGTCGCGAGTGAACAGGCGCGCGGCATCGGTCTGCTCTTCGCCGGCGAACTCCGCATCGTGCGCGATGGCGTGCAGCAGATCGAGGGTTCGTCGTTCCGCGTGACGACGGAGCTGGCAGGCCTCGGCCCCGAGGACACCGTCGTCTGGATGGACTTGCGCCGGCACGAGCGCTGGCTGCTCGAGGCGTTCGAACAGGCCCGCACGAGCGGCGCCGCCCACATCGCCATCACCGATTCGGAGTTCTCCCCGCTGGCCGATGGTGCGATGGCCACGTTGACGGTGGCGGCGGCAGGGGCCGGCCCGTTCGATAGCCATGTCGGCATGCTGGCGATCGGCAATGCGCTGCTGGCGGGCGTCGCAGCGCGGTTGCAGCGCAGTCTGACCCGTCGTCTCGACGCGCTCGAGGGGGTCTGGGCGGCGCAGCGGGCCCTCGTCGAACCGAGATGATCGGGCGGCCTGCCGATCGCCCTTACTGACCGATACCCGACCTCCGGTCAGCGATCAGGCCTTGCTGCGCGGTGTCCTGGAGAGGGATCCTGCGCCGCGGTGGGTGAGGCTCTCTCTTTGATTCCGGACAGTCTGCTCGACGCGATCCGCGAACCCGCGGATCTGCGCCGGCTTCCGCACGCGTCGCTGCCGCGTGTCGTCGACGAGCTGCGCGAGCGCCTGATCGAACTCGGGGCGAGCCGGGGCGGTCACTTCGCCGGCAGCCTCGGCGTCGTCGAACTGACCGTCGCCTTGCACGCGATCTTCGAAACCCCGCGTGACCGCATCGTGTGGGATGTGGGCCATCAGGGCTATGGACACAAAGCGCTGACCGGTCGACTCGACAGTCTCGCACAGATCCGTCGGGCCGAGGGGCCGAGCGGTTTCCTGCGCCGCTCGGAGAGTCCCTTCGATGTGTTCGGTGCCGGCCATGCCGGGACCTCGATCTCGGCGGCGCTCGGCATTGCCGAGGCGCTGCGCCGGCGTGGTGAGGACGCGCACGCGGTGGCCGTGATCGGCGACGGCGGCGCGACGGCAGGGATGGCTTTCGAAGCGCTGAACCACGCCGGGGAACTCGCCGCGCTCGGTCCTGCGTTGCGCGTCGTCTACAACGAGAACGGCATGTCGATCGCGCCGAACGTGGGCGGGCTGTCGCGGAGCGGCGACGTGCGCGGCTACTGCGCGGCGCTCGGTCTGCCGGTGATCGGCCCGGTCGACGGCCACGATCTGGAGGCCTTGCTGCGGGCCGTTGCGGAGCTGCGTGCGCAGTCGGGACCGGCGGTGTTGCATGTCCGGACGCGCAAGGGCAAGGGCTTCGCGCCGGCGGAAGCCGATCCCTACCGCTGGCATGCCACCGGGCCGTTCGAGCGCGCGGGGGGCACGCGCCCTGCCGGCACGTCCGGGCCGCCGAGCTGGACAGCGTGTTTTGCCGAAGCCCTCATGCGGATCGCCGCGCGCGATCCGCGCGTGGTCGCGATCACCGCGGCGATGCCCGACGGCACGGGCATCGATCGCTTTGCCGAGCGCTTTCCGGAGCGGGTCTACGATGTCGGCATCGCCGAGCAGCATGGCGTGACGTTCGCCGCAGGACTCGCCAGTGAAGGCCTGCGTCCGGTCTGTGCGATCTACTCGAGCTTCTTGCAGCGCGGCTTCGACCAGATCGCCCACGACGTCGCGCTGCAGGACCTGCCGGTGACGTTCGCCATCGATCGCGCCGGCCTCGTCGGTGCCGACGGGCCGACGCACCACGGGGTTCTCGATCTCGCCTACCTGCGTGCCATCCCGGGGCTCGTGGTCGCGGCTCCGCGCGACGAGAACCAGCTCCAGCACCTGTTGGCGACGGCGATCGAATCGGGCCGGCCGTTCGCGCTGCGTTTCCCGCGCGGGGCGGCCTGCGGCGTCGCGCTCGATCCGGATCCGAAGCCGCTCCCGATCGGCCGCGGGGAGCTGCTGCAGGACGGGACCGACGTGGCGCTGGTGGCGCTGGGCAAGACCGTCCCGGTGGCCCTCGCAGCCGCCGCTCGGCTCGCCGCCGCCGGCGTCTCGGCGGCGGTCCTGGACGCTCGCTTCGTCAAACCGCTCGACGAGGAGCGGCTCGGCGAGCTCGCCGATCGCATCGGCGTGGTCCTCACCGTGGAGGATCACCTGCTGGCCGGCGGCTTCGGCAGCGCGGTGCTGGAACTGCTGGCGTCGCGTTCGCCCGGCACGCGGGTCCGGCGGATCGGCATCGACGACCGGTTCGTCGAGCACGCCGAGCAGGACGACCAGTGGCGTCAGGTCGGTCTCGATGTCGCGACGATCGCCGATGCGGCGCTCGCCGCGCTGGCGGCGAGCGCACCTCCGGGGGGGCGCCAGAGCGAGCGAGGCCGCCGATGAGCGAACCCGCCCTCACGCCGGGGCTCCGTGCGGCCTACCAACACTGCGCGGGGATCCTCGAGCGCAGCGGATCGAGCTTTGCCGCTGCGTTCTGGATGCTGCCGGCGCCGCAGCGCCGCGCGCTGCACGCCGTCTACGCGTTCTGCCGCCTCGCCGACGACGTGGCCGACGATCCGACCGTGCGCGGGGATCGCCAACGTCTGCTCGAGCGCTGGCGTGCCGAACTCGGCGCGGCCTATCGCGGCGACGCCACGCATCCGGTGGGCATCGCGCTGGGCGATGCCGTGCGACGCTTCCAGCTTCCGCAGGACGTCTTCCTGGATCTGCTGCGCGGGGTCGAGTCGGACCTGGCCGGCGAGCAGATCGAGACCTGGGCCGACCTCGAGCGATACTGCTATCGCGTGGCCTCCACCGTCGGCCTGCTGCTGGTGCGGGTTCTCGGCGCGCGTCACCCGGACTCCCTCGAGTACGCCCGGCAGATGGGCATTGCCGTGCAGCTCACGAACGTGCTGCGCGATGTCGGGGAAGACGCCGCAGCCGGACGGATCTACCTGGCGCGCGAGGATCTGGCGCGCATGCACGTGCCGCCGGAAAGCCTGCGCGACGGGAAGCTGACCGAGGAGATCCGGCTGCTGCTCGCGCTCTATGCCGAGCGCGCGCGGATCCGTTTCGAGGCGGCCGCCCGGCTGCTGCCCGCCGAGGATCGGCGCGTCCTGCGGCCCGCCGAAGCGATGGGCCGGATCTATCGCGCGTTGCTCGAGGAGCTGTCGCGTCAGGGCTTCCCGTGCCTCGGGCCGGCCATCCGGCTCTCGAAGCCGCGCCGGCTCGCGATTGCGGCAGGGACCTGGCTCGGTGTCGGCATGCCGTGGCTCGGACTCGCGGAACGACGTCGCGAGAGGAGAGCGCGACGATGACGGACCTTCCGAAGCGGAAGCTCGAGCACCTCGAACTCTGTATCCGGGAGGATGTGGAGTCGCAACGCAGCACGCTCCTCGACGAAGTGCAGCTCCTCCACGAAGCGCTCCCGGATCTCGCGTGGCACGAGGTGGATGCTTCGGTCGAACTGCTCGGACGCCAGCTGCAAGCGCCGTTGCTGATCACCGGCATGACCGGTGGCACCGGCGAGGCGCGCGAGATCAACCTCGCCCTCGCGATGGCCGCCCAGAAGAACGGTTTCGGCATCGGGGTCGGTTCGCAGCGGGCGATGCTGCTCGACCCGTCGCTGGTGGAAACCTACCGCCTGCGCGACGTGGCTCCCGACGTGTTGCTGCTCGCGAATCTCGGGGCGGTCCAGGCGCGCGAAGTCGGGCCGGAGCGTGTCGCCGCGCTGGCCGGGGCGATCGGTGCCGACGCGGTCTGCATCCATCTCAACGCGGCGCAGGAGCTGGTGCAGGACGACGGCGATCGAGATTTCCGCGGACTGCTGGGAGCGCTCTCGGAGTTGGTGCAGGAGCTGCCGCTTCCGGTGATCGTCAAGGAGACCGGCTGCGGACTGGCGCCGAACACGCTGGCGCGGCTGCGCGCGGCAGGCGTGCGCTGGGTCGATGTCGCCGGCGCCGGCGGGACGAGCTGGGCCGGCGTCGAAGCGCTGCGCGGCTCGGTCCGGCAGCGGGCGCTCGGCAGCGTCCTGCGCGAATGGGGCATTCCGACCGCCGCGTCGGTCGTCTACGCCGAGCGCGCCGGGCTCGACGTGATCGCCTCCGGCGGGATCCGCAGCGCCCTCGACGTCGCGCGCGCCCTGGCGCTCGGGGCGCAGGTCGTCGGGCTCGCCTTGCCGTTCCTGCGTGCGTGGGCGGAAGGGGGCGCCGAGTCGGTCCTGCGCACCGCGGAGTCCCTCAGCGAGGGCCTGCGCGCCGTGATGGCGCTCACCGGAGCGCGACGGGTCGCGGATCTGCGCAGCGTTCCGCGCGTCCTCGGCCCGGAGCTCGGGCGCTGGATCGACCGGGACGGGGCCAGCGCGCCAACTGACCGATCCGGCCGTTCCGGTCAGCGGTCCCCGGGTGTCGAAAGCCGCAAAATTTGAAACCGTCTCAGGCCAGACGCGTCGAAGCGCAGACTGCGCGGTCGCCGGGGAGTCCGTCGTGGCATGGCCCGGCAGGGCTTGGCCTATCTTCGTGCGGCTCGTCGTCGCAGGTTGCGTTGTCGTGTGTTCTGTCGTCGATTCGGTCGGCGATTCGGTCGGCGAAGGGGGGCGTTACTGATGCCGGAAAGCCTGCCCGTCGGCGTGCCGGTAGCCCGTTCCGAGCCGTCCTCCTCCCGGGAGCCGCCGAACGCACGGAGACGGCGTCCGGCCGATGCGAAGGCCCGCACGCAGGCGCGCATCGTCGAGGCCGCCGCCTCGCTGTTCGCGGCACGCGGCTACGAGGGTGCCAGCATCACGTCGATCGCGGCCCGTGCGCAGGTTTCGCGCTCGGCGGTGTTCTGGCACTTCGGCGACAAGGAAACCCTGTTTCGCGAGACGTTCCGGCAGATGCTGCTGCCGTTCGCCGAGAAGATCGCGAACAGCTTCACGCACCCGGATCCGGCCGTTCGGTTGCTCGAGCTGCTCGGCGTCTACGAGCGTTTCGTCGACGAGCAGAAGTCTGCCATCCAGGCCTTCGTGCGCTGGACGATCGAATCACCGGCGCTGCGCCACTCGATTCGCGAGCCGCTCTTCGCGATGCACGACCACTTTGCCCGCGACGTCAGCGAGGCGCTTGCGCAGGCGCTCGGCGACGCGGCGTCCGCCGAGGCGATGGCCATGGGCATCTTGTCGATGCTGCACGGAAATCTGCTGCTCGCGATGGTCGACGGCGATCCGCGGCGCGCCCGCTTGCGCTGCGCGGGCCTGCGCAGCGTCGTCGAGCGGGTGCTGGCCTCGGGGCCCGGTTCGGGTCCGGGCCCGGCCGCGCGTTCTTCGCGGGGAGATCCGTGAGGGCGGACGCCGAGAGCTCCGGACTCGCCGTCGACGTTCTGCTCGCCAAAGCCGCACACGAGAACTTTCCGGTGGCGCCGCGTTGGCTGCCGCGGCGATTGCGCGCCGATCTGCTCGCCATCTACGGCTTTGCCCGGCTCGTCGATGACGCCGGTGACGAGGCCGCGGGCGATCGGCTGGCGCTGCTCGACGCGATCGAGGCCGACCTCTTGCGGGCGCCGGCCGGCGAGGCCCGGCACCCGCTGGTGCGCCGGCTCACGCCGGCGTTGCAGAGCCAGCGGTTGCCGGTCGCACCGTTCCAGCGCCTCGTCGAGGCGAACCGGCGCGACCAGCAGCTCGTCCGTTACGAGACCTGGGAGCAGTTGCAGGAGTACTGCACGCTGTCGGCAACACCGGTCGGCGAACTCGTCCTGCATGCCGTGGGGGCAGCGACACCGGATCGCATCGCGCTGTCCGATGCGGTGTGCACGGCGCTGCAGCTGGTCGAGCACTGTCAGGACGTGGCCGAGGATCGCGCACGTGGCCGCGTCTACCTGCCTGCCGAGGATCTGGCGCGCTTCGGGGTCGACGAACGCGACCTCGATGTCCGGCCGGCGCCGGCCGCGCTGCGTGCCGCACTGGCGTTCGAGGAGGCGCGGGCGCGGGCGCTGTTCGCCGCCGCCGAGCCGCTCGTCGCGTCGCTGCGAGGTACGGCGCGGCTGCTGGTGGCCGGCTTTGCCGCGGGCGGTCTCGCCGCGGCCGACGCGCTCGCAAGGGCGGGGCACGATCCGAGCGCCGGCGCGCCGAAGCCGCGCCGGCGCGATCTCGTCCGGCAGCTCGGCCGGCTGATGGCGCGCACCTGGCGGGATCACCGGGTGCGTGCGCCGCACGGACGCACGGCGTGAGCAGGAGCCATGTCATCGTCGTCGGGGGCGGACTGGCCGGTCTGACGGCGGCGCTCGACTGTGCGGAAGCGGGCGCTCGGGTGACGCTGCTGGAAGCGCGGCCGCGCCTCGGTGGCGCCACGTGGTCGACGCGCCGCGGCGACCTCGAGATCGACAACGGGCAGCACGTGTTCCTGCGCTGCTGCACGGAGTACCGCGCCTTCCTCGAGCGGCTCGGGGTCTCCGATCGCGTCCACTTGCAGTCCCCGCTCGCCGTGCCGGTGGCGGCCCCCGGCCGCGGCATTGCGTGGATCCGGCGCGCGGCGCTGCCGACTCCGGCGCATCTCGCACCGAGCCTGCTGCGTTTCCACCATCTGCCGTTCGCCGAGCGGCTGCGCGCCGGACGCACCGCCCGGCGCATCGGGGGGCTCGATCTGGCCGACCCGGTGCTCGACCGCGTGCGCTTCGGCGACTGGCTGGCAGCGCAGGGCGAGTCGCCGGCCGCCATCGACGGCTTCTGGGACCTGTTGGTGCGGCCCACGCTCAACCTGCCGGCGCGCGATGCGTCTCTGGCACTCGCGACGAAGGTGATCCAGACGGGATTCCTCGAGCGATCGGATGCGGCCGACGTCGGCTGGGCCACGGTGCCGCTGCGCGCGCTGCACGCCGAGCCCGCCGCGCGCGCGCTGCGCGCGCTCGGCGCCGACGTGCGGGTTCGCGCACCGATCGATGCGCTGGTTGCGGGGAACGGCTTGCGCCCGGCCGTCCGGGTTCGCGGAGAGACGCTCGAAGCGGACGCGGTGATTCTCGCCGTGCCGCACGACGACACCGCCGCGCTGCTCCCGACTGCGGCCGCCGTCGATCGCGAGGGCCTGCGCGCGCTCGGGCGCGCACCGATCATGAATCTCCACGTCGTCTTCGATCGCCCGGTGTTGCCCCAGCGGCTGCTCGCCGCGATCGATTCGCCGCTGCAGTGGCTGTTCGATCGCACACAGTCGTCCGGGCTGGTCGGGGGCCAGTATGTCGCGGTGTCGCTGTCGGCGGCCGACGAGTACCTGGCGCTCTCGCAAGCGGCCCTGCGCGAACGCTTTTTGCCGGCGTTCGAGGCGCTGCTGCCGGCGGCGCGAGCGGCGCAGGTCCTGCGCTTCTTCGTGACGGTCGAGCGCGCCGCGACGTTCCGGCAGGCGCCGGGGACACGCGCGCTGCGGCCGGGTCCCGACGTCGGCGTCCCGGGCATCTGCGTGGCCGGCGCGTGGACCGACACCGGCTGGCCGGCCACGATGGAAGGGGCCGTGCGCAGCGGTCACGCGGCCGCACGGCACACGCTGCAGGGGCTCGGCTGCGCCCCACTCTCGCGGACCGCAGCGGCCGCATAGCACGGCCCGAACACCACTCGACTTCGATCCGGAAAAGGAACTGGCACCGATGACTGCTTCGCTCGCGACCCCGCTCGTCTCTCCCGCCGCGCAGGCCCTGGCTCGCGCCCGCGACCGGTTGCTCGAGATCCAGAGCGACGCCGGTTGGTGGAAGGCCGAGCTCGAGACGAACGTGACGATGGAGGCGGAGGATCTGCTGCTGCGGAAGTTCCTCGGCCGGCTCGATCCCGAACTGCTGCGGGAGACCGCCGGCTGGATCCGTTCGAAGCAGGGGACGGACGGGGGCTGGGCGATCTACTTCGGGGGGCCGCCGGATCTGTCGGCGACCATCGAGGCCTACACGGCGCTGCGTCTTGCCGGCGATGCGGCCGACGCGGCGCACATGCGGCGCGCCGCCGAGCTCGTGCGCGAGCTGGGCGGGATCGAGCGCTCGCGCGTCTTCACCCGGATCTGGCTCGCGATGCTGGGGGCATGGCCGTGGGAGCGGCTGCCGGCGCTGCCGCCCGAGGTGATCCTGCTGCCGCGCTGGTTCCCGCTCAACATCTACGATTTTGCGAGCTGGGCCCGGCAGACGATCGTGCCGCTGTGCGTGGTCTCGTCGTTTCGCCCGCAACGATCGCTCGGCTTCGCGCTCGACGAACTGCGAACCGGGGACTGGCGTCCGCCGCGCTTCCCGCTGCGGACCTGGCCCGGGCGCTTCCAGGCCCTCGATCGCGCGCTGCAGGTGTACCAGCGCCACCCGCTCGGGTCGCTGCGCCGGAAGTCGCTCGCGTTGTGTGCGGAGTGGATCCTGCGCCGCCAGGAGGCGGATGGCTGCTGGGGCGGCATCCAGCCGCCCTGGGTGTACTCGATCATGGCGCTGCACCTGCTCGGGTATGCGATGGATCACCCGGCGATGCAGAAGGGCTGGGACGCGCTCGAGAGCTTCGCGATCCGCGAAGACGGCATGCGTCGCTTCGAGGCCTGCCAGTCGCCCGTCTGGGATACGGCGCTGGCGATGGTGGCGCTGCGCGACGCCGGCGTCGCGCCGGATCATCCGGCGATGGTCCGAGGCGGTCGCTATCTGCTCGAGCAGGAGATCCGGGTTCCCGGCGACTGGTCGGTGCGCCGGCCGGATCTCGCGCCGGGCGGCTGGGCTTTCGAGTTCGAGAACGACAACTACCCGGACATCGACGACACCGCCGAGGTCGTGCTGGCGCTGCGGGCGGCGGGGGCCGATCGCGCACGGACCGAGGGGGCCGTGCGGCGCGCCATCGACTGGACCTACGGCATGCAATGCAAGGACGGCGGTTGGGCGGCGTTCGACGTCGACAACACGCAGGCGCTGTGCGGCGAGCTGCCGTTCTGCGATTTCGGGGAGGTGATCGATCCGCCGAGCGCCGACGTGACGGCGCATGTGATCGAGATGCTCGCCGAGGAGGGCCGCGCCGACGATCCGCAATGCCGCGCGGGGCGCGACTGGCTGCTGCGCGCGCAGGAGCCGGACGGTTCGTGGTTCGGCCGCTGGGGGGCCAACTACGTCTACGGCACCGGGGCGGTCGTGCCGGCGCTGGTCCGCGCCGGCCTGGCCCCGGATCACCTGGCCATCCAGCGCGCGGTGCGCTGGCTCGAATCGCGACAGAACGCGGACGGGGGCTGGGGAGAGGACCTGCGCTCGTACGAAGACCCGGCCTGGCGCGGCCGCGGAACCAGCACGGCGTCGCAGACGGCCTGGGCGCTGCTCGCGTTGCTGGCGGCCGGGGAGCGCGGGACGGCGGCGGAACGTGGCATCGACTGGCTGGCTCGCACGCAGCTCGCGAACGGCGACTGGGAGGAGCCGGAGTTCACCGGGACCGGCTTCCCGGGTGACTTCTACATCCGCTATCACCTCTATCGGCTGCATTTCCCGGTGATGGCGCTCGGGCGCTGGGTGCGAGGAGAAGAGTGATCGACGCGCCGGATCGCGAGCGGGGCGGCCTGTGGATCGCAGCACCGCTGCGTCTCGAGGCCTGGGCGCTGCGCGGCGCCGTACCCGGCGCCCGCGTGGTGCGGACCGGGATGGGGCCGCTGCGAGCCCAGCACGCGGCGCAGCGCCTGCGCGCGGAGCCGGCCGGCGCGCTGGCCGTTGCGGGTCTGTGCGGCGCACTCGATGCGGGGTTCGAACCGGGAGATGTCGTGATCGGATCGGCCTTGCTCGGACCCGAGTCCCGGCGCACGGCGCTCGATGCGGCCCCGCTTGCGGCGGCGCTGGCGCGTGCCGGGATCGCAACGCACGTCGGGGACATCGTCAGTGTGTCGAAGCCGGTGACGAACGCCGGACGCGCGCCATACGCGGCGCACGGCGCCTGCGCCGTCGACATGGAATCGTTCTGGTTGGCGGACGCGGCGGCGGGACGGCCGTTCGCCGTGCTGCGCGTGGTGCTCGATGGTCCGCGCCACGAACTCTGGCGTGCCGACCTGCCGCTCCGCTTCGCGACGGCGCTGCGCCGACTCCGGGCCGCAGCGCCCGCTCTCGCCACGTGGGCGGCCGACGTGCTACCGACCGCCTCCGACGCGCCGGCGCGCGCGGCGACTCCTTCCTCCTGCTACCGCGAGCGTCGGTTGCTCGCCCGAGGTTGATCGATGGGTGTTCCGATCTCGCAGATGGCCACCGTCGCCACGTACGTGCTGAGGCAGAAGCTCGCGCGACGGCAGCGCTACCCGCTGGTCCTGATGCTCGAGCCGCTGTACCGCTGCAACCTGTCGTGCGCGGGCTGCGGCAAGATCCAGTATCCGAGCAACGTACTGAAGTCGCAGCTCTCGGTGGAGGACTGTCTGCGGGCCGTGGACGAGTGCGGCGCGCCGATCGTCAGCATCCCGGGTGGCGAACCGCTGCTGCATCCGGAGATCGACCGCATCGTCGCAGGGTTGGTCGCCCGTAAGAAGTACATCTATCTGTGCAGCAATGCGCTGTTGCTCGAGGAGAAGCTCGATCTCTTCGAGCCTTCGAAGTACCTCAGTTTCAGCATCCATCTCGACGGGCTCGAGCCGGAGCATGACGCTTCCGTGTGTCGCCCGGGCACCTATCGGAAGGCGCTGCGGGCCATCGAGCTCGCGCTGGCCCGGGGGTTTCGAGTCACCACCAATACGACGCTGTTCCACGGTGCGGATCCGGAGCGGACGGCAGACTTCTTCGATGCGATGATGAAGGTGGGCGTCGAGGGCATGATGGTGTCTCCCGGCTATTCCTATGCGACAGCGCCCGACCAGGAGCACTTCCTGGCGCGGGAAGCCACGCGGGAGCTGTTTCGTCGCATCTTCCGGTTCGGCGCCGAGCGCAAGGCGCGCTGGCGCTTCAACCAGTCACCGCTGTTCCTCGAGTTCCTGACCGGCGCCCGCGAGCACGCCTGCACGGCATGGGGCATGCCGAGCTACGGCGTGTTCGGCTGGCAGAAGCCCTGTTACCTGCTGCAGGAGGGCTACGCCCAGAGCTTCGATGCGTTGATTCGTGACACCGCATGGGATCGCTACGGCCCGGAGAGCGGGAATCCGGCCTGTCAGAACTGCATGGTCCACAGCGGCTTCGAGGCGACCGCCGTCGACGAGGGGTTCTCGTCGTGGCGAGGCTTTCTCGCGATGGCGCGGGCGGCGCTGTTCGGCCCGCGCGTCCCGGCTCCGACGGGCCAGGCGACGATGGCCGCTCCGGCGCCGGCGGCGGAGGACGCCGGGGGGCCCGCCGCCGGGAGCGAGCTGGATGCGACGCCGGAATCGCTGCGCGCGGCCTTCCAGTATCGCGGGGACGTCACGCTCTGGCTCGACGACGGCAGCCGCCTCGAGGGCTTCGTCGCCGACGCGAGGTCCGAGGAGCTGACGATCTGGCCGCGCGGGCAGCAGCAAGCGCAGCGGCTGCCGACTGCACGAGTTCGTCGCGTGGTGTTCAGCGGACGGGATCTGACGGAGCGCGGCCGCGCGGTGGCCGAGCGCGGGCGCGAGCGCGTGGAACTCCGATCCGCCGCCGGTCCGGGTTCGTCTGCGGCGTAGCGCCCGGGAGCGTCGGCAGAGCGTGCGGCGCGGCGAGCCCTCAGGCGCGGCGACGCACCCAGCCGGCCAGCGCCTCGACCCACTTCGGATGGGCATTCAGACACGGGACGAGGATCAGGTCCTCGCCGCCGAGTTCTCGCCATTGGTCGCGTGCGCGGATGCCGATCTCTTCGATCGTCTCGAGGCAGTCAGCGACGAACGAAGGACAGAGCACGGCCAGACGATCGATGCCCCGTTGGCGCAGGAAGGGCAGGATCTCGTCGGTGTAGGGGCGGATCCAGGGGATGCGACCCAGGCGCGACTGGAACGCGATCGTCCAGTCCTCGTCGCGCAGGCCGAGTTCGGCCGCCAGGGCGCGGCTCGTCGCGACGCACTGTGCGCGATAGCAGAAGCGGTTGGCGCGGCCGATGGTCTCACAGCAGGTGTTGCTGGCGAAGCAGTGCGTGCCGTCCGGATCGCTCTTGCGGATCTGCCGCTCCGGCAGACCGTGGTACGAGAACAGCACGTGATCCGGTCTCTGCTCTCCGGGGACCTCGCGCGCGACGGTGGCGAGCGCGGAGACGAAGGCCGGTTCCTGGTAGTAGGAGTCCAGAACCTCGAGCGGCGGCACGTTCCAGCGCGTCCCCGCGGCGCGATAGACCGCTTCGACTGCGGAGCCGGTGGCGGCCGCGGAGTACTGGGGAAACAGCGGAACCACGAGGATTCGCTCGACATCGGCTTCGGCGAGACGTTGGATGGCGGGTGCGAGCGCCGGCTCGCCATAGCGCATGGCCAGCTCGACGACGAAACCCGTTCCGAGCCGTCGGGCGAGTTGATCGCGCAGCGCGCGACCGTGCACGAGCAGCGGAGATCCTTCGGAGGTCCAGATCTTGGCGTAGGCGCGTGCCGAGGCGCGCGGACGGGTGGGCAGGATCGCCAGGTTCAGCAGCAGCCAGCGTGGGACGGCGGGTAGGTCGAGAACCCGCGGATCACCCAGGAACTCGCGCAGGTAGCGGCGGACGGCCCGCGGGGTCGGCGCGTCCGGCGACCCGAGGTTCACCAGCAGCACGCCGAGCGGTCGCCGGCGCGGAACGCCGGTCGTCTCGCCGGTCACCGCCACACGGCACCGCCTGTCCTGGTGTGTCCGTCGCATCGGCCGCGCATCGCAGACGCGCTGGCGATCCGATCTCGGTGGCGATCCATCGCAGGATGTTACCGGTTGCTGGCCAAAAGTTGACGATTCGAACCCGACCCCTTTCTTGACGATCCGTTGCTGGACGGCTGGTTTCTGGGTGGGTCAGGGGGGGGGGCGGGAGAGGCCGCCGTAGCGGAAGGAGAGGAGGAGGTACCAGGCGGGGTAGGCGAGGGTGAGTTCGGCGAGGCGGATGCGCTGGGCGAGGTTCGGGGCGACGACGGCGATCGTGATCAGGACCACCCAGAGGCCCCCGGCGACGTTGGTGGCGCTGCGCAGCACGGGCATCTTGCTCGGGTAGACGTACTTCAGCGGGACGAAGACGCCGATCGCGAACAGCGTGACGACCAGCGTCGCGGCAAGCGGCGTCACGTCGAGCAGCCACACGTAGAGCGCGATGACGTTCCAGTACGACGGGAAGCCGAGGAAGAAGTCGTCGTCCGTCTTCGCATCCTGCTGCGAGAAGCCGTAGGCGCTGGCCAGGATCGGAAGCGCGGCGATCCACGGGCCGAGGTAGCCGGCGGCCACGAGGAACACGATCGGCACGATGACGTAGTTCAGGTAGTCGACGATGTCGTCGAGCCGGCGTCCATCGATGCCGGGCAGCACCTCGCCGACCCGGACCGCCCGGGCCAGGGTGCCGTCGACGGAATCGATCGCGAGCGCGACGATCATCAAGACCGCGGCCTGCGGCAGGTTGCCGGCGACGACGGCCAGCAGCGCGATCGCGCCGACGACGGCGCCGCTCGCCGTGAAGGCGTGCACGCCCCAGGCGAGGCCGACGCGACGCCGGTCCTCACCGCGCAGGGGCGGCCCGCTGCGGCCGAAGTGGCGGAAGCGCCGGCGTTTCCGCGCGCCTCGTCGGACCGGGTCGGGCTCGGGGGCCGAAGCCATGGGGACGCAGCGTATCAGAGCCGCTATCATCCCGCCGTTCCAGGGAGTTCCGCGTGAGCAACCGCTTCCGAGACAGTCGCCCGCTCGAATACATGCGCTCCGGCGACGAGACGTTCCTGACCACCAAGGTCGACGCCGTCTTCAATTGGGGCCGCAAGTACTCGATGTTCCTGTATCCGTTCGTGACGGCGTGCTGTGGCATGGAGTTCATGTCGGTTGCCGGCCCGCGTTATGACCTCGACCGCTTCGGCTGTGCGCTGCCGCGCTTCTCACCGCGCCAGGCCGATCTGCTGATGGTCGTCGGCACGATCAGCCATCGGCAGGCCCCGGTGCTGAAGAAGGTCTACGACCAGATGGCGGAGCCGAAGTGGGTGATCGCGTTCGGCGCCTGCACCTGCTCGGGCGGTCCGTACAACAACTACGCGACGGTGCAGGGCATCGACACGATCATCCCGGTGGATGTGTACATCCCGGGCTGCCCGCCGCGGCCCGAGGCCGTGCTCGACGGATTGATGAAGCTCCAGGAGCGCGTCCAGGTCGAGCGGATTCCGACGAGCGGACGCCATCGCGAGCTCGATGAGCTGCCCTTGGCGGTGGTCGAGAAGCCGATCGCGTAGCGCCCGAACTGGAAGCATCCGGCTCGGGTTTCGATCCAGCAGTCCTCGATCCGAGAGACTCGAAGGAGGTCGCGTTGGCGGCGGGTGGACGCTTCGACCTGGTCGTGATCGGCGCCGGCCCGGGGGGCTACATCGGCGCCATCCGGGCCGCCCAGCTCGGCCAGAAGGTGGCGGTGGTCGAGGAGGATCGTCCCGGCGGCGTCTGCCTCAACTGGGGGTGCATCCCGTCGAAGGCGCTGCTGACCGGCGCCGAGTTGATCGAGAGCCTGCGGACGCACGGTCCGACCTTCGGTGTGGCGTCGGGCACGCTGCAGCTCGACTACGGCCAGGCGATCGACCACAGCCGGAAGGTGGCGGATCGGCTGTGCAAGGGCGTCCAGTCGCTGCTGAAGAAGAACGCGATCACGCTCGTGCGTGGGCGTGGCCGTCTCGCCGGTGCGAACGCCGTCGCGGTGACCGGCGCGGATGAAGGCGTTCTCGAGGCGCCGCACCTCGTGCTCGCGACCGGCTCCACCGAGTGGACGCCGCCTGGCATCGAGGTCGACGGGCGCCGCGTGCTGACCTCGCGTCAGGCGCTCGAGTCGAAGACGATCCCGGAGAAGCTGGTCGTGATCGGCGCCGGCGCCGTCGGCGTCGAGTTCGCGTACGTCTACGCGAACTACGGCTCGCAGGTCACGATCCTCGAGATGGCGGAGCAGATGCTGCCCGGCGCGGACCCGGAGGTGGCGCAGGCGCTCGAGCGCGAGTTCCGGCGCAAGAAGATCACGGTCCGGACCGGCACCCGGTTCGAGGAGCTGAAGGTCGACGGCCAAGGCGTGCGCGTACACGTGACGACCGGCGAGAAGGCCGACGAGCTGCGGGCCGACCAGGTGCTCGTGGCGATCGGCCGCCGTCCGCTGTCCGCCGACCTCGGACTGGACGAGGTCGGCATCGAGACCGATGCGAAGGGGTTCGTTACGGTCGATGCGCAGCGCCGGACATCGGTGCCGAGCGTGCGCGCGATCGGCGACCTCATCGGGGCGCCGCTGCTCGCGCACAAGGCCAGCGAGGAAGGCGTCGCCGCAGCCGAGTGGATCGCCGGTCTGGAGCGTCCGCCGATCGACCACGCGAAGATCCCCGGCTGTATCTACGCCCAGCCGCAGGTGGCCTGGATCGGGCTCACCGAGGCGCAGGCCAGGGAGCGCTACGGCGCGGAGCTGCGGGTCGGGCGCTTCCCGTTCACCGCGTCCGGGAAGGCTGTGGCGTCGGCGCATACGGCGGGGTTCGCAAAGATCCTCGCCGAGCCGCGTTTCGGCGAGATCGTCGGCGCGCACCTGGTGGGCTTCGGTGCGACGGAGTTGATCGCCGAGATCTCGCTCGCGATGACGCTCGAGGCGACGACGACCGAGATCGCCGCGACGTCGCACGCGCATCCGACCCTCTCGGAAGCGATTCTCGAAGCGGCGCTCGGCGCCGAGGGACGCTCGCTCAATTTCTGAGACCAGGACCCCTGGCGATCGCGGAGGAACAGGCATGTCGGTGACGGTGGAGCTTCCGCAGCTCGGGGAGACTGTGCTCGAAGGCACGGTCGCCCGCTGGCTCGTGAAGGAAGGCGAGCGCGTGCAGCGCGATCAGCCGCTCGTCGAGATCACCACCGACAAGGTGGACGCCGAGATTCCGTCGCCCGAGGAGGGCGTCCTCGAGAAGATCCTCGTGGCCGAGGGCGAGACGGTGGCGGTCGGCGCGGCACTGGCCCGGATCGCCGCCGGCGTCGGGGCCGGCGCGCAAGACGCGGCGCCCGCCACAGAAAAAGAGCCGGCGCCGAAACAGACACCGGCGCGGAAGACCGCCGCGAAGGAAGACGAGCCCGAGGCGCCGTCGGCGCCGGCCCGGGAATCGGCTCCGCGCGCGACGCCGGTCGCCCGGCGCCTGGCGGCCGAAGAGGGTGTCGGACTGGCCGACGTGACTGCCACGGGGCCCGGCGGCCGCGTCGCGAAGGCCGACGTCGAAAAGGCCCGCGCCGCACGCGCCCCGGCCCCGTCGCCCGCCGCGGCCGAAGCGCCGAAACACGCCGCGGCTGGTGAGACCCGGGCGGTCGCGGCGTCGCTTCCGGCCGGCGGCGGGCGCCCCCCGTACCTGTCCTATCAGATCCAGCCCGGCGACCGGCTGATTCCGATGACGCCGCTGCGGCGCATCGTCGCCGAGCACATGGTGCTCTCCAAGCAGATCTCGCCGCACGTCGGGACGGTGGCCGAGGTGGAGCTGCACGGGGTCGTCAAGCTCCGCGACGCCCACAAGCGGGGCTTCCAGCAGCAGCACGGCTTCAACCTCACCTATCTGCCCTTCATCGTGTCGGCCACCGTGCGCGCGCTGCGCGAGTTTCCGCGCCTCAACGCCTCGGTGCTCGAGGACGCCATCGTCGAAAAGCAGGCGATCCATGTGGGTGTCGCCGTCGAGACAGAGAAGGGGCTGGTGGTTCCGGTGATCCGCGATGCGGATCGGCTCTCGCTGGTCGGCCTGGCCGAAGCGATCGAGGACCTCTCGGCCCGCGCGCGCTCGAAACGGCTCTCTCCCGATGATCTGCGTGGGGGCACCTTCACCGTCTCGAATCCGGGCCGCTACGGAAACCTCTACGGCTTCGCGATCATCAACCAGCCGCAGGTCGGGATCCTGCGCATGGGCGAGATCGTCAAGCGTCCGGTGGTGCGGGAGATCGAGGGCGAAGACGTGATCGTCGTGCGGCCGATCATGCACCTGGCGCTGTCCTACGACCATCGCGCCGTCGACGGCGCACCCGCCAACGCCTTCCTCCACGCCGTCCGCACGCTGCTGGAGGAGGCCTCTTTCGACCTGTGAGCACCGGTCCGCTGGCGGCGGGGCCGGGCGGCGCGACGGCGCTGGCGGTGGAGTGGCTGGGCCTCGTGCCGTACCCGGAAGCGCTCGCGATCCAGGAGCGGCGGATCGAGGCGCGGCGCTGCGGGACGGTCCCGGATGGCCTGCTGCTGCTCGAACACCCGCCGGTGATCACGCTCGGTCGGCGCGGACGCGCGGAGAACGTGCTTGCGAGTCCGGCCACACTCGCTGCGCGAGGCGTCGCCGTGCACCGGGTCGGGCGAGGAGGCGACGCCACGCTGCACGCCCCCGGGCAGTTGGTCGGCTATCTGATCGTGGACCTCGCGGCGCGCGGGGAGGCCGATGCCGGGGCCTGGCTACGCCGGATCGAGACGATCCTGATCGCGGCGCTCCGGGATCTCGGCCTCGAGGGCTACACGCGGCCGGGCCAGACCGGTGTCTTCGTCACGCCCGCTGCGCCTGGGCCGGCGCGCAAGGTCGCCTCGATCGGCGTCGGCCTGCGCGGCTGGATCAGTTGGCACGGATTTGCCCTCAACGTGACGCTCGACCCCGCCCAGTTCGATCTGATCGTCCCGTGCGGCCTGCGCGACGTGGCCATGACCTCGCTGCGTCACGAGCTCGGCGCGGCGGCGCCGTCCGATCTGGACGCGCGCGTGCGCGCCGCCGTGGCGGCGCGCTGCGTCGAGGCCTTTCGGTAGAGACCGGGAGCGGCCGGGTCGGTCGGCGCGGGCGCGTGAGATCCGTTCCGCAACGGCTCGCTGGCCTCCGGCTTGCGCGCTAGCCTGCGCGCGCAATGACTGCTCGCGTCGTCCACGTCAAGCGCCGTGAGAACATGGGTTGGTTCCAGCGAACCTATCTTCCCGCGTTCGGGAAGGGGCTCGCCACCACCAGCCGGCATTTCTTTCGCAATCTCTGGGGCTTCCTGTCCGGGAAGTCGACGGCGTTCGTCGTCCAGTACCCGGAGGAGCGTGTCGACTATCCCGACGCGTTCCGCGGCATGCCGGTGCTCGTGGCGCTCGAGGACGGCCTCCCGCGTTGCGTGGCGTGCGGTCTGTGCGAGTTCGCGTGTCCGACGGACTGCATCAGCATCGTGCCCGGCGAGCTGCCGGAGCGAGGCATCGAGCGCTGGCCGGAGGCGTTCGACATCGACATGTCGCGCTGCATGTTCTGCGGTCTGTGCGAAGAGGCGTGCCCGGAGGAGGCGATCGTCATGAGCCGGGAGGTGGAGCTCGCCAGCTTCGATCGCGCCCCGATGCTCTACCACAAGGAAGACCTGCTGGTGCCGGAGAACCTGCTGAAGCGCCGCCTCGATTTCATCCGCGGCGAGTACGATCGCCAGCACGCGCCGGCGGAGCGGCGCGACTGATGGACGACTTCGGCGCTTCGGCGTTGCGCCGCCTGCTCGAGGCGAAGCGTGAGGCCGTGCTCGCGACGCACGCGACGCACGGCGATGCGACGGCCTGGGTCGAGGCCGCCCAGGTGGTCGACGTGCTGCGGCTCCTGCGCGATGACCCGGCGTGCCGGTTCGACATGCTCGTCGACCTGTGCGCCGTCGACTACCTCCGGCATCCCGACCACGAGGGTCCGCGCTTCGAGGTCGTCTACCACCTGCTTTCGACGACCCTGCTGCAGCGCGTTCGGATCAAGGCCGGCGTTCCCGAGCTTCCGTGCCAGATCGATTCCTGCGTCGAAGTCTGGCCGGCCGCCAACTGGATGGAGCGTGAGGTCTTCGACCTGTATGGGATCCGTTTCCGCAACCACCCCGATCTGCGCCGGATCCTGCTCTACGAGGAATTCGAGGGTCATCCGTTGCGCAAGGACTACCCGAAGGAGCGCCGCCAGCCGCTCATCGGGCCGAGGAACTGAGCGATCATGGCGAGTCCGTCGATGCGCGCGAGCGATGCCCGTGGAGACCTCCACAGCGAGAACCAGATCCTCAACATGGGGCCGTCCCATCCGGCGACGCACGGGACGGTGAAGTTCCTGATCGAGCTCGACGGCGAGAACATCGTCGGTCTCGACATCCAGGTCGGCTATCTGCATCGCGGCTTCGAGAAGGAGTGCGAGAGCGGCACCTGGTACCAGGCGATCCCCTACACCGATCGGCTCAACTACAACTCGGCGATCCTGGCGAACATCGGCTACTGCCTGGCCGTCGAGAAGCTGCTGGGCATCGAGACGCCCGACCGTAGCCAGTGGCTGCGCACGATGGCCGGGGAGCTCTCCCGGCTGGGAGACCACCTGACGCGCTGCGGTGCAGCTTGTCTCGAGCTGCAGGCGATGACGCCGTTCCTGTACGGCATCGAAGCGCGCGAGCTGACCTGGGACTTGATGGAGATGCTGTGCGGCGCCCGCGTCACGTCGAACTATGTGCGCATCGGCGGCGTGAAGCACGACATGGTGCCCGACTTCCCGGCTCGCTGCCGCGAGAACATCGTCAAGATTCGCGGCCTGCTCACGGACTACGACGACGTCGTCACACAGAACCGGATCTTCGTCGACCGGCTGCGGGGCACCGGGATGCTCGCGAAAGAGGAGCTGATCCGGTACGGCGTAACGGGTCCGCTGTTGCGAGCAGCCGGCGTTCCGCTCGACCTGCGCAAGGACCAGCCCTACCTGAAGTACGCGGAGGTCGACTTCGACGTGCCGATCGGGGAAGTCGGCGACAACTACGACCGCTACCTGGTCTGCGTCGAGGAGATGCAGCAGAGCCTGCGGATCGTCGAGCAATGTCTGGAGGCGCTCGAGAAGCTCGGGCCGGGCCCCGTCGACGTCGATGATCCGCGCGTGCGCTGGCCGGCCAAGGGCCGCGTCTTCAACGCCATGGAAGAGCTGATCCAGCAGTTCAAGGCCGTGACCGAAGGGCCGATGGTGCCGGCCGGCGAGGCCTATCACGCCGTCGAGTCCGCGAACGGAGAGCTCGGCTTCTACGTCGTGTCGGACGGCAGCGCCCAGCCGTGGAAGGTGCGCTGTCGGCCGCCGAGCTTCTTGAACCTCCAGCCGATGCCGAAGATGCTGCAGGGGGCGATGCTGGCCGATCTGATCCCGACCTTCGACTTCATCAACATGATCGGTGGCGAGTGCGATCGGTGAGCGCGCCGGCGCTTCGCGAGGCAGGACGCGCCCGGGGCGGTCCGGCTTCGCGCTGGACGCGCAAGCAGGTCTGGAGCCAGCTCGGAGCGCCGACCGATCAGATCGGAAGCGTCAACGATCCGCGCGCGCGCGACGAGTGTGGCGTCCGCTGGAACGAGAAGTGGATCTACCGCGACGGCCGGGAGATCGTGCGGATCGCGTTGTGGCACCGCTACGACTTCCTCGGCGCCTTCCGCGCGAATCCCGATGGCTCGTTCGAGCCGGAGCCGCTCCCCGAGCCCGCGCCGCAGTGAACGGCGGCGGCACTTGTTCGCCTGCGCCTCCGCCGCTCAGCCTGTCCGTCCGAGCGCCACGCCGGCCATCACGGCGATCACGCACACGACGACGCTGCCGAAGGCATTGCCGGCCGCCGCGCCCCACGCCGCCTGCTCGGCCAGCCGCCACGTCTCGAGTCCGAAGGCAGAGAAGGTCGTGAAGCCGCCGAGCAGGCCGGTCAGCAGGAACGTTCGGAGTTCGGCTCCGCCGACGCCGCGCTCGTCGACGACGGTCGCGAGCAGCCCGATCGCGAAACAGCCGATCGCATTGACGAAGAGCGTGCCCCACGGAAACGCGACACCGGCCTGGGCCTGCATCCAGCCCCCGAGCTCGTAGCGAAGCACGGCTCCGAGACCGCCGCCGAAGAAGATCCACAGCCAGTGCATGGCCGCACGATAGCCGCACCGACGCCCGAGCGGGGAGTCCGCGCAGCGGCTGCGCGAGCGTGCTCTACGGGCTCGCGGCGATCGCGTTCCTCGCCGCCGTCGGAACCGCGCTGTGGATCTACAGGCGGAATGGCGTCCACCTGGAGCGCCTCGCGCACAGCGCCGACCCTGCCCTCGAGCGCGCTGACGCCCTCCGGACGGCCGATGGCCTTCCAACCACGGCATTCGTCACCGGCGTGCTTCTCTCGCTCACGCTCGCCGGTGTATCAGTGACACGGAGCCGGCTTGGGCGAGGGGAGGCCGCGTGATGGGCGGAGTGATTCCGTTCCGCACCCGAGCAGGCGACACGGGAACAGCTTGCGCAGGGCCTCGTGCTGCTCCAGCCGAGCTTGGCCGCAGAGGACTACCTATGCTCTGCGATTCAGGAGGTGGCGATGGGCGTGGAAGCGAGGAGACCGGTCTTGCGGGCGGCCTCGGACACGCGGGCCTTCCGCGTGGTGCTCGGTGCAGCGCTGCTGCTCGCAGCGTCGCTCGGCGCGCGCTGTGGGCCAGAGCCGCTGCTCGAGAACGCGCACTCGGCGGCACACGCAGGCTGTCCGGTCCGGCCGGGCCTCGAGCCACGGCCCCGCGCGCCGGGCGGCGCTCCGATCTTGCTGATCCTCGTCGACACGCTGCGCCTCGACCGCCTCGGAGTCGGCGGGAGCCCGCGCCCGCTCACGCCGCGCCTCGACGAGCTGACGCTCGACTCGCGCGTGTTCCTGCAAGCACGCAGCGCGGCGCCCTGGACGCTCCCCGCGGTGGCCGGCGTGATGACCGGGCACCATCCGGCGGCGCTCGGCATCGGCTTCGAAGCGCGGCGCCTTCCCGATCGTGTGCCGACGCTCGCTGAGCGTCTGCGCGAGCGCGGCTATGCCACCGCGGGCCTCGTCTCCCATCTCTTCCTCGGCGAGAAGTGGGGATTCGACCGCGGCTTCGAGCGCTGGGACCAGAGCCTTGCGCGCGGACACACCTTCGTTTCGTCCGAGGAGCTGACGGACAAGGCAATTGCGTGCCTCGACGCGCTCTCGCGTGAAACGGATTCGTGGTTCCTCTTCGTCCACTACTTCGATCCGCACTTTGATTTCATCGAGCACGAGGGCTTCCGCTTCTCGGACGGCACCGCTCCGCGCATCCGCAGTGAGAACGACAACATGATGGAGCTTCAGTCGCTCGCCGCGAAGGGGCAGCTCGACGAGGGCGATTTCGAGGCCCTGCGCGACGCCTACGACTCGGAGGTCGCCTGGACCGATCACCACGTCGGCCGGCTGCTCGACGCGCTGCGCGAGCGCGGCGGGTACGACGACGCGCTGATCGTCTTCACGGCGGATCATGGCGAGATGCTCGGCGAGCGCAACAACCGCTGGATCGGCCACACGCTCTTCGTCTACGACGAGCTGGTGCGCGTGCCGCTCTTGTTGAAGATGCCCGGATCGAAGCATCGCGGGCTGGTCGGGGCGCCGGTCTCGACAGTGGCGCTGTTCCGTTCCCTGCTCGAGGGGAGCGACGGCGCGGCGGACGCAGGCGGCCTCCTGTCCGAGTCGCCGCGGGGCGGGACCACCTTCTCGCAGACGCTGCGTTACCGACGCGTCGAGTCGGTGACCGATGGGATCTGGAAGCTGATCGACGATCCCGATCGCAACACGGTGTCGCTCTACGAGCTGCGCTCCGATCCCGGCGAGCGCGAGAACGTGTCCGAGCGCCATCCCGGGCAGCGCGCGCGGCTGCTGGGCGAGCTCGAGCGTTGGCGCGCCGCGATCGAGATCGAGCGCAGCCGGATCGAACGGGCGGCGGCGCCCGAGCTGACGCCCGAGGAGCGCGAGCAGTTGCGCGCACTCGGATACCTCGAGTAGCTCCGCCGCTCAGCGGGAGCTGGGGGTTCCGAACACGTCTTCGGCGTGCAGGCAAGTCCCGAAGTAGCGCTCAGTCGCCTTCCCTTCGCCCTCGACACACGGACGCGACGGAGCGGGCAGAGTCCGGCCGCGCGTGAGGTCGCGGCGGTAGAGGCCCAGCGTCACCGGGTACGCGGCGCCGGACCGCATCTCGAGCGTCATCAGATCGATCTCCTGCGGCCGGAGTCCGAGGTGTGGGAGCCAGCGATCGAAGAGCGTGTCTGCGCGGCCTTCGATGCGCGCCACCGGTTCCGCGCCCAGCGGCGCGTCGTCGAAGTCGACCCACAGCAGCTCTTCGAAGCGGGGAGGCACGCGTAGCGACCCGTCGGACGGCTTTCCGAGCACGTCGGACAGCGCCCGCTCCCGCGCCAGGACGTACCTGTTGCCGCGCTCCGAGCCGGGCGAGTAGAACACCCAGCGGCGGTAGCGATACAGGACGAGCGCGCGCTCGAAGGATTCCTCGACGGTCGCCATGGTGCGGTCGGCGGCGATGAAACGGCTGCCCCAGACGCCGCGGAAGTGGATCGCGAGCGCGGTGTCGTGCGCGATCGTGGCGGTGACGACGACGAAGAGCGCGCCAGCGAGCGCGTGCCGCACGCCGCGTGGGCGTGCGGCACGTGTCACGCACGCGCCTGCCAGGCACACGCCGAAGATCGCCGGCACCAGGAAGCCGACGAGGTAGCGCGTCTCGGAGGAGGGCAACAGCGGCCAGAGCGCCGACGCCGAAACGATCCAAGCGAGCGCGATCGCGGCCGCTGCGCGCGCGCGCCGGTTCCGCTGCGGAGCGGGCCAGACGACGAAGGCCAGACCGAGAAGAGAGGCAGCGGCGACGGCAAGACCAGGCAGGCCGAACGCGATCGCGTGCGGGAGCTGCGCGGCGAAGCCGCCGACGTTCGCCCAGCGGATCGCCGCGCCGACCGCGGCGGGATCGGCGAGGCGAGGCGCCAGCGCCAGCAGCCCGATCGCGAGCGCGATCAGGACAGCGCGTGCGAAGCGCTTCACGCCGAACGCGGCGCCCGAGAGCACGATCGTCGCCGGCAACACGAGCGCGCTGCCCTTCGTTTTGCTGCCGACGTAGGCCAGAGTTACGATCGCGATCGTCTCGAGCACGACGGCCCGCGACGTCGCGGTTACTCCGGCGAGCTGCCGCGCCCACAGCATCAGTGCGACGAGGATGAACACGTGGGCGACCACATCGAAGTCGACGATCCACAGCGTGCTCTGGTAGATCGGGTGAGAGACGGTCAGCCAGAGCGCGGCCAGCGCTGGAAACACGAGCGCGCCGGTCGCGCGCCAGATCCAGGCGAAGGCGAGCCCGGCGACCGCGAGCATGCAGAGGCCCTTGAATGCGTGGAACACGGCGGGCTCGAAACCGGCGGCTGCATGCAGCGCCTTGAGCACGAGAAGCTCCGCCGGCCGGTCGAAGAGCCCGTAGCGCGTGTCGAGGGCGGTCGGATCGACGAGCGCGCGCAGCAGCTCGACGACGTTGCGTTCGACCGCGAGCAGCACGAGTTCGACGTCCTCGAAGTAGAACGGGATCGACTCCGCGAACACGTAGGACCACGCGAGCGCAGCGAGCAGCGAAGCCGATGCGACGGCGATCGCGGGAACGCGCAGCGGCGCGGCGGGACGGTCGTCGGTCATGAACTCCGGTGCGCATCTGGGGCAGCAGGAAGGGTCGCGCATGGTAGAGGAACGCCGCCGCGCAAAGCAAGACGGCGGCGCGTGCGCGCGGCACTCGCGGCCGTGTGGCTCGCGAGCGCGCTGCTCTGCGCGTCCGCCGCGGTCGCGCGCGACGACGCGAAGCCGCCGAACATCCTGCTCATCGTCACCGATCAGCATCACCACCGCGCACTCGGCGCAGCGGGCGAGCCCGTCGTGCAGACGCCGTCGCTCGATCGCCTGGCGTCGCAAGGCATCCGCTTCACGGCGGGTTACAGCAACTACCCGGTGTGCGGCCCGGCGCGTTACGCGATGTTCACCGGCCACTATCCGACGGAGCTCGGCACATTCGACAACGAGGTCGCACCGCGTCCCGGCTTCCGCCACATCCAAAGCTACCTCGCGGACGCGGGCTATTTCACGGCGTCGGTCGGCAAACTGCACTACGCGCCCTACGGCGAGACGCACGGATTCGAGCACGTCTACCACCACGAGTTCTTGATCGACGCCTCGGGCATCTCTCACTACGCGCCGTGGCTCGCCATGAGGCTCCGCGAGCGCGGACTGCCGCCGCCGCCGCCGCTGCTCGAACCGTCGAAGGACTGGTACCTGACGGTCTCGGGCCTCACGGGCACGAACCCGCTTCCCGAGGAGCTCACGGCCGAGGCGTGGACCACGGACAAGGCGCTCCGGATGATCGCGCGCGCGCAGGCGGAGCAGCGTCCGTTCTTCGTGCACGCATCCTACTTCCCACCGCACCATCCCTACGTCCCGCTCCCGAAGTACCTCGACCTCTACCGGGACGCGGAGATGAAACTCCCGCACAGCTTCTACGCCGCGCCAGGCGCGAAGCCGTTCGGCGGCCTCTCGGAAGCCGACTTCCGCGAGATCCGCCGCCACTACTTCGGATCGGTCTCGCAGGTCGATCACCAGATCGGCCGGCTGCTCGACGGCCTCGATGCGCTCGGCCTTGCGGGCGACACACTCGTGTTCTTCGTGTCGGACCACGGCGACCTGATGGGCGAGTTCCGGCTGCTGACCAAGAGCGAGCCGTACGAGGGCTCCATCCGGATCCCGTTCCTCGTGCGCTGGCCCGGTCGCATCGAGCCGGGGCGCGTGTCCGGCGCGCCCGTGTCCCTGGTGGACGTGCTTCCGACGATCCTCGACGCCGCTGGGATCCCGATCCCGCCCCAGCTACGCGGGCAATCGATCCTGCCGCTCGCACGCGGAGAAGAGACGAGCCCAGGGGAGCGGAACGCCTACGCACTCGAGGTCAGCGTGAAGCCGTTCCGCTTCCTCGTAGTGCGCGAGGAACGCTGGAAGCTGACGTGCCGCCCACGCGTGGACGGCAGTTGCGAGTACCGGCTGGTCGACCTGGTCGCGGACCCCGACGAGCTCGACGATCGGAGTACGGATCCAGCGGCGCGCGCCCATCGGGACCGCCTCGCCGCGAAGCTCGACGCATTCTGGCGTCGTGAGTCCGCATTCGTTCCGAGCGGCCCGCTGCCGACGCGGCTGCCGCGCGCGCGAATCGATCTTCCCGTGAAGAACTGAAGACCGGCGCGCGAAAACCCACCGCGCGACAAACGCGTAGGCTGTGCCGGCACGACCAGCTCGCAAGCAACGGGCGCCTCGGGCTCGAAGAACTCGTAGTCGGCGAGCGGGGTCCGTCGCGGTCTTCGTCGTCGGCCTGCCCCTTGCGTCGTGCTGACGGCGAGTCAGGCTGCGCCCGCGCGCCTCCTGATCATCGCAGCACAGCCGAGCGGTCCGGCCCGTCAAGGAGATCTCTTTCTATTTCATGGAAAGACATTTCCGCTCGAGCGTTGGTTTCGTGCTGAGGGTGGATCTCCCCACGGTGTACAAGCAACTGCTTCGCCTCAGCTTTTCCACTTCTGTGTCGAGCGGGAAAGGATGGAACAGATCCTGCACGGCGTAGGGCGGTCGCGGTGTACTGGGAAGTGCCGCGGTCGTTCAGGTTGAATCGTTCAGGTCAAAGTTCTGGACGGGGAAGGGGATGGGATGTCGAGGAACGTCGTCTATGGGCGGGCGCTGGCAGCGCTGTGCGCCCTGCTGCTGCCCGCCACCGCGAGCGCGCTGAAATTCGATTGGCAGATCGCGAATCAGAGTAATTCCAACGGGATCACGGTCTCCGACGGCGGCGTCAATGCGACCGCGTCGGGCTGGGGCGGCCTCACGAATCCCCAGAACTCGATCGACCCTTCGAACCCGTCCGCCTCCGCCTTGAACCTCGGGGTCAACATCGGGACCGCACTCGGCTTCGGTCGCGGCGTCGGCTGCGGGACCGTCATCAGCGTGTCCCAATGCGATCTGATCTCGCCGAGCGGCGAGGACGCGCTGCTGATCACCTTCGACGCGCTCGTCGAGGTGACGCGCGTCTACGGCACGCTCATCGAGGACCCGGACGACATCTCGGTCTGGGGCTGGACCGGTTCTGCCTGGGACCTGATCGGGACGGACAACTGCGGCGGGTTCTCGTTATGCGGCTCGTTCTCGGAGTTCGACGGTGAGGATCTCGGCCACGTCTCGCCGGGCAACCTCCCCTACACGACCACGGCGCTGCTGATCGTCGCGGAGAACAGCGGCGCGAGCGCCTTCCGGCTCGGCTTCGTCGAGGGCAACGTCATCCCCGAGCCCGGCACGTTCGCGCTGATCAGCCTCGGCATGACCGCGCTCGCGCTGCGCAGCCGCAGGCGCCACCGCTAGCCCCAATGCCAGTTGGTGAGCCGGAGCGGCTTGAATTCCGTCGTTTCGTCTCGGGCAGTTGCTCGTTTTGATCTTGACGGCGCGCGAGACGGTGATCGCGCCGCTCTGGTCGCCCGGTCCCAGCCCCTGTAGCACCCGCCACCTCGAGTGACAGGGGAGGTGCCGGCGGATCTGCTCGCGCGGCTCGAGGTTTCCCGCCAGAAGTCCCCCCATGCCGAGGAGACGGGGGCGTGGTGAAGCGCGCGGTATCGCTTCAAGTGTGCGGATTGCCTATGGTCTGCGTCCTTCGAGGCCCGGTGGGTGAATGGCTTAGCCAGCGGACTGCAAATCCGTTTATGCCGGTTCGATTCCGGCCCGGGCCTCCACTTCGCGTTCGCCGGTGAGCGCCGGAAGACGACGGCCGTCCGCCGCGAAGATCGCTGCCGAACCCCAGCCGCGTCGCTGCAGAAAGAACTGTCCGGCGGTGCGCAGGCAGCCGACGCCATAGGTCACGGAGCGGCGGAAATTGATCGAGGAGGCCTCGGCGAAGTACGCCGCCGGGCAGCTCACCTCACCGATCTCGAAGTTCCAGAACAGGATCTGCGCGAGCATCTGGTTGTCGAAGACGAAATCGTCCGAGTTCTCGAGCAGCGGAATCGTCTCGAGGACGCTGCGCGAGAAGGCGCGATAGCCGGTGTGGTACTCGGAGAGCTTGGCGCCCTGGAGTGCGTTCTGCGCCGCGGTGAGGAAGCGGTTCGCGACGTACTTCCAGAGCGGCATGCCGCCGGCACGCGCACGGCCGCCGAGAATGCGGGAACCGAGCACGACGTCGAAGGGTCCGTCGACGATCATCCCCACCATCGCCGCGATCAGCGAGGGCGTGTACTGGTAGTCGGGGTGGAGCATCACGACGACGTCCGCCCCCAGTCGAAGCGCCTCGGTGTAGCAGGTCTTCTGGTTGCCTCCGTAGCCCCGGTTGCGGCCGTGGACGAAGGTGCGCACGCCCAGCCGCCGCGCCACCTCGACGGTCTCGTCCTGACTGGCGTCGTCGGTGACGAGAACCTCGTCGACGAGATCGTGGGGAATCTCGCGCCAGGTCTGCTCCAGGGTGCGCGCCGCGTTGAACGCCGGCATCACGACCACGATTCTCTTCCCGTGGAACATCGCTTGCTGATATCCTCACCGAGCCGCAAGCCCGGGTGGCGAAATGGTAGACGCGGGCGACTTAAAATCGCCTGGCCTCAGGCCTTGCAGGTTCGAGTCCTGCCCCGGGCACCCTCCGTCCCGGCCCGGCTTCGCCTCCGGTCGTCGGGCCCGAACCCTCCGATCCGAAGCTCCCCGGCCGTGGCTCAACCGAGATCGAGATTCGTGCGGACCCGCGCGCACACATCGGCGCCCGTCAACAGTTCTTCGAGTGCGGCGCGGTCGAGCAGGGTGGTGCGCAGGTAACCCAGATCCGGGAGTTCGATCTCCACGCGGAAGATCTCCTTCGGACCGGAAAAGACCCGCCGGATGCGCAGCGCCGTGTCGTCTCCCGCATCGGCGATCTGCGCGCGCAGCGATTCCACGATCCGGCGGACGCGCCGCGTCCCGCGCGCTCCGGGATCCAGCAGATCCTCGAGTGCGCGGTTTCGGCCGGCGATCTTGTAGCTTCCCGGAGGTCGCATGGGCGCTGGAGAATACCCGCATCGAGCCATGCCGATCAAGCCAGGAAAGCGGGACTCACGGAGTCGCGGGCGCAGGAGCGAGCAATTTCTCGAAACGTTCCCAGAGCTTCGGAGCCCCGCCCAGGAACTCGAGGCCGAGACCGTGGCTGTCGGGATCGTCCTCGACCGGCCCGGCCCAGGCGATCCGGGCCACGGCGTCGAACACGGAGCCCTCCGGGAGCGCCACCTCGATCAGCACCCGACGGCCGGGTGCCAGTGTCTCCCGGGTGTGGATCGACATTCCTCCGCGCGAGAGATTCGCGCAGGACTCCTCGAAAGCGCGGAAGAACGGCCGGCCCGTCCGTGCATCGATCTCCGGATCGATCGTCGAGAGACGGACCGAGGCGTCGATGGCGATGCGCTGGTAGCGCCGGCGTTCGTGACTCGAATCCTGAGGCATGACGGAACCCCCTTGCGTCGGCCTGCGAGTTCCCGTCGGCGCAACTCACCGGCAGCTTGAGCGCAGCGGGCAGGCGACGGTCAGGCGCCGGCCCGGGGGCCACGGGCCTCAAGCACGCCGGCTCCGGCGTCGAACAGGAGGAGCCAGGCCGATGCGAGCGGGGCGTCCGCGCTGCAGGCTGAGCTGCGGAGGGGGCATGCGCGAGCGCGATCAGCGGGGGACCGACACGCTCGAACCCGCTGTGTGTAGCGCCCTCGGCCTCGAGCGAACCGAAGCCGCGCGGGTGCGTGCGTGCGGGCCGCGCATGATCCTGGTCGAGCGCCGTCCCTTCGAGGATCCGTACGTACCGGCAGACTGCTCGCTCACGCTGTCGGTGGACGTTCGGAGCTTCCCGTTGGCCGACGTGCTCAGCTGGCTCCACGGGGCCGGACGAAGCGGGCTCCTGCACTCGAGCCATCAGGACCAGGCCAAGTGGATCTGGTTCCATCGCGGCGAGGTGGTCTTCGCGGCGTCCAACCAGCGTCTGGACCGACTCGGTCATTCCCTGGTTCGGGCGGGAATCCTGTCGTTCGAACAGATGCAGGACGCCGAGCGACGTCCGCTCGGTAGCGGACGCTTCGGCAAGGTCCTCGTGGAGCGAGGGTTGCTGACTCCGCGGCAGCTGTGGACCGCACTGCAGCGGCAGGCCGAGGAGATCGCGCAGTCGCTGTTCGCCGATTCCGCCGGCTGGCTGTGCTTCTGGGAAGGCGAGATGCAGCCGGACAACGTGGTGCGCCTCTCGCTGCCCACGCCGCGTCTGATCCACGAGGGACTCCGTTGGCGTCAGGAGTTGCGGCGCTTCGTGCGCTCGCTTGGCGATCCGCGCGTCCGGCTCGAACGGGTGCCGGAACGGCAGACGGGTCTCAGCGGCATCGAGCGGGCCGTCTTCGATGCGCTCGGTGAAGACCCTACCTTCGTGGCGTTGTACCGGCGCATCGGGATCGATGCGCAGACGACGGCGCGGATCGTCCAGCTCCTGCACCGCGGCGGCGCCGTGAAGATTCGCCGCGCCGACGACGATCCGGATCGCACCCAGCGCGTGCTTCGGAACGATCCGGGCGAGCGGCTCCGGACGCACGTCCAGGATGCCGTCAAGCTGATCGGAGAACTGGCGGCCGCCATCGTGGCGGTCGACGGACCCGATCGCTTCGGCGAGCGCTTCGGGATCCTGATCGAGGAGGTGGCCGAGCGCTTCCCCGGCCTGCTCGCCGGGGTCCGGCCGGGTCCCAGCGCCCTGCTCGACGCCGATCTGTTGCTCGAACGCGCGCTGGGGCTTCCGGCCGAGCGGCATGGCGATGTCCGAGCGGCGTTCGCGGCTCTCGTCGACTACCTCGAGTTCGAGGTGAAGAACCATCCCGAGGTCGAGAGACCGGACTTGGTGTTGCAATCGGTGGAGGGACTGCGCGCTACCTTCCGCTCGTGAAACGCACGAGTTCCGCCCGTTCGCGCCCGGCTCGATCGCGTCCGTCTCGATCGCGCCCGTCTCGAGATCGGAGCGGACCCCCGCCGGCGATTCCTGCTCGAGAACTCCTCGCCGGCGTCCATCCGGTCCACGAGGCGCTTCGGGCAGGCCGCCGTTCGTTCTACCGCCTGCTGTTGCGGATCGGTCCGGGTCCGCGGCGCGAGGAGCTGGCGCTGGTGGAGCGGCTGGCGGCGCACGCGGGCATCCCGGTCGATGAGGTTTCCGCCGAGGTCTTCGAAGAGATCGCCCCTGAGGGAGTTCTGCATCAGGGGGTGCTCCTCGAAGCAGGTCCCGTCCCGGAGGTGACGCTCGCGGACCTCGTCGCACCGGCGACCCGCGGAGCCTGGCTCGTCGCACTCGACGGCGTCGAAGACCCGCAGAATCTCGGTGCGATCCTGCGGGTGGCGGACGCCGCCGGTGCCGCCGGAGCGCTGCTCCCGGAGCGGCGGGTGGCGCCGCTGTCTCCAGCGGCCGGGAGGGCCAGCGCCGGCGCCATCGAGCATCTTCCGATTGCGCGCGTCACCAATCTCACGCGCGCCCTGCGGGCGCTCCAGGCGCAAGGTTTCTGGGTGCATGGAGCCACACCGGACGCCACGCTCGATCTCTACGAGACGCCGGACCGGCTGTTCGACCGCCGTCTGGTCCTCGTCCTGGGTGCCGAGGGGCGCGGGTTGCGCCCCGGCGTCCGCGCCGTGGTCGACACGCTGTACAGGATCCCGATGCGGGGCCAGGTGGCCTCCCTCAATGTCGCGAGCGCCGCTGCCGTGGTCCTCTTCGAATGGGCCCGGCGAGACCGATTGTCTCTCTGAGCATCCGCCCGGAGCGGCTCGTCCCGGTCGTCCGTCGGCTTGGCAGCGATCTTGCCTGGGAATTCGCCTTCGCTATAGTGCGCCGATCGCCAAGCCGGGCTGGCGTAGCTCAATTGGTAGAGCAGCGGATTTGTAATCCGCAGGTTACGGGTTCGAGTCCCCTCGCCAGCTCCATCCGAGGGGAAACGGAAGAGAGTCTGCGGACGGCAAGGAACGCCGTTTTTCCTGTTCTCCGGGAACCATTTCAGATCTCGGGTGAGTCAGAGATGCCTGCATTGTTCTTCCTGGGCTTTTCCCTGGCTGGGACGGCGGCGAACACAAGCGACGAAGCGGCAGCGATCGAGTTCGGGATCACAATCGCAGAGATCAATCGGCTTAGCGGCTTGGCTTAGCGGCCTACTGAAGCGGCCTACTGAAGAAGCGGCCTAGCTGGGAATCGGCTTAGGCTTTGGGATCGGCAAGAGTCGGCACACTCGGACAGTTCACGCATCCGGCGACCCCGAAAGTCCACGCGCTCCTCAGGTGCGGAGCGCGGGGCGAGGGAAGGGGATCGGCTGCCCATGCGCATTTTTCCGCGCTCCTCGGCGCGGTTCGGAGAGGTACCGAAGCGGCCAAACGGGGCAGACTGTAAATCTGCTGGCTTACGCCTTCGGAGGTTCGAATCCTCCCCTCTCCACCAGGAGCCGGCTGAAGAGACGTCGAGTCGCGAGTTCCGAGGCGGAGGCCCTGATGCAGACGGCTCGCGAGCACAGCATCTCATCGTGGCGACGGATTGCGTCGAGTCGGATCGGTCCGCAGCGATTCTCAGCGACTCGCAGTTCCACCAGAGAGAACGAGAGGACGTTTCGAAAGGTTTACCAGCGGGAATAGCTCAGCTGGCTAGAGCACGAGCCTTCCAAGCTCGGGGTCGCGGGTTCGAATCCCGTTTCCCGCTCCAGCGAACGACGGGTCATCGAACGACGGGTCATCGGTCCGAGATCCCTCGTCTTGAGGAAGAGGCGAAGCCCACGTAGCTCAGTCGGTAGAGCACGTCCTTGGTAAGGACGAGGTCACCGGTTCGATCCCGGTCGTGGGCTCCATCCGTTCCGGGCCGTCCGTGGATCGACAGCCAGGACGCATCGAGGAGGTTCCGGTCCGACGATTGCTGGTGCGACAAGTTGAGGGTCGACGTCGAGGGTCGACGGGTCCGCAGTCGACGGGTCCGCAGTTCACGGTCTAGAGGAGCGAGAATTCATGGCGAAGGCGAAGTTCGAGCGTACGAAGCCGCACGTGAACGTGGGGACGATCGGTCACGTGGACCACGGGAAGACGACGCTGACGGCGGCGATCACGCAGCGTCAGGCGGC